>NZ_JAYRMO010000021.1:0-89480 GCF_041912635.1 Inhella sp.
AGTCGTTTGACTGATCAGCTGCGCTAGGTTCTTCGGTTTGTGCCGTTTGGCCGCACGCTGCGCGAGCGGCCACACGTCCAAGCCCCGTTGATCGGCTGCGCCGATCAGGCCGCTGCGCGGCCCAACCTGGCGCAGCCGGTCGCCGTCATTCGACGGTGACCGACTTCGCCAAGTTGCGGGGCTTGTCCACATCCGTCCCTCTGGCGCAGGCGGTGTGATACGCCAGCAGCTGCAGCGGCACCACGTGCAGGATGGGCGAGAGCGCGCCGTAGTGCTCGGGCATGCGGATCACGTGCAGGCCTTCGCCGCTTTCGATGTGCGAGTCGGCATCCGCAAACACGAAGAGTTCGCCGCCGCGCGCGCGCACTTCCTGCAGATTGCTCTTGAGCTTTTCCAGCAAGGCGTCGTTGGGCGCCACAGTGACCACCGGCATCTCGGCCGTCACCAGGGCCAGCGGGCCGTGCTTCAGTTCACCGGCCGGGTAGGCCTCGGCGTGGATGTAGCTGATTTCCTTGAGCTTGAGCGCGCCTTCGAGCGCGATCGGGTAGTGCAGGCCACGGCCGAGGAAGAGCGCGTTCTCCTTGCGGGCGAAGGCCTCGCTCCAGGCCACCACTTGGGGTTCGAGCGCCAGCACGGCCTGCACGGCCACGGGCAGGTGGCGCAGGGCTTTCAGGTGCTCCGCCTCCTGCGTCTCGCTCAGATGGCCGCGCACCTTGGCAAGCGTCAGCGTCAGCAGGAACAGGCCGACCAGCTGGGTGGTGAAGGCCTTGGTGGAGGCCACGCCGATCTCGGCGCCGGCGCGGGTGATGTAGTTCAGCGCGCACTCGCGCACCATCGCGCTGGTGCCAACGTTGCAGATCGTCAGCGTGTGCTGCATGCCCAGGGAACGCGCATGCTTCAGCGCAGCCAGGGTGTCGGCGGTTTCGCCGCTCTGGCTGATGGTGACGACGAGCTGGCGCGGGTTGGGCACCGAGTCGCGATAGCGGTACTCGCTGGCGATCTCGACGCTGGTGGGGATCTTGGCGATCGATTCGAGCCAGTACTTGGCGGTACTGCCGCTGTAGTAGCTGGTGCCGCAGGCCAAGATGAGCACCGAATCGATGTCCTTGAAGCGCGCCGCGGCGCCGGCACCGAAGAGCTCGGGGCCGATGGTCTCGACGGCGTCCAGCGTGTCGGCGATCGCCTTGGGTTGCTCGAAGATTTCCTTCTGCATGTAGTGGCGGTAGGGGCCGAGCTCGGCCGCGCCGCTGTGCGCGTGCACGGTCTTGACCTCGCGCTCGACCGCCGCGAAGCGGCCGGCCTGGGCGTGGCTGATCCAGTGCTTGCCCAGCTGCAGGTCCACCACATCGCCCTCTTCCAGGTAGACGATCTGGTCCGTCACGCCGGCCAGGGCCATGGCGTCGGAAGCCAGGAAGCGTTCGCCCTCCCCCACGCCCAGCACCAGCGGCGAGCCCTCGCGGGCACCGACGACGCGCTGCGGCTCGTCGCGGTGGAATACGGCGATGGCGTAGGCGCCCTTGAGGCGCTGCACGGCCTGTTGCACGGCTTCCAGCAGGTCGCCGTTGTAGAGCTGATCGACGAGGTGGCAGATCACCTCGGTGTCGGTCTGGCTGTGGAACACATAGCCGCGCGCCTGCAGCTCGGCGCGCAGCTCATCGTGGTTTTCGATGATGCCGTTGTGCACCAGGGCCACGCGACCCGCCGCGCCTTCAGTGGCGTTCGGCCCGGGGCTGAAATGCGGGTGGGCGTTGCGCACCGCCGGCACGCCATGCGTGGCCCAACGCGTGTGGGCGATGCCGGTGCCGGAAGCGATGCCGTCCTCGGCCGCCTGGGTCTGCAGCTCGGCCACGCGGCTGGTGGAGCGGGCGCGGCGCAGGGCGCCGTCCTGGTGCACGGCCACGCCGCAGCTGTCATAGCCGCGATATTCCAGGCGCTTCAGGCCTTCGATCAGGATCGGGGTGATGTTTCTGCTGCTTACCGCGCCAACGATGCCGCACATGGTGTTGTCTGCCCAGGTTTGAGAAGGTGGCGGATGCTAGGCAGTCGGCAACGGCATGTGCTTTCAAAATTCACAGTTATTTGAAATACTCATGCACAACGCCAGTTGGCCACACTTTTATTTCAAATGACAGAACTATTTGCAGTTTTCATCCACTCAGATGGATGCCATTGACCTGCGCCTGCTGGAACTGCTGCAGCGCGACGCCAGCCTGACCAACCAGACCCTGGCCGAGCGCGCCGGCGTCTCGCCCGCCACCGCGCTGCGGCGCGTCAAGGCCTTGCAGGAGCGAGGCGTCATCGAAGCCCAGGTGGCGCTGCTGAACCCGGCCGCCTTCGCCTCCCTGCTCACGGCCCTGGTGGAGATCACGCTGGACCGCCAGGGCGCCGAGCACCTGGAAGCCTTCGAGCGCCGCGCCGTGGCCTTCGACGCCGTGCAGCAGTGCTATCGCACCTCGCCGGGGCCAGACTTCCTGCTCGTCATCCAGGTACCCGACATGGACGCCTACGCCGCCCTGGCCCAGCAGCTCTTCACGCAAGACGCCAATGTGCGCAATGTGAAGGCCTTCTTCGCGGTCAAGCGGGCCAAGTTCCGACCCAGCCTGCCGCTACCACCAGCGCGCTGAGCAGAAAGAAAAACGGGCCCGAAGGCCCGTTTTGCTGCTTGGCACCACCAGCCCCGAGAGGCTGGCAAGTCGTCAAGCCTGCTGGCGGCGGCGGCGCAGTGCACCCATCGCGAGCAGCGCCATCGGCACCATGGCCAGCGTGGCAGGTTCAGGAACGGCGGTGGCCTGAATCCAGGCAGCATGGCTGAACACGGCGGTGGACCCGCTCAGATCGCCCCAGCTCGAGCTGTTGGCCTTGCTGACGTCGCAACCCCAGGAGGTCGGGCAGATCTGCCAGCCCCAGCTGTGCACGCCGCTGAGCAGCCATTCAGAGCCGTTCCAAACGAAGTCGCCGCCGCCGGAGTCGCCGCCAGCGATCAGGGCTTCATTCATGCCCAAGCCTTCGCCGCTGGACCAGCTGCCACCCGCGTAGTCAGACAGGATCTGCAGGGTGTTGTGCTTGGTGCCGTTGGCGTACGAGTCGTAATCGGCGATGTATTCCATGCCGTACTTGTCGTCACCCTCGTACTCGCCGAACAGCGCGGTATTGAAGGTCTTGCCATCCACATCAGCGGTGTTGTAGCCGTAGTGGCCCCAGCCCCATTCATTCCAGTTCGTACCGGCGTTGGCATTGCCCACTTGCGTGGTGCCGTAGCCCATGATCAGGAAGTCCTTGCCCAGATCATTGGTGGTGCTGATGTTGAAGCCCTGGATGCTGGTGACTTGCTTGTCCAGACGCAGGATGGCAATGTCAGAGCCCGTGCCCAGAGCACCGGTCCAGCCCGAGTGCACGATGGCCTGGGTGACCTTGCGGGTCTCCTTGGCGACATCACCGTAGAGACCGAACTCGGCGGTCATGCTGGTGAAGTCGTCCGCGCAGTGGGCAGCCGTCACCGCAAAGTAGCCACCAGGCAACAGGGTGGTGGAGCACACATAGCCGCCCTGGCTGGTGTTGAACAGCAGGCGTCCCACGCCATCAAACGAGCGGCCATTGAAAGTCATGCCGTCTTGCAGGCGCCAGTCGGCAGGGCTGGTGTTGTTGCCCGTCAGTGCAACGCGGTCGTCACGCGACAGGTTCACGCTGGCAGCCAGCGCCACCTGAGACGCCGCCAGTGCCACAACCACGGCGGCAATTTTGGTCAGATTCTTCATGGGGATTCAGTCCGAAAGGAGATGCGAAGAGGTGCCAGGCATGAGATCGATGCCTCGGCGCAGCGGCACTGCAAGAAGCCGGAGCACCGGACTCTGCCAAATCCACACGCTGGCACACCCCACACATCCAGGGGGTTTCCATGGAAAACCCGACCCCCCTTGGAAGGCCTGTGCGGCGCGCCCACAACAGCCCTCCAGAACCCCTAAGGGTCAGCACCCATGCTCAACGCCGCATCACCAGCAGTCCCTTCAGGTATTCCCCTTCCGGGAACACCAGGGTCTGCGGGTGGTCGGGCGCGGCACCGACGCGGTCGACGATGTAGGCGTCGATGCCCGCATCCATGCCTGCGCCGGCAATGATCTTGTGGAACAGCTCCGGCCCCACGCCGCCCGAGCAGCTGTAGGTGCACAGCAGACCGCCCGGCGCGAGCAGGCGCAGGCCCAGGCGGTTGATGTCCTTGTAGGCGCGGCTGGCACGTTCGGCATGCGCGGCCGAGGGCGCGAACTTGGGTGGATCGAGCACGATGGCGTCGAACTGCCGGCCTTCCTTGATGAAGCCGCGCAGGGTGGCGTTCACATCGGCATCCAGCGCCTGGTGGTGGGCGGGGTTGAAGCCGTTGAGCGTGACGTGCTCGGTGGCGCGCGCCAGCGCGGGGCCGGAGGAATCGACGCTGGTCACGTCCGTCGCACCACCGGCCAGCGCCGCCACCGAAAAGCCGCCGGTGTAGGAATAGCAGTTCAGCACCCGCTGCGCACCCAGCTGGCGCACCCAGCGCGCGAACTCGCGGCGGTTGTCGCGCTGGTCCAGGTAGTAGCCGGTCTTGTGGCCCTCGGCCACGTCGAGCTTGAGCTTCCAGCTCGATTCATGCAGCTCCACCTCGGTGGCCCCCTCACCGCGCACCCAACCCTTCACGGGCGTCAGGCCTTCGAGTTGGCGCACGCCCGAGTCGCTGCGCTCGAAGAGCCGGGTCAGGCCCGTGGCGGCCAGCAGGGCGTCGGCGATCGCCCCCTTCCAGGCTTCAGTGCCGGCGGCCAGAAACTGCGCCACCAGGGTGTCGGCGTAGCGGTCGACGATCAGGCCGGGCAGGCCATCGGCCTCGCCGTGGATCAGGCGCTGGCCATTGCTGTCGATCGCCAGCCGCGCGCGGTAGGCCAGCGCGGCGGCGATACGCCGTTCGAAGAAGGCGGCGTCGATGCGCTCAGCCTCATCGAAGCTCCAGGCGCGCAGCTTGATGGAGGAGCTGGGGCTGTAGGCGGCCCAGCAAAGGAAATCGCCGCCGGCCGACTCGACCCGCACGGTCTCGCCGAAATCGGCCTTGCCTTTGGCGATCGAGCCCTCGAAGACCCAGGGGTGGCGGCGCAGCAGCGAGCGCTCTTTGCCCTCGCGGAGTTTGATGACTTTCATGGCGCCATTGTCCCGCCCGGGCCAGGCGCTCAGGGCAGACGCGGCAGCTTCAGCAGCTTGGCGTCCCATTCGGCCTTCGCGCTCTGACGCTGCGCCAGGTCCTTGTAGAAGGTGCCAGAGAGCCGCAGGCCGATCAGGTAGCCCCCACGGTCGTAGGACACATCGGGGAAGGTCGGCACATCGGGCGCGTGCTGCACGATGACGGCGCGATCGGGGTCGCCGGCCACGGACTGGAAGCGCGTCTTCCCCGGGTTCATCATCTTGCGCATCATGTCCGGCGGGCCACCGGCGGACGTGATGTGCAGGAACAGCGAAACCTCGGTACCCGCCTTCATCGAACCGCCGCTGGCCTTGTAGGTGCAGCCCGTGCCCATGCCGCCCGCGTCCTCTGGCTTGCCCTCGGCAAAGCTCACGCCCAGCACACGGGCCAGGTCTGCAGGCTTCAGGGCGCAGGCCGGTGGCGCGGCCTGCGCCTGCAAGGCACCAGCCGCCAAGGTGGCCGCGAACAGCAGCGAGCGGCCACGCAGGGCCTTCGATCCAATCCTCATGCTCAAGCTCCAGGCAAAGCGCAGGGGGCGTCGAGCCTTGCGCATCAAGGCCGCCCCGGGCGGGTTGAAAGCGCCGCATTTTGCGGGCCCGGGCGGGCCGGAGCACGGCCCGGGATCAGGGCTTGGCCTTGGGCTTTGCGCGTGGGTGTGCGGCGTCGTAGGTCTTGGCCAGGTGCTGCCAGTCCAGGCGCGTGTAGACCTGCGTGGTGCGGATGTTGGCGTGGCCCAGCAGCTCCTGCACGGCGCGCAGGTCGCCGCTGGATTGCAGCAGGTGCGAGGCATAGCTGTGGCGCAGCATGTGCGGGTGCACATGGGTGGGCAGCCCCGCCTGCTGCGCGGCCTGGGCCAGGCGCACGCGCGCATGGCTGGCGCTCAGGCGGCGGCCGCGCTCGCCCACCAGCAGGGCGGGCTCATCCGGCTTGGCCAGCTGCGCGCGCACGGCCAGCCAGGCTTGCACGGCAGCAATCGCCGCCTGGCCCAGCGGCACACTGCGAACCTTGCCGCCCTTGCCCAACACCAGGGCCTCGGCGGCTTGCAGATCCAGGTAACCGGCGCCGCCGGGCGCCACATCCAGGCCCAGCACTTCGCTGATGCGCAGGCCGGCGCCGTAGAGCAGCTCGATCAGGCAGTGGTCGCGCAGCGCCAGCGGCTCGTCACCGGCCTGGTGCGCGGCCAGGGCCACGGCATCGTCCACGCCCAAGGCCTTGGGCAGCGGCCGGCCGGCCTTGGGGGCGCGCAAGCCCACCAAGGGGTCGTGATCCAACAAGCGCTGAGCGGCCAGCCAGCGGTAGTAGCCGCGCCAGGCCGAGAGCGTCAGCGCCAGGCTGCGCGGCGCCAGGCCGCCGGCATGCAGGCGCGCGAGCAATTCGCGCGCCGCGGCGGGGCGCAGACCCAGGGGCGCGGTGCCCAGGGCCGCGCAGCCGGCTTGCAGGCGCTGCAGCGCCGCCTCGTAGAGCAGCAGCGAGCGCTCGGCCAGGCGCCGCTCCACCCGCAGATGCTGCAGATAGGGCTGGCTGTGTTCAGGCAGCAGGCTCATCCGCCGGCAGCAAGCGCGCCAGTGCGGCGCTGCTGACCTCGCCCACGCTGACCAGGAACTCCACGCCCATGTCGGCCTGGTAGCGCGTGGCATCGGGCGAGCCCAGCAGCAGCAGGCCGAAGGCCTGCTGCTGGCCCGGGCGGCGCAGCGGAATGAGCGCCAGCGAGGCCACGGGGCCGGCCTCGGCCGCCACCCATTGCGCGGCCTCGAAGCCGTTGTTCATGCCGCAATAGGGCTCGCTCAGGCTGCCGGCGAAGCGCTGCAGGTCTTCGCTGACGGGCGCGGCCCATGGGGCCTCAGCAAAGGCCGGTGCCGCTTGGAAAAGCCGCAGCGCGGTCTGCGGGATCAGGAAGCGCTCTTGCAGCTCGCGCAGCAGCAGCTCGGGCAGGGCGGCGGGGTCGTGCTCGCGCATCAGCGCGAGGGTCCAGCGCTGCAGCTTCTCGAAGTGACCGAGGTTCTCGGTGCCGGCGCGGATCATGTCGATGATCTTGCGCTCCAGGCCCTTGATGCGCTCGCGCAGCATCTCGGCCTGGCGCTCCTGCAGGCTCACCGTGCGGTGGCCCAGCGGGTGGCTGAGCTGCACATGCAGCAGCAGCTCGGCGTGGCGCTCGAAGAAGGCCGGGTTGGCGGCCAGGTAGTTGGCGATGTCGGCCTCGGTGATGCCTTCGATGCGCGGGTCGTGGTTCATGCTCACAGTTCGATCGATCCTTCAAACACGGTGCTCGCCGGCCCGGTCATGAAGACCGAGCCCTGGCCGTCCCATTCAATGCGCAGCTGGCCGCCGCGCGCCTGCACTTCCACGGCCGCATCCAGCAGCCCGGCGCGAATGCCGGCCACCACGGCCGCGCAGGTGCCGGTGCCGCAGGCCAGGGTTTCGCCGGCCCCGCGCTCGTAGACGCGGATGCGCGCACGGTCGCGTGCCTGGATCTGCAGGAAGCCCACGTTCACCCCTTGGGGGAAGCGAGACAGCGCCTGCACCTGCGGGCCGAGCAGAGCGACGGGCGCGGCGTCCACGTCGTCCACCAGCAACACCGCATGCGGGTTGCCCATCGACACCAGCGCCGCCTGCACGGCCACGCCGTCGGCCAGGCTCAGGGGCCAGAAGCCGCGCGCATCGGGCTGCAGCCCTTGGGCATCGAAGGGCAGGCTGACCGGGTCCATGCGCGGCGAGCCCATGTCCACGCGCACGCGGCCGTCGTCGGCCTGCACCAATTCCAGCAAAGCGTTGACGGTGCGCACGCGCACGCGCGATTGCTTGGTGAGGCCCTTGTCGAGCGCATAGCGCAGGAAGCAGCGCGAGCCATTGCCACACTGTTCGACCTCACTGCCGTCGGCGCCATTGAAGATGCGGTAGCGGAAGTCCGCCCCGTCGCCCGGCAAGGCCGGCTCGACCACCAGGATCTGATCGCAGCCCACGCCGAAGCGGCGGTCGCCCAGGGCGCGCAGCTGGGCCGGCGTCAGATCGAAGGGGCGGCGCGTGGCGTCGATGACGACGAAGTCATTGCCCGCGCCGTGCATCTTGGTGAAGTCGAGTCGCATGGGGTCGATTGTCGGCTTCAGTAGAAGGAGGCCTCGCCCGCCGGCCGCGTCTTGAACCGCTTGTGCACCCACAGGTACTGCGCCGGCTGCTCGCGGATGCGCGCCTCCAGCCAGGCGTTGAAGGTGTGGGCGTCGGCCAGGGCATCGCCGCTCGGGTAGTTCGGCAGCGGCGGCGGCGCGTGCACGCGGTAGCCCTGGCCACCCGGCAGCATCGTCGTCACCAGCGGCAGCACCACCATGTCCAGGCTGGCTGCCATCTTGGCCGGGGCCAGCAGGGTAGCGGCGGGCACGCCGAAGAAGGGCACGAACTCCGAGTCCTTGGGGCCGAAGTCCATGTCCGGCGCATTGACGAAGCCAAAACCCTGGCGGATGTACTTGATGACGGGGCGGATGCCGTCGTGGCGGTCCACGAAGGCATTGCGGCCGAAGCGGCCGCGGCCTTTCATCAGCTGGGCGTCGAACACGGCATTGCTCTGGCGCTGGTAGACATCCACGCCGGGCCGGCTCTGGCCCAGCATCAGCGCCGGTGCCGCCCATTCCAGGCCGGCGAAGTGCGGCAGCAGCCACATCACCGGCTTGTCGCTGCGTTCGGCCTGCAGGATGTCACCCTCGATATGCAGGTACTTGAGCAGCCGCTCACGCGGCGCGAACCACAGCAGGCCGCGCTCCAGGATCGACCGGCCCATCCAGCCGAAATGCTCGCGCGCCAGCTGTTCGCGCTCGATCGCGCTCTTCTCGGGGAAGCAGAGTTCCAGGTTGCGCAGCGCAATGCGGCGGCGCGAGCGCGCCAGCTTCCACAGCAGCGCGCCCAGACCCTGGCCCATTGCGGCCAGCACCGGCAGAGGCAGCCAGTGCAGCAGCCAGAGCAGACCGATGGCCAGCCGGGCGCCCATGCGTCCCGCCCAAGGCTTCATGGCGCGGCCCCCAGATCCAGCGGGCGCGGGTTTTTGTAACGGTTGTAGCCCCACAGGTACTGCTGCGGGGCCTCCAGGATCAGGGCTTCCATCGCACGGTTCACATGGGCCGTCAGGCCCTCCAGGTCGGTGTTGGGCGGGGGCAGCGGGAAGTCGCGCACATGCACGACGAAGCCGCGCCCCCAGCTCAGGCGCTCGCACCAGAGCAGCACCACGGCGGCGCCGGTCTGCCGCATCAGGCGCGCGGCCAGGGTCATGGTGTAGGCCGGGCGGGCGAAGAACGGCACCCAGACGCCCAGGCCCTCGGGCGGCACTTGATCGGGCAGCAGGCCCACGGTTTCGCCCTGGCGCAGGGCGCGCAGCATTTGGCGCACCCCGGCCAGGGTGGCGGGGGCGGCCTTCAGGCCGGGGCGATCCCGCCCGGCGGCTACCAGTTCGCGCAGCCAGGGCTTGCGGGCCGGGCGGTACAGCGCCGTCATGGGCGCCGCGGCGCCGAAGCGTTCGGCATAGGCTTGAGCCGCCACCTCAAAGCAACCCAGGTGCGGCGTCATCATCAGCAGGCCACGGCGCTGCTCCAAGAGAGCCTGCAGCCGCTCGGCACCGTCCCATTCGACCCAGCCGCCCAGCAGCCGCTGCTGCGGGCGCAACCACAGCCAGGGGATCTCAAACAGCATGCGCCCGGCTGCGGCCACCGCGCCACGGGCTTGCGCTGCGCTGGCCCCGGCGGCCCGCGCCTGCGCCCAGAGCCGGCGCCGGTAGGCGCTGGACAGGGCGAACGCCAGCCACCCCGCCCAGGCGCCTAAAGCGTGCAACAGCCACAAAGGCCAGCGGGACATCCAGCGAAGCAAAAACATGAACAGGTGCAGAATCTCGGGGTCGCCGAGTTAACAGGACAACTTGCGGGGCGGCAGTTCCGGGCCACCGGAGCGAAAAAATGCCGCTAAAGCGTTCGCCGCGACTCCCTCGAAGAATCCGGCAACGCCCGTTGCAACATCTCGAAGGAGTTTAAGAAGTGGCCCAAAGCGATTTCCTCTTTACCTCGGAATCGGTTTCCGAGGGGCATCCGGACAAGGTCGCCGACCAGATCTCGGACGCCATTCTCGACGCGATCTTCAAGCAGGATCCGCTCAGCCGCGTGGCCGCCGAAACCCTGTGCAACACCGGCTTGGTGGTGCTGGCGGGTGAGATCACGACCAACGCGCATGTCGACTACATCCAGGTGGCGCGCGACACCATCAAGCGCATCGGCTACGACAACACCGAGTACGGCATCGACTACAAGGGTTGCGCGGTGCTGGTGGCCTACGACAAGCAGAGCAACGACATCGCCCAAGGCGTGAACCACGCCAGCGACGACTACCTGAACACCGGCGCTGGTGACCAGGGCCTGATGTTCGGCTACGCCTGCGACGAGACGCCCGAGCTGATGCCGGCGCCGATCTATTACTCGCACCGCCTGGTGGAGCGCCAGGCGCAGCTGCGCAAGGACGGCCGCCTGCCCTTCCTGCGCCCGGACGCCAAGAGCCAGGTGACGATGCGCTACGTGGACGGCAAGCCGCACTCGATCGACACCGTGGTGCTCAGCACCCAGCACGACCCCGAGATGAGCCTGGGCGACAAGATGAAGCCCGAGTTCTACGAGGCCGTCATCGAGGAAATCATCAAGCCCGTGCTGCCCAAGGAGTGGCTGCAGGACACCAAGTACCTGATCAACCCGACCGGCCGCTTCGTCATCGGCGGCCCGCAGGGGGATTGCGGCCTCACGGGGCGCAAGATCATCGTCGACACCTATGGCGGCGCCTGCCCGCACGGTGGCGGCGCCTTCTCGGGCAAGGATCCGACCAAGGTGGACCGCTCGGCCGCCTATGCGGCGCGCTACGTGGCCAAGAACATCGTCGCTGCCGGCCTGGCGCGCCAGTGCCAGATTCAGGTGGCCTATGCCATCGGCGTGGCGCACCCGATGAACATCACGGTCTACACCGAGGGCACGGGCAAGATCCCGGACGACAAGATCGCCGAACTGGTGAAGGCCCATTTCGACCTGCGCCCGCGCGGCATCATCGAGATGCTGGACCTGCGCCGCCCGATCTACGAGAAGACCGCCGCCTACGGCCACTTCGGCCGCGAGGAGCCGGAGTTCACGTGGGAGCGCACTGATAAGGCAGCGGCACTGCGCGCCGCAGCCGGGCTGTAAGCCCCGGAGGCGAGCCGCTTTGGACAGCGAGGCACTCGCTGGCACAAGGTCTCGAACTGCAGACAGGGCGCCTACGGGCGCCCTGTCTCATTCAGGCCGTATCCAGCACCTCGTCGCCCACGCGCCGGGCCAGGCCGCGACCCAGCAGCTCGCCCAGCACCTGCTCGCACCAACTGGCCGGGCTGGCCACGCCGACCGGGGCAAAGCGCTCCCACATGCGGCGCAGCAGCGGCACCCCGGCGGCCCAGATCAAGGTGGCCGCCAGCGGTTCGCGCCCCACCTCCATCAGGTGGTACTTGACGAGCACGCGCAGCGCGTGGCGGGCATGCATGAAGGGGTCGCGCTGCCAGCGGATCAGGCATTCACGCGCATGACGCAGCGAAGTGGCCACATCCGCGAAGGCCCGACCATGACCGGGCACGACGCAGCGCACCGGCAGGTGCTCGATGGTCTCCAGCGTCCACAGGGCTTCTTCGAAGCCGGACTCGCCGACCAGTTCGGGGAAGACCACCGCGTGGCCACGCTCCCACAGCGCGTCGCCGCTGATCAGAAGACCCCGCTCGCGCTCGAAGAGCATCAGCGCGTGCGGGTCGTGCCCTGGGGCGGCCAGAAGTTCCCACACCAGGCCGCCGGCCTCGACGATCTCGCCCGCCGCGACGCTGCGCTGCACCTTGAAGCGCGGCAGGTACTGGCCGCTCAGCGCGTGGCTGAGTGCCGCCTCTTCCCAGTGGCGCGCCAAGGCGGCCTCGCCCTCGGGCACCCAGACCTCGGCACCGAAGGCGCGCTGCAGGCGCGCGTTGCCGCCGCAGTGGTCGGAATGCAGATGGGTGTTGAGGACCGCGCGCAGGCCCTGGCCCTGCAGTTCCGCGCGCAACAAAGAGACGGTCTGCTCGGAGTGCAAACCATGTCCACTATCAATCAGCAAGGCCCCACTCTCACCTGCTGCGGCGGGGATCAGGACCTGGTTGGATGACAGCCAACCCCTCTCGAAAACCCTGATCCCTTCCAGCGAAGGAAATTCCATCCACCCATTGTGAGGGTGGACCGCGGGAACCGCTGCTCTATTCTGTGCCGCCCCGCAGAATGATCGCGATGTTGAGCATCCAGGAATCCTTGACCGTGCTGGTGGTTGACGACCAGGCCGTGCCGCGTCTGCTGGCGCGTGCGGCGCTGGAGTCGCTCGGTCACCGCGTGCTGGAAAGCGCCGACCCCGAGGGCGCCGTGCGCCTGTTCATGCAGTCGCGCCCGGACTTGATCCTGCTCGACGTCGAAATGCCCGGCCACGACGGCTACTGGGTGGCGCGCCAGATCCGCGCCGCCGAGCAGGGCGGCTGGACGCCCATCCTGTTCCTCTCGGGCCGCAATGGCGACGAAGAAGTCTGGCGCGGCATCGAGGCCGGGGGCGACGACTTCCTCAGCAAGCCCATCACCACCACCCTGCTCAGCGCCAAGCTGCGCGCCATGCAGCGCCTGCTGGTGATGCGCGCCAAGCTGCTGGAGCGCTCGGAAGAACTGCGCGCCGCCAACGCCCAGTTGCGCGAACTCAGCACCCATGACGCCCTGACCGGCCTGTGCAACCGCCGCGCCATCGACGAGCGACTGCACCAGGAGATCGCCGCCTGCCGGCGCGAGGGCCAGCCGCTCAGCCTGGCCCTGCTGGACATCGACCACTTCAAGCGCTTCAACGACAGCGCCGGCCACGTGGCCGGCGATGCCTGCCTAAAGCAGGTCTCACAGTTGCTGACCGACGCCTGCCTGCGCCCGCGCGACCTGGCCGGCCGCTACGGCGGCGAGGAGTTCGCGCTGATCCTGCCGCTCACGCCGCGCTCCGGCGCCATGACCTACGCGCGCGCCCTGCTGCGCACGCTGGCGCGCGCCGCCATCCCGCACCCCGACTCCCCGGTGGCGCCCAACGTCACGCTCTCCGGCGGGCTGACCACCTGCGTGCCCGACGAAACCACCACCGCCGAGGGCCTGCTGCTGCGCGCCGATGACGCGCTCTACCAGGCCAAGGCCAAGGGCCGCAACCGCTTCTTCAGCTACGAGATGCAGCTGGACACCGAGGAACAGCTGCATCAGAACAGCCGCTTTTGAGCGCCGGCTGGCGCAGCGGCCAGGCCTGCGCCACGCCAAACAAGGCCTCGAAGAAGGCAAAGCCCAAGAGCAGCGGGCTCAGGCCCTGGGCCGCCGCCCACAGCTCCCAACTCAGGAAGGCCACGCGCGTCAGCAGGTCCAGTCGCCCCAGCAGCACCGAGGGCCGCCAGACCCGCAGGCCCGCCCACACTAGCACCAGGCTGCCCAGCAGCGAACCCAACAACAGGTGCAGCGCATCGGGCACGGGTAGCTGACCGGGCAGGCCCAACTGCTGGTGCAGCGCGGCCATCTGCGCCAGCAGCAGGCTCAGCGTCCAGGGCGTGGCCAGCGGCCAGGTCACGATCAGGTCGTACAGCGCACTGGCACGCACCCAGCGCAGGTAATGAACTTCGGTCAAAACGGATCCTCGAAACCACAATGGCCGCCCAGTCTCAGCTTCAAGCCAAGTTGAATGTCAAGCCCGACCCTGTCCGATCTGCGCCGCTACGCCGTGGCGCGCAGCCTGTTCGCACCCACCACGCTGATGGAGGCCGTGCGACGCCTGGGCGGCTTCGTGCAGGCCGACCCGCTGCGCGCCCCGGCGCGTGCGCAGGACCTGACGCTGCGCCATCGCGTCAAAGCCTACCGGGCCGGTGATCTGGAGCGCCGCTACCCCCGGCTGCCGCTGCAGGAAGACTTCTTCATCAACTACGGCTTCCTCACCCCCGAGCTGCGCGCGCACATGCATCCGCGCACGGCCCGGCGCGTGTGGGACAAGGCGCGCTGGAAGCTGGCCGACTCCGTGCTCGCCGAAGTGGCGCGCCTGGGCGAGGCCCACCCCGCCGACGTGGACGCCGCCCTGAACCATGGCAGCGTGAAGAACTGGTTCGGCGGCAACAGCCGGCTCAGCACCGAGCTGCTCGACGGCCTGCACTACCGCAGCCGGCTCGACGTGGTGCGGCGCGACAACGGCACCCGCTGCTACGCGCTGGCGGCTCCTTGGCCCGAAACGCCCGACCCGCAGGCCGCCATGGACGCCATGGCCGACGCCCTGGTGCAGAAGTACGCCCCGTTGCCGGCCGGCAGCCTCTCCACGTTGATCAGCATGCTGACGGCCGCCGCCCCGCAGTGGCAGGCGCTGCGCGCCACCACGCTGGCACGCGCCAAGGCGCGCCTTGCGCGGGCCAAGGTCGAAGGCACGGACTGGTACTGGCCGGCCGACGAAGACCCGGCACGCGGCTGGCGCATCCCGGCCAAGGTGCGCCTGCTTGCGCCCTTCGACCCGGTCGTCTGGGACCGCCGCCGCTTCGAGCGCCTGTGGGGCTGGGCCTACCGCTTCGAGGCCTACACCCCGGCGGCGAAGCGGGTGCGCGGCCACTTCGCCCTGCCCCTGCTGTGGCGCGACGCGGTGATCGGCTGGGCCAATCTGAAGGTCGTCAAGGGGCGGCTGCAGCACGAACTCGGCTTTGTGGAGCGGCGCCCGAAGGAAGCGGCCTTCGGGCCTGCGCTCGAAGCCGAACTGGCGGCGATGCGCGAATTCCTCGACCTTCCCCAGTGAGCCGCCATGCTGCTTGACATCGGCCCGCTGCGCCGCGACCGCGCCTTCGCCCTGCTCTTCTTCAGCCAGCTGGTGTCCGGCCTGGGCACCATGGTCAGCTATGTGGCCGTGCCCTGGCAGCTCTACGAGCTGACGCATTCGAACGCCCAGGTCGGCCTGCTCGGCCTGGTGCAGCTGATTCCGGTGCTGGGCTGTGGCCTGCTGGGCGGCGCGGTGGCCGACCGCGTCGATCGCAAGCGCCTGCTGATGGTCTGCGAGGCCCTGATGGGCCTGTGCCTGGCCGGCCTGCTGGCCAACACCCTGGCGGCCGAACCGAGCGTGTGGATGATCTACGCCCTGGTGGCCGTGTTGCAGGGGGCCAGCGGCTTCCACCGCCCGGCGCTGGAAGCCCTGACGCAGAAGCTGGCGCAGCGCGAGGACTACGCCGCCGTGGCCACGCTCAGCTCGGTGCGCGGCACCCTCACGATGGTGGCGGGGCCGGCGCTGGCGGGCCTGATGCTGGCCGGCTGGGGCGCGCAGGGCGCCTATCTGTTCGATCTGCTGAGTTTCGTGCTGGCGCTGGCCTTCATCGCCTTCATCCCCCGCGCCCGCATTGCCATGCCCGAGCCGGATGGCGAGCGCCCGCATCTGCTCGCCGATCTGGCCGCCGGCCTGCGCTTCGCCTGGGCCCGGCCCGAGCTGATGGGCACCTACATCGTCGACATCGTCGCCATGGCCTTCGCGTTTCCGGTCGCGCTGTTCCCGGCCATGGCGACGGCCAGCGGCCGGCCCGATGCAGTCGGCTGGCTGCTGTCCGCCATGGCGGTGGGTGCCTTGCTGATCGGTCTGTTCAGCGCCTGGACCGGCCGGGTGCGCCGCCATGGCCGCGCCGTCGTGCTGGCCGCCGGGGTCTGGGCGCTCGGCATCGTCGCCCTGGGCTTCGCCCCGGGCCTGCTGGCCGCCCTGCTCTGCCTGGCCCTGGCCGGCGCCGCCGACATGGTCAGCGGCGTGTTCCGCAACACGATCTGGAACGAGACCATTCCGAACGAGATGCGCGGGCGCCTGGCCGGCATCGAGATGATCAGCTACCTCACCGGCCCGCTGATCGGCAATGCCCGCGCCGGCTTCATGGCCGACGCCTGGGACGTGCCGATCGCGATCTGGAGCGGCGGCTTGGTGTGCCTGGTGGCCGTCATCGTCACCGGCCTGTGCCTGCCGCGCTTCTGGGTCTACCGCAGCGTGGCCAAGCCCTTGTAAGCCGCCGGCACGATCAGGTCCGCGCGTAAGCGGTTGAGAGGCCTCAACCCAACCGGGCGAGGAACTCATCGCGCTCGCGCGATAGCGCCACCCCTTCGCCGCCGCTGGTGGCGCTGGCCGCATAGGCGTGCGCCCAGCGCACCGCCGCTTCACGGGCGCTGGCGGCGGCTGCGGCTTCGCCGCGGGCCAGGCAGCGCCCCATCTCGCGCCGGTACATCTCGGCCACCGAGATCAGCACCCCCAGGTAGGGGCAGCTGTCCAGCATCAGGCGCTCGGCCTCGGCCAGGCGGCCCTGGGCTTCCAGGGCTTCGGCCTGGCGGGCCCATTCGGGGCGCTCGTCGTGCACCGGGGTTTCGGGTTCGGCCAGCTCGCTGACGAACTGCAGGCTGTGCAGCAGGGCCTCGGCCAAGTCGCCGGCCTGGGATGCCGCCGCGGGCGTGGCGGTGACGCGGGCGCGCACGGCGAAACCTTCCTCCGCAGGCAGCAGCAGATGCATCTGTTCCAGGGCCTGGTCACCATCGGCAATGCCGCGCACGGCCAGGCCCTGCACGGGGCCGCATTGCAGGCGCAGGAACTGCGGGGCGGGGTAGTCGGCGCGGGTCTGGGCCTCGATCTGATCCAGCAGGGCGGCCAGGCCCTCGGGCGCGGCCAGGCGCTGCAGGCTGATCTGCACCGAGTTGTCGGGGTGCAGCAGCAGCAGGCGGCGGCTGTCGTCCAGCGCATGCCAGCCGGTGGGCAGGGCCAGCACGGCCTGCAAGGCCATGCTGGCCACCCAGGCACGGCCGCCCGCTTCGTCGGCCGCGCGGATGGGCGGGGCAAAGCCCTGGCCCTGGCTGAGCCAAGCCTGCTGCAGGGGGTGATCCTGCTGCAGCGTGGCCAGGCCGCCGGGCAGGGCGAACTGGCCGACATCGGCCACCGGTGCGTCGGCCGGGGCCTGGTGCACCGCGGGTGCCGGGGCCAGCGGCACGCTCGGGCCTTGCGGGGCGGCGAGGCGGAAGCTGCGCAGCACCTGCTGCCAGGCCTGCCAGGTCTGGGCCTGCAGTTCCTCGGGGCCGGTGAGGCTGAGGTGGATCAGCCGGCCGCCGTCTTCGGCGAAGGCGAAATGCGTCTGCATGGGGCCCATGTCGGATTCGGGCGCGCACTGGCCCAGGATGGCAGGCAGGCTGCCGAGCTGGCCGGGCCCGAGCGTGCGCAGGTCCACGCCATGCTGCTCGATCAGCCAGCGCGCCCAGTCCTGCACCGTGCCGTCGTCGAAGGCCGGGCGGGCGGCGGCGGTGAACACCAATGCGGCATAGGGGGCGTGGGCGGCGGCCAGGCCGAAGAGCTTGCGGGCATCGGAAAAGTCCGGCTCCTCGTCAGGGAGCTCCAGCGGCTGCCAGTTCTGCGGCAGCGCCACGAAGAAGCCCAGGTTGGCGATGCGGGACGGGAACTCGCGCTCAACGAACAGGGGGGTGGTCATGGCGGGGCAGGGGGAGTGATTGGCGCCATGATGCGCGGCCCGGGTTTCAGCCGCACTTCGCGCGCCAGGCCCGGCCGCAACGATTGAAACCTGCCTGCCCGCCCGCCATGCCCGCTGTTGACCCCCTGGACTGGGCCCGCCCCGCCCCCGACGCCTTTGCCAGCGGCCAGGCCGCCGCACCGGGGCGGCGCAGCGACGGCCAGCTCGCGGCGGAACAGCTGGTGGAAGAAGCGCCCGTCACCCTGGTCTTCAACGACGAGGTGGCGCTGACCCTGATGGCCACGCCGCTCGATGCCGAGGCCCTGGCGCTGGGCTTTTGCCTGAGCGAGGGCCTGGTGGAGCACGCCGCTGAGATCCTTGACCTGCAGGCCTTGCCGGCTGGCGCCGGGCTGTCGGTGTTGATCCAACTGCCCGAGCCGCGCCTGCAGACCCTGCGCGCCCGCCGCCGCTTGGGCGCGGTGCCGGGCGGCTGCGGGCTGTGCGGCATCGAAGACCAGCGCACGCTGCTCGCCCTGCCCGCGCGGGCGCTGGCGCCGCTGCAGCTGGCCGAGGGCGCCATCGAAAGCGCGCTGGTTGCCCTGCCCGGCCGGCAGGCGCTGAACAGTGCCACCGGCGGCGCGCACGCCGCCGCCTTTGCCGACCCGCAGGGCGAGCTGCTGGAGCTGGCCGAGGACGTGAGCCGCCATTGCGCGCTGGACAAACTGATCGGCCGGCTGGCGCAGCGCCCGCTCGACCCGGCCGGCGGCTTTGCCCTGCTCACCAGCCGCGCCAGCTTCGAGCTGGTGCACAAGGCCGCGCGCGTGGGCCTGCCCTGCCTGGTGACGATGAGCGCCCCCACGGCGCTGGCGCTGCGCGCCGCCCAAGCGACCGGCCTGCAGCTCTTCGCCTTTGCCCGCCCGGGGCGCTGGACGCGCTACCACCCCTGATCCGCAGCTCGGCTCAGGGCCTTGCCGGCGCCCGCAGGCAGCTCGGGGTGGAGCCGATCAGGCGGTTCAGCTCCCGCATGCCGGCCCAGTCCTCGCGGTAACGCGCCGGGCGCAGGCTGTCGCCCTCCTGCAGACCCTTGGGCCCGCCCGGAAAGCTGAGCAGGGCGGCGCGCAAGGCCTGCACGCGCTGCGGATGCAGGCGGTGGCTGACGCCCCAGGGCGGCTTGGGCAGGACCTGCGAGGCGTAGATGACGCGCAGGCTGTCGCGCGTCACCAGGCCCTCGCGTTCCAGGCGCCGGCGGATGCTGCCGGCCACCGCCGCGGCCTGCGCCAGGCCGCCGGACACGGCGAGGATCGAGCCGTCGTGCCGGCCGGAGAACTCGGCACGGTAGTCGCGCCCCAGCTCCAGCCCGGCTTCGCGGCGCAGCAGGGCCACGGGCAGCTTGTAGCCGCTGGCGGAGCTCTCGTCGACGAAAGTCAGCGTCAGCCCGCGCAGCTGTGCCAGTTCGCGCACCGGCGAGGCCGCGGGCACGACGATCTCCATGCGGTAGCCCGAGAGCTCGCCGTCCGCCCCCACCGGTTGCGCCAGCGGCAGCAAGCCGCCACAGGCCACCTCTTCCTCCACCGCCCCGGTGTGCATCAGCACCAGATGGGCCTGCTGGGCGCGGAAGGCCCGGCTGAGGTCGCGCGTGTCGCGGGCGAGCAGGAACACCGTCTTGCGCCCGAGCTGGCGCTCGATGTGCGCGCGCAGCGGCTCCAGGTTCGCGCGCACCGCCACCAGGCCCGGGCCGGAGCCGCTCAGGGCCACCACGCCGATCACCAGCGTGGGCGGGTCCAGCCACTCGCGCGCCTGGCGGGGCGGGTCGGCCACGCCATCGACGTCGGCGTCACACAGGCCCGGGCCCAGGCTGGGCGCTTGGCAGCCCCCTGCCAGCGCCGTGCCGGCCGCCAGCGCGAGCAGCAGGCCCAGGGCCAGGCCGTGCCACCGCCCCTTCGCCGTCGCTTCCGCAAACTCCGCCATCCCTGTGCTCCTTGTGCGGCTGGCCATGATGGCAGGACTTGATCTAAGCGGTGGTGGCCGCGGCGCGCGCCCCGGACAATCCCGCCCATGAATGAAGCCCTGACCTGGACCGACGCCCTGGCCCTGCAACAGCCGCAGATCGACCGCACCCACCAGGAGTTCGTCGAACTGCTGAACACCCTGGCCGCGGCCGTGCTGCCGCAGGCCGGTGCCGGCGCCCTGCCCGCCTTCGACGCCCTGCTGGCCCATACCGAGCAGCACTTCGCGATGGAAGAGGGCTGGATGGCCGCCACCGGCTTCACGCCCGAGAACTGCCACAGCCGCCAGCACCAGATGGTGCTGGAGCTGATGCGCGAGGTGCGCAGCTGCGCGCTCGACAAGGGCGAGTGGGAGCCGCTGGCCCGCCTGGTGCCGGCACTGGCCGAATGGTTCCCCCAGCATGCTGAGATGATGGACGCGGCCCTCGTGTTCACCATGCAGCAGCTGGGCTTCGACCCCGCCCAGCCGCACGCCGTGGCTGCGCCCAGCGGCGCTGCGGCTGGCTGCGGCAGCTGCGCAACTTAGGGTTTTCCCGTTTTTTGGATCGGCGCCAGGGTTGGCCCTGGGGCCGGTTCGAGCGTCCTACCTTCGGGGGGCCTGTTGCGGGCGGCGCGCATGGGCTAGCGTGCGCCCCCATGTCCCTGTACCCCGCAACGCACGGCCCGGCCGCCGGCAGTGGCCTCAGCCCCAGTCCCGCCACGCGCCTGGCCCACAAGGCCTGGCGCCTGCTGCACACCGATGCCGGCGCGGCCTACGAGCTGATCGAAGAGGCCCACGTGCGCGCCGAGGACAGCCAGGACGCGCTCGGCCAGGCCTGGGCGCAGCTGGTGCGTGGCTTTCACCGCCTCTCCTTCGCCAGTCCGTCCGCCGCCGCAACCGAGCTGAGCGCCGCACGCACCCGCTTCGCGCAGCTGCAGGAACGTGGTGCCGAGCTGCTGGCCGTGGCCGGCCTGGCCCGCGCGCTGTGGCGCCAGGGCCAGGTGCAGCGCGCCGCCGACCTCCTGCACCCGCTGCGCGATGAAGCCCTGCGCACCCTGCGCCGCGAGCAGCTCGCCATTTACCTGAATGCGCTGGCGGGCTGCCATTCGGCGCGCGGCGAATCAGAACAGGCCATGGCCTGCATGGCCCAAGCCCTGCGCGAGGCCGGCCCCAAGCGCGGCCTGGGCTACGACGTGGCCCTGCACGCCAATCTTTCGCACGAGCTGCTGGAGCTGGGTGACCTGCACGAGGCCCTGCGCCAGATCGAGCGCGGGCTGGAGCGCATCCATCAATGCAGCCATGGCCGCGCCCACACCGTGTTGCTGGTAAACCGCGTGGTGGCGCTGACCGGCCTGGGCCGTGCCCGCGAAGCCCTGCCCAATGTGCACGCCATTGCCAACGCCCAGCCCGATGGCAGCGGCCGTGGCCTGCTGCCCATGCACTTCGAGGCCCTGGCCCTGTGCGCACTGCGCGCCGGCACGCCGGAGCTGGCGCAGGACTTGATGGCGCGGGTGAACCCCACCACCCAGCTGCCGGACGACCGCCTGGAGCTGGGCATGGCGCAGGCGCTGGCCACCCATCTGCGCGGCGACACCGCCGGCGCCCTGGTGCGCCTGCAGGTGCTGCAGGACGCCTGCGAGCGCGCGCTGGGCGATGCACGCCCTGGCATGCGCCTGCGCTGTGACCTGGCCGAGCTGCGCGCCGAGCTGCTGGAAGCCAGCGGCGACGCCCCCGCCGCACTGGCCGCGCTGCACAGCGCGCGCGCGCTGCAGGCCGAGCGTGCGGCGCGGGCCTCGGCCGCGCGTCAGCAGGCCGCGCTGCTGCAGACCGAGCTGATGCAGCTGCGCCTGCGCCTGGAAGAACAGGAGCGCCGCCACGCCGAGGCCGAGCGCGCCCGCGCCGTGCTGGCCGAGGTGAACCAGCACCTGCAGCGCAAGATTTCCGAGGTCGAGGCCCTGCAGGTGCAGCTGCGCCAGCAGGCCACGCAGGATGCGCTCACGGGCCTGGCCAACCGCCGCCAGCTCAACGAGACCCTGCCTGCGCAGCTGGCCCTGGCCCTGCGCGAGCAGCGCCCGCTGGCCGTGGCCATCCTGGACCTGGACCATTTCAAGCAGGTCAACGACACCCACGGCCACCCGGTGGGCGACCAGCTGCTCGCCGCGCTGGGCGCCCTGCTGCGCCAGCGCCTGCGCCGCAGCGACCTGGCCTTCCGCTACGGCGGCGAGGAGTTCTGCCTGCTGCTGCCCAACACCCCCGCGCTGGACGCCCAGCGCATGGTGGCCGAGCTGCTGGAGGCCTGGCGCACCCAGGTGTTCGAGCTGGAAGGGGGCGGGCAGCTCGGCAGCCTGAGCTTCTCGGCCGGGGTGACGGACAGCCTGCAGGCGCCGCCCTCCCCCGCCGGCCTGCTGCGCGCGGCCGACCAGCTGCTGCTGCTGGCCAAGCGCTCGCGCCGCGGCAGCGTGCTGCTGCCGGGCGCAGCGGAGGCCTTGAACGCCGTGTAGCGCCCGGGAAGCCCCGCCCCTCAGGGCGCGGGCAGGATCACCGTGTCCAGGGTGTGGATCACGCCGTTCAGCACCAAGGTGTCGGTGGCGGTGATGCCGGCCTGGCGGTTGCGCGCGTCGGTGATGCGCAGATTCGCATCCACCACGAAGCGCTGGCCCTGCAGGGTGGTGATGGGGCTGCCCACCGGCACGCCCGCCTTGAACACCCGGCCCGGCACCACGTGGTAGGTCAGCACCTGGGTCAGCAGCGGCTTGTTGGCCAGCAGCTGCGCCTTGCTGACCCCCAGCTCGGCCAGCAGCTTGGCAAAGGCGTCATTGGTGGGTGCGAACACGGTGAAGGGGCCCGCGCCGCTGAGGGCGCCTGTCAGGTCGGCCGCCACCACGGCTTCGGCCAGGATGCTGAACTGCGGCGTGGCCAGCGCGGCCTCCACCACGGTCGGGATCTTGGGCAGGATCACGCGGTCCAGCACATGGATGACGCCGTTGCTGGCCAGCACGTCGGTGCCGGTGATGCGCGCTTTGCGACCGTTGCGGTCCGTCACCTCCAGATTGGCGGCAATGCTCAGGCTCTCGCCTTGGGCGGTGGCAATGGCCGCGCCGATGGGCACCTCGGCCTTGAGCACGCGCCCGGGCACCACGTGGTAGCGCAGCACCTGGCTGAGCAGAGCCTTGTTGGCGAACAACTGCTCCTTCGTCATGCCCAGCTCGGTGAGCAGGGCCGCGAACGCCGCATTGGTGGGCGCGAACACGGTGAAGGGGCCTGTGCCGCTGAGGGTGTTGCCCAGGTCGGCGGCCACCACGGCTTCCACCAGCAGGCTGAAGTCGGCGCGGGACTGGGCGGTCTGCACCAGGTTGCGGTTGGCCGGCAGCATCACGCGCTCGATTTTGTGGACCACGCCGTTCGGCGCCAGCAGGTCGGTGCTCTGGATGAAGCCCGTGCGGTTGCGGCCATCGGTGAACTGCAGGAAGTTGCCGCTGGTCTCGATCTTGAACACGCCGCCCGCCAGCGGGCTGATGGCCTTGCCGAGCGGCACCTCGGCGCGCAGCACGCGACCGCTGAGCACGTGGTAGCGCAGCACGGCTTCCAGCAAGGGTTTGTCGGCCAGCAGCTGGGCCTTGCTGACGCCCAGTTCCGCCAGCAGCGCGGTGAAGGCTGCGTCATTGGGGGCGAACACGGTGAAGGGACCGGTGCCGCTGAGCGCGCCGTCCAGGCCGGCGGCGGCCACGGCTTCGGCCAGCACCTGGGTCTCGGGGTCCTTCTTCAAGCGCTCCACCAGGGTCTGGGGTTCATCACTGCCGCCGCCGCAAGCGGCCAGCAAACCCAACGCCGTTCCAGCGGCCCACAGCCGCAGCCATCGCAACATGGTCTTGCTCCTTGAGGTTGAAATCGCATCGGATTGGTCCGATTGGTCGCAATCTATACCGCCAAGTATTTTTAGTGAACTGTGTGGTCTTTTTCTCGCCCGGATAGTTGCACTTCGAACGGGCCGTTCTGAGGCCTTCCTAAAATGACGGGATGAACAAGCCCTCTTTCCGGGAACAGGTGCTGCTGGCGCGTGAAGACGCCATCGTGGTGGCCGTCAACCGCCTGCTGGCCGAAAAGGGCTTTGAGGCGATGACCGTGGACGCGGTGGCGGCGGAGGTCGGCATCGCCAAGGCCAGCCTGTACAAGCACTTCGAATCGAAGGAGGCCCTGGCCGCCGCCGCCATGGTGCGGGTGCTGGACGACGCGCTCGCCTTCGTGGCGCTACGCCAGGCCGTACCGGAAGCCCGTCCGCTGGACCAGCTGCGCGCCGTGGTGCGCTGGGCCATGGAACGCCAGCTGGCCGGCGCCATGCCGAGCCTGCCCGCGCAGAACTCGGCGCTGCGCCAGGCCCTGATGAACCACCGGCCCTACCTGGACCGGCTGATGACCCTGAGTGAACACCTGGGCGAGTGGATCGAGGCCGCGCAGGCCGCGGGCCAGTTGCATCCGGGCCTGCCGGGCACGGTGATCCTCTACACGGTGTTCGCGCGCGCCTGCGACCCAGTGCTGGGCGTGCTCAAGGCCGGCGGCGAATACCGCGACGAAGAGATCCTGGACTGGCTGCTGACGAGCTGCTTCGAGGGCCTGGCGGCACGCGCCTAGGAACCGAGACCTCAGGCCTGCGGCGCACCCGGCGCCGGGCCGGCCGCGCCCGCCGGGCCGCGCAAGACCTGCAGCCCCTCGGGCAGCCGGCCGCGCTCGGGCAGGCCGGCGTGCAGGCGCACCAGGGTGGCGGGGTCGGCATCCAGCACCCCCACCCAGCGGTTGCGGCCCTCGCGCTTGGCGCAGTACAGCGCCGCGTCGGCCAGGTCCACCACCAGGGCCCAGCCGGTGGCCCGCGGCTCGGAAGGCAGCAGCGGGAAGCAGGCGAAGCCGATCGAGCAGCTGCGCACCAGGGTGCGGCCCTGCGGCAGCATGAAGGGGCGCTCCACCACGGCGCGGCGCGCGCGCTCGGCCAGATCGGGCGCGCTGGCGCGTGAGCTGCCACGCGCTACCACCAGGAACTCCTCGCCGCCCCAACGCACCAGATAGTCGCTCTCGCGGAAGACTTCGTGCAGGCGCTCGCGCATCTGCATCAGCAGCGCATCGCCTGCGGCATGGCCGTGCTGGTCGTTGACCTGCTTGAAGTGGTCCAGGTCCAGCAGGAAGAAGCACAGATCGGAATCCGAAGGCGGCGGCTGGCCCTGGCGCAGGGCCTCTTCGTGCTGCCGCAGCACGAGGTGCAGGTCATCGTCCAGGCGCTCGGTGACAAAGCGGCGGTTGCGCAGCCCGGTCAGCGGGTCGGTCAGGGCCGACTGCTCCAGCGCCTCGGTCTTTTCCTTCAGGGCTTCGGAGAGCGTCTCCAGCGCCAGCGTGCGCTCGGCCACGCGAGCCTCCAGCTCGCCCTGACGGCGGCGCAGCAGCCCGGTGCGCAGTTGCACGGCGGCATACAGCACCGTCAGCACGCCCACCACGCCCAGCACGCGCGCCCACCAGGTCTGCCACCAGGCCGGCACCACCTCGATCTCCAGCTCCAGCAGCTTGGGGCTCCAGTGGCCGTTTCGGTTGCTGCCCTGCACCAGCAGGCGGTAGTGGCCCGGTGCCAGGCCGCCGTAGTTGAGCTGGCGCTCGTTGGCGTCGGAAACGATCCAGTCAGCATCGAAGCCTTCGAGCCGGTGGCGGTAACGGTTGCGGCCGGGCAGGCTGAGGTCCAGCGCCGCCACTTCGAGGTTGAAGTTGCGCTCCCCCGGCATCAGGCGCAGTTGCGGCTGCAGCCGGCTGAGCGGCTCGGCCTGGCCATTGATGCGCAGCTCGGTGGCCACCACCGGCGGCTGGTAGCGCCAGGGCACGAAACGGTGCGGGTCCAGCACCAGCAGGCCGCGGCTGCCGCCGAACAGCATGCGGCCGTCGCGCAGCGGCGCGTAGGAGCGAAACCAGGCGGTACCCACGTCCACGCCATCGGCGCTGGTGAGTTCGTCGAACTGGCCGGTCTCCGGGTCAAAGACGCCGCGGTGCGTCCAGATGCGGCCGCGGTTGTCCTGCATCAGATTGGCCCCGAAGGACTTGCCGCCCTGGCCGATGCGCTCGCTCACCAGCTCGATGCGCAGGCCCTGCGGGCTGCGTACCAGGCGGCGCAGCCCGGCGGAGCTGTCCAGCCAGAGCTGCTGGCGGGCATCAACCAGCAGGCCCAGCACGGCGTCGTCGCCCAGGCTCTCGCCCGGTGCCAGCGGCGCGGGCTCCAGCACGCTGGCGCCCGGCGCCAGGCTGAACAGCCCGCGCTCCCCGCCCACCCAGACCCGCCCCTCGCCGTCCTCGATCAGGGCATTGATGTCGGCCTTCAGCGCCTGCCCGTCGGCCAGCGCGAGGCGTTCGAAGCGCGCGGCGCCGGCGGCCTTGCGGAACAGGCCGTCCGACGTGCCTGCCAGCACGCTGCCATCGCGCGGCCCCAGCATCACGCGCACGGTGCCGCGGCCCAGGGCATGGGTGCCCAGGAAGCGGCGCGCCTGCGGGTCGAACTGGCTGACCTTGTCGCCCGCCCCGGCCCAGACCTGGCCGTCCTGCGAGCGCGCGATGCCGCCCACGCGGCCGCTGGGGTAGCCCTGCTGACCGGGGCGGAAGCTGGCCTGGAGGCGCAGCTCGGGGTCGAGTACGGCCACCCCACGGTCATTGGTGCCGGCCCAGATCTCGCCGTTGGGCAACTCGATCAGGCTGCGCACGTCCACCACGCCGAGCACGCTGTCCTCGTCCAATTCGCCGCGCCGCACCCACAGCGCCGGCGTCTCGGCGGCGTGGCGCTGCAGGCCACCGCCATAGCTGCCCATCCAAAGGACGCCGCTGGCGTCGCGCGTCATCGCGCGGATGTCCGAACCGGCCGGGCCCCAGGGCCGGCTGGCGCGGTGGCGCATCAGGCGCAGCAGTTGTCCGTCGCTGCGGCGGCGGATCTCCAGCGCATGGCCGCGACCGACCCAGAGCTCGTCGCGGTCCATCTCCACCAGGGCTTGCACGGCGCCGCCCCCACTGTCCCCGCGGTCCACCCAGGTGGCGGCGCCACTGCGCAGATTGACACGCAGCAGCTCACCGCGCTGGGTGCCGACCCAGAGCACGCCGGCGCTGTCAAAGCGCAGCACCGAGATGATGCGGCCGCCCAGCGCGCCATCCTCGCCCGCCAGCGGCAGGGCGGCGGGCTCGAAACGCGCCTGGCCGCGCGCGCGCAGCGCCAGGCCGTTCCAGGTGCCTACCCAGAGCGTGCCTTGGTTGTCCAGGGCCAGCGATTGCACCCGATCGTCCGGCAGGCCCTGGGCCGGGCCGAAGTGCGTGACCTTGCCCGTGGCGGGGTCGACCTGCTGCAGCCCGCCGCCCACGGTGCCGGCCCAGATGCGCCCCTCCGGGTCCTCGATCAGGGCGCGCACGGTGCCGCGCGCGAAACCTTCGGGGTTCGTCGCGTCGGGGCGGAAGAAGCGCCACTCGCCACTGTCGGGGTTGAGCTGGCCGAGGCCGTCGCTGTCGGTGCCGACCCAGAGCGTGCCGTCGCGCGCCGGCAGCAGGGTGCGCACGAAGCTGGTGGCGTTCGGCCGCTTGCTGTCCGAGGGCAGGCGCAGCTGCAGGAACTCGTAGCCATCGAAACGCACCAGGCCGATGGCCGTGCCGACCCACAGGAAGCCGCGCGGATCGACGGCGAGCGTGGAGACCACGCCGTCCGACACCGCCGCGGCATCGCCGATGCTCTCGAAGCGCGGTTCGGCCAGCTCGGGCCGCGGCGCAGCCCCAGCGGCCAGCAGCCACGCTGCCAGCAGTCCGGCCACGCCTTGTCGGAGCCGGCCCCAGGGCCGGCTGGTGAGCGCTTGCAACATTGGGCAACTAGCCTATCGCAAGCGCCCTGCAGCCGCTGTGCGCTAGGGCACAGCTTTGTCGCGCTTGAGCCTCAGCGCAAGGCCTGGTTGATGCGCTCCAGCTGCGCCGCGCCTGGGCAGAGCTCGGTCTCGCCCAGGCGGTTCAGCGCGCCGGCCGGCAGCTTCATCTGCTGGTGGAGATTTCGCGCCGCCGGGTCCACGAACAGCAGGCCGGTGGGCAGCTCGCCCTCCTGCTGCAGGGTCTGGATGGTGGTCATAGCGGCCAGGCGGCTGGTCGGGTCGTGCTCCTCGCGCAGCTTGCGCAAGCGCAGCAGCGAGCCGTCGGCCTGCGTCAGCTCCATCACCTCGCCCGGCGCCGGCTCGGCCTTCTGCTCGGCGGCCAGGTCGATGAAGTCGATGCGGTTCAGCGCGGCGTTGTGCTCGCGCACATGGTCGTAGCTGCGCGTGCTGCCGGTGTGGTTGTTGAAGGCCACGCAGGGGCTGATCACATCAATGAAGGCCGCGCCGCCATGGCGCAGCGCGCCCTCGATCAGCGGCACCAGCTGCGCCTTGTCGCCGCTGAAGCCGCGCGCCACGTAGGTGGCGCCGAGCTGCAGTGCCAGGCTGACCAGATCGACCGCGGAGTCGATATTGGTCGCGCCCTTCTTGCTCTGGCTGCCCTTGTCGGCCGTGGGCGAGAACTGGCCCTTGGTGAGGCCGTAGACGCCGTTGTTTTCGACGATGTAGACCATCGGCACGCCACGGCGCATGGCGTGGGCGAACTGACCGAGGCCGATGGAGGCCGAGTCGCCATCGCCGCTGACGCCCAGGTACAGCAGCTCGCGGTTGGCCAGCGAGGCGCCGGTGAGACATGAAGGCATGCGCCCGTGCACGCTGTTCAGGCCATGGCTGGCGGAGAGGAAGTAGTCGGGCGTCTTGGATGAACAGCCGATGCCCGACAGCTTGGCGACGCGGTGCGGGGCAATATCCAGCTCCCAGCAGGCCTGGATGATGGCGGCGCTGATGCTGTCGTGCCCGCAGCCGGCGCAGAGCGTGGAGATGCGGCCCTCGTAATCGCGCCGCGTGTAGCCGACCTTGTTCTTGGTCAGCGTGGGGTGGTGCAGCGTGGGTTTGGCGATGTAGGTCATGCCTTCACCTCTTTCGGCGACACGGCCAGTTCATGGACTTGCTTGGTGATGGCCGCGGCGATGAAGCGCGCGGTGATCGGG
Organism: Inhella sp.; assembly: GCF_041912635.1. Taxonomy (GTDB): domain Bacteria; phylum Pseudomonadota; class Gammaproteobacteria; order Burkholderiales; family Burkholderiaceae_C; genus Inhella. The sequence continues at coordinate 28,747 of NZ_JAYRMO010000021.1, forward strand.
GTGCCATCGAAGTGCAGCAGCTTGCGCAGGCGCGCCGGGTCGATCTCCAGCTCATTCACCAGCAGGGTGCGCAGCTGGCCGTCGCGGTTTTGCTCGACGACGAAGACCGCGTCATGCGCCAGGATGAAGTCCTTCACCGCCTGCGGGAAGGGGAAGGCGCGGATGCGCATGGCGTCCAGGTGGATGTCATTGGCGCTCAAGTGCGCCAGGGCCTCGTCCATCGCACCGCTGGTGCTGCCGAAGTAGATGACGCCCAGACGGGTTGGTTTTTCTGCGGCGCGCACCGCCGGCTGCGGGGCGATCATGGCGGCGGTCTGGAACTTGCGCTGCAGGCGGTCGGCGATGTACATGTAATCGCTGCCGGCCTCGCTGTACACGGCCTGGGCGTTATGCGTGCTGCCGCGCGTGAAGTAGCTGCCCAACTTGGGGTGCGTACCCGGCAGCGTGCGGTAGGGGATCGAGTCGCCGTCCAGGTCCTTGTAGCGGGCGAATTCCTTGCCGGCTTCGAGGTCGGCGGCACTGAGCACCTTGCCGCGGTCGTAGCGGCGGGCGTCATCCCAGTGGAAGGGTTCGGACAGGCGCTGGTTCATGCCGATGTCCAGGTCGCTCATCACGAACACCGGGGTCTGCAGGCGATCGGCCAGGTCCAGCGCGGTGGCGCTGAACTCAAAGCACTCGTGCGGGTCCTCGGGGAAGAGCATCACGTGCTTGGTATCGCCATGGCTGGCGTAGGCGCAGGCCAGCAGGTCGGCCTGCTGGGTGCGCGTGGGCATGCCGGTGCTGGGGCCGCCGCGCTGCACGTTGACGATGGTGAAGGGCACCTCGGCGAAGTAGCCGAAGCCGAGAAACTCGGTCATCAGGCTCACGCCCGGGCCCGAGGTCGCCGTAAAGGCGCGCGCGCCGTTCCAGCCCGCGCCCAGGATCATGCCGACCGAGGCGATCTCGTCCTCGGCCTGCACGATGGCGTAGTTGGATTCGCCCTCGGCCGTGGTGCGGAACTTCTTGCAGTAGCTCTGGAAGCTTTCGGCCACCGAGCTGCTGGGCGTGATGGGGTACCAGGCGCAGACGGTGGCGCCGCCGTACACCATGCCCAGCGCGCTGGCGCTGTTGCCGTCCACGAAGATGCGCTGGCCGACCTTGTCGGCACGCTTCACCTTCAGCCCGACCTGGTGCTGGCCCAGGTGCTCGCGCGCGAAGCTCGCGCCAGCATGCAGGGCGCGCACATTGCCTTCGAGCAGCTTTTCCTTGCCCTTGTACTGCTCGGCAAACAGCTGCTCGATGACCGAGAGCTGCACGCTCATCAGTTCGGCCAGCGCCCCAAGCACCAGGATGTTCTTGAACAGGGTGCGCTGGCGCGCATCCTCGTAGGTGCCATTGCAGATCGCGGTGGCGGGCATGCCGATCACCGTGATGTCCTTGCGGCCGCAATCGACTTCCTTGGTGCTGTCGTAGAACAGATAGCCGCCGGGCTCGATCTCTTTGACGTCCTGCGCCCAGGTCTGCGGGTTCATCGCCACCATCAGGTCGATGCCCCCTCGCCTTCCCAGCCAACCGTCTTCGCTGACGCGTAGCTCGTACCAGGTGGGCAGGCCCTGGATGTTGCTGGGGAAGATGTTGCGCGGCGCCACCGGCACGCCCATGCGCAGGATGGCGCGGGCGAACAATTCGTTGGCCGAGGCCGAGCCGGAGCCGTTGACGTTGGCGAACTTGATGACGAAGTCGTTGGTGGATTCGATGCGGTTCATGCGTGTCTCGATGCTTTTGTGTCTTGCGCGAGAGCCCTCAGGGGCTTCACCCCCGAACCCCAACCCGCATTTCTTTGCTGCGCCAAAGAAGCGCGGGGCAAAGAAAGGCGCTTGAATGCACGCACGCCGCCTAGGGCGGCGCGCGATTGCACGGCTAGCTCACATGGCTCCCACAGCCCTCCTGGGACTGCGAAAACCTGCCCGCTAAGCTGGCCGGAGTACCGGCCGACTAGACCACCGCAAACCATCACGGGCTTTCTGCGATGAAGGAAGCCCCAAAGAGGGCTCGCGGCGGTATTGCCCCTGGGATTCACGATGCACACACCTTCCCCCGCGCCGGCGCATCCCGACAAGCCGCCCCCGCCTTGGTCGTCATCAGCAGGAACTTCTGCATGTCCCAGGCGCCGGTGGGACAGCGTTCGGCGCACAGGCCGCAGTGCAGGCACACGTCCTCGTCCTTGACCATCACGCGGCCAGTCTTCAAGGACTCGCTCACCATCAGCGGCTGCTCCACATGCAGGCGCGGCACGCGCAGCTCCAGCTGGTCCACCGAATCGGCGTTGGCCGTGAAGCTGATGCAGTCGGTCGGGCAGATGTCCACGCAGGCGTCGCACTCGATGCACTGCTTGGCCGTGAACACGGTCTGCACGTCGCAATTCAGGCAGCGCTGCGCTTCCTTGAACGCTGTCTTGACGTCGAAGCCCAGCTCCACCTCGACCTTGATCGATTTCAGCGCGGCTTCGGCCGCCGCCCAAGGCACCTTGTGGCGGGAATCGTTGGTGGGGGCGTTGTCGTAGCTCCACTGGTGGATGCCCATCTTCTGGGACATCAGGTTCACATGCGGGGGCGGGCGGCGGGTCACGTCCTCGCCGTGCAGCAGGCGGTCGATGCTGACCGCCGCCTCATGCCCATGGGCCACGGCGGTGATGATGTTCTTGGGGCCGAAGGCGGCGTCGCCACCGAAGAAGACCTGGGGCAGCGAGCTCTGGTGCGTCACCGCATCCAGCACCGGCAGGCCCCACTTATCAAACTCGATGCCGGCATCGCGCTCGATCCAGGGGAAGGCGTTCTCCTGGCCCACCGCAATCAGCACTTCGTCGCAGGGCAGGTCCACATCGGGCTGGCCGCTGGGCACGAGCCGGCGACCACCGTTCTCGTACACCGATTGCACGATCTCGAAGCGCATGCCCACCAGCCGGCCGTTCTCGATCAGGAAGGCTTTGGGCGAATGACAGGGCAGGATGGGAATGCCCTCGTGCTCGGCGTCTTCCTTTTCCCACGGGCTGGCCTTCATGTCCTCGTAGGTGGAACGCACCAGCACCTGCACGCTGTCGGCGCCCAGACGGCGCGCCGAGCGGCAGCAGTCCATGGCGGTGTTGCCACCGCCCAGCACCAGCACCTTCTTGCCGACTTTCTCGATGTGGCCAAAGCTCACCGAGGCCAGCCAGTCGATGCCGATATGAATCTGGCCGGCCGCGGCCTCCCAGCGCCCGGGCAGGTTCAGGTCGCGCCCTCGCGGTGCGCCGCAGCCCACGAACACGGCGTCATAGCCCTGTGTCAGCAGCTGCTTCATCGAATCGATGCGCTGGCCGGCCTTCAGCTCCACGCCCAGGTTCAGGATGTGGCCGACTTCCTCGTCGATGACTTCTTCCGGCAGGCGGAAGCGCGGCACCTGGCTGCGCATGAAGCCGCCGCCCTTGGCCTCGCCGTCGAACACGGTGACGGCATAGCCCTGGGTAGCGAGGTCGCGCGCCACCGTCAGCGAAGCCGGACCGGCGCCCACGCACGCCACGCGCTTACCGTTGCGGGCGGTTTTGGGCAGGGGCGCGGGCATCAGCGCGCGCACCTCGTCGCCCTTCAGGTCGGCGGCCACGCGCTTGAGGCGGCAGATGGCCACTGGCTCGGGCTTGGCGAGGTTTTCCTCCTCCACGCGGCCGCGCCGGCAGGCGGGTTCGCAGGGGCGGTCGCAGGTGCGACCGAGGATGCCCGGGAACACATTGCTCACCCAGTTCACCATGTAGGCCTCGTCGAAACGGCCCTGGGCGATCAGGCGGATGTACTCGGGTACGGGGGTGTGGGCCGGGCAGGCCCATTGGCAATCGACGACTTGGTGAAAGTAGTTCGGATCGCTGACGTTGGTGGGCAGCACGCGGTCGTCTCCTGGCGGCTGGGTCGCAAAAGAGGGGGATTGCAACGGGAAACCCAGCCTTCGTCTTTGACCCCAGTCTAGGTCTGGCGATTTCGCCGCCCGCCCTTGCGTTTACCCGGAGGCTGAAACAAAGGAAACCAAGACGGCGGCCCAGGAAGCGGCCCTGCAACCGCCGCCCCAGAGACTGGCGGCATTGCTCAGGAGCCCCGTCATGAACCCATCCACCCCCGCCCTCGTTCAAGCCAGCTTTGCCCAGGTCCAGACCCTGGGCCCGCAAGTGGCCACGCTGTTCTACGCCCGCCTGTTCGAGATCGATCCCGACCTGCGCCGCCTCTTCAAGTCGGACCTGGGCGACCAGGGCCAGCGCCTGCTGGCCATGCTGGGCCAGGCCGTGGCCCTGCTGGACCGGCCCGAACGCCTGCTGCCCGTGCTGCGACAGCTGGGCGCGCGCCACCAGGGCTATGGCGTGCAGGCCAGCCACTACGCCACCGTGGGCCAGGCCCTGCTGAACACGCTGGCGGCCGGGCTGGGCCCCGCCTTCACCCCGGCGCTGCGCGCGGCCTGGACGGAGGTGTACGGCGTGGTGGCGCAGACCATGCAGGCCGGTGCATTGGAAGCCTTGCCCGCCTAACATCCCGGCGCTGTGAGCCCACCCATCCACCCCGATCCGCCGCTGCCGCTTGGCCAGGGCAACCTGTCCGCCCTGCTGGCCGTGGCACCGGCGCTGCTGCCGGCCCTGCTGGACGCCATCCCCGCCCGCGTGGTGGTGCTGGACCCGCAGGAATGCCTGACCTACGGCAACCCGGCCTTCTATGCCTTCACCGGCCTGCAGCCCGAGGTGATCCTGGGCTGCCCGATCCGGCACGTCATCGGCGAGCAGGCCTATGCGAACTACGCCCCGGTGCGCGAGCGCCTGGCGCGCGGCGAGACGGTGTGCTGGGAAGACTGGATCGAGCTCAATGCCGTGGGCCCGCGCTACATGCGTGAGCACCTGGTGCCGGCCTTTGACGCCCAGGGGCAGCGCCTGGGCACCATCGTCATCAGCCTGGATTGGACCGAGCTGCGCCAGAACCAGCAGCAGCTGGAGGCGCGGCTGGACGAGCTGCACGCCACACAGGCGCTGAAATCGTCCATCGTCGACCAGGCCCTGGCCGCCATCATCTCCACCGACGCACAGGGTCGCATCGTCGAGTTCAACCCCGCGGCCGAGGCCCTGTTCGGGCGCCAGCGCACCGAGGTGCTGGGCCAACTGGTGGAAGACGTCGTGATCCCGCCGCGCCACCGCGCCGGCCACCGCGCCGGCATGGCGCGCGTGGCCAAGGGCGGCCCGGCGCGCATGCTGGGCCAGCGCCTGGAGATGGACGCGCTGCGCGCCGATGGCACGGAATTCCCGGTGGAGATGGTGCTCTCGCGCAATGCCGTGGGCGACACCAGCTTCTACACGGCCTCGATGTTCGACCTGACCGAGCGCCGCAACGCGCAGGCCCAGATCGAACGCCAGCGCGACGCCCTGCGCCAGAGCGAAAAGCTCACCGCCATGGGCAGCCTGCTGGCTGGCGTGGCGCACGAGCTGAACAACCCGCTGGCCATCGTGATGGGCCGCGCCAGCTTGCTGGAAGAGAAGATGGCCGAGCACCCGCTGGCCAGCGACGCCCACCGCATCCGCGAGGCCGCCGAGCGCTGCGGCCGCATCGTGCGCACCTTCCTGAACATGGCCCGCAGCCGCGCCCCGCAGCGCGCGCCGGTGCAGATCAACGACCTGGTCACCGCCGCCGCCGAGATGCTGCAGTACAACCTGCGCAGCCACGGCATCGAGCTGGACCTGCTGCTGGGCAGTGACCTGCCCACCGTGCTGGCCGATGGCGACCAGATCGGCCAGGTGATCCTGAACCTGCTCGTCAACGCCCAGCAGGCCCTGGCGGCCAACGACCCGCCGCGCCGCCTGCAGATCGCCACCGGCGTGGAGCCGCGCCGCGATGGCCGCGAGCCCTGGGTCTGGCTGCGCGTGGTGGATAACGGCCGCGGCATCCCCGAGGCCCTGCACGAGCGCATCTTCGAACCCTTCTTCACCACCAAGCCCGAGGGCCTGGGCACCGGCCTGGGCCTGGCGGTGTCGCGCAGCATCGTGCGCGACCATGGCGGCGACCTGCGCGTCGAACCGCGCGGCCCCGGCGCCTGCTTCCGCATGGGCCTGCCGGTCAGCGGCCAGGCGCAGCCCGAGGCCAGCGCAGCCCCGGCGCCCATCGAGGCCCCCGAGGCCCTGGCGCGCGTGCTGGTGGTGGACGACGAACCCGAGATCGCCGCCCTGATCCGCGCCTTCCTGGAGAGCGCCGGCTACGAAGTGGCCAGCGCCGAATCGGGTGCGCTGGCGCTGGAGCTGCTGGGTGCCGGCCGCTTCGACGCCATCGTCTCCGACCTGCGCATGCCCGATATGGACGGCGCCGCCCTCTGGCGCGCGGTGGGCGAGCGCCACCCGCTGCTGGCGCGCCGCATGCTGTTCGTCACCGGCGACACGCTCAGCCCCGGCGCGCGCGGCTTCCTCTCGCAGACCGGCTGCCCGGCGCTGGAGAAGCCGTTTGCGAAAGCGGATCTGCTGGGGTGTTTGAAGCAGTTGCTGGGGTGATGAGCCCAGGTGGAACCTGGCAGCTGCAACTTCGGCAATCCATTGCTCCGCGGGCACCCCTCGGCGCACAGAACCTAGCGAGCGCAACGCTCAAGATGATGAGCCGACGCGCTCCACGCTCCGGGCAAAGAAGGTGATTGCGCCTGGGCTGGCCTCGATGTCGGCAACCTCCACTTGGATGTCTTCCCAGCCCTGGGCGCTGCGGTCGTAGAACACCATGCCTCGGGTGGGGCGCGGGAAGCCCGCTTCGATCTTCAGTTCCACTGGCCGCCAGAAGCGCAGAGTGACAGCATCAGAGCCCTTCACCAAAGTCATGTCTATGAAGGACAGGCTCGGATCGTCGCGATCCAAGTGGAATCTGAAGTCGCTGACGGCGTACTCGTGCGGCCCAGGAAGGATGGGGTGAGGCTTCGGCTCGTCCATAAGAGTCTGAAAGTTGCGCGCCTTCCGCGCAATTTGCTCAGCCATTCCGAACACGATGCGAGCGTAACTTGCGGTTCGCGGCACTTGGATTTGAGAGCCGAGGAGCCAAGTTCAGGCTTTTCGTCGGCGCTGCAGTCTGCCTGGTCGGCCGCCCGCTCGGCAGCTCCACTGTGCGGCACCCTACGAGCGCCCGCCCTCACTCCTCTTCGATCAGGGCCGCATGCGCTGCATGCCACACTGACCCATGGCCAGCGCCCTGCCGCTCACCCGCCGCCACAGCCTGGCGTTGACCGTTGGCGCGGCCGTGCCTGCCTGGGGGCAGGATACGGCGCTGCCCCCGGTGCTGCGCTGCTACCCGGCCGGCCCGATCTACGACTACCGCTGGCGGCTGCTGAACCTGGCGCTGGCGCGCGGCTTCGAAGGGCTGCCCCCGGGGCTGGAGATGGTGGACGGCGGGGCCTACAGCCAGGCCCGCGCGCTGCGCGAGCTGGAACAGGGCCAGCTGGATGTCGTGGCCTTCGGCACCAATGCCGAACGCGAGCAGCACCTGCGGCCGGTGCGCATCGACCTCCTGCGCGGCCTGGTGGGCATGCGCCTGCTGCTGATCCGGCGCCAGAACCAGGCGCGCCTGGCCCGCATGGACCCCAGCGCCATGCGGCGGGAGCTGCGCCTGGGGCTGAACACGGATTGGGCCGACCTGCCCATCATGCGGGCCAACGGCTTCCAGGTCGTCACGGCCAAGGGCTATGACAACCTGTTTGCGATGCTGGCCGCGGGCCGCTTCGATGCCTTTCCGCGCGGCCTGAATGAGGCGGAGATGGAACTGGAGCGCTTCGGCGCGCGCTTCCCCGATCTGGTGATCGAGCCCACCAAGGCGCTGTACTTCTCCTTCCCCATCTTCTTCTGGGTGCACCCGCGGCGGGTGGAGCTGGCCGAACGCATCGAGGCCGGTTTGAAGGCGGCGCTGGCCGACGGCAGCTTCAAAGCCCTGTTCGACAGCCACCATGAACGCGAGATCCGCTTCATGGCCCAGCATCCGCGCGAAGTGGTGCTGCTGCGCAGCGATGCCCTGCCGCCCGGCTACGTCGAGCCCGACACCAGCTGGTGGTGGCCACGCCGCCTGCCGACATCGCGCTGAGCCGTGCCCTCGCGGTCGGGTTCGGGCGGCCGGCCGGCCGACATCCTGGGTCACCCGCCCTGGGGCTGGCACCGCGGCCACCCAATCCGGGGAGCACCCCGTCTGTCTGAGCCAGGCCGGCATCGATGATGTCCCCCGACCGCCCAGGACCCGATGAGCCGTGCCGTAGCCGTTTGAGGGAGAGGACTTGCCGCCCGCGCGCAGGCCCCAACAAGAGAAGACTCACCATGTTCAAGAAGCTGCTTTCGAAACTCAGCGGGGCACCCGCTGCCGCGCCCACGTCCACACGCCGTCAAGCCTCGCGGGACCCGGCTTCCGAGGCGCTGCTGCGCGCCGTTGAGGCCCAGCGCAAGACCGACCCCTACATCGGCGCCAAGCTCGGCGGCAAGGAGGTGCTGCACCGCCTGATGTCAGCCTTCAAGAACGAGCGTGGCGTGCATGTCGAGTCCGTGCTCAGCGCGCTGGGCGCGCTGGCAGGCTATGCCTGCCAGGCCGATCTGCGCGCCCGCGCTCTCGCTGCCGGCCAGCCCGAAAAGGCGGTGTTCATGGTGGTCGAGACCGCCAAGGGGCAGCGGTACTTCTTTGGCGATGCGCTGAATCGCCTGCTGGTGGAGGAGCCGGTCTCGGTGTGGGGCCTGGCGGCCGGGGCGGCCCAGCACCTGGGCTGCTCGCCGCTGCCCGATGTGCAGGAGATGTTCGCGCATGTGGCCAAGACGGTCGGAGAGACCGATTTCGGCGTGCCACGCATCCCTGAAGAACATCGCCCGAGCGAGCTGCCGGCGGGCTATCTGAAGACCCTGTGGCCCGTGCTACTGCCGGTACTGAAGGACTTCTGCCACAGCACCGCGGAGTGGCCGCTGCTGTACGCCAGCGCCATCCAGAACCTGATGGAGATGGCCAAGGACGTGCTGGGGCCGGAGCTGGCGCTACGCATCGTGATGGAGAGTGCGATTCCGATGTCGAAGGTCGACCTGCAGGCACTCTGAGAGCGCTCGACCTGCAGCAATCATTCCCGCGGAACGGTGAGTGGCGGCCTGCACACGCATGGAGGCGACCCGGCATCAATGGCCCCAGGGCCGCTGCAACAGCGCCGACTTCGGGGCTTGCCTCTTGCTCTGCCGTCGGACCGCTGCCCCACCCTGAATGGCCACCACCCACACCCAGCCGCCCATGAAGCTCCTCGCCCTCGCCGGCAGCCTGCGCACCCACTCGATCAATGCCGCCTTCTGCCGCGCCGCAGCGCAGCTGGCCCCGGCCGGACTTACGGTGGCCGTGTACCCGGGGCTGGGGCGATTGCCACTGTTCAATCCGGATCTGGAGACCGAACCGCCGGCTGCGGTGATCGAGCTTCGCGTGGCGGTAGGGGCGGCGGATGCCCTGCTGATTGCCAGCCCCGAGTACGCCCATGGGGTCTCCGGCGTGATGAAGAACGCCCTGGACTGGTTGGTGAGCTTCGAGGGCTTTGTCGGCAAGCCGGTGGCCGTGGTCAACACCTCACCGCGCGCGCATCACGCCCACGACGCACTGCTGGAAACACTGCGCACGATGTCCGCCCGGCCCATTCCCGAGGCCTGCAGCGCGCTGCAGCTGCCCGGCGCATGCCGCACGGAAGCGCAGATGCTGGAGTCCGCCAAGGTCTCAGCCTGCATTCGCGCGGTACTCGAGGGCATTGCCAGCTTTGGGGCCGAGGGGGCTTCGGGCGCGCCGCGCTTCACGGTCTAGCGGGTGGCGCGACCGCGAAGCCTCACACCCGCCAAAAGCCTTCGCCCAGGCGCGAGCGCAGCATCAGCAGGCGCTCACGCTCGGTGGTCATCAGCTGCGCTTCGTAGATGAGCTGTAGCTGCTCGCGGATGTCGGTCCGTGCCAGCAGGGCGTTGAGCTGCGCCAGCGCGCGCCGCCCGCCGTCGTTGCGCGAGCAGGCGATATGGCGGGCCACCAGCTCCGGCTGGCCCTGCACCGGCAACCAGCGCAGGCTGCCGGCCAGATCGGGCTGGCTGCGCTCGAACTGGCGCAGCTCGGCGGGGTCGGCAAAGGCGGCCGCTACGCCCTGCTGGCGGGCCAGCATGGACAGGGCGATGCGGCTGGCGCCATCGACCGGCAGGCGCCGCAGGCGCTCCGCAGGCTGCTGCTGCAGCACCGGGTCGATGCCGGGGCCATGCGGCCGGTCGGCCTTGAAAGCCGCCAGGCCTTCGGCGCTGCGCAGCAGGGCGTCGAGCGCCAGTTCGCCACGCCAGTTCAGGTGCGGGCGCCACCAGGCGGCATCGGCGGCACGCACCACGGCGCCCACCGGCAATGCGCGCAGCACCGGGCCGGCGTGCAGCTCCGGCGCCCGACCGGGGGCCGGCGCATCCATGCCCACCACGCAGCTGGCCCCGGCCGCCTGCAGTTCGCGCGGCAACTGCGCGGCCGCGCGCACCCGCAGCTGGTGCCGCCAGCCTGGCAGGCCGGGCCAGAGCACTTCGCGCAACAGGCGGTTGGCCAGGGTGTCGTCCGCCAGCGGGCCTTCGCCGCCCCCCTGGGGCGCGGGCTCGACGAGCAGCCAGCGCAGTTCCGCGTCCTCGGCCCGGGCCGGGCCCAGCAAGGGGGTCAGCCCCAGCGGCAAGAGGTGGCGGCGGGCGATCAAGACGTGCATGGGCGGGAACTGGCGGACGACGACGGGGGGCTGATTGTCTGCAAGGGCCGGGGGCGCTGGAGCGCAGCGCCTTCATGGCGGAGTTCGGGCTGCCACCCACGGCCCTCGGCCGCCCGGGCTGCGGCGATCATTCGCGCAGGACTGGGTTTGGCGGAGTGCACGCGCATGTATGAGTCGCAGTATCAACGGCCCCTGGGCCGGGCGCATTTCTATGGGCGCATGGTCAGGCATGTGGCCGCGGCAGGGGGCCTGGTGGCAGCCTCACTGCTGGGCGGCATGGCGGGCTATGTGGGCTTCGAGGGCCTGAGCTGGGCCGACGCCTTCCTGAACGCCGCCATGCTGCTGGGCGGCATGGGGCCGGTGAACGCGCCCCAGACACTGGGCGGCAAACTGTTCGCAGGCTGCTTTGCGCTGTACGCCGGCCTGGTGTTCCTGCTGGCCGCGGCGATGGTCTTCACGCCCGTGCTGCACCGTCTGCTGCATCGGTTTCACTGGGCGGATAAAGCCTAGGCCCCATCCAGACTCCGCTGCGCCCCGGCCCCTACCGGCTCGGCCACCAGCACGCCGGCCTCGGCCAGGCGCACCAGGCCGCGCGCCTCGGCCAGCGGGGCGTGCAGCCAGCGGTCCACGTCGGCTGCTTCCAGCACCACCACGCCGCGCTTGTCCTGGGCGTCGGGCGGCTGCTTGGGGTCGGGCTTGTGCATGCGGCGCATCAGCGGGTCGGCGTCGGCGTTCTGCGTCAGCATGGCGTAGACGGGCAGGTGCACGCCGCTGGCGGGGTCCACGGCCTCGCTCCACAGGCCGGCCAGGCTGAGCGGTTCGCCATCGGCGCGGCGAAAGCGCCACCACACGCAGCGGCCGCTCTCCCAGCAGGGTTCGTCGAAGCTCAGCGCCGGGATGACGCAGCGCTGGCCGCGCGCCCAGGGGCGGCGCGAGGTGGCGCGGGTCTCGATGCCCTCGATGCGCGCGTTGCAGGTGGCGTAGCGCTTGTCAAAGGGCAAGAGCGACCAGGGGCCGACCAGCAGCTCGCGCTCCAGCTCGGCCTTGGGCGCGGCACGCACAAAGGGCCCGGGCTGGCGCGGAAAGATCTCCGCCGGCCAGAGGGTGGGCGGGTTGTGGCGGCCGAGGTGCCAGAAGCGCTCGACCGTGGCCATCTCTGGAGGGATGTAGCGGGTGCACATGGACGCACTGTGCCGGCTCCCGGTGCCTCGCTCAAGCCGGGTTCGGGTGCACAGGGCAGGCTGCGCCTAGAATAGATTCACATTACGTGCATCTTTATTTCAGGCCGCCCCGCATGAAGCCGTCCGCCCGCGTCATCCCCATCCAGCCCGCCGCGGCGGAAAGCGACCCCGGTCTGACGGTTTCGCTGTACCAAAAGGCCGAGAAGATCTACCCGCGTGCCGTCAGCGGCCGCTTTGCCGCCTGGCGCTGGGCGCTGGTGTGGGCCACGCAGCTGCTGTTCTACGGCCTGCCCTGGTTGAACTGGAACGGCCGCCAGGCCCTGCTGTTCGACCTGAACACACAGCGCTTCTTCCTGTTCGGCTGGGTGTTCCAGCCGCAAGACTTGATCTACCTGGCCGCGCTGCTGGTGCTTTCAGCGCTGCTGCTGTTCTTCGTCACTGCGGTAGCCGGGCGCATCTGGTGCGGCTACAGCTGCCCGCAGACGGTCTACACCGAGATCTTTCTGTGGGTGGAGCGGCAGATTGAAGGCGACCGCCAGGCGCGCATGAAGCTGGACACCGCGCCCTGGGGCGCGAACAAGCTGCTGCGCAAGGGCGGCAAGCAGGGTGCGTGGCTGCTGATCAGCCTGGCCACGGGCTTCAGCTTCGTCGGCTACTTCACGCCCATCCGCGAACTGGCGGCCGAGGCGCAGGCGCTGGCCTTCTCGCCCTGGGAATGGTTCTGGGTGCTGTTCTACGGCTTCGCCACCTACGGCAATGCCGGCTACCTGCGCGAGCAGGTCTGCAAATACATGTGCCCCTATGCGCGCTTCCAGAGCGCGCTGATCGACAAGGACTCACTGATCATTGCCTATGACAGCCGGCGCGGCGAGGCACGCGGCTCGCGCCCGCGCAAGGCCGACCCCAAGGCCCTGGGACTGGGCGACTGCATTGATTGCACGCTGTGCGTGCAGGTCTGCCCCACCGGCATCGACATCCGCAAGGGCCTGCAGAACGAGTGCATCGGCTGCGCGGCCTGCATCGATGTGTGCGACGACGTGATGGGCAAGATGGGCTATGCCAAGGGCCTGATCCGCTACTCCACCGAACAGGGCGTGAGCCAGGGCCTGACGCTGGCCCAGATGCTGCGCCGGGTCTGGCGGCCGCGCGTGGTCCTTTACGGCCTGGCCCTGCTGCTGCTGGGCGGGGCCTTTGTGTTCAGCCTGACGCAGCGCCCGGGCTTTGCGGTGGACCTGATGCGCGACCGCGGCGCGCTGGCCCGCGTGGTGGATGAGGGCGTGGTGGAGAACAGCTACCGCCTGCAGCTGGCCAGCGGCCGCGAGCAGGTGCTGCGCGTGCAGGTCACGGTGACCGGCCTGGAGGGCCTGCGCATCCGCAGCGGCGCCGCGCTGGAGGTGGCCCCCATCGCCACGCACAGCCAGGCCCTGACCTTGGCCCTGCCGCCCGAGGCCGCCGCGCCGCACGCCGGCAAGGCCGTGCCGGTGGTGTTCGAGGTGCGCGCGGCCGATGGCGCGCTGCGCCGGGTCAGCTCGACTTTCTTCGTGCCGCGCTAGGTACTGCACCCGCCACGGTGATGGGCAGGACCTTGCGGCCGCGCGCCGCCGGCGGGGGCGGCGCGGGCTGGGCGATGTCGGCCAGCGTGGCGCCGTCCAGCACCTCGAAGTAGGACTGCAGCGCCTTGCCCAGCAGGCCCTTGAGCCGGCAGCCGGGCGTGAGCTGGCAGGTGTTGACGGCGGGGTCGAAGCACTCCACCAGGCGGAAGTCGGTCTCGCAGGCGCGCACCACGTCGCCGATGCGGATCTGCTCGGCGGGCTTGAGCAGGCGCAGGCCGCCGCCGCGCCCGCGCGTGGTTTCCAGCACGCCCTGGCGGGCCAGGTCGTTGACGATCTTCATCAGGTGGTTCTTCGACACGCCATGCCACTCGGCCAGCTCGGCGATGGTCACCAGCCGGTCCGGGTTCGTCGCGCAGAACATCAGCACACGCAGGGTGTAGTCGGTGTATTCGGCCAATCGCATGGTGGGCAGGATCGCACGAAAGATGCACGCATCGTATTGCTTTACAGGGTTCTCCCCAATAAGATGCAAAACAAACGCATCTTCTAAGACATGAGCCTGCCGATCCTGCCCCTGCAAGCCAGCACGGCGCCGGCCACGCCCCTGCAGGGCTGGCCGCTGCTGCGCCTGGGCTTCCGGCCCTTCTACCTGGGGGCTGCTGCCTTTGCGGCGCTGGCCTTGCCGCTGTGGCTGGCGCTGCTGTGGGGCCAATCTCCCGTGCAGCCGGTGCTACCCGGGCTGCTGTGGCACGCGCACGAAATGCTGTTCGGCTTTGCCGCCGCGGTGATCGTGGGCTTCCTGATGACGGCCGGCAAGGCCTGGACCGGCCTGCCCACCCCGCGCGGGCCCTGGCTGGGCGCGCTGGCGCTGCTGTGGCTGGCGGCGCGCATTGCTGCATTCAGCGGCCCTTACTGGCTGTTCGCGCTGCTGGACCTGGCCCTGCTGCCGCTGGTGTGCGCCGTGCTGCTGGAACGCCTGCTGCGCGCGCGCAACCGCCGCAACCTGCCGCTGGCCGGCATCCTCGCCCTGCTGGCACTCAGCAATCTGGGCTTCCATCTGGCCCAGGCCGGGGTGTGGGCAATCGACCCGCGCCAGGCCCTGTACGCGGCGCTGGCACTGATCGTGATGATCGAGTGCGTGATGGGCGGCCGCGTGATTCCGGCCTTCACCGCCAGCGCCACGCCCGGCCTGCGCCCGGTGCCGGCCCCGCGGCTGGAGCTGGCCACGCTGGCCAGCACCGCACTGGCCCTGCTGGCCTGGGTGCTGCACGCGCACGCCAACGCGCAGGCCGTGCTGCTGCTGGCCGCCGCGGCCCTGAACGCGCAGCGGCTCTTCCGCTGGCAAGGCGCCTGCACGCGCGGCCGGCCCATCCTGTGGATCTTGCATGCCGCCTACGCCTGGCTGCCCCTGGGCCTGGCCCTGCTGGCCGCCGCCGCCCTGGGCGGGCTGCCCACCAGCCTGGGCCTGCACGCCCTGGCCGTGGGCCTGACGGGCGGACTGATCATCGGCATGGTGACGCGCACCGCACGCGGCCACACCGGCCGAGCGCTGCAGGTGGGCCGCGCCGAGGTGATGGCCTATGCCCTGGTGCTGGGCGCGGCCACCGTACGCGTGGCCCTGCCGGCCCTGATCCCCGCCTGGACGAACGCCGCCCTGCTGCTGGCCGGCCTGGGCTGGAGCCTGGCCTTTGCGATCTACCTCTGGATCTACACCCCCTGGCTGTGCCGCACCCGCCTGGATGGCAAAGACGGCTGATTCATCAAAGGAAACCCCATGCACACCATCGACACCCTGGACCTGCGCAGCCAGCCGCTGCAAGCTGCCGTGGCGCAAGCGCTGGCGCACCTGAACACCCTGCCGGCCGACCAGCCCCTGGAGCTGCTGCTGGACCAGGACCCCGGCACGCTACGCGCCGCCCTGCAAGCCCAAACCGGCCTGCTGGCCTGGGCCGACATGCCCGCCGGGCGCGTGCGCCTGGCCAAGCCCTCGCAATCGCTGGCCTCCGACAGTTGCTGCTCGGGCGGCGCCTGCTGCGGTTGAGGAACGGCGATGACTTTTGTCGTCACCGAAGCTTGCATCCGCTGCAAGTACACCGACTGCGTCGACGTCTGCCCGGTCGATGCCTTCCGCGAGGGCCCGAACTTCCTGGTCATCGACCCCGATGAATGCATCGACTGCGCCGTCTGCGTGCCCGAGTGCCCGGTCAACGCCATCTACGCCGAAGAGGACGTGCCGGCCGATCAGCAGGACTTCACGCCGCTGAACGCCGAGCTGGCCAAGACCTGGAAGCCGATCACGCGCAAGAAGCCGGCGCTGCCGGATGCGCAGGAGTGGTCGGTGGTCGAGTTCAAACGGGACCAGCTGAAGCGCTGAATCCGCGCGCCGTGCAGCCCATGCCGGCGCGCTGACGGCCTGTCGCATGCCGGCTGCGCGGCCGCGCAGCCGCGCCTACCGTGCGCCCCTTCGCCAACGCAGGGGCCCGCATGCTGCAACTCCAAGACCTGAGCAAGAGCTTCGACGGCAAGACCGCCGTCGTCGACGCCGTGAACCTCGACTTGCAGGCCGGTGTGCTCGGCCTGATCGGCCACAACGGTGCGGGCAAGACCACGCTGATGCAGATGATCGCCACGCTGTGCAAACCCAGCCGCGGGCGCATCCTGCTCGAAGGCCAGGACATCGTGGCCAGGCCCGAACGGATGCGCCGCCGCCTCGGTTATCTGCCGCAGGATTTCGGCGTCTACGCCAACCTCACCGCGCTGGAATTTCTGCAGTACTTCGCCGCGCTCAAGGGCGTTCGCGATGCCGCGCGCATCCGCCGCCTGCTGGAGCAGGTGAACCTGCACGAGCACGCGCACCGTCAGGCGGCCAGCTTCTCGGGCGGCATGCGCCAGCGCCTGGGCATTGCCCAGGCCCTGCTGAACGAGCCCGATGTGCTGGTGGTGGATGAACCCACCGCCGGCCTGGACCCCGAGGAGCGCCTACGCTTTCGCCAGCTGCTGAGCGAGATCGGCTTCAGCAAGCTGGTGATCGTCTCGACGCACATCGTGTCGGACGTCGAGAACATGGCCACCCAGTTGGCCATCCTGAACCGCGGCCGGCTGACGGCCTGCACCAGCCCGGCCGCCCTGCTGCAGCAGGCCCAGGGCCTGGTGTGGATGGGCGAGCTGGACGAGCGTGAGTACGAGAGCCAGCGAGCGCAATGGCAGGTGCTGCAGGCCCAGCGCCAGGCCGGTGGCAGCGTGCGCCTGCGCGTAGCCCAGGCCGAGGCCCCCTTCCGAGGCGCCCAGCCCGGCCTGCCCAGCCTGGAAGAGGCCTTGATGGCGCTGCGCTACGCACTGCCGCAGGGGGCGCCGGCATGAACGGCAGCTTGAGTGCCCTGCTGCGCGTCGAGTTCCTGCTGCGCAGCCGCCGTCCCGCCACCCTGTTGGTGATGCTGGCCGTGCTGGCCGTCAGCTGGCTGGTGGTGGGCAACCCGGCCGAGGGCACCGCCCTGGTGGTGGTGGGAGAGCAGCGCCTGCGCTACGACAGCCAGACCCTGGCATTTGGCAGCGCGCACTTCGGCGGCCTGCTGCTCGGCCTGGCCGGCTTCTACCTGGCGCGCGGCCGCATGCAGGAAGACCTGCGCTGTGGTGTGGCCGGCGTACTGGCCGCCACGCCGGTGGCCAACAGCCGCCTGCTGCTGGCGCGCTTTCTGGGTGCGCTGCTGTTCCTGTTCGCCCTGATGGGTGTGCAGCTGCTGGGCACCTGGGCCCTGCACGGCCTGCGCGGCGAAGGGCCCTGGCAGCCGCTGGTCTACCTGCAGCACTACCTGCTGCTGATGACGCCCGGCCTGATCTTGGCCGCCAGCTGCGCCACCCTGTGCGACGCCTGGGCGCCCTTGATGGGCCGACGCGGCGATGTCGCCTACTTCCTGCTCTGGGTGCTGCTGCTGAGCCTGCTGCCGCTGAACGAGCACGCACAGGGCCTGAACCCCAGCCTGCTGCTGGATGTACAGGGCCTGGCCACCACCGTGAACCGCATGACGGAAGTGCTGGGCACTCGCGAGATCGGCATCGGCGGCGGTGACTTCAAGCCCGAGCTGCCGCTGCTGGAGTTCCCGGCCGGCGCGATCTGGACCGCCGAAGTGCTGCTGCTACGACTGGGCTCCGCCCTGCTGGCCCTGCTGCCCCTGCTGCCGGCGCTGGCCCTGTTCCACCGCTACCAGCCCGACCGCGTGCGCGCCCGCAGCGCCGCAGCCGCCCCGCGGCGCCTGCAGCGGGTGCTGGCGCGGGCCCTGGCGCCGGCCAGCCGCGCGCTGGCGCGCCTGCTGCCCCTGCTCGCCCATGCACCCGCCCCGCTGGCCGCGCTGGGGGCCGAGCTGCTGCTCAGCCTCATCACCCAACCCCTGGCCCTGCTGTGGCTGCTGCTGGCCTGGCTGGCGCCACTGGCGGCCCCGGCGGGCGAGCAATGGGGCTGGCAGGCCGGCCTCCTCGCGGCCTGGGGCCTGTGGGCGGCCGAGCTGGGCGCGCGCGACAGCCAGCAACGCGGCACCCAGGCCCTGGCCGCCGCGCTGCCCGGCGGCGCGAGCCGGCGCCTGCTGAGCCGCTTTGGCGCCGCCTGGCTGCTCGGCCTGCTGGGCTGCGCCAGCCTGTTGGCCCAACGCCCGGAGCTGCTGCCCGCGCTGGCCGCCGGCCTGGCCGCCGCCAGCGCCGCCGCCTTGCTGCTGGGAGCGCTGAGCGGCGGCAGCCGCGCCTTTCTGGCGCTGTTCCTGTTCTGGCTCTTCGTCGTCGTACAGGTGCGCGACCAGGCCTGGCTGGACTGGCTGGCCTTCCACGGCCCGGGCAGTGCCGCGCGTAGCGCCGGCCTACTGCTGGCGGCCGCGCTGGGCCTGGCGCTGGCCGGCCTGCTACAGCGGCGCCGCTGAAGGCCCGGCAGCATGGCCCAGGTGGCTTGACCCACTTCAAGGACGCGACCGGGCCGGCGCCAGAACATGCGCCGGCCCCGCGCACCGCGCGGCCCTGCCCCGTCCGCCATGCGCAACAACCAACCCGTGACCCAGCGTGAGGTCGAAGTTCCCGAAGGCGTCAAGCTGGTCTCGACCACCGACCCTCAGGGCCGCATCACGCACTGCAATGCCGCCTTCGTCGCGATCTGCGGTTATGACTATTCCGAGCTGCTCGGCCAGCCGCACAACATCGTGCGCCACCCCGATGTGCCGGAGCAGGCCTTCAAGGACCTGTGGGCCACGGTGGGGCGCGGCCGGCCTTGGTCCGGCGTGGTCAAGAACCGCTGCAAGAACGGCGACCACTACTGGGTGCTGGCCCATGTGACGCCGGTGCGGCGCGAGGGCCGCAACATCGGCTACATCTCGGTGCGTGAACGGCCCTCGCGGGCGCAGATCACCGCCGCCGAGGCGCTGTACGCACAACTCGGCAAGGACGACTGCCCCTGGCGCCTGCACGCCGGCGGCCTGCGCCGCAAGGGCTGGCGCGACTGGCCGCAGACCGTGTTCCGCCTCTCGCTCAGCCAGCGCCTGGGCATTGCGCTGGCCGGCTGGCTGGGCCTGCTGGCGGCCGGCCACTGGGCGTTGCTCGCTCCTGCCCTGGATGCCGCGCTGCTGGCGGGCGGCGCGCTCGCCGTGTGGGCCTGGTTCCGCCACTCGATCGAACGCAAGCTGGCGCATTGCATCGACATGACGGCGCAAATCGCCGCCTGCAATCTGCAGGGCGACATCGACTACGACATGCGCCACCCCGTGGGCCAGCTGATGCGCAATGTGCGCCTGTTGAACCTGAACATGCAGGCCATCGTGGCCGATGTGCGCGCCGAGGTGGGCGCGATCGCCGACTCGGCACAGGAGATCGCGCGCGGCAGCCAGGATCTGGCCATGCGCACCGAGCAGCAGTCGGCCGGGGTGGAGCGCACCGCCTCGTCGATGGAGCAGATCACCTCCGTGGTGGCGCAAACCGCCGCCACCGCCAACCAGGTGGGTCTGAACGGCGAAGCCGCGCGCGGCACCGCCGTGCAGGGCGGCCAAAGCGTGCAGGCCCTGGTGGGCACGATGCGCTCGATCGACGAGGCTTCCGGCCGCGTGGCCGAGGTGATTCGCGTCATCGAGGGCATCGCCTTCCAGACCAATCTGCTGGCCCTGAACGCCGCGGTGGAAGCGGCGCGCGCGGGTGAGCAGGGCAAGGGCTTTGCGGTGGTGGCCGGCGAGGTGCGCGCGCTGGCGCAGCGCTGCACCACGGCCGCGCAGGAGATCCGCAGCCTGATCGGCCACTCGACCGCGCGGGTGGCCGATGGCGCGCGTCATGTCGAATCGGCGCACAGCATCATGGCCGAGGTGGTGGCCGCAGTGGCCGAGGTCAGCTCGCGCATGCGCGACATCTCGCAGGCTGCCGACGAGCAGGCCGCCGGCGTGCACGAGCTGAACCGCGCCATCAGCGAGATCGAGCAGGGCACGCAGCAGAACGCCGCCCTGGCCGAGCAGACCGCCGCCGCCTGCGACTGGCTGCAGAGCCGCGCCGGCACGTTGCAGCGGGCGGTGGCGATCTTTCGGTAAACCCTCGCCCCGGCGGGGCGGACCGCAAGGCTGGAATACTGGAGGCCCACCGCAGGCCCCACGCCCCACGCCATGCCCGCAGCGCGCGCGCCATCTGCCCCCGAGCCGGACGCCCCAGCGACACCGCCCTGGCGCGACCGCCTGCTCGTGCTGGCCCTGCTGCTGCTGGGCAGCACGGCCAGCTGGCTGGGCCAGCACGCGCTGCGCCAGGCCGATGCGCGCCACGCCCAGGAACGCAGCCAGGCCGCCGCACAGGCCGTGCACATCCAGGTGCAGCAGGCGCTCACGCGCACGCTGGAGGCCGCCCGCAGCGCCGGCCTGATGGTCGAGACCCACCCGCAGCTGCAGCAGCGCGACTTCATGCACTACGCGCAGCAGCTCACCACCCAGCTGCCGCCCATCACCCTGTTCGAGTGGCAACCCTGGGTGCTGCACAGCGAGCGTGCGGCCTTTGAGCAGAGCGCGCGTGCCCAGGGGCTGCAGGGCTTCGAGATCCGCGAGCCCGACGCAGGCGGCACGGGCTGGCGCACGGCCCCCGTGCGCGAGCGCTACCTGCCCGTGCTGTTCGGCTGGCCGGCGGGCATTGCGCCGCTGGGCTTCGACCTCGCCCCCGACACGCTGCGCATGGGATCCAAGCTGGCCGCCGCCGCGCAGCGCCGGCCGGTAGCCTCCACCAGCTTTCCGGTTCTGCGCCAGCGCAACGAGCAGCCCCCCGTCACCGGCTTCGCCATCAGCACCCCGGTGTTCGAGCAAGGTAGCGGCGAGACGCGCCTGCGCGGCTTCATGGCCGCCGTGGTGGAGCTACCCAATCTCTTCGAGGCAGTGACGCAGCAGGCCCAGCGCAGCCAGTTCGCCTACTGGGTGTTCGAGGGGCCGAGCGCCCAGGGCCCGCTGCGCCACCAGGGCGGCGCACCCGCCGGCACCCTGCCCGCGCGCAGCGGGCCGGTGCAAGCCCTGCAGCAAACGCTCACGGTGGACGTAGCCGGTCAGCCCTGGACCCTGGTGCTGCAGCCCAGCTCCGCCTTTCTACAGCGCGACGCCAGCCTGCGCCCCTTGCTGGCCCTGGCCAGCGGCCTGCTGGCCACCGCCCTGCTGGCCCTGGCGGTGGCGCGGGGCTTTGCCGCCCGCCGTGCCGCCGAGCAGGCGCGCCGCCGCCTGGCGGAGGAAGAGCGGCGGCTCAGCAATGTCATTGAGGGCACACGTGCCGCCACCTGGGAGCACGACTTCCAAACCGGCGTCACCCATGTGAACGAGCACTGGGAGGCCATCTGCGGCTACGCCCCGGGCGCGTACCGGCCCGGCGCGAACTACCTGTGGCAGCGCGACTGCCACCCCGACGACCTCGAGCGCGTGAAGGCTGAGCTGCGCCGCCATCTGCAGGGGGAAAGCACCCTGTTCGACGTGGAGTACCGCCACCGCCAGCAGGATGGCGGCTGGCGCTGGGTGCAATCGCGCGGCAAGGCGCTGCGGCGCGACGCCCAGGGCCGCGCCACGCTGATGGCCGGCACGCTGATGGACATCGACGCGCGCAAGCAGGCCGAGTTCCGCCTGCAGGAGCTCAACAGCACGCTGGAGGCGCGTGTGGCGCAGCGCAGCAGCGAGCTGGCGCAGGCCATGGAGTCGTTGCGCAACTCACGCGAGGCGCTTGCCGAGGCGCAGGCGCGCGCGGCGCTGAATGCGATGGTGGCCGGCGTCACGCACGAGCTCAGCTCGCCCATGAGCAACAGCCTGGTGTGCGCGCAGAACCTGGTGGAGCGCGCCGCCAGCTTCGACAAACGCTTGCAGCAGGCCCAGCCCCTGCGCCGCAGCGAGCTGCAGGATTTCTTGCAGCAGGTGCGCGAGAACGCCGATCTGGCCCAGCGCAATCTGATGCGCGCCGGCGAGCTGATGCGCAAGTTCCGCCAGGTGGCGGCCGACCAGGCCAGCGAGCAGCGCCGCCCCTTCGACCTGGCCGAGGTGGTGCAGGAGCTGCTGGCCACGCTCTCACCCACGCTGCAGCGCCAGCCGCACCGCGTGCAGGTCGAGATCCCACCCGGCCTGCGCCTGGAAAGCTACCCCGGGCCGCTGGGCCAGGTGCTGATCAACCTGATCAACAACGCCCTGCTGCACGCCTTCCCGCCCGGGCAGAACGGCGAGATCCGCCTCAGCGCCGAGGCGCAGGGCGAGCAGATCCTGCTGCGCGTGGCCGACAACGGCCGTGGCATGGACGCCGCCACGCTGGAGCAGCTGTTCAAGCCCTTCTTCAGCACCCGCATCGGCCAGGGCGGCATGGGCCTGGGCATGCCCATCGTGGACCGCCTGGTGCACAAGACCCTGGGCGGCCAGATCAGCGTGCGCAGCCAGCCCGGCCAGGGCACGGTGTTCGAGATCAGCCTGCCGCGCGTGGCACCCGTCGCCGCGGCGGAGTGACGGCCGGCCCAGCCGCTCAGTAGCTGGCGCCGCGCACGAAGCGCGCCACACCGGCCGCGACCTCGGCTTCCTGCTCGACAAAGCCGTGCGGTGAGCGCCCCTCGCATGCGCTCGGGTCCGCGCGCAAGCCGCCGGGCCCGCCCTGCACCAGCACCTGCTGCGCCCGCACCGAGGCCACGCGTGCCAACAGCTCGGGCATGCGCTCGGGTGGGGAGCGCGGGCAGCGGTCCTCGGCATGGCCTAGCAGCAGCAGCGGTTGACGGATGGCCCCCAGCGGGGCGTCGAATACGGTCTGGCCCACCCAGGGCTTGCGGGCCCCGGCCTGGCCAGCGCTGAGCAGCGAGCTCAGCACCAGGCCATCTGGCGCGGCCGGCCCCTGCAAGCGGGCCGCCGCATGCACCGCGGAAATCGTGCCGCGGCTGGTGCCCACCAGCCACACCGGCACGCCGGGCAAACGCACGCGCAGCCAGCGCACAAATTGGCCGATGTCCTCGGCATGGGCCGGATCGGCGCGAAAGCCCGCCAGGCCATCCTCACCCTGCCAGTCCGAGGGCGCATCCACCATCAGCGTGGCGAAGCCCTCGGCCACCCAGAGTGGACGCATGCGCAGCAGGGCATTGCCCTTCAGCTGGCGCGGGCAGCCGACTTCGTCCAGTTGCAGATGCCCGCTGCCCCCGGCCAGCAGCACCAGCACCGCCGCAGGGGCCGCGGCCGGCTGGCTGAGGGAGACGACGCTGCGGCTGCCACCGTGGGTCGGCAGTTCATGGCGTTCGCCGCAAGGCGCTGCCGCGCGCACGGCGCCGGCCAGAGCCAGCACGCCGCCCAGCAGACCGCACAGCAGACCGCACAGCAGGCAGGCCACGCGCCTCAAGCCGGCGCTCACAGCGGCACCGGCACGCGCAGGCGGATGCGCTTGGACAGGCCCACCTCGGCCTCGATGAAGGCGATTTCGGCGGCGTTCGGCAGCAGTGCCTGCGGCTGCGCCAGCGGCAGTGGTACGCGCTCGGGCGCCGGTGCGCCGCGGCGCTGCACCAGCAGCTGGATCTGGTCGATCAGCACCGCATGCGCGGGCGGGAAGTCCAGGCGCACCGCCAGGCCGTCCGCCTGGGTCTGGCTGCGGCCCACGAAGTCGCGCGCCTCCACGCGCACGCGCAGCCAGGGCGCCTGCGCCGGCAATGCGACTTCGCGGCGCAGCAGCGCCTGCTCGCCGTCGGCGAAGCCCAGCTCGGCCTCGGCCTGGGCCGTGCCGAAGGCCGGCGTGGCCGGTGCGTCCAGCACATGGTGCAGGGGCTCCAGCGGGTCGCGCGGCGCTTCCCATGCGCCGCCCTGGAAGCGCAGGCGCAGCGTGCGCACCTGCGTGCAGCCCGGGCCGGCCAGGCGCAGGTCCAGCTCCCGCGCCAGGTTGAAGCTGGACAGCTCGGTCAGCAGCGCGCAGCCGCGCGCGGCTGCCGCGCTGCCGGCCAGCAGCTGCGCTTCGAGCGCGCGGTCCTGCTCGATCAGGCGCGCGAAGGCGGCGCGGTGCCGGCCGCTGCCTTCCAGTGGCCGCAGGCGCAGGTGCACATGGTGGTGGTGCGAGTAGGCCCAGCCCTCGTAGGGGCTGGAGGCAAAGAGCGCATCCAGCGTCTGCACCAGGGCCGGCGTCACGCCATGCTGGCGCTGCGCCGCCCATTGCCGCGCCTGCGCCAGCACGGCCTGGCGCACCTGGGCGTCGATGCCAATCGCCTCCACCCACTCGCCGCCGAAGCGCTCGCGGTCAAGGCGCAGCAGCTCCAGCAGGAAGAAGGCTTGGCGCGGCGTGTCCAGCCGGTCCGCCGGACCTTTGCAGATGTTGGCGTCCACAAGCTGGCCATCAGCGCCGGGCTTGTGGTGCTCGTTGCAGGCGGCGTAGTCCGGCGTCTCGTGGCGGCCCTGCTCGCTCGTCAGGTAGTAGCCCAGGTCGAGGTTCAGGCCGCCATCATGCGAGCCACCGGGGTGGCGCCCGCGCGGGCCCTCGGGGCCGATCTGCAGCGGCGTGTCGCCGTTCTCGCTGGCCAGGTCAAACACCGGGAACGGCAAGGGCGCGGCACCCAGCCTCGCGTGCGTGCGGTGGCTGGCCAGGCGTACCAGCGCCAACGCCGGCCGGGTCACCCAGCGGAAGGCGGGGTCTCCATCGGCACCACCATCCATGTCCTCGGCCAGCACGCGAAAGCCGGCCTGCGGCGAGACCGGGGCATGCAGGTGGAAGAGCTGGGTGGGAATGCCTTGTTCGTAGCGGTTGCGGCCGTCGTTGGCCTGCACGAGTGACGCGCACAGCAGGCTGGCGCAGGCCAGCGCAGCGAGGCGGCGGCCGGACGAAATCAGAGTACGGGGGAGCAGCATGGGCGCGCATTGTGGGCGGCCCGAACCGCGGCTACTGCGGCGCGACGTCTTCCAGCGGCCGCACCCCCAAGCCCTGCAGATGCTGGTGCAGCAGGCGCTCCAGGCTGCCGTCCGCCTGCAGGCTGCGCAGGGCCTGCAGCAGGCGCTGCTGATCGGCCGCCGAGACGCTGCGGCGCGACAGCGCCAGGCCCGAGGACAGCCCCTGCGCCTGCGGATGCCAGTCGGCCACCTGCACCTGGCCGGGCCGCTCCCGCAGCGGCGCGGCCACCGACCAGGCATAACCCAGCAGCAGGTCCACGCGCTGGCCGAAGAACACCCGCACGGCAGCGTCGAAGTCCCCCACCTCGCTCACGCGGCCCTGCGCGCGCAACTGCGCCAGCAGGCGGTCGTACTCCGGCCCGTAGCTGGCACCGCGCACCACCACCGCGCGCAGCGCAGTCCGGGCCAGGAAGTCGGCCTCGTCTCGGACGCGCTGGGCGGTCCAGGTCAGCGCCACCAGGTTCGCGCGGGCCAGCGGGATCACCGTCACCCAGGCCTGGCGCTCCGGGGTGGGCACCACCCAGCTGGTGGCATCCAGACTGCCCCCCCGCAGGCGCGACCAGATGCGCGGCAGCGACTCCACCTCCAGCGTGAAGCGGCAGCCGCTGCGTTCGCCCAGCAGCGCAAAGAAGTCAGGGTCCAGGCCCCGGTAGCCCGGGCCACCGCTTTGCCGCTCGTACACCAGCGGGTAGAGCTTGAGCCCCACCCGAAAGGGCCCGCATTCGGCCGCCGCGGCCCCGCCCGCCACCAGCAGCGCCAGCCCGGCCAGCAGCCCGGCCCGCCTCACAGAAGCCCACTTCATTGCCGCACCCCAGCCGCCCATGCATCCCCCGCCCGTACCGCTTCGCCCACGGCGCCGTCGGCCATGATGCCTTGCGCAGGCAGCCCCTGGGCCCGCAAACCTAAACTGCGGGCCTTCGCCCGCATGCCCCGGTGCTCACAAGGCGCCGCGCGGCCCTGGGTTTTTTGCCTGAACTGCCATGACCGACCTCTCTGCAGAACACAAGGCGCTGGCCAATTACCGTCCCACCCACAAGGTGCGTTTCGTGACGGCAGCCAGCCTGTTCGACGGCCACGACGCCGCCATCAACATCATGCGGCGCATCCTGCAAGGCATGGGGGCGGAGGTGATCCACCTCGGCCACAACCGCTCGGTGGACGAGGTCGTCACCGCCGCCTTGCAGGAGGACGCGCAGGGCATCGCCGTGTCGTCCTACCAGGGCGGGCATGTCGAGTACTTCAAGTACATGGTGCAGCTGCTGAAGGAACGCGGCGGCGCGCACATCCAGGTCTTCGGCGGTGGCGGCGGCGTGATCGTGCCGGCCGAGATCAAGGACCTGCACGAGCACGGCGTGCGCATCTTCAGCCCCGAGGACGGTCAGCGCATGGGCCTGCAAGGGATGATCGGCGAGATGGTGATGCGCTGCGACAAGGACCTGTCGCCGCTCGCCCCCAAGGACGTGAAGGCCCTGCAAGGCCACACCGAGGCCAGCTGGCGCGCGCTGGCGCAGGCGCTCACGGCGCTGGAGAACCAGGCGGCCGACGAAGGCTTCAAGAAGGCGATTCACGATGCCGCCAAGAAGAGCCATGCGCCCGTGCTCGGCATCACCGGCACCGGCGGCGCCGGCAAGAGCTCGCTCACCGACGAGCTGATCCGGCGCCTGCGACTGGATCAGGACGACGCCCTGCGCATCGCGCTGATCTCGATCGACCCCTCGCGCCGCAAGAGCGGCGGCGCGCTGCTCGGCGACCGCATCCGCATGAACGCCATCGCGCCCTGGCAGCATGGCGCCCGCGTCTTCATGCGCTCGCTGGCCACGCGCGATTTCGGCTCCGAGATCAGCCAGGCCCTGCCGGACTGCATTGCCGCGGCCAAGGCGGCCGGCTTTGACCTGGTGATCGTCGAGACCTCGGGCATCGGCCAGGGCGACGCGGCCATCGTGCCCCTGGTGGACATCCCGATGTACGTGATGACGCCCGAGTTCGGCGCCGCCAGCCAGCTCGAAAAGATCGACATGCTGGACTTCGCCCAGTTCGTCGCCATCAACAAGTTCGACCGCAAGGGCGCGCTGGACGCACTGCGCGACGTGGCCAAGCAGGTGCAGCGCAACCGCGAGGCCTTCAACCAGGCGCCCGACCAGATGCCGGTGTTCGGCACCATGGCCAGCCGCTTCAACGACGACGGCGTCACGGCGCTCTACCAGGCCATGAAGCCGGTGCTGACGGCCAAGGGCCTGAAGCTCAAGGACGGACGCCTGCCCGAAGTCAACACCCGCCACAGCACGCACCAGGTGCCCATCGTGCCGCCGGCGCGCACGCGCTACCTGGCCGAGATTGCCGACACCGTGCGCGGCTACAAGGCGCGCGCCCGCACCCAGGCCCGCATCGCACGCGAGATCCAGCAGCTGCGCGGCTCGCAGCTCATGCTCAAGGCCTGCAAGCACGAGGTGCCCGCCACGCTGGAGCAGCTGGCGCAGGAACGCGAGGGCCAGCTGCTGCCCGAGGCCAAGAAGCTGCTGCAGCAATGGCCCGACATGGTCAAGGCCTACGCCGGCGACGAGTATGTGGTGAAGATCCGCGACAAGGAGATCCGCACCGGCCTCGTGCACACCACGCTCAGCGGCAACAAGATCCGCAAGGTCGTGCTGCCCACCTACGAGTGCCAGGGCGAGCTCTTGAAGTGGCTGATGCTGGAGAACGTGCCGGGCAGCTTCCCCTACACCGCCGGCGTGTTCGCCTTCAAGCGCGAAGGCGAGGACCCGACCCGCATGTTCGCCGGCGAAGGCGACGCCTTCCGCACCAACCGCCGCTTCAAGCTGGTGAGCGAGGGCATGCCGGCCAAGCGCCTGTCCACCGCCTTCGACTCGGTCACGCTCTACGGCGCCGACCCCGCGCCGCGGCCCGACATCTACGGCAAGGTCGGCAACTCGGGCGTGAGCATCGCCACGCTGGACGACATGAAGGTGCTGTACAGCGGCTTCAACCTCTGCGACCCGGCCACCTCGGTCAGCATGACCATCAATGGGCCCGCGCCCACCATCCTGGCGATGTTCATGAACACCGCCATCGACCAGCAGCTGGAGAAGTTCAAGGCCGACAACGGCCGCGAGCCCACCGACACCGAAGCCGCCAAGGTGCGCGAATGGGTGCTGGCCAATGTGCGCGGCACCGTGCAGGCCGACATCCTCAAAGAGGACCAGGGCCAGAACACCTGCATCTTCAGCACCGAGTTCAGCTTGAAGGTGATGGGCGACATCGCCAGCTACTTCGTGCACCACAACGTGCGGAATTTCTACTCGGTGTCCATCAGCGGCTATCACATCGCCGAGGCGGGCGCGAACCCCATCAGCCAGCTCGCCTTCACGCTCAGCAACGGCTTCACCTTCGTGGAGGCCTACCTGGCGCGCGGCATGCACATCGACGACTTCGCGCCCAATCTGAGCTTCTTCTTCAGCAACGGCATGGACCCCGAGTACACCGTGCTGGGCCGCGTGGCGCGCCGCATCTGGGCCACCGCGATGCGCGACAAGTACGGCGCCAACGAGCGCAGCCAGAAGCTCAAGTACCACGTCCAGACCAGCGGCCGCAGCCTGCACGCGCAGGAGATCGCCTTCAACGACATCCGCACCACCCTGCAGGCGCTGATCGCGATCTACGACAACTGCAACAGCCTGCACACCAACGCCTACGACGAGGCCATCACCACGCCCACCGAGGAATCCGTGCGCCGCGCCATGGCGATCCAGCTGATCATCAACCGCGAATGGGGCCTGGCGAAGAACGAGAACCCCAACCAGGGCGCCTTCGTCATCGACGAGCTGACCGAGTTGGTCGAGGAAGCCGTGCTGGCCGAGTTCGAGAAGATCGCCGAACGCGGCGGCGTGCTGGGCGCGATGGAGACCGGCTACCAGCGCAGCAAGATCCAGGAAGAGAGCATGCATTACGAGATGCTCAAACACACCGGCGAGTACCCCATCATTGGTGTGAACACCTTCCGCAATCCGCATGGCGACCCGGTGCCCGAGCACATCGAGCTGGCGCGCTCCACCGAAGAAGAGAAGCAGTCGCAGCTCACGCGCCTGGCCGAGTTCCAGCAGCGCCACGCGGCGCAGAGCGGCCCGATGCTGCAGCGCCTGCAGCAGGCCGTGATCGACAACGGCAATGTGTTCGAGGTGCTGATGGATGCCGTGCGGGTGTGCTCGCTCGGCCAGATCACTTCGGCCCTGTTCGAGGTGGGTGGGCAGTACCGGCGCAGCATGTAAGCCGGCACGCTCGGAAACCCAGGGCCTTCTTCGGAAGGCCCTCTTTTTTGGCGCCGGCAACGTATAAAGCCCGGCCATCGGGACGACCGAAAGGGAAAGGAATGAAGCGCTGCGGCTCCACGCTGCTCTGGCTGCTGGCCCTTTGCCTGGGCCCACCCGCGTGGGCGCAGTGCAGCCGCCCGCTCAAGGTCGGTGTCTCGGCCCTGGGCTGGTCGGTCTTCGAAGAGAAGGGCCAATTGCGCGGCATGGTGCCGGACCTGATGCGCGAGCTGGAGGCGCGCAGCGGCTGCACGCTGAGCCTGCAGTTCCGGCCGCGCGCGCGCGTGCAGCTGGAGTTCATGAGCGGCCAGCTGGACCTGATGCCGGCCTCGGTGGCCAGCGCCGAGCGCGAGGCCGCTGGCCACTATGTGCCGTATGCGGCCACGGCGCACGACCTGCTGCTGAGGGCCGAAGCCCCCAAGGGCATCGACAGCATGGCCAAGCTGCTGGCGGCTGAATCCGTCACCGTGGGGCTGGTGCGCGGCGTGGCCCTGGGGCCGCGGCTGGCGCCGGGCATCGCACGATTGAGCGAGCTGGGCCGAGTGGAGATGGCGAGCGACTACGAGAACCTGGCCGAGCGCATGAAGGCAGGCCGCTTCCAGGCAGCCTTCTTCCCTTCGGCCATCCACGCCAAGCAGCGGCACGATGGCCTGCTGCCGCCGCAGGTGCGGGTGGTCATGCTGGCCGAATCGCGGCCGGAGGCCGTGGGCCTGTACATCCAGCGCCAGAGCGTGCCCGAGGCCGACCGCCGGCGCCTGGAGACCGCCTTGCGCCAGATGGTGCAGGACGGCGCGGTGGAGGCGATCTACCGCAAGTACCTGAGCGCCGAAGAAGTGCGACGCCTGTTCAGGTCGGCGCGCTGAAGCACAGCGTGGCGCGCAGGCCGCCCTCGGGGCGGTTGTGCAGGCTCAGGCTCACGGCCATGCCCTCGCACAGGCTGCGCGCGATGTGCAGGCCCAGGCCGGTGCCGCCGGTGCTGCGCTGGCGCGAGCCCTCCACCCGCACAAAGGGCTCAAACACCGCCTCCAGCAGCCCGGGCGGGATGCCGGGGCCGTGGTCATCAATGTGCAGCAGGCAGCTGCCGTCGGACTGCGGTGCCAGGCTCAGCTCGGCCTGCTGGCCGTAGCGCAGGGCGTTGCCCACCAGGTTGTCCAGCACGCGGCGCAGCGCCAGCGGGCGCGCCGCCACGGTGGCCTGGCCGCCGGCAAAGCGCACGGCCTCGCCCTGCTCGGCGCGGTCGTCGGCCAGGGCCTGCAGCAGGGCGCCCAGCTCCAGGCGCTGCAGCGGCTCGCCCTCGCCCTGCTGGGGGCGGAAGACCTGCAGCACGGAGTCGATCAGGGCGTTCATCTCGCGCAGATCGGCCACCGCGCGCTCGCGCAGCAAGGCGCTGTCCTCGATGGTTTCCAGGCGCATGCGCAGGCGGGTCAGGGGGGTGCGCAGGTCGTGGCTGATGGCGGCCACCATCAGCGCGCGTGCCTCGTATTGGCGCTGCAGCTGCGCGCTCATGCGGTTGAACTCCTGCGCCAGCGCACGCACCTCGCGGGTGCCGTCGTGCTCGTCCAGGCGTTCGGGGTGGCGGCCGCGGCGCAGCGCCTCGGCCAGGCCGGCGCTGGCCTGTACCAGGCGACGCAGCGGCCGCGTCAGCCAGCGCGCACCGGCCCAGGCGGCCAGGGCGATGACGAGCAGGCGGATGGCGTAGTCCAGCACCAGGGCCTGGGTGCTGAGCTGGGGGCCTCCCGTCAGACCCGGCGTGGGCGGCAGCGAGGGGAAGGTGGGCAGGGGTGGCACGCCCTGCGCGTGCTCGCGGAGCGGTGGCGGATGGGGGCCGCCGGACGGCGGTTCATGGGTCAGCAGGAAGAATCCGAAGGCGAGCAGATGGCTGGCCACCAGGGCGATCCACATCAGCCACAGCAGACGGGCGGCCAGGGTGTCCGTGAGCAGGCCTTTCAGTCGATCACGCATGGCTGCACCTCGACCTCGAAGCTGTAGCCCTCGCCGCGCACGGTGCGCAGCAGCTGGGCGGCGCGGGCGTCGTCGCCCAGCTTGGCGCGCAGGCGCGAGACGGCCAAGTCAATGCTGCGGTCATTGACCTCGACGCCGGCCGCGCGGGTGTGCTGGATCAGCTGCTCGCGGCTGAGCACACGGCGCGGCTGGGCCAGGAAGGCGGCCAGCAGCCGGTACTCGGCGCTGGAGAGCGCCAGCACCAGGCCCTGCGGGTCGATCAGCACATGGCGCTCGCGGTCGAAGCGCCAGCCGGCGAAGGCCAGGCCGTTGGCGGCCGGTGCCGCGCCCAGGGCCGGGCGGCGCAGCACGGCGCGCAGGCGCGCCACCAGCTCGCGCGGCTCGAAGGGCTTGGGCAGGTAGTCGTCGGCGCCAGATTCCAGGCCGAGCACGCGGCTGGCGGGGTCGCCGATGGCGGTGAGCATCAGCACCGGCAGGCCACGCTGGCGCGCCCAGCGGCACAGGCTCAGGCCGTCCTCGTCGGGCAGCATCAGGTCCAGCACCAGGATGTCGTAGCGCTGGGCCAGCACCATCCGGCGCATCTGCGCGCCGTCGGCGGCGCAGTCCACCGCGAAGCCGAACCGGCCCAGATAGTCCTGCAGACCGAGCCGGATCTCGGCATCGTCATCGACGACCAGGCAGGGCAGCGGCTCGGCCATGCCATCCCCTTCAAGCGTTCACACCGACCGTGAGTGTCGCGGTGTAGCCGTTCGTCAGATCGCCGCTGAGCGTGGCCAGCTGCAGGCTCACGCCATCGCTGAAGACGTTGTCGCTGGCGAAGCTGATGCGGGCGAAGTTGGTGCGGCTGGTCTCGTAGCCGGCCACACCGTTGTAGACGGCCTGGCAGATGTCGGTCGGGAAGGCGAGTTGCGAGGTGCGGATCTTGTTGCTGAACTGGCTGGCCTGGCTGGTGCTGCGGAAGACCTCGAAGTGCATGTGCGGCATGCGGCCGTCGTAGCAGCCGGGGAAGATGGTCTGGAAGCTGAGCCTGCCGTCGCTGCCGCTGGCTTGCACGGCGCGCAGGTAGTTCTCGGCGGTGACGCCGGCGCTGTACATCGAGTAGCGGCCCTCGCGGTCGCAATGCCAGAGGTAGATGGCGTAATCGGCCAGGCTGGCACAGCTGCCGTTCACATTCACCAACTGCAGGTTCACCGTGAGGGGCAGGCCGGCCGCCACCCCGCTGGCGCCGGCGATGGAGCTGCGCATGTCGCGGCGCACGATGCCGGCCAGCGCCAGCGCGTTGGCGATCTGGCCGCCGGAGCTGTTCGAGCCATCGCCCGGGTAGGGGCCGGCAGTTTCCTCGGGGACCAGGCTGCAGCTGCCGGTGCCCGGGGTGCTGGGCGGGGTCGGGGTGGTGGTGGACGAAGTGGTCCCGGTGCCCCCGCCGCCGCAGGCCGGCAGCAGCGCGGCGCCGCCCATCCAGGCCAGCAGCTGGCGGCGGCGCAGGATCTGGCGCTGCAGCTGCAGCAGGTGTTCGTGGAGATGGGGCGTCTGCATGGTGGGGCTCCGTTGGGGGGGGTTGGCATTCATTGCAGCGCCGGCGTTTGTCGGGCGTATCGCCGCTTTGTGTCCGGGCTGACATCTGGGTGCCTGAGCGCCTTCCATCCACGCCCGCCTTGCCGGCCCCAGCACCGCGCCCTACAGTGAGCCGGTCGCCCTGGAGAACGTCATGCCCTGCCCGCGCCGACTGTTCCTGAGCACCATGGCCCTGCCCCTGCTGGCGCAGGCCTCAGAGGAAGTGACGCTGTACGCCTACCACCTCAAGGTGCCCTACATGCACCATCTGGGGCATCAGGAGGGCCTGTACTTCGATCTGGCCGAGTTGCTGACCCTGCGCATTCCGGGTCTGCGCTTTCGCACCCAGTACCTGCCGCGCCGCCGGCTGGAGGGCGAGCTGGTGGCGGGGCGCCTGAATGGCCTGGTCGTCGGCGTGAACCCGAGCTGGTTCAAGGACAAGGAGCGCACGCGCTACCTCTGGTCGCCGCCGCTGATGCGCGATGCCGACGTGGTGGTCTCGCGGCACGACAAGCCGGTCAGCTACAGCGGGCCTGAATCCCTGGTGGGGGTGCGCATGGCCCTGCCGCGCGGCTACTACTACTTCGGCGTGGACGAGTTGGTGCGCGAAGGCCGCATCCACCGCGAGGACAGCGAGAGCGAGGAAACCGCGCTGATGATGCTTTCGCTCGGCCGCGCGGACGCCACCATCATCACCCGCCGCACCCTCTACGCGCTATTGGCCCTGCGACCCGGCCTGCGCGGCAAGTTCCACGTGGCCGCGCAGCCGCATGACGAGTACGAACGCCACATCCTCATCCCGCAGGACAAGGCGCACCTGCTCAAGCCCATCAGCGAGGCCGTGCTGCTGCTGGCGCGCGACCCCGCCTGGCAGAACCGCCTGCTGGAACGCTGAGCGTGAAAAGGCCGGATCGCCTCACCCCGGACTGAGGGGCCGGACAAACCCGTACCGACGCTGGCTGCGACTTAGAGTGCGCCCCCATGCATCTCGCCGCTCCGGAGCCCCATTCGCTGGCCTTGGCCTGCGGGCTCTCCAGCCTGTTCATTGGCCTCGTCATGGCCTCGATCCGCAACCCCTGGGTCGAGGCGCGTGGCGCGTTGCTGTTCGCCGGCGCTGCACTGGCCACCACCCTCAGCTTCATGATGGTGGCCCTGGCTCAGCGCGTGGACGACAGCGTGCTCGTCACCCTGCGCGGCGCCAACACGGTGCTCATCTTCGGCCTGTTGGTGGCCGGCATTGCCCGCTTTGTGGGCCGCAGCGCGCCCTGGCTGCCGCTGGCGCTCAGCATGGTGGCCATGGCCCTGCTGATCCAGTTCTACCCGGAGTCGCGCAGCGACGTCTCGCCGCGCGTGCTCGGCTTCAGCCTGCTGGTGGTGGGCTGGAGTCTGACCGGCGTGTGGATCCTGCTGCGCCATCCCATCACCGGCCTGCCGCCGCTGGGCCCGGCCTTCACCGTGGGCGGGTTGGCGGCGCTGGCCAGCATTGCCGCCACACGCGCCCTGGTGCTGCTGCGCGACGGCGCGGTCAGCGGCGAGCTGGCTTTTCACGACCCGCTCAACGGCTGGCTGCTGCTGGCCGGCTTTGCCGCCCTGCTCTGCACCCTCACCGGCATGGCGCTGATGCTGAACGGCCGCATGGTGCTGGAACTGCAGCGCCTGGCCTCGCACGACCCGCTGACCGGCGCCTTCAACCGCAAGGGCTTCAACACCGCCTGGCCCACTTGGCTGCAGACCCACGGGCCCGGCCGCGTGGTGCTGATGGACCTGGAAACCGACACCGGCGAGACCCCTGACGAAGAGGCGCTGATGCTGCTCGTCAACCGCCTGCGCGAGCTGATGCCGCCGCACGCCCTGCTGGGTCGGCAAAGCGGCGGCGGCTTCCTGGTGGCGCTGCCGCAGGCCGTGCTGGAATCGGAGGTGCAGGCCTGCTGCGAGCGCCTGCAGGTGGACGTGCACCAGAGCCTGGCCCTGCTCGGCGCCGGCCGCGAATCGCCCCCCACGCTCTCAATCGGCCACGCCCCGGTGCGGCAGGACCTGGCCGAAGCCTGCCGGCGCGCCAATCTGGCGATGGACGACGGCCGGCGGCGCCGCCGGCCGCGCGCGGCCTCTTAGGGCCTGTTCACACGCGGGCAACCAGGCGCTGGCTTCCCGTAGTCTGAACAGGCCCTAGACCAGCAACCCCGGCAGCCAGGTCGAAAGCCCCGGCACCAAGGCCACCATCAGCGTGCCCAGGAAGATCGCCCCCATGGCCGGCGCCACCGCCTTGGCCACCTGGGCCAGCGGCTTGTTGAACATGGCCGAGGCGAAATAGATGTTCATGCCGGCGGGCGGGCACAAAAAGCCCAGCTCCATGGCGGCCAGGAACAGGATGCCGAAGTGCAGGGGCTCCAGCCCGTAATGCCGCGCCAGCGGTAGCAGCAGCGGCACCAGCACCACGATGGCGGCGTAGATCTCCATCAGCGCCGCGGCCAGCCACAGGAAGGCGCTCAGCGCGAGCAGAAACAGCCAGCGGTTCGGGATGACGCCGGGCACCCACTCCACCGCGCGGTCGGGGATGCCGGCGTCGATGAGGTAGTTCGTCAGCGCCAGCGCCATGCCCAGGATCAGCATCACGCCGCCGATGATCTGCGCGCAGTCCATCAGCGCGCGGCCGAGCTTGGTGAAGCCGAGCTCGCGGTGCGCAAAGGCCGTGGTGGCCATTGCGTAGGCCGCGGTGAGGGCCGCCGCCTCAGTGGGCGTGGCCAGGCCACTGAGCATCGAGCCCACGGCCACCGCCGGCGCGGCCAGTTCCCACTTGGCCGCCCAGAGTGCCGCGCCCACGGGCGGGCGCGTGCCACCACCGCCGGCGGTGCCGCGCAGATAGCCGCCGAACAGCAGCAGGCTGGCCACCATCACCAGCGCGGGCAGCAGGCCGGCCAGAAACATCTGCTGGATCGGCACCTTGACGAGGATGGCCACCAGGATCATCGGCACCGAGGGCGCCAGCAGCACGCCCAGCGCGCTGGCGCTGGTGACGAGGCCGATGCCGCGCTGCTCCTCGTAGCCGCTCTGGCGCAGCAGCGGCAGCAGCAGCCCGCCCAGCGCCAGGATGGTGACGCCGCTGCCCCCGGTGAAGGCGGTGAACACCGAGCACAGCACCGCCGCGGCCAGCACCGCGCCGCGCGGCCCGCTGCCAAAGAGGGCCAGGCACACCTGCCCCAGCCGCCCGGCCGCACCGGTGCGCGCCAGCAGCAGGCCGGCCAGCGTGAACAGGGGCAGCGCCGGCAGCGAGGGGTTGACGGTGATCTGGTAGTGCGAGATGGGCACCGAGGCCAGCGGCAGTCCATCGGTCCAGAACAGCGCCAGCGCCAGCGCGCCCAGCACGGCAAAGATCGGCGTGCCCAGCAGCAGCAGCACGATCAACCCGAGCACGCCCGGAAAGAGCGGCAGGGCACGGCCGTCGAAGGCCCAGCTCAGGCCTGCGCCCAAGAGCGGCAGGCCGATGGCCGCGAGCTCGCGCAGGCCCAGCCGCGTGCTGCAGCGCGAACCGAGCTTGATGCCCAGCAGCGCAAAGCCGAGCGGCATGCTGGCCTGAACCACCCAGATCGGCAGGCCGTAGGCCAGCACGCTGGGCGCTTCCATCTCGCTGGCCACGAAGCGCGCCGCCGCATAGGCCAGCTGGCCGCAGATCAGCGCCGCGCCCCCACGCGTGATGGCCTGCAGCAGCTTCGGGCCGGCGAAGTTGGAGCCGAAGTCGCTGCCCAGCGTGGCCAGGTGGCCGTGGCGCTCGGCCGCCACGGCGCCGAACATCGCCAGCACCAGGCCGAGGTGTTGCACCAGCAGGGCCGCGTTGTCGATGCCAGGGCCGTGGAAGGGCCGCATCGCCATCTCGGCCAGCGGCACGGCCACCATCAGCGCCAGGGCGGCGGCCGAGATCCAGGCTTCGATCTCGCTCAGAAAGCCGGGCAGGCGGCGGTCAGCCGGGGCCATCAGCGCGCGCCGCGGAAGGCCTTGAGCTGCGCCATCACCTCGTCAAAGGTTTCGGCCGGCACCATCTGGCCGCGGATGCGCGGGTACAGGCGCTCGGCCAGCTCGTTCCATTCCTTCATCTGCTCCGGCGTGGGCTTCGTCACCTTCAGGCCGCGCTTGACCATCGCCGCCACGGCCTCATCCACTTCCTTGCGGGCCTGCGCGCGCGTGGCCAGGCCGGCCTTCTCGCCGCCCGTCTTCAGCGCCGCCTGCGCGGCCGGGTTCATGGACTCCCAGGCCTTCTGCGTCACCACCACCGCGCCCACCACGGGGGCCCAGTTCAGATCCAGCATGTGCGGGGCGCTGCTGTAGATCTGCGTGGCCAGCGCGAAGTAGGGCGTGGTGGGCACGACCTGGATCATCCCGGTCTGGATGGCCGGCAGCACGTCGTTGGCCTCCAGCGGCACCGGCGTGTAGCCCAGGCTCTTCATGATGGCCTGCTGCTCGGGCTCGGCGCCCCAGCTGAAGAACTTCTGCTGCTTGAAGTCGTCGGGCCGCGCCGCCGGGTTCTTGGAAAAGAAGCGCACCCAGCCGGCATCGCCCCAGCTGATGACGATGAAGCCCTTGTCGGCCAGGCGCTTTTCCAGCTGCGGGCGCAGCTTCTCGCGCACATGGTCCAGCTCCTCCCAGCTGCGGAACAGCAGGGGCAGGGTCTGCAGCGCGGCCACGCCGGGGTCGATCTCGCGCAAGCCCGCCGCCGAGAGCATCGCCCCCTGCAGCTGACCCACGCGCAGGCGGCGCAGCAGCTCATGCTCGCCGCCCTGGCTGCCGTCGGTGAAGACCACGGCCTTGGCGCCCGCACCCTGCGCGGCGCGCCAGCCCTCCACCAGTTCCAGCAGGCTCTGGTGGTGCACGCTGCCCTTGGGCACCACGGTGCCGATGCGTAGCTGCACCACCTGGGCGGCGGCGGGCAGAGCCAGGCCTGCAAGGCCCAGGGTGGCAAGGCGTCGGTTCAGCATGGCGGTCCTTTCAGAAGCGCTCGTCGAGCGTGTCCAACAGCCACTGCGCGCGCTCGCGCATCACGGCATTGGCCAGGTTGGGGTGCTGCGCGGCCACGGCCAGGGCCTGGCGCAGCAGGGATTCAAAGGCGTCGCGGTCCTGCGTGGCCAGGGCCTCGGCCTGGGCCACGAAGACGCCGGCCTTACGGCCGCCGGCAAGCTGCCGCGCACGCTCGAAGTACTGCGCCGCCTGAGCCGCGCTGCCGCCCGGGCGCGCGGCCTCCAGCGTGCCCATCAGGCTGGCCAGGTCGCCCGCGCCCCAGCTGGGGTCGCGCTGCCAGGCGGCCTGGGCCAGGTGCAGGGCCAGGGGCAGGTCGGCCACGATCTCGGGCCTGTCCTTGGCCAGGCTGATGCGCGCCGCCCAGGCCGCTGCGCCCCAGTACGCCAGGCCCAGCTGATCGGCCTGCAGGGTCGGCACGCCCGTGGCCAGAGCTTGGGCGAAGCCAGACTGCCGGGCCTCGAGCGCACGCAGCGCATGGGCCTGGGCGCGCGCATAAAGGGCTTCAGCGCGCTGGCGCTGGGCCAGCGCGGCCTTGAGGTTCTGGCTCTCCAGGCGCTCGGCCTCGAAGGCCACGAAGGCGTAGGCGTATTGCGTGAAGCCACCGGCCACGGCACCGGCCAATGCGCTGTGGCCGGGCTGCTCACGCAGCACCGATTCGCTCAGCTTCAGGTAGAAGGCGCTGGCCTCGCGCGCGAGCTGGAGGTCTTGCTCCTCGTCCTGACCCTGGGCGGCCAGGGCATCGGCCAGCAGGGCCTGAGTAGAACAGCCGGCCAGGAGGGCCGACAAGGCGAGGGCTAGCAGTGCACGCATGGGGCCCACTGTGCCAGCCCGCTGCAGCAGCGTGTGATCCTTCAGCGCAACAGCTGCAGCCGCCCCTGGCGCAGCAGGTCTTCGACGCCGGCGCGGTCCACGTCCTCGGGCGGCGGCTCCAGGCCGGCGGGCAGCAGCAGGCCCAGGCAGTGCTCGCGCGACTCCTCGCGGGCCAGCGCCAGCGCCACGTCGGCCATGCGCAGCGAGAGCGCCCAGGGCTGTGGGCGCTGCGGGTCCAGCGGCCAGCAGGCGAAGCCAACCGAGACGCCGATCTGCAGCACCTCGCCCCAGGGCAGCGCCACGGGGTGATTGGCCATCGCCGCCCGCAGGCGATGCGCGCAGGCCTGGGCGGCCTGCGCTTCCTCGGCCGGGATCAGCACGGCAAAGTCATCGTCACCCCAGCGCGCCAAGCAGTCGCCCTCGCGCTGGGCCAGCGTCAGGCGCGTGGCCACGGCGCCCAGCACCAGGCTGCCCACATGCTGGCCGTAGCGCTGGTTGAGGGCTTCGAAATCGTCGATGGCCAGGCGCACGAAGGCATGGCGCGGCGGGTGGCCGCGGCGCTCGCCCCAGGCCTTGACCATGCGGTTCAGGCGCTCTTCGAGCGAGCGGCGGTTGCTCAGGCCGGTGAGCTTGTCGGTCTCGCTCAGGCGCTCCAGCTCGGCGTAGGCGTCCACCACCGCGTGGTGCTGGATCTGCAGGGCCTTTTGCAGGTCTTCCAGCTGGGTGCGGGTGCTGCGCAGCTCGGTCTGTGCGTCGCCCAGGGTCTCATTGCGCTCGGCCAAGCGCTGCTCCAGGTCCAGACGCTCGTCGTGCTGGCGCTGGGCGGCGCGGCGCAGGCTGCGAGCCAGCTGGCCGAGCTCGTCGCGCCGGCCCTCGGGCAGCGCGGGTTCGCCTTCGGCCAGGGCAGTGAGTTCGCTTCTCTCGCGGCTGGCCAGGGCCTGGCTGGCGCGCAGCAGCTGCTGCAGGGGCTGCAGCACCTGGCCTTGCAGCAGGCGGTGCAGCATCCACAGCTCCAGGCCCAGGGCCAGCAGGGCCAGGGGCAGCAACACGGCCAGCAGCTGGCGCAGCGGCGCAGGCAGCGCCGGCTCGGGCTCCAGGCTGACGAGCCACCAGCCCGGCCCTTCGATGCGGACGGCGGCCAGGCGCTGGCCGGCCAGGGTGTCGTCGCCCTGCACGAGCAGTTGGTGGGTGCCCCCGCGCGAGGCCGTGGCCAGCAGCCCGGCCAGGCCGGGGCGGGCGGCAGCGCCCAGCAGCGGCGTGCCGTCCGGGCCGTACAGGGCCAGCGTGGCACCGGGGCGCAGCTCGGCCTGCAGGGGGGCGAGCAGCGGCGCCAGGCGCAGATCGCTGCCCAAGCGGGCCAGCAGGCGGCCTTCGGATTCGATCGGCGTGGTGCGCGTGAGCAGCCAGCCACCGGTCAGCGGGTCCAGAAAGGGCGCGGACCAGCCCTCACCCGGCAGCTCGGGCGCACGCGGAATCGGTCGTCCGGGCAGATCGCCGACGCGGTAGTCCTCGGGGCCAAACAGGTAGAGCGTGGCCTGCACCGGCCAGGCCGGGCCGAAGCGGCGCACGAGGTCGATGGCCAGGGTCTGGCGGGCGTACAGATCGGGCTCGGCGGCGGGCGACCAGCGCCGCAGGTACTCGGAGCGCAGCGCCTGCTGGGCGTGGTCGAGCACCAGGAACTGGCTGCTGGCACTGGCGGCGCGCTCGCGCACCAGGGCCTGCAGCGCCTCGCCCTGCTCCTGGCGCAGGCTGCTGCGCAGCAGGGCGCCGGCGGCCAGCAGCATCAGCAGCAGCAGGGCGGCCAGGCGCAGGCCCAGCGGCAGCAGGCTGCGCCGGGCCAGACCTTCGCCCGCGGCGACGGGGGCTTCGGGCAAGCCGCTCAGCTCCCGCGCGCCAGCATGGCGGAGGGAGCGGTGATCTTGGCGTCGTAGGGCAGGCGCAGCGTCCAGTTCAGGCGCGCCAGGATGCGCCGCACATAGCTCTGCGTCTCGGCATAGGGCGGTACGCCGCGGTAGCGCTCC
Source organism: Inhella sp. (assembly GCF_041912635.1). GTDB lineage: Bacteria > Pseudomonadota > Gammaproteobacteria > Burkholderiales > Burkholderiaceae_C > Inhella. The sequence continues at coordinate 69,194 of NZ_JAYRMO010000021.1, forward strand.
ACGGCGCGCTCACCCGCGTTGTAGGCCGCCAGCACCAGCTGCACATCGCCCTGGAAGTAGGCCATCAGCCAGCGCAGATAGGCCATGCCGCCATGGATGTTCTGCGCCGGGTCGCGCAGGTTCTTGACCTTGAAGCGCGTGGCGGTGTCGGGAATCAGCTGCATCAGACCCTGGGCGTTTTTGGGCGATTCGGCCAGGGGGTTGAAGTTGCTTTCGGTGGCCATCACCGCCAGCACCAGCTCGGGGGCGAGCTGGTAATCGGGCGCCACCAGCTTGACGAAGCGCACGATGGGCTCGGGCGCATTGGGCGGAATAGGCAAGGGCACGGCACGTGCCGGCTGGGCCGCCTTGGCCTGCGGCGGGGCGGGCAGCTCGGGCGGCGGCGCGCGCAGGCAGGCCGGGGGCTCGCCCAGCGGCGTGCCCAGGGTCTTGGCCATGTTCTGCGCCTGCTCCAGGCCCTGTTCGGCGGCGGCGGCAAAGAGGTGGGCGGCCTGGGCGTCGTCGCGCTCGATGCCGCGGCCATTGGTCAGCATCCAGGCCAGGTTGTACTGGGCCAGGGCATCACCATGGCGGGCGGCGCGGCAGTAGAGCTGGGCGGCGCGCACCGGGTCGCGCAGGCCGCTGTCGCCATGCTCCAGGGCCTCGGCCTCCTGGCGCCAGCGCTCCACCTGGGCGGGCACCACCGGACCGGCCTCGGCCGGCGGGGTGGCCGGGCGCGGCGGCTGGTCCAGGCTGAGGCTGGGAATGGCGGTGGTGGCGGCCAGCAACCCGCCCGAGGCGAGCAGCGTCAGCAACGATGTGACGAGACGTTTCACGATGCCGGCGAGTGTAGAAATCGGCCCCAGGGCCCTGCCCCCCGCGAGTGGGCGAGCCGCCCACCCGGGCGCCGTGAATCCGTCACGGGGCAGGCAGGCTTGCGCGCAATCCATGCCCGATCACTCCCGCCACACCGCCAGCAGGCTGCCCAGCTTGGCGCGCAGCGGCAGGCGCTCGTCCGAGAGCGCGTCGAGAAAGTCCGACAGGCGCTTGCTCTTGACGATGGTGTAGGCCGTCAGCCAGAGCGTGGCGCCGAGCGTGAGCCCGAACACGGCCAGGCGCTGCCACAGCGGCGAGTCGGCCTCGGCCAGCAGGTTCATGCCCAGGAAGCCGGTGGTGATGGTGCCCACCAGGCCGAAGATGGTGACGACCGTGAGCCGCACCACGGTGTTGGCCTGGCGGCGCACGTTGTCGGTTTCCAGGTACTGCGCCATGTCCTCGATGCGCTGCTTGACCTCGGCGTACAGCGGCTGCACCTCCAGGTGCTGCAGCAGCAGGCGGTGCAGCGCACGCGCCTGCACCTGCTCGCTCACGTCCAGAAACCAGTAGCGGTGCGTGAAGCGCAGAAAGCCCTCGAAGCAGGCGCGGATCTCGCGCTTGAAGATGCGCACGTTCTCGACGTCGCCGATGTTGAGCCGGCGCAGCGCATCCACCAGGCGGTCCGAGAACATCAGCAGCGCGGCCTTCTGGAAGTGCACGAGCAGGAAGAGCATGAAGTGCTGGTGGCGGAACTGCGCCAGCACGCCGCGCTCACGGTGCGTGAAGAAGCTGGCGCGCGCGCTGCCCAGCACGACCAGCGCATGGCCGCAGCTCAGGTAGCGGGTGTAGGGCGCGGCGCCCTGGCTGCACCAGAAGCGATCCCAGCAATGGCGCGCCTCGAACTCGGCCAGGTGCTGCTCGCCGTAGGGCAGCTGGCCATCACCGGCGCCGCACACCAGCCCCAGGCGTACGAAGTCGGCACGGCTCAGGCGCTGCGGGTCGTCCAGCGCCAGATAGGCCATCACCGGCATGCGGTAGTACTCCACCTGGCGGTAGCGCAGCGGGCCGCTCTTCTCGCCGTGGTCGGGCACCAGGGGTTCCAGCAGCCAGGCCCAATGGCGCGCAATACGCGGCGCGCGGCGTTGCTGCACATGCGCAATGAAGGGCTCGCGCTCGCGCGTGTCCGATTCAGCCAGCACGCGGCCCTCGGCATCCAGGAAGCGGCTCTCGGCCAGGCAGTGCAGGGGCAGGCCGCGTTCGTCCCAGCCGGCCGGGTAGGCGCGGCCCAGGCGGTACAGCAGCTCCTGCGCCTCGGGCAGCGGCAGCTGCTCGCCGCGCAGCTCCACATTCAGCAGCACGGCATCGATGTCGTAGAAAAAGATCAGGTCGATGTGCACGACCTGCAGGCGCAGCGGGGCGCGGCCCGGTTGCGTCACCACCTCGAAGGCCGCCACGTCGTACCGGCGGAAGGTCTTCATGCCGGATTCGCCCAGGCAATCGTCGGCCTGCTGGGGCGAGCGGCCCTCGCCGAACAGCACCCGCTGCACATAGGGCAGAAAGGTCAGGAACTCCTGGTAGTGGCGCTCGTGGAACTTGTCGGGCTCGCCGGTGTATTCGTCCTGCAGCTCGCGCCAAGGGGAATCGGTCTGCGCCTGCAGCCACTCCCAGGGCCGACGCGAACGCGCCGCCGCGCCACTGCGCAGCAGGCGCAGCGGCCACAGCAAGGTCTGGTGCAGGGTTTCGACCTGGACGGGCGGCGTGGACATGCCCCCGATGCTGCCGAGGCGGCGCCGCCACAGGCAGCGCGCAAACCCGCCCTTGCGCGCCGCAGCCCGTGGCTATGCTCAAGAGGCCATGGCGCTTGACCTCCCCACCCTGACGCTGTTGCTGCCGCTGCAGCTGCTGGCCCTGGCCGCGGTGCTGCCGGTGCTGACCGGCTGGCGCGGCAGCCCGGCGCTGCGCTGGGCCCAGGCCAGTCTGTGGGCGCATGTGGGGGGCTGGGTCTTCCTGCTGCTGGGCGAGCGCGTGGCGCCGGTATTCGGGCTCACGCTGTCCTACTTCCTCGTCGGTCTGAGCCTGGTGCTGTGCCTGCGCGCGCTGCAAGGCTGGCTGGGCGGGCGGCCCGGCATGCGCTGGGCCTGGGCGCTGCTGGCGCTGGAGCCGCCGCTGCTGCTGCTGGGTGCCGAGCAGCCGCTGATCCGCCAGGGCGCGGCCAATGCCTGGCTGGCGCTGCTGCAGGCCCTGCTGCTGCTGGGCCTGGCCTGGCGCACGCCGCGCGCCCCCGAAACCAGCCCGCGCTGGCGCGCCGTGATGGCCGCACCGCTGGCCCTGCTGTTCGTGCTGACGCTCTGGCGCGCCGGCACCGGCCTGCTGGAGCCGGCGCTCTACCCCTCGCTGCGCAGCGATTCGCTGTTCGCCCGCAGCTACCTGCTGGTGGCCCTGCTGGGCGCCAGCCTGGGCGCGATGGCCTACCTGGCCGCCTGGCGCGGCGAGGCCGAGGGCCGGCTGCGCCACCAGGCCAAGACGGACAGCCTGACCCAGCTGGCCAACCGCCGCGCCTTCGACCAGCGCGGCAACGAAATGATCTCGGTGGCACGCCGCCACCGCGAACCCCTGGCGGTGATGCTGCTGGACGTGGACCACTTCAGCCAGGTCAACAACCTGCACGGCCATGCCCGGGGCGACGAAGCCCTGGGCCTGCTGGCGCGCCTGCTGCGTGCTGCCGTGCGCCCGGGCGACTGCGCCGCGCGCCTGGCCGGCGAGGAGTTCGCCGTGCTGCTCAACCGCAGCGAGGGCGAGGGCGTGACGGCCTTGGACCGCCGCCTGCGCAGCAGCCTGGCCGAGCACGCCGAGAAGGAGCTCGGCTTCCCGATCGACTACAGCGCCGGCTGGGCCCTGCTGCGCCCGGGTGACCGCCATGTCGAGGACATGCTGCGCCGCGCCGATGCCGGCCTGTACACCGCCAAGCATGGCGGGCGCGGGCGCCTGTGCGCCGAACCGGGGCTGCTGCCCGAAGATTCATGAACGACAACCTGGTGGATGAATGCCGCGGCCTGGACCTCTGGACCGCCGACCCCGCGCTGCGCGAGCGCCTGGGCGCCGATGCCGAACTGGCACGCTACGGCGCGCTGATCGGCAGCCCCACCGCCTTCGACTGGGCCGAGCAGGCCAACCGCCGCCCGCCCGAGCTGCACACCCACGACGCGCGCGGCCGCCGCGTCGACCGCGTGGACTTCCACCCGCATTGGCAGCGCCTGCTGGCGGCCATCCGCGCGGGCGGCTTCATCGCCGCGCCCTTTGAAGGCGGCAGCTGGGCGCACGCGGCCGCAGGCTTTTATCTGCACGGCCAGGTGGAGGCTGGCAGCCTGTGCCCAGCCACGATGACGCAGGCCGGCATTGCCGTGCTGACCCGCCACGCGCCCACGCTCTACGCCGCGCTGCGCGACGGCCTGCACAGCCGCGCACATGACGCCACCGACCGACCGCTGGCCGAGAAGGCCGCGTTGTGGATCGGCATGGGCATGACGGAGAAGCAGGGCGGCTCGGACCTGCGCAGCTGCGCCAGCACCGCCACGCCGCTGGGCTGGCGCTGGCAGGGCGCGCCGGCCTATGCAATCGACGGTCACAAATGGTTTTTCTCGGCGCCGATGTGCGACGCCCATCTGGTGCTGGCGCGCACGGACGAGGGCCCGAGCTGCTTCCTCGTGCCGCGCTGGCAGCTCGACGGCAGCGCGCTCAACGGCGTGCGCATCCAGCGCTTGAAGGACAAGCTGGGCAACCGCAGCAACAGCAGCTCCGAGGTCGAGTTCCACGCCAGCCAGGGCCTGCTGGTCGGCCCGCCGGGCCGAGGCATCGCCATCCTGGCCGAGATGGCCGGCTTCACGCGCCTGCAATGCGTGGTGGGCAGCGCCGCGCTGATGCGCGCCGGCCTGGTGCAAGCCCTGCACTGGGCGCGCGGCCGCTCGGCCTTCGGCAAGTTGCTGATCGACCAGCCGCTGATGCAGCAGGTGCTGGGCGACCTGGCCATCGAGAGCGAGGCCGCGCTGCAGCTGATGCTGCGCCTGGCCGAGAGCTTCGACGCCCGCGATGACGACCCCGTCGAGCGCGCCTGGGCACGCGTGCTCACCCCCGCCGCCAAGCTCTGGGTCTGCAAGCGCGCCCTCGCCGCCACGGGTGAGGCGATGGAGGTGCTGGGCGGCAACGCCTATGTCGAGACCGGCCTGCTGGCGCGCCTGTACCGCGAGGCGCCCGTGAACAGCATCTGGGAAGGCAGCGGCAATGTGATGGCGCTGGATGTGCTGCGCGCCGCCCAGCGCGAGGCGCCAGCCCTGCAGGCCTGGTTCGACCAGCTGGAGCCCGCACTGGACGCTCCCGAGCGCGCCCGCGCTGTCACCCTGCGCAAGGCCCTGTTCGCAGCCGATGCCGAACCCCAGGCCCGCATGCAGGCCCAGGAGCTGGTGCTGCTGGCGCAAGCCTCGCTCTTGCGCGAACGCAGCCCGGCCACAATGGCGGCGGACTTTCTGTCCAGCCGCCTGCACCGGCCAGGCGGGATGTTTGGCGCCAGCCCCTTGGCGCATGCGCGTGCGCACCTGGAGCGCGCAGTTCAACTTCCATGACCCAACGACTTGCTGTCTTCGGTGACCTGCTGGATGTCACCGCGCCCTGTCCTGCCGACGCCGATCTCGACACCCCGCCGCCCACGGTGCGCTGGCGCCCGAAACACTGGCTGCTGATCGAGAACGGCCGCATCCAGGCCATCCAGCCCGAAGCCCCCGACGCCAGCTGGCCGCGCGACGAGCGGCCCGGTCGGCTGATCCTGCCCGGCTTCATCGACACCCATGTGCACGCGCCGCAGCTGGACGTCATCGCCAGCTACGGCACCGAGCTGCTGGACTGGCTGAACCGCTACACCTTCCCCGCCGAGCGCGCTTGGGCCGACCCGGCTGTGGCGGCCGCGGGCAGCGCCCGCTTCCTGGACCAGCTGCTGGCCCATGGCACCACCGCCGCCCTGGTCTTCCCCACCGTGCACAAGTGCAGCGTCGACGCCCTCTTCGGCGCGGCCGAGGCCCGCGGCATGCGCCTGATCACCGGCAAATGCCTGATGGACCGGCACGCCCCCGACGGCCTGCGCGACACCGTGCAGGAGGCCGAACGCGACAGCATCGACCTGATCCAGCGCTGGCACGGCCAGGGGCGCAATGCCTACGCCCACACCGTGCGCTTCGCCCCCACCAGCAGCGAGGCCCAGCTGGATCTGGCCGGTGATCTGCTCGCGGCGCATGCGGGCAGCTATCTGCAGACCCATGTGGCCGAGAACCGGGCCGAAGTGGAGTGGGTGCGCCAGCTCTTCCCCACGGCGCGCAGCTACCTCGGCGTGTACGAGCAGCACCGCCTGCTGGGCCCGAACAGCACCCTGGCCCATGGCATCTGGCTGGACGAGAACGACCGTGCCGCCCTGCGCGCCACGGGTTCCGTCATCGCCCACAGCCCGACCAGCAATCTGTTCCTGGGCAGCGGCCTGTTCGACTGGCGCGGCCGTGCCGCAGAAGGGCTGCGCCTGTCCATCGCCAGCGATGTGGGCGGTGGCGTGAGCCTGTCCATGCAGCGCACCCTGGCCGCCGCCTACCAAGTGGCCGCCCTTCAGGGTCAGCGCCTGGACGCCTTCACGCTGCTGCACGCGGCCACGGCCGGCAATGCGGAGTCGCTAAACCTTGGCGCCGAGATCGGCCGGCTGGAGCCCGGGCTGATGGCGGACATCTGCTGCTGGCGCTGGGCCGATGAGGGTTCGGTGCTGGCGCATCGGCTGTCGATTGCCGGCTCGCTGCATGAGCGGCTGTTTGCGTGGCTCATGTTGGGGGATGAGCGCTTGCTGGAAGAAGTGTGGGTGGGCGGGAGCGCTTCAACGGGGCAAATTTGAAGAACATGAACGGGGAGTAGTGATGCAGTTCGAAGGGACGGTGAGCAGTTGGAATGACGAGCGTGGATTCGGCTTCATTACCGCCCGCCAGGGTGGACAGGAGATCTTCTTTCACATCAAAGCGTTCCAAGGACGCGGAGCTCGCCCGCTCGCAGGACAGCCTGTGCTGTTCGACATCGAGCTCGGGCCGCAAGGTAAGAAGCGTGCGTCGCGGGTTGAGCCCGTGCGTCAGCGTTCAGTGCGGCCTACAAGTGCAAGGGCATCAGCAGCGCAGTGGGGAACAGCAACGCTCTTTGCACTGCCAGCCTTCCTGGTGCTCACAACCGCAATTGCAGTCTTGTGGGGTCTTCCACGCTGGGTCCTGATCGGTTACGCATCACTCATCCCGATCACGTTCTTTGCTTACTCCCATGACAAGGCGCAAGCGCAGTCAGGTGGACGACGTGTATCTGAGAGCACTCTGCATGCTCTGGCAGTTCTGGGAGGCTGGCCCGGCGGGCTGCTTGCACAGCAGCTGCTTCGCCACAAATCAGTGAAGCGCGAATTCAGGCAAGTGTTTTGGACCGTTACTGTGATCAACGTTCTGACACTGATTGCCCTGTGCTCACCTTGGGGCCAGCAGCTGCTGCAGCTCTGATATGCAGGCCCGAACTCTCGCCCTCGCCCTGATCCGCGCCTACCAGCGCTGGATCAGCCCCCACAAGGGCTTCGTCTGCGCCCATCGCGCCCAGCTCGGCGGGCCGAGTTGCTCGCAGGCCGGCGCACGGCTGATCCAACGCCGGGGCCTGCGCCGCGGCCTGCCCCTGCTGCGCGAGCGGCTGCTGCGCTGCGGCGCGGTGCATCGGGCAGCCCAGGCGGCGCCGCGCTACCGGCCCCTCCATGCCCGGGGCGATTGCGATTGCGGCGTCCCCGATCTGGACTGCGGCCCCTGCGATGGCTGTGACGCCTGCGATGCCTGCGACGCCTGCGATCTGTTCGACCGCAAGAAGAAGGATCGGCGCCGGGAGGACCGCGCCAAGAGCCGCCTGGCGTCACGCCGCTGACACATTCGCGACACGGCGCTGTCATGCGCCGCACCCAGCATCCCGGTCACACACAAAGACCGAAAGACGACGATGCTGGCCATCCAGACCCAACCCGAACTCCGCCCCGCCGCCCCGGCGGGCAAGCTGCAAGTCCACTGGGCGCAGCACCAGGACGAGCTGCGCGAGGCGCAGCGCCTGCGCTACGAGGTGTTTGCCCAAGAGCTGGGCGCGCGCCTGCGCCCCCCGCCCGGCACCCCGGCCGGCCACGATGCCGACCTCTTTGACGCGCACTGCGAACACCTGCTGCTGCGCGCCGAAAACCCCGACGGCAGCGCCGGCCCGGTGGTGGCCTGCTACCGCCTGCTCAGCGCCGCAGCGGCGCGCCGGCTGGGCGGCATGTATGCCGACAGCGAGTTCGACCTGACCCGGCTGCGCCATGAGCGCCATCGCATGGCCGAGATGGGCCGCGCCTGTGTGCACCCCGACTACCGCCGCGGCCCGGCCCTGCTGCTGATGTGGGGCGCGATTGCCGACTATTTGCAGCGCCAGAAGCTGGACCTGCTGATTGGCTGCGCCAGCGTGGACGCACGCGATGGCGGGAGCCGCGCCTGGACGCTGTGGAACCAGCTCGCCGCCCAGCACCTGGCGCCGATCGAATGGCAGGTGCGCCCGCGCGACCCCCTGCACCCGGCCCCGGCCCATGCCGGCGCGGTGGAGACGCCGCCGCTGCTGCGCGGCTACCTCAAGGCCAACGCCAAACTGCTGGGTGCGCCGGCCTGGGACGGTGAGTTCCGCTGCGCCGACTTCCCGCTGCTGCTGCGTCTGGCCGATCTGCCGAGCAGCTACCGCCGCCGTTTTCTGGCGAACTGAATCAGCCGGGCCAATGCGCCTGGTTCACCGGCGCCACCGCCGGGTGCTGCTCCAGGCGCAGCAGGAAGGCGAAGAACTCTGGCCGCGCCTGGCGCAAATGGGCGCGGCTGCCGCTCCATTTGGAGACCACCACGGCCAGGAAGTCGAGCGCGCCGGGCTGCGCGCCGCTGAGGAAGGGGCTCGCGGGGAACTGGTCGGCGAAGAGCTCCCAGGCGCGGTGCAGCTGGGCGCGTGCGGCCTGGCGCACCGCCTCGCAGGCGGACTTGCTGGTGGCGCTCGTCCAGCGCTCGGGGTAGTCGCCCACCGAGATGGCCGCGTAGCAATTGGCGGCGATGAACACCAGGCCGCGCATGGCCTGGGCGCGCGCGGAAGCGTCCGCCGGCAGCAGGCCGCTGGCCGGGTGCTGCAGGCCCAGGTGCATGAGGATGGCGGCGCTCTCGGTCAGCACCGAGCCGTCCTCCAGCACCAGGGTGGGAATCTGGCCGAGCGGGTTGATGGCGCGCAGCGCGTCCAGGCCCGGGCCGGGTTCCCAGCTGGCGGCGCGCACGAGCTCGAACGCCAGGCTGGCCTGGTGCAGGGCCATCTCCACGGCAGCGGAGCCGGAGCCGGGGCAGCCGTAGAGCGTGAGCGGTGTCATCGCACCAGTTGCAGCAGGCGGCCGGAGTCGGTGAGGAACCAGATCGAGCCATCGGGCGCCAAGTCGACATCGCGCACCCGCTCGCCCTCAAAGATGCGCTCGCGCAGCAACTCGCGCTCGCCCTGGTAGCGCAGGCGCCAGATGGCCTGGCCGGCCAGCGCGCCCATCAGCAGGTCGCCGCGCCACTCCGGGAACATCGGGCCGTCGACGAAGACGATGTTCGAAGGCGCCACGGAGATCGGCACCCAGAAGCTCAGCGGCTCGACGAACTGCGGGGCATGGGCGCCGCCGCCCAGCTGGCAGGCCGGCCCGGGCGGATCGCCGTAGTTGCAGCCGTAGCTGCGCAGCGGCCAGCCGTAATTGGCACCGGCGCGGGCGATGTTGATTTCGTCGCCGCCCTGGGGGCCGTGCTCGCTGACCCAGAGCGCGCCCGTCTGCGGATGCAGGGCCGCCCCCTGCGGGTTGCGGTGGCCCAGGCTCCAGATGCCCGGCAGGGCGGCGCCGGGCCAGACCGGGTTGTCGGGCGGCAGGCTGCCGTCGCGGCGGATGCGCACCACCTTGCCCAGGGTCTGGCGCAGGTCCTGCGCGGGGCTGCCCAGCTGGCGCTCGCCCAGGGTGATGAAGAGGGTCTTGTCGCGCCCGAACACCAGGCGCGAGCCGTAATGCCCGCTGCCGCCCACCTTGGGTTGCTGGCGAAAGATCACCGCCAGTTCGCTCAGGCCCGTCGCGCCCAGCCGGGCCCGCGCCACCGCCGTCCCGGCGCCGCCCGCGCCGGGACGGCGTAGCTGAAATAGATCCAGTTCTCGCCAGCGGCGAAGTCCGGGTCGACCGCCACATCCAGCAGGCCGCCCTGGCCGCTGGCATCCACGGCGGGCAGCCCGCTCAGCGCCGCCTTGCTGCGGGCATCGGCGCTCAGGCGCCAGAGCCGCCCCGCCTTCTCGGTCAGCAGCCAGTCTCCCCCGGGCAGACGCGCCAGCGCCCAGGGGGACTGCAGGTCGCTGCGCAGGGTGCGGACGGTGGGGGTAGCAGCTGGGGCGGGAGCAGGTCCCGGAGTCGGAGCGGGTGCGGGCGCAGGAGTCGGGGCCGCTGCAGTGGAACCACCGCCCCCGCATGCCAACAGGCTGGTAAGCAGCAGCGAAGTCCCGACCCAGGCGACAACGTGCGGATCGGACACGGCCGAGCTCACACGGAGAAGGAAAGCCCGATCAGCACCAGCAACGCCGCACCGGCCAATCCGACCCCCAGCACGGCCACCACCAGATGACGGCGCAAGCGACGCCTACGGCGTTTGCGATAGGTCGGGCTGGCGGCCACGGGGTTGGGAGTCGGGCTGGGGCTGGTCATGGCGTCTGAATTTAGCCACTCGGATGATGGCAGATTGCGAGCGTTCGCCAGCAGGCTGGGTGCAATGCACGGGTTGCCCCTTGCTTGTGCCGGCCCAGCCCCCTGGCTACCCTGGGTTACCCCCAAGGAGGATGACCGCCATGGCAGCAGACGCCCGCATCGCTTCGATCCGCACCCTGGCCCTGCTGGGGCCCTCCGGGGCCGGCAAGACCACCCTGGCCGAGGCCTTGCTGCATGCCGCCGGCGCCCTGCCCGCTGCCGGCGCGGTGGAGAAAGGCAATACCGTTTCCGACCACGACGCGCTGGAGCGGCGCATGCAGCACTCGCTGCAAAGCAGCCTGCTGCACTTCGAGCACGCCGGCCTGCGCGTGCACCTGATCGACACCCCGGGCGCGCCGGACTTCACCGGCCAGGCCCTGCCGGCGCTGGAGGCGGTGGAGACCGCCGTGGTCGTCATCGACGCGCAGCGCGGCATCGAGCTGATGGCCCAGCGCATGCTGGATGCCGCCAAGGAGCGCGGCCGCGACCGCGTCATCGTCATCAACAAGATCGACGCCCCGGGCGTGAACCTGCCGGCGCTGCTGGAGCAGATCCAGTCCGCCTTCGGCAAGGAATGCCTGCCGCTGAACCTGCCGTACCAGGGTGGCGTGGCCGACTGCTTCTTCCAGAGCAGCGGCGCGAGCGACTTCGGTTCGGTGGAGGCCGCGCACCGCGCCCTGGTGGAGCAGGTGGTGGAGGTGGACGCCGCCTTCGTGGACCGCTACCTGAACGACGGCGACGTGCCGGCCACGGAGTTGCATGCGCCGCTGGAGCAGGCGCTGCGCGAGGGGCATCTGATTCCGGTGCTGTTCTGCGCCGCCAAGAACGGCGTGGGCGTGGCCGAGCTGCTGACCGTCATCGACAAGCTGCTGCCCAACCCCGAGGAAGCCAACCCGCCCGAGTTCCTGAGCGGTGAAGGGGCCGAGGCCAAACCCGTGAAGGTGAGCCTGGACCCTTCCGCCCATGTGCTGGCCCATGTGTTCCAGGTGCGCGCCGACCCCTTTCTGGGCAAGCTCGGCTTCCTGCGCGTGCACCAGGGCACGCTGCAGAAGAACATGCAGCTCTACGTCGGCCACGGGCGCAAGCCGGTGCGCGTGGGCCATTTGTTCGCACTGCAGGGCAAGACCCAGGTGCCGCTCGACAAGGCCGGCCCGGGTGAGCTGTGCGCCGTGGCCAAGCTGGACGAGCTGCACCCCGACGCCGTGCTGCACGACGCCGCCGAGGACGAGCACATCCACCTCGCCCCGCTGGCCGTGCCCACGCCGGTGCATGGGCTGGCCATCGCCCCGGCCCGCCATGGCGACGAGCAGCGCCTGTGGGACGTGATGCACCGCCTGGTGGAGGAAGACCCCTGCCTGAAACTGGAACAGGCCGCGCAAACCAACGAGACCCTGGTCTACGGCCTGGGCGAGCTGCACCTGCGCGTGCTGCTGGAGCGGCTGAAGGAGACCTTCAAGTTCGAGGTCAAGACGCAGCCGCCGCGCATCGCCTACCGCGAGACCATCAGCGCCTACGCGGAAGGGCATTACCGCCACAAGAAGCAGAGCGGCGGCGCCGGCCAGTTTGGCGAGGTCTGGCTCAAGGTCGAGCCGCTGCCGCGTGGCGCGGGCTTCGAGTTTGTCGATCAGGTCAAGGGTGGCGTCATACCCACCGCCTTCATCCCGGCGGTGGAAAAGGGCGTGCGCGAGGCCTGTGCGCTGGGCGTGGTGGCCGGCTACCCGCTGGTGGATGTGAAGGTCATCGTGTTCGACGGCAAGCACCACAGCGTGGACAGCAAGGAGATCGCCTTCGTCACCGCCGCCAAGAAGGCGCTGCAGGTGGCGGTGAAGGAAGCGCGCCCGGTGGTGCTGGAGCCCATCGTGCAGGTGGAGGTGCTCACGCCCGAGGCCGCGGTGGGCGATGTTTCGGGGGACCTGGCAAGCCACCGCGGCCAGGTGACCGGCACGCGCGCCGCCGTGGCCGGCCAGCTGGTGGTGCAGGGCCTGGCCCCGCTGGCCGAGCTGGCAGCCTTCCAGACCCGGCTGAACGCCATGACCAGCGGCCAGGCCCGCTACACCCTGGCACTCAGCCATTACGACCCGGTGCCGCCCAACACGCAGGCGGCGCTGGCGGCGGCCTACAAGGTGCAGGACGAGGCGGAGTAGACCTAGCCCAGCACGGCCCAGTGGTTGCCGGCTGAAAGGCCCGCGGGCCAGCGCAGCATGCGGCCGGGCTCGGCCGCATGCCAGCGCGCCAGCCCCAGGCCGCCGCCAATGGCCACGCCCAGGCCATCGGCCAGCGGCCACAGCCCGCAGGGGTTCTGCACCTCGCCCACGGCCAGGAACTCGGCCGGCTTGTGCGGCTGCCAGAGCAGGATGCGGTTGGCCTTCTGCGCCGTCAGCACGAAGCCGCCATTGGGGCCGGCGGCCACGTCGCCGGCATAGCCTTCGGCGGGCTGCCGGGTGGGGATTTGCAGGGACTGGCCATCCCAGACGGCTAGCAAGGGCGCCTCGCGGCGCTGCCCCGGGTCGTCGTGCTCGGCCTGCAGGCCGATGCCCAGCAGGCGCGACCCACCGGCCAGGGGCTCGTTCCAGGCGATGTGGTGCGGGCTCAGGCGGGCATCGGGCAGGCGCCACTCGCCCAGCTTGTCGCCGTTGCGCGGATCGAGGTGCACCAGCACCGGGTCCATGGCGTCCAGGTCGCGCTTCTTGCCGCTCGCCGTGCGGGGGATGCCGCCATTGGCCACCAGCAGCAGGCCGTCTTCGTCCACCAGGATCTGGTGCGGGTCGATGCCATGCGTGCGCTGCTGCGCGGCGATGCGCAGGTCTCGGGCATCGCGCACGCTGACCCAGCCGGCCCCGGTCGCGCGCTCGGTCTCGCCGGTGTAAAGCCACTGGCCGTCCGCGCTGGCGATGACATGTCCGTCATGCGTGCGCTGGCGGCCGTCCGCCTCGGTGCTCAGCACCTGGGCCAGCTGGCCCTCGCCGTCCACCCGCGCCAGCCAGGTACCCGGCCGGGTGGCCACGGCCAGGAAGCCGCCGCCCGGCTCCGGCACGATGGCGTGTGGCAGCGAGGGCACGGTATGGGCTGCCTCGATGGCCACCCGGCCCTGCGCCCAGTCCACCCGCAGCACGCCCACCTGATGCTCGCCACCCTGCAGCAGCCAGCCCCCGGCCACCCGCAGGCTCTCCCCGGTCGCGACCGCGCGGGCCAGCGCGCCGCAGGCGGCCGCACTCAGGCCGGCACTCAGACCGACGCCCAGTTGCAGCAGAAATTTCCGTCGTTCCATAAAGGTCCTCAACACCTCGGTAATTCAGGTGATGGACCCTAAATTAAACGCGAATCATTCGCATTGACCTGTAACAAGGATGCGAATGCCAGTCGTGGCTGCGGTTCAGACAGGCGGGTCAGACAGGCATTCAGTCAGGGGCACCAGCCCCTGAGCTGTTCAGAGCTTGAACACCCGCACCGTCTCGGCCAGCTGCGCGGCCTGCTGGCGCAGGCTGTCCGCCGCGGCGGCGCTTTGCTCCACCAGGGCGGCGTTCTGCTGGGTGCTGTGGTCGATCTGGTCGACCGAGCGGCCGACCTCGCCGATGTCCTGCGCCTGGGCACGCGAGGCGCTGCTGATCTCGCCGATCAGCGAGCCCACCTGCTGGATCTGCTGCACCAGGGCTTCCATGGTGCGGCCGGCCTCATCTACCAGGCGGCTGCCGTGTTCCACGCGGTCCACGCTGGCGCCGATCAGACCCTTGATCTCGCGCGCGGCACCGGCCGCGCGCTGCGCCAGGCTGCGGACCTCGCTGGCCACCACGGCGAAGCCCCGGCCGGCCTCGCCGGCACGTGCGGCTTCCACGGCGGCGTTCAGGGCCAGGATGTTGGTCTGGAAGGCGATGCCGTCGATCACGCCAATGATGTCGCCGATGCGCTTGGAGCTGGTGCTGATCTCGGCCATCGTGGTGACCACCTGCCCCACCAGCTGACCGCTGGCCTCGGCCACGGTGGAGACGGCTTCGGCCTGGCGGTTGGCTTCGGCCGCCGTGTCGGCATTGGTCTGCACGGTCTGCGCCAGGCGGCCCATCAGCTGGGTGGTGGACTGCACATGGCTGGCCTGCTGCTCGGTGCGCTGGCTCAGGTCCGAGTTGCCGTTGGCAATCTCCGCCGAGCCGGTGGCGATGGAATCGGACGCCTGGCGCACCGTGCCCACCACCTGCGCCAGGCCCTGCTGCATGGTGCCCAGCGAGGCCAGCACGCTGCCTTCACGCGCCTGCTCGGCGCCGGGCACGGGGCTGAGGTCGCCCGCCGCCACGCGCTGCGCGGCCAGGCCGAGCCACGGAAGTTGATGGCGTGGCGCTGGATCTGCGCATGCAGCTCGGCGTTGGCGCGCAGGGCGTTGTCAATCACCCGCACCTTCCACATCGCCACCATGGTGACGGCGGCCAGGATCAGCAGGATCAGTCCGAGCCCCAGGTAGAGCCGGGTGGAAACCTTGAAGCGCAGCATCGACATCTCTTCCCCTTCAGGGCTTGGCTAGACGGGGATGGAACGCATCGATTTCTATTGAGCTTCGAAGTTCAATAGTTCACAACAAGATTCAAAAAGGAAGAACCCCGACGGCATCCTTTCGTGGTGCGGACGGGGTTCTGCATGCGCCGGGCACTGCGGCACCCACCGTCCGGGCGGGTGCGCTGATGGCAATCCGGGGGTTCTGGAGGCCCGCGCTCAGGCCACCTGCACCTCGATGCGCCGCGGCTGAGCGTGGGCGGCCTTGGGAATGCGCACACGCAGCACGCCGTGGGCCAGTTCGGCGCTGACCTGGTTGGCGTCCAACTCCTTGCTGAGCGTGAAGCGGCGGCGGTAGCGCTGCAGGTTCACTTCGACATGCGAGGGCTGCAGCTGGGCCGGGGCGGGCAGCACCAGCTCGCCCTCGATGCTCAGCTGGTCGCCGTCGACGCGCAGCTGCAGGTGCTCCTTGGGCACGCCGGGCATGTCGGCATACAGGGTGATACCGGTGGAGTCCTCCACCACATCCACCGGCGGCAGCAGGGCGGCCTCGGCTTCGGCGCTGCGGGCTTGCAGCTCGCTGGGGTTCTGGGTTTGGGTCAGTTCACTCATGTTCAGCTCCCGGTTCACTGGATTTCGATGCGGCGCGCCGGTGTGGCGCTGCGGCGCTTCACACTGATGTGCAGCAGGCCGTCGCGGTAGCTGGCGCTCACGGCGTTGGGGTCGATGTCGTCGGGCAGGCTCACCACGCGGCGGAAGCGGCCGGCGAAGCGCTCGCCTTGGTGCAGGGTGGTCTTCTCGTCGCTCTTCTCGGGCAGGGTGGGGGCGCGTTCGCCGGCAATGCTCAGCACGCCGCGGTCCAGGTCCACCTTGATGCTGGCCGGCTCCAGGCCGGGGGCAAAGGCGTAGACCTCAACGGCCTCGGGGCTGCTGCCCACGTTCAGCGCCGGATAGCCGCCGCGGCTGATGCCGCGGATGCTCGGCGAAGGTTCAAACACGGAGCTCAGATCGCGCTGCAGGCGCTCCAGCTCCGACAACAGATCGCGTGCAAACAGGCTGCGGTACATGCTCGGTCCTCCTCAGAAATCGGTGCCTGGTCGGCCCCGGATGTCTGCGCAGATGGGTTGACCCGGCGCAAGTTCAAGAGCCCCGCGCCGCGCGAGCATGGGGCTTGAAGACGCGCCGCCCCACCCCCAGTTCCTGCGCGCAGGAAGGAGCTTCTGCATGGAGTTCAAGGACTACTACGCCGCCCTCGGGGTGGCCCGCGACGCGCCGCAGGAGGCCATCAAGAAGGCCTACCGGCAGCTGGCGCGCAAGTACCACCCGGACGTCAGCCAGGAACCGGACGCCGAGGCGCGCATGCGCGAGGTCAACGAGGCCTACGCCGTGCTCTCCGACCCCGAGCGCCGGGCTGCCTACGACCAGCTCGGCAGCGGCGCGCCGCGCCAGGGCGAGCCCTTTCGCCCGCCGCCGGGCTGGGACGCCGGATTCGAGTTTGGCGACGGCGCGGGCTTCGACCCCGGCGCGGGCGACTACAGCGAGTTTTTTTCCGAGCTGTTCGGCCGCATGGGAAGAACAGGCCGCACCGCCCGCCCGGGGACGCAGCGGCCGCAAGGCAGCGCCCGCGGCGAAGACCACCATGCCAAGGTGCTGCTGGAACTGGACGACGCCTGGCTGGGCGCCACCCGGCGCATCACCCTGAAGGCGCCGGAGCTCGACGCGCAAGGTCGGCTGCACCTGCGCGAACGCACGCTGGAGCTGAAGATTCCGCTGGGCGTGAAGCCCGGCCAGCTGATCCGCCTGGCCGGCCAGGGCGGGCCAGGCCTGGGCGGCGCCCCGGCGGGGGATCTGCTGCTGGAGGTGCAGTTCGCGCCGCACCCCCGCTTCCGCCTGGACGGCGGCACCCTGGTGGCGGAACTGCCCCTGGCGCCCTGGGAGGCCGCGCTGGGCGCGGTGGTGCCGGTGGACCTGCCGGCCGGGCGCAGCGTGAAGGTGCGCGTGCCCGCCGGAGCCCAGAGCGGCCAGCGTCTCAGGGTGCGCGGCCAGGGCCTGCCCGGCAGCCCGCCGGGCGACCTGGAGCTCAAGCTGCGCGTGCTGCTGCCCAGCGGCCTGGAGCCGCGCGCCCGCCAGCTGTACGAGGAAATGGCCCGCGTGCTGCCCGACTTCGATGCCCGCAAGCAGGCCGCCGCCCTGGCTCCGGAGGCCGACGCATGAACACCCTGCTGCACGCCCTGTTCGCCGAGCGCGAGCTCGACCTCGACACCCTGTGCCGCCTGGCCGATGTGGATCTGGCCTGGATGGACACGCACGCCAGCCTGCTGCACCCGGCCGCCAGCGACGCCTGGCTGCTGGCGCGAGTGCGCCGCCTGGTCTGGCTGGAGCGCGAGTTCGATGCCGTGCCGGAGCTGGCGGCGCTGGTGGTGGACTTGGAGGAGGAGTTGCGGCGGCTGCGTGGCGGCTGAATCAACCCTGCGGGGCCGGCCGCCATTCCGGTGCCACCCCGGCCTGCCAGAGCGCCAGGCCCGCGGCATCGGCCGGCAATTGCAGCTGCACCCGTCCGTCGGCTCCGATCAAGGCGCTGCCGCCGAAGCCATCGCGCTCGGGGTGGTTGATGGAGTTGGCCCAGTTGCACTGCAGCAGCGGCGCCGCGCTGGCGCGCGCGCGCGCGCGCGCGGCGGGCAGGTAGTCCACTTCGTCGGCCGCACGGCGGATGAAGCTGGGCCAGAGCAGCAGATCGGGCCGCAGTCCGGGCAGACCGGCGGGGTAGTCCAGCACCTCGCGGCAGAACACGGCGCTGAGCGCAAGGCCCGCCAATGGCCAGCTGGCGCGCGCCGGGCCGGGTACGAACAGCGTGGCCTCGCTGGGCGTCAGGCCCTGCTTGGTGATCAGGCCCCGGTACCGCCCCTGTTCGTCCAGCAGCAGCAGGGCGTTCTGCCACTGCGACTCGGCGGCCCAGGGCAGGCCCACAGCGCACGCAATGCGAAGGCGCGCGGCGGCCTGCGCCACCTGGGCGACGGCGTCGTCCAGGCGCGCCGGGTTCAGCTCAGCCCGGATGCCGCGGTGGAAGCCGGGCAGCGCCAGTTCCGGAAAGACGCAGAGCTGGGCACCGGCTTGCGCGGCGCGCGCCAGCTCGGCCAGGATGCCCTGCACTTGCCCGGCCCCATCGGGGCGCATCCGCATCTGCACCAGGGCGATGCGTGCTGCCGCTGGCATGGGATTCAGCGCCCCGGTGCCGAGGCCGGTCGGGCCTTCTGCGCCAGGCGCTGTGCGCGCAGCGTAGCCAGCAGCCACTCCTTGCTTGTCTGGGCGGCTGCGGCCCCGCACTGCACCTGATAGGCCTTGCCGCTGCTGCTGCTCTGCGTGGCCGCCTGTTCGATGAACTGCTCGGCGCTGGCCACCGTGCCGCGGTCTTCGAGATAGGCCAGCTTGCGCAGCATGTGCTGGCGTGCCTCGTCGGCGCTGTGCCAGCTGCCGTTGCGCTGCAGCCGGCATTGCTGGCGCTGCAGTTCGCCCAGCAGGCCGTCGATCTCGGCGCGCACGGGCGGGGCGGTGGGCGCGGCGCTGGCGGGCAGGGCCAGCAGCAGCGCCAGTGTGGCGATCAGTCTTTGCATCGTTCGGTATAGAAGGAGTGCGGGCAGGCGGCGTGGTACTGGGCATCACCCCCGATGGACACCTGCTCGCCCTCGCGCACGCGGCGGCCCTCGGCGTCCAGGCGCACATTGAAGCTGGCCTTGCGGCCGCAGCCGCAGACGGTCTTCAGTTCCTCGATCTGGTCGGCCAGCAGGCCCAGCGCGGCCGCCCCTTCGAAGCCGTTGCCCTGGAAATCGGTGCGCAGGCCGTAGCAGATCACCGGCACGCCCTGCAGCACGGCCATCTGGTGCAGCTCGCGGACCTGGGCGGTGGTCAGGAACTGGGCCTCGTCGATCAGTACGCAGGCGGTGTCGGGGGGCAGATCGGCGGCGCTGAAGCGCAGGCCGGGGTGGAAGGTGCGCGCCGGGCGCTGAAGGCCCAGGCGGGTGCCCACCACGCCTTCACCGTAACGGTCGTCCAGCTGGGCGGTGTAGATGGTGACGCTGCGCCCCAGGCGCTCGTAGTTGTGGGCCACGCCCAGCAAGGCCAGGGTCTTGCCGGCGGCCATGGCGCCGTAGCGCCAGAAGAGCTTTGCCATCGCTTGTGCTGCGGGAGGGGTTCGGAAGGGCGCGGATTGTCGCGGCCACTCCACGCCGGCTCCGGCCTCGCGCTTGGTCAACGAAATGCAAATGCGATTTGTTCGCATTTGCGTTAGAGTTCGGGCATCGGTTGTTTCCCGGTTGTGTATTCGCCGTCGCTGCCATGTCCACGCTGGCCCTGCCTTCGCTCTCCTCGCCCCAGCCCTCCCGTGCGCCCGCTGCACCCGCTGCGCCCACGCCCGTGGTTGCCGCCCCCATGGCGCGGCCGATGCCTGATCTGGCCTGGCAGCCGGCCCGCCGCAGCCGCGCCGCGGCCCTGGTGACGCTGGGCCTGCACCTGCTGCTCGGGCTGGCCTTGCTGCAGGCCGGGCGGACGGTGGTGGCGCAGATGGCTCCGGCGCCGCTGCAGGTCAGCCTGCTGCAGGAGCGCCAGCGCCCACCCGAACCACCACCAGCCCGGCAAGCCCAGCCCCAAGCCCTGCCGGTGCAGCCGGTGCTGGCGGTACCACTGCCCGAGTTTGAAACCGCCGCACCCAGCCCGCGCGCCGTGCAGGTGGTGGTGCAGGCCGCCGCCCCCGCCCCGGCCGCCGCGCCCAGTCTGGAGGCTCCCAGCAGCACGCCGCAGATCGCCCCGCAGCCGCCGCAGCCCAAGACCGTGGCCGCCAGCGCGCTGCGTTACCGGGTGGAGCCGGCCGTAGAGGTGCCGCTGCTCTCGCGCCGCGCCGGCGAGCATGGCCGCGTGGCCCTGCGCGTGGTGTTTGACCCCCAGGGCCGCCCGCGCGACATCCAGCTGCAGCGCAGTTCCGGCTTCGCGCGCCTGGACGCGCAGGCACTGGAGGCCATGAAGGTTGCGCGCATCACGCCCATCGTCGAAAACGGCCGCGCCATCGAAGTGATGGCCGTGGCCTGGCTGGAGTACGAGCTCGACTGAGCGAGCTCGGCCCGCCCCCTCCCCTTTCCCCCATCCAAACCGCCACCTCGGCGGTCTGGGCCTCGCTTTGCTTCCTTCCTT
>NZ_JAYRMO010000022.1:0-88141 GCF_041912635.1 Inhella sp.
ATGTCCAGCACCAGCGCCGTCTTGCGCTTGGCTGTCCATCGCTTGATCTCGTCTTCCATCAGGGTGCTCATGTCTTCTTCCTTTCGACACTAACACCTGAGCAGCTATTCACTGGGTCAATACAAGCCGCCGCCGCAGTGACATTTGCCACCGCCTGGACAAACCCGGCCCCGGATAATCCCGGGCTTTCTCGAATCCCTCCGTTCCATGCGCCCGGTCGTCCTGATCACCGGCGCGGCCCGCCGCCTGGGCCGCCACCTTGCACTGCATCTGGCCCGCGCCGGCTGGGATGTGGCCGTGCACCACCGCACCACGCCGGATGCCGATGCCGATTCGCTCGGCACCGCCTTGCGGGAACTGGGCGCGCGCACCGTGGGCCTGCCGGCCGATCTGGAAGATGAAGCCGCCGTCGAGACCCTGGTGCCTGCCGCCGTGGCCGCGCTGGGGCGGCTGGACGCCGTGGTCAACAGCGCCTCGCTGTTCAGCCACGACGAGATCGCCTCCTTCAGCTACGCGAACCTGGAGCGCCATTTGCGCGCCAATACCGCAGCCGCCTTGACGCTGGCGCGTGCCCTGCACCGCCACTGCGCCGCTGCCGGCCATGAGGGCTGCGTCGTCAATGTGCTGGACCAAAAGCTCTGGAACCCCAACCCCGACCACCTGAGCTACACCCTGAGCAAGGCTGCCCTGGAAGCCGCCACGCCGGTGCTGGCCCAGGCCCTGGCGCCGCAACTGCGCGTGGTGGACGTGGCGCTGGGCGTGACCCTGCCCAGCGGCCCGATGACCGAGGCCGAGTTCCTGGCTGCGCACCGCCTGACCCCGCTGGGCCGCAGCAGCCAGCCGGACGATTTCGCCCAGGCGGTGGAGTACCTGCTGAAGGCCCGCGCCGTCACCGGCAGCACCCTGCTGGTCGACGGCGGCCAGCACCTCGCCGCGCAGCCGCGCGACGTCTATTACCTCGTGAAAGAGAACTGACATGGCCTCGGCCCTCGACCATCCCAGCCTGCTCAACTGCCGGCGCCTGTTCCTGCGCAATTACGAGGTGTGGATCAACATCGGTGTGCACGATTTCGAGAAACGCGGCGAGCAGCGCGTGCTGATCAATGTGGACCTCTACGTGCCGCTGGCCGAGACCACCCCCCAGACCGATGAGCTGGACGAGGTGGTGGACTACGACTTCATGCGCCGCACCATTGCCGAGTACGTCTCGCACGGCCACATCCACCTGCAGGAAACCCTGTGCGACGCCGTGCTGGCGCGCATGCTCGAGCACCCCAAGGTGCGGGCGGCGCGCGTGAGTACGGAAAAGCCGGATGTCTATCCGGATTGCGATGCCGTTGGCGTCGAAGTGTTTGGCATCAAGTAATGAACAACGCCCCCAGTCTCACTGCGTTCGCCTCCCCCCGAGGGGGCGCAGTGCTCTTGGGGCGGCCCTGCGAGCACTGACATGAGCAACAAAGACAAAGCCACCCACGAGCTGAACAAGCTCAGCAAGCGCTTGCACCGTCAGGTGGGTGAGGCGATCACCGACTTCAACATGATTGAAGAAGGCGACAAGGTCATGGTCTGCCTGAGCGGCGGCAAGGACAGCTACGCCCTGCTCGACATCCTGATCAATCTGCGCCAGCGCGCCCCGATCTCGTTCGACATCGTGGCGGTGAACCTGGACCAGAAGCAGCCCGGCTTCCCCGAGGAGGTGCTGCCCACCTACCTGCAGTCCATCGGCGTGCCCTTCCACATCGAGGAGCAGGACACCTACAGCATCGTCAAGAAGCTGATCCCCGAGGGCAAGACCACCTGCAGCCTGTGCTCGCGCCTGCGCCGCGGCATCCTCTACCGCGTGGCGCAGGAACTGGGCGCCACCAAGATCGCCCTGGGCCATCACCGCGACGACATCGTCACCACGCTGATGCTCAACATGTTCCACGGCGGCATCATGAAGGGCATGCCGCCCAAGCTGGTCAGCGACGACGGCCGCAACACCGTGATCCGCCCGCTCGCCTATGTGGCCGAGGAGGACCTGATCCGCTGGGCCGAGCACCGCCAGTTCCCCATCATTCCCTGCAACCTCTGTGGCAGCCAGGAAAACCTGCAGCGCGCCGCCGTGAAGGAGATGCTGCAGAGCTGGGAGAAGAAGCAACCCGGCCGGCTGGACAACATGCTGCGCGCCATGGCCCACATCGTGCCCAGCCACATGATGGACCGCGAGCTCTTCCCCTTCCAGACCATCAAGCCCACCGGCACCCCGTTTGCCGGCGGCGACATCGCGTTTGACGAGGACGAGGAAAGCTGCGCCCCGCCGGCGGTTGCCCCTGGGGTCATCCAGGTCATCCGCAAGAATCCCGAGGTGGTTTAGGCTGTCTCCATTCCTTGGGAGACCGCTATGAACACCCGCCGCCTGCTGCTGCTTTCCGCAGCCCTCTCGCTGGCCGGCTGCGCCGCGCTCAAGACCCTGAGCATCGAAGTGCGCAGCTTCGGCCAGATGCCTGAAGGCAAGACCACCTATGCCTTCGAGCGTCTGCCCTCGCAGCAGCAGCCGCTGAGCCGCGCGGCCGAGTGGGAGGCCCTGGCCGCACCGGCCCTGGCCAAGGCCGGGCTCAAACCCGCGCCGGCCGGCAGCCCGCCGGACCTGATCGTCGCGCTGGGCGCACGCGTCAGCGCCACCGCTCTCAGCCCCTGGGACGACCCGCTCTGGTACCGCTGGAACGCCCCGCTCTACCACTGGCGCTTCGGCATGCCGCCGCATTCCCACCCGATGTTCATCGAGCGCCGCTATGAGCGCGAGGTCGGCGTGCTGCTGCGCGACCGCGCCACCGGCCAGGCCCTGTGGGAAGCCCGCGCCAGCAACGATGGCGCCACCCAGGGGGGCGACAGCATGATCGCGGCCTTGTTCGAAGCCGCCCTGGCCGACTACCCCAAGGCCAACCCGCAGCCCCATCAGGTGCGGGTGACGCTCCCGTAATCCCGGGGGGCGGGCCGGCAGGCCGGCCCAGATAATCCCGGCCCCTCAGAGACGACGAGCGAGGCCGGGATGGCGCTGAACATGGTGGTGATGGCCGCGGGCAAGGGCACGCGGATGAAGTCGGCGCTCCCGAAGGTGCTGCACAAGCTGGCCGGCAAGCCCTTGCTGCAGCATGTGCTGGACACCATGGCGCCGCTGGACTGCGCGGCGCGCATCGTCATCACAGGCCATGGCGCCGAGCAGGTCGAGACGCGCGCCCAGGCCCAGGCCCTGCGCTTCGTGCGCCAGATGCCGCAGCTGGGCACCGGCCATGCCGTGCAGCAGGCCGTGCCGGCGCTGGATGCCAGCGCCCCCACCACCCTGATCCTGAACGGCGACACCCCGCTGGTGCGGCGCGAAACCGCCGAAGCCCTGGTGGCCGCCAGCGCCGGCAGCAAGCTGGCCCTGCTGACCGTGGTGCTGGACGACCCGACCGGCTATGGCCGCATCCTGCGCGACGCCGACGGCAAGGTGCTGGGCATCAAGGAGCACAAGGACGCCACGGCGGCCGAGCGCCAGATCCGCGAGGGCTACACCGGCATGATGGCCGCGCCCACCGCCCTGCTGACCCGCTGGCTCGGCCAGCTGAAGAACGACAACGCCCAGGGCGAGTACTACCTGACCGACATCGTCGCCATGGCCGTGGCCGAGGGCGTCGAGGTCGTCGCCACCCAGGCCGGCAGCGAGACCGAGGTGCTGGGCGTCAACGACCCGGTGCAACTGGCCGATCTGGAGCGCCGCTTCCAGCGCCAGCAGGCCGAAACCCTGATGCGCGCCGGCGTGCGCCTGATGGACCCGGCGCGCTTTGACCTGCGTGGCCAGCTCGAAGCCAGCGCCGAGGTCGAGATCGACGTCGGCTGCGTGTTCGAGGGCCGCGTGGTGCTGGGTGAAGGCGTGCGCATCGGCGCGCATTGCGTCATCAAGGACGCGGTGATCGCCGCCGGCGCCGTCATCCACCCCTTCACGCACATCGACGGCGAAGCTGCCGGGGTCGAAGTGGGTGAAGGCGCACTGATCGGCCCCTTCGCCCGCCTGCGCCCCGGTGCCAAGCTGGGCCGCGAGGTGCACATCGGCAACTTCGTCGAAGTGAAAAACAGCAGCCTGGCCGCGGGCGCCAAGGCCAACCACCTGGCCTACCTGGGCGACGCCACGGTGGGCGAGCGCGTCAACTACGGCGCCGGCAGCATCACCGCCAACTACGACGGCGCCAACAAGCACCGCACCGTCATCGAGGCCGATGTGCACATCGGCTCCAATTGCGTGCTGGTCGCACCCGTCACCATCGGCGCCGGCAGCACCATCGGCGGCGGCAGCACCATCGCCAAGGACGTGCCGGCCGGTGAGCTCTGGGTGGCGCGCGCCCGCCAGACCAAGATTCCTGGCTGGACCCGTCCGGTCAAGGCCAAGAAGTAGCCCCCAACCCACACCGGGAGTGCCCATGAAGCTGCTGAATGCCCTGCTGGCCCTGGTGGCCGCGCTGCTGCTGATCGTCTTCGGCGCCGGCCAGTTCCTGGCGGCCGATTACCGCGTCGAGCGCTCCACCCGGGTGCAGGCCCCGCCCGCCAAGGTCTACGCCCTGATCGACTCCAGCAAGGGCTGGGCAAGCTGGGGCGTCTGGTACCGCCGGGATCCGCAGATGAAGGTCAGCGAATCCGGCGCCGCCCAGGGCGTGGGCGCCGTCTGGACCTGGACAAGCGAAAGCCAGGGCAACGGCCGCATGAAGCTGACCGGTGCCGAACCCGAGCGCAAGATTGCCTACGAACTGGCCATCGACGATTTCGACCCCAGCCAGGGCGAGATCGAACTCACGCCCGAAGCCGGCGGCACGCACGTGCGCTGGACCATGCACGGGCGCATGAGCAACACCATCGGGCGCTGGTTTGCGCTCTTCATGGACCGACTGGTGGGGCCCGATTTCGAGACCGGCCTGGCCAACCTCAAACAACTCGCAGAGAAGCAATAAACATCATGGCCGCTGGCAGCCTCCTCGCCCTCCTCGACGACATCGCGACCGTTCTCGACGATGTCGCCATCCTGACCAAGGTCGCCGCCAAGAAGACCAGCGGCGTGCTGGGCGACGACCTGGCGCTGAACGCCCAGCAGGTTGCCGGCGTGCGCGCCGAGCGCGAAATCCCCGTGGTCTGGGCCGTTGCCAAAGGCAGCTTCGTCAACAAGGCCATCCTGGTGCCGGCGGCCCTGCTGATTTCCTACTTCGCCCCCTGGCTCGTGCTGCCCCTGCTGATGCTGGGTGGCGCCTACCTGTGCTTCGAGGGCGTGGAAAAGCTCTGGCACAAGATCGCCCACCGCGACGAGGAAGCGGCGCATGAGAAGGAAGTGCTGGAGGCCCTGACCCACCCCGAGGTGGATCTGGTGCAGTTCGAGGCCGACAAGATCAAGGGCGCCATCCGCACCGATTTCATCCTTTCGGCCGAAATCATCGTCATCGCGCTGGGCATCGTGGCCGGCAAGCCGCTGGGCACCCAGCTGGGCGTGCTGACCGGCATCGCCATTGCCATGACGGCGGGCGTCTACGGCCTGGTGGCCGGCATCGTCAAGCTGGACGACGCCGGCCTCTACCTGAGCCAGAAGAACCCCAGCGGCCCGCTGCACCTGCTGGGCCGCGGCCTGCTGGCCGCCGCGCCGCGGCTGATGAAGCTGCTGGCCTTCGTCGGCACGGCCGCCATGTTCCTGGTGGGTGGCGGCATCCTGGTGCACGGCATCCCGGCCCTGCACCACATCGGCGAAGACCTGGCCAAGGGCGGCTTCACCGGCAGCCTGCTGGAAATGGGCCTGAACCTGGGCGTGGGCGTGGTGGCCGGCGCGGTCTGCCTGCTGGCCTGGAACGGCATCAGCCGCTTGCTGCCCAAGCGCGGCTAAGGGCAATAGGCCCGCGCGGCCGGCCCGGCCGCCAGGCTTTGGGCGGCCAGCTGGCGCAGTTGGGCCTGCAGCGCCGGCTCCACTGGCGACGTCACCAGCGCCGGCCCGCTGCCCAGGGCCTGGCCGCTGGCGCTGGCGTACAGCACATAGGCCGCCAGCAAGGCGCCGGCCGGGCTGCTGTGGTTGCCGTCGGCAGCACGCAAAGCCAGCGCCGGCAGGGCGGTCGCGGCACGGTCGAAGGCCTGCGGCACCGGGGCCAGGCAGGCGGCCTCGGCCTTCGCGATGCCTTCGTGAAGCCCGTAGATGCGCGCGCTCTCGTCAACCCCCTGGCGCGGCCATTCGGGAAACAGCACCGGTGTGGCGCCGCGCGCCTTGACCAGGCGGATCCAGGCCTTGGCTTCCTCGGTGGAGTAGTTCACCGTGCCGGAACTGCTGTACTTCTGCGCCTGCAGGAAGACCTGGCTCCAGGCTGCGGAATCCAGCAGCGTGCGCGAGGCCGTGTCGCTGAGGCGTTCGTCCAGGAACAACAGGCCGGGTGCCACCGCCACGCGCACCGGCTGCCCCGGGCTGGCCTGGCGGAACAGCTCCGCCACCAGGGCGGGCAGTTCGTTGAAGTGGGTGTGGCTGTTGCCATAGAACAGCAGTGCGCGCTCGCCGGGTACGGGAGCCGGCGCGGGCGGCGGCGCGCTCGGGGCGGTGGAAGACGCACCACCACAGGCGGCCAGGGCCGTCAGCAGGGCGGCGACGCAAAGCAGGCGAAGGGTGCGCATGCGGGCCATGCTCGCGCAGATGCCGCGGCGCCGCCCCTGCGGAAAGTCAGCTTTGCGGGAATGCGAGCACTTTCCGGGGCAGATGCCCGTTTGCAGGCGGCCACGGCGCGCTTAGCATCGGGCCATCCTTGCTCTGGGGCCGCCATGGTTTCCCAAGTCCTCGCCAGCATCGGCTTGACCGTCTGCATCGCACTGGGCCTGCACATGCTGCTGGGCCGGGAGCGTCAGCGTCAGCTCGGGCTGTGGTGGCAGGGCTACCAGGCGCGCTTCTCGCTGTGGCGGCGGCGCTGGTCGCCGGACGCCCGCGCCGAGCAGCGGCGCCGCCAGCGTCTCTTCGTGGCCAGCCAGCATCGCGAAGCGATCGAGCGGGCCCGCTCCAAGCCGATGGAGCTTGACGAAGTTGAGTGGGACGGCAATGTCGCCAAGCCCAAGTTTGGCCAAGCGCGCAAGCGCCATCTGCACTGAGCCAAGCCTTCGGCTTGACCAGCGCCTGCGTCCCCAAGTAGAAGCGCTTCTTAGCGCCACCAGGGAGCAGGCGGATGAGCACCGCGAAACGGCAGCCGGCAGCAGACCTTGCCCACATTTGGGCCGGCGGCGGCTTCGCGGGTGCCTGGCGCTACGAGCAACAGAGCGCCCGCCTGCAGTGCGACGAGGATGTGGCTACCGCCCTGGGGCTGGCCGTCGAAGGGCCGCTGACAGCCTTCCTGGCCATGGTGGACGAGGCCGATCGCGCCGCGCTGCTGGCGGCGGTGCAGGCTACCGCACATGACGGCGGCCGCCTGGACCGGCGCTTTCGCATCGGCCATGGCCCGGCGGCCGGGCAATGGGCGCGTCTGGCCGGCCGGGCCAGTCAGGGTGTGCTGGCGGCGGCGCTGACCGACCTCCCTGGTGAAGGCGAGCGCATGGACAGCTGGCGCGACGCCGAGCAGCGCTTCCGCCACGCCTTCGACCAAACCCCCACCACCGCCGTGCAGGGCTACGACCGGCTGCGCCGCGTCATCTACTGGAACGCCGCGAGCGAGCAGCTGTATGGCTGGCGGCGCGAAGAAGCCTTGGGCCGGCTGCTGGAAGACCTGATCGTGCCGCCGCCCATGCGTGCTGATGTGGTGCGCCTGCATACCGCCTGGCTGGAGCAAGGCGTGGCCATTCCAGCCGGTGAACTGGAGCTGCAGCACAAGGACGGCAGTATGGTGCCGGTGTTCTCCAGCCATGTGATGCTTCGCAACGGCTGGGATGAGCCCGAGATGTACTGCATCGACGTGGACCTGCGCCAGCAGCGCCAGGCCATGCTGGAAGGGCATCAGCGCGAGCGGCAGCTCAGCGTGCTCAGCCAGGTCAGCCACGCGGGCTGGTGGGAGTGGGAGCTGCTGACCGACGAGGTGCGCTGGTCCGCCGAACTGGGGCGTTGGTTTGGCGTCGGCCCTGGCCAGGCCGCACGGCTGGATCTGCTGCGGCGATTGGATGAAGCCACGCGTCAGCAATTGCAGGCGCATTGGATCCATGTGCAGCGCGGCGGGGCGCTGGACCTGGAGCTGCGCCAGCTGGTGGCCGGGCAGGAACGCCACTTCCTGTTGCATGTGGAGGCACCCGACCCCACGGTGCCGCAGCGCCGCATCGGCACCCTGCTCGACATCACCGAAAGCAAGGCCGCCGCCTCGCGCATCGATCGCCTGGCCCGCCACGACGACATGACCGGCCTGCCCAACCGCCTGCAGATGAGCGAGCGGCTGGAGGAAGCCCTGTCGCGCCAGCGCCGCAACCCGAAGGGCAAGCTGCTGGTGGCTTGCCTGGGGCTGGACCGCTTCCGGCTGGTGAACGAGAGCTTCGGCCCGAGCCGGGGCGACAGCCTGCTGAACGCCTGCGCCGAGCGCCTGCGCGGCCGCCTGCGCGCCCACGATCTGCTGGCACGGCTGGGCGGCGACCACTTCGGCGTGCTGATCGAAAGCGTGCGCGACGAAGCCGAAGCCGAGACCCTGGCCCAGCAGTTGCTGGGTCTGTTCCGCCAACCCTTTGGCAGCGGCGAGCAGGAGCATTACCTGAGCGCCAGCCTGGGCCTGAGCTGCTGGCCCGATGACGGCAGCAGCGCCGAGGTGCTGCTGCAGCATGCCGAAACCGCGCTGCACCGCGCCAAGGAGCAAGGCGGCGGGCACCATCAGTTCTACCGGGCCGAGATGAACGAGCGGGCGCTGGAGCGGGTGCAGATGCTGAACCGCCTGCGCCGCGCCCAGCCGCAGGGCGAGCTGAGCCTGCACTACCAGGCCCAGCGCCGCCTGAGCGACCGCAGCCTGATGGGCGCCGAAGCCCTGCTGCGCTGGCACTCACCGCAGCTCGGCAACGTGCCGCCAGACCGCTTCATCCCCCTGGCTGAGGAAAGCGGGCTGATCGATACCGAGGGCGGCCTCGGCGACTGGGTGCTGGCACGCTGCTGCGAGACCCTGGCGGGCTGGCAGGGCGGACCCCAGGCGCATCTGCGTCTGGCCGCCAATCTCTCGGCGCGCCAGTTCCGCAGCGGCCGCCTGCCCGGAACGGTGGCGCGCCTGCTGCAGGAGCATGGCGTGAACCCGCAGCGCCTGGAGCTGGAGGTCACCGAATCCCTGCTGCTGGACCATGACCAGGCGACGCAGCGGCAGCTGTTTGCGCTCAAGGACCTGGGTGTGGCCCTGGCCTTGGACGACTTCGGCACAGGCTACTCGTCGCTCGCCATGCTGCGCCGCGTGCCGGTGGACGTGCTCAAGATCGACCGCAGCTTCGTCAAGGACCTCGGCCATGACGGCGAGGCCGACGCGCTGGTGCGCGCCATCGTCGGCATGGCCAAGGCCTTGAAGCTGCAGCTGGTGGCCGAGGGCGTGGAAACCGAGGCCCAGGCGGCCTTCCTGAACGCGCTGGGCTGCGAGACCGGCCAGGGCTGGCTGTTTGGCCGGCCCGTGCCGCTCGACGACTTTTAGCGGCTCAGCACCCCCGCCAGCGCCTGGCCGGTGTGGGTGCCGGCAGCCACCAGGTCCTCCGGCGTGCCCGCCGCCACCAGGCGGCCACCGCCCTTGCCGCCCTCGGGGCCGAGGTCGATGACCCAATCGGCCTCGGCGATCAGGTCCAGGTCATGCTCGATCACCCAGACCGAATGCCCGCCATCCACCAGGCGGTGCAGCACCGCAATCAGGCGCGCCACATCGGCCATGTGCAGGCCCACCGTGGGTTCGTCCAGCACATACAGGGTGTGGGGCTGTTTCTGGCGGCGCACGTCCTCGCGCACCTTGACCAGCTCGCTGACCAGCTTGATGCGCTGGGCCTCGCCGCCTGAGAGCGTCGGCGAGGGCTGGCCCAGGGTCAGGTAGCCCAGGCCGACGTCCTGCAGGAGCTTGAGAGGATGGTGGATGGCCGGCATGGCGGCGAAGAACTCCACCGCCTCATCCACCGGCATGGCGAGCACCTCGCCAATGCTCTTGCCCCGCCAGCGCACCGCCAGGGTCTCGGGGTTGAAGCGCTGGCCGGCGCAGACGTCGCAGACCAGCTTCACATCGGGCAGGAAGCTCATCTCCACCGTGCGCATGCCCTGCCCTTCGCAGGCTGGGCAGCGGCCGGGGCCGGTGTTGAAGCTGAAGCGCCCGGCCTGGAAGCCGCGGCCCTTGGCTTCGAGCGTTTCGGCAAACAGCTTGCGGATCGCGTCCCAGAAGCCGATGTAGGTGGCCGGGCAGGAACGCGGGGTCTTGCCGATCGGGGTCTGGTCCACCTCCAGCACACGCTCCACCGCCTCGTGGCCTTCGATGGCGGCACAGCCAGTCCACTTCGGCAGCGCCTTGCGCAGGGGCACCGCGGCGGCCAGATTGGCCAGCAGCACCTCACGCGCCAAGGTGCTCTTGCCGGAACCCGACACGCCGGTCACGCCGACCAGGCGGCCGAGCGGCAGGCTGGCGTCCAGCTGCTGCAGGTTGTGCAGGCTGGCGCCGCGCACGCTCACGGCCTTGGTGTCGGCATCGACGGCCCGGCGCGGGCGCAGCGGGTGGCGCATCGGCTCGGCCAGGCAGCGGCCGGTGGTCGATTCGGGTGCCGCTGCCAGATCGGCCGCCGTGCCCTGCGCCACCACGCGCCCGCCGCGCTGGCCGGCGCCGGGGCCGATGTCGATCAGGTGCTCGGCGCGACGGATGGTGTCCTCGTCGTGCTCCACCACCACCAGGGTGTTGCCGCGGCTGGCCAGGGTCTGCAGCGCGTCGAGCAGGATGCGGTTGTCGCGCGGGTGCAGGCCGATGGTGGGTTCGTCCAGCACATAGCAGACGCCCTGCAGATGTGAACCCAGCTGCGCGGCCAAGCGGATGCGCTGGGCCTCGCCGCCACTCAGCGTGGGCGCGGCGCGGTCCAGGGTCAGATAGCCGAGGCCGACCTGCTGCAGAAAGGCCAGGCGGGCGCGGATCTCGCTCAGCACGTCGCGGCCGATCTCGTGCGCGCGGCCGGCCAGCGCCAGGCTGTCCACCCAGGCCAGGCAGTCGTCCACGCTCAATTGCGCGATGTCGGCAATCGGCGCGTCGGCAAAGCGCACCGCGCGCGCCGTGGGGTTGAGGCGCGCGCCGCCGCAGTCCGGGCAGGGCTGATCGCTCACGCCCTCCAGCTCGGGCTCATGCGAGAGCTGCTGTTCGCGGCCCTTCTCGTCGCCGGCCAGTTGCGAATCGTCCAGCGCCTGGCGCTGGCTGCGGTCCAGCGCCAGGCCGGTGCCCACGCAGCTGCCGCACCAGCCCTGCTTGCTGTTGTAGGAGAACAGGCGCGGGTCCAGCTGCGGGTAGCTGGTGCCGCAGACCGGGCAGGCGCGCTCGGTTGAAAAGACGCGCACCGGCTGGGCCCCGGTCAGGCAAGGCAGCAGGTGCACCACGCCCTTGCCGGCTTCGAGCGCCTTGGCCAGCAGCTCGCGCAGCGCGGGCTCGTTGGCAGGGTTCACCTCCACCTCGCCCACCGGCAGCTCAATCACATGCTCCTTGAAACGGTCCAGGCGCGGCCAGGGCTTGGTGGGGATGAAGAGCCCGTCCACACGCAGATGGGTGTAGCCCTTGGCGGCATGGGCCTTGGCAAGGTCGGTGTACAGGCCCTTGCGGTGCATCACCAACGGCGCCAGCAGGCCGATGCGCTGGCCCCGGTACTCGCTCTGGATCTGCGCCAGGATCTGCTCGGCCGATTGCGGCGCCACCACCGCGCCGTCGTGCACGCAATGCTGCACGCCCAGCTTCACCCACAGCAGGCGCAGGAAGTGCCAGACCTCGGTGGTGGTGGCCACCGTGCTCTTGCGGCCGCCGCGGCTCAAGCGCTGCTCGATCGCAACCGTGGGCGGAATGCCCCAGACCGCATCCACCTCCGGGCGGCCGGCCGGCTGCACGATGCTGCGCGCGTAGGCATTCAGCGATTCAAGGTAGCGGCGCTGGCCCTCGTTGAACAGGATGTCGAAGGCCAGGGTGCTCTTGCCGGAGCCACTGACCCCGGTGATGACGTTGAACTTGCCGCGCGGCACGTCCACATGCACGCCCTTGAGGTTGTGCTCGCGGGCGTTGACGATCTGGATCGCCTCGCTGTGCGCAGTGCGCTCCTTGCGGCGGTTCAAGAGCAGGGTCTGCAGCGGCACACCTTCGGCGGCCTTCAGCGGTTCGTCCATGGCCAGCGCGTAATCGCGCAGAGCCTGGGCGGTGTGGCTGCTGGCGTGCTCGCGCACGTCTTCGGGCGTGCCCTGGCAGACCAGCAAGCCGCCTTCGCTGCCGCCCTCGGGGCCAAGGTCGATCAGCCAGTCGGCGGCGCGGATGACGTCGAGGTTGTGCTCGATCAGCAGCAGCGAGTGGCCGGCGCTGATCAGCTTGCGCATCGAGCGCATCAGCTTGGCGATGTCGTCGAAGTGCAGGCCGGTGGTGGGCTCGTCGAACACGAACAGCAGGCCCTTCTTGGCCACGCGCGGCTTGGCTCCGCTATCGGCCAGGTGCGAGGCCAGCTTCAGGCGCTGCGCCTCGCCGCCGCTCAGCGTGGGCACCGGCTGGCCCAGGCGCAGATAGTCCAGGCCCACGTCCTGCAGGGGCTGCAGCTTGGCCAGCAGCTCGCGGTCGTCCTTGAACAGCTCCACGGCCTCGGCCACGGTCAGGTCCAGCACCTCGGCCACATTCAGCTTGCGGCTGCCGCGTTCGATCACCACTTCGAGCAGTTCGGCGCGGTAGCGGCTGCCGTTGCAGTCCGGGCAGCGCAGGTACACATCGCTGAGGAACTGCATCTCCACATGCTCAAAACCCGTGCCCGCGCAGGTGGGGCAGCGGCCCTCGCCGGCGTTGAAGCTGAAGTGGCCGGCGCCGTAGCCACGCTCCAGCGCCAGCGGGGCGGCGGCAAAGCGTTTGCGCACCTCGTCAAAGGCGCCCACCACCGAGGCCGGGTTGGAGCGCGCGGTCTTGCCGATCGGGCTCTGGTCCACGAAGACCACGCCGGCCAGCCAGTCGGCGCCGAGCAGGCGGTCGTGCGCGCCGGGGGCATCGGTGCTCTCGCCGAAATGGCGCTTCAAGGCCGGCACCAGCACGTCCTGCACCAGGGTCGATTTGCCCGAGCCGCTGACACCGGTGACGACGACGAAGCGCTGCAGCGGAATCTCCACCGAGAGCGAGCGCAGGTTGTGCTCGCGCGCGCCCTCCAGCAGCAGGCGCGGCGTGCTCGCCTCCACCACGCGCTTCAGGCCCATGCCGACATGGCGGCGCCCGCCCAGGTAGTTGCCGGTCATGGTGTTGGCGGCGCGCAGGGCGTCGGGCGTGCCATCGAACACCACATGGCCGCCCAGCATGCCGGGGCCGGGGCCCATGTCGAGCACGCGGTCGGCGGCGAACATCACGGCCGGGTCGTGCTCCACCACCACCAGGGTGTTGCCGGCGTCGCGCAGGCGGTGCATCGCCTGGGTGATGCGATGCATGTCGCGCGGGTGCAGGCCGATGCTGGGCTCGTCCAGCACGAAGAGCGTGTTGACCAGGCTGGTGCCCAGGGCCGTGGTCAGGTTGATGCGCTGCACCTCGCCACCGCTGAGCGTGCGGCTCTGGCGGTCGAGTGTCAGGTAGTGCAGGCCCACGTCGCACAGGTACTTCAGGCGGTTGCGGATCTCATCCAGCAGATGACCCAGGGCCTCGTCCAGCAGGGCGGAATCCGGCTGGTAGGCGTCGAAGAAGGCGCGCACCTGGGCGATCGGCAGCTGCAGCAGGTCCGGCAGGGCCAGGCCGGGCAGTTCGGCCAGCTGGGCCGGCGTCCAGCCCACACCGACGGGCAAAAAGCGCGCCGCGGGCGCCAGCACGGCATCGGCCTCAGCCTTGCCACCCAGGCGCCACAACAGCGATTCGGTCTGCAGGCGCGCACCACGGCAATGTGGGCACTCGGTGTAGCTGCGGTACTTGGACAGCAGCACCCGGATGTGCATCTTGTAGGCCTTGGTCTCCAGGTAGGCGAAGAAGCGCCGCACCCCGTACCACTTCTTGCCCCACTGCCCGTCCTTGTAGTCGTCCTGCCCTTCCAGCACCCAGTGGCGCTGCTCGGGGCTGAGGTGGCTCCAAGCGGTGTCGCGCGGGATGCCGAAGGCGCCGGCATGCTTCATCAGGTCGTCCTGGCACTCGGCCCAGGCCGGCGTCTGAAAGGGCTTGATGGCGCCGCCGCGCAGGGTCTTCTTCTCGTCCGGGATCACCAGGCCCCAGTCCACGCCGATGACGCGGCCAAAGCCGCGGCAATGCTCGCAGGCGCCCAGGGCGGAGTTGAAGCTGAACAGCGCCGGTTGCGGCGGGCGGTAGCGGATGTCGCTCTCGGGGCAGTGCAGGCCGCTGCTGTAGCGCCAGACCTCCGAGCCATCGAGTGACTGCACCGCCATCAGGCCCTGGCCGCGGGTCAGGCAGGTTTCGATCGCCTCCATCAGCCGCGCGTTCTCGGCGCTGGAAAGACGGATGCGATCCGCCACCACGTCGATCACCGTCTGCCCGTCGGCCTCGCGCCGGTTCAGGTAGCGGGTGAAGCCGGCGGCGGACAGCCATTGCTCGATCTCGGCCTCACCTACCGCGGCCGGCAGCTGCACCGTGAAGGTGAGCGCCACACGCGGGTCGCCGGCCGCGGCAGCGCGGGCGCGCAGATCGGCGGCGATGGTGGCGGGCGTGTCGGCGCGCACCTCCTGCGCGGTCTGGCGGTCGAACAGCCGGGCGGCGCGGGCGAACAGCAGCTTCAGGTGGTCGTTCAGCTCGGTCATCGTGCCAACCGTGCTGCGGCTGTTGCGCACCGGGTTGGTCTGGTCGATGGCGATGGCCGGCGGCACACCCTCCACGCTGTCCACCGCCGGGCGGTCCATGCGGTCCAGGAACTGGCGGGCGTAGGCGCTGAAGGTCTCGACGTAGCGCCGCTGCCCCTCCGCGTACAGGGTGTCGAACACCAGCGAGCTCTTGCCCGAACCGCTCGGCCCGGTGACGACCGTCAGCTCGCCGGTGCGGATCTCCAGGTCCAGGTTCTTGAGGTTGTGCTGGCGGGCGCCACGGATGCGGATGGGGGCCGACATGGAAGGCTCAGGGCGACGGGGGGCGGACATTCTGCGGGCGGAATGCGGCCCGCCGCCGCCCAGGGGCCATTCCGGCTACATCCAGTACCGGTCCGGAATGGCGTTCGCCGCGGGGCTCAGGGTCGGGTTGGGAAGCTGGAAGCGCAGGCGGCGCTCCAGATGGGCGCCGCGCAGCCCTTCCTTCGTGAAGGTGTGCGTGTCAAAGAGGCGCCGGTAGGCGCCACTCTCGTGCAGGCTGCGCAGGCCGGCCTCGATCTGCGCGGCCAACGCCTTGTTCTCGTGGCGCACGTAGAAGATCTGGTCGTTGCGGTAGCTCAGCAGCAGGCGCGGCTCCAGCATCAGCTCGGGCGCGTCCTGGCTGCGCAGGCTCAGCTCACCCACCGCCTCGAGGGCGCCGCGCGGGAAGTAGTCGATCGTGCCGCGCGCCACCATGCGGAACAGCGCGTCGTAGGTGTTGGACACCACCTTCAGGCCGGCGGCGCGCAGGATGGTGGTGTCCACCCAGCCCACGCCCTGCCCGGCAGTCAGCCCAGCCAGGTCTTCGAGCTTGCGCACGGCGGCAAATTGCGCCTGCCGCTCCTTGTGAATGATGAAGACGCGCTGCCCCATCAGGCCGCGGTAGAGCGGGATGTAGATCGGTCGGGCCAGGCGCTCGGCCTCGTCGTTCAGCGCGGCCCACATGAAGTCGACGTGCCCCTCGCGCAGGGCGCGGAAGGCGCGCGGGCGCTCCATCGCCATCTCGGTGGGCTCGAAGCTGGCCTCCACGCCCTGGGTGGCCAGCGCCAACTGCAGCAGCGAGAGCGCGAAGTTCAGACGCAGATCCTGCGGCAGCAGCGCGAGTTGGGCGTAGCGCAGCACCACCCGCGCCGAGGCCGGTCGCGCCGGCAGGCCCAGAGCCGCGGCCGCCAGCCAGTGGCGGCGGCGCCAGGCAAAAGGGGGCAGTGCATCCGGGGCCATGCTCGAACTCTATGCGCCCGGCCCGCGGCCGAGAATCCCGGTATGCAGCACGACGATTCCCTGTTCAGCGCCCTGCGCGCCGCCTTCCCCGCCGATCTGGACCGCATCGCCCTCACCGTCTGGGATCAGCAAGGCCAGCCGGCCTACACCTGGCGCGACCTGGAGCGTGGCTCGGCCATGCTGGCCAACTTGTTCACCGACCTCGGCCTGCAGCCCGGCGAGCGCCTGGCGCTGCAGGTGGAAAAGTCGGTCGAGGCCCTGATGGTCTGGCTGGCCTGCCTGCGCAGCGGTCTGGTGCTGGTGCCGCTGAACCCGGCCTACCAGGCCGGCGAGCTGACGCATTTCCTGAAGGACGCCGAGCCGCGCATCCTGGTCTGCGCCCCCGAGGCCTTCGGCCGCCACAGCAGCCTGGCCTTCCAGCTCGGCGTGGACTGGGTGTTCACGCTGGGCGCCGAGCGCCAGGGCACGCTTCTGGAACGCGCAAGCTTCCATGCCGACCAGCACCAACCCCTGCCCCGCCAGGCCGACGACCCGGCGGCCATCCTCTACACCAGCGGCACCACCGGGGTGTCGAAGGGCGCCGTGCTGACGCACGGCAATCTGCTCAGCAATGCCCGCACCCTGGTGAAGGTGTGGGGCTGGCAGCCGCAGGCCGATGTGCTGGTGCATGCGCTGCCGATCTTCCACGTGCACGGCCTGTTCGTGGCCAGCCACTGCGCACTGCTCAGCGGCAGCGCCATGCGCTGGCTGCAGCGCTTCGAGCCTGCGGCGGTGTGCAGCGCCCTGCAGGGCGCCACCGTCTTCATGGGCGTGCCCACGCTGTACACGCGTTTGCTGGCGCATGCCGGCTTCACGCGGGCGGTCGCAGCGGGCGTGAGGCTCTTCATCAGCGGCTCGGCCCCGCTGCAGGCTGAGACCTTCGACGAATTCGAGGCCCGCATCGGCCAGCGCATCCTGGAGCGCTACGGCATGAGCGAGACCGGCATGCTGACCAGCAACCCTCTGGCGGGGCAACGGGTGCGCGCCTCGGTGGGCCCGGCGCTGCCGGGCGTGCAGCTGCGCATTGCCGAGCCCGATGCCGAGGGTGTCGGCGGCGTCGAGGTCAAGGGGCCGAACGTCTTCGCCGGCTACTGGAAGCGCCCGGAGCTGAACACCAGCGAATTCACGCCCGATGGCTACTTCCGCACCGGCGACATGGGCCGGCTGGACGCCCACGGCTATTTGCACCTGGTGGGCCGCGCCAAGGACCTGGTCATCAGCGGCGGCTTCAACGTCTACCCGGCCGAGGTGGAAATGCACCTGAACGAGCTGCCCGGCGTGCAGGAGTCGGCCGTCATCGGCCTGCCGCACCCGGATTTCGGCGAGGCCGTCACCGCCCTGGTGATCCCCCAGCCCGGCGCACAGCTGGAAGAAGCCGTGCTGATCGCCGCCATGCGCCAGCGCCTGGCCGGCTTCAAATGCCCGAAGCGGGTGCTGCTGGCCACCGAGCTGCCGCGCAATGCCATGGGCAAGGTGCAGAAGAAACTGCTGCGGGAACAACATGCCCAGCTCTACCGATAACAGCCGCTGCCCGCGCTGCGGCGGCGGCTTTCACTGCGGCGCGGCCGAAGCGCGTTGCGACTGCTTCGAGCTGAAGCTCAGCCCGGCCCTGCGCGCCGAGCTGGCGCAGCGCTACAGCGGCTGCCTGTGCCTGAACTGCCTGCACGAGCTGGCCGAGCCCCCGCAGGCTCCTGAAGCAACGGCCATGCGCTGAATCAGCTGTGCAGCAAGCGCTGCAGCGCGATCTGCAGCACCTTGGCATCGCTGCTGGCGCGGTGGCGGCCGATCGAAAGCTCGCTGCGCACGCGCATCACGGTGTCATGCCAGCACTGCGCCTGGGCTTCATCCAGCAGGGTGCGCAGGTCTTCCAGCTTGAAGGCGGGCGCAGCCTCGGCGGCTTCAAACAGGCGGGCCAGCCAGGGGTAGTCCTGGGCCCAGCCGTCGCAGTACACGGTTTGCCCGGCCAGGCGCTGGTTCAGCTGCTCGGCCACCCAGCTGCTGGGCCGGCCATGGCTGCTCAGCAGTTCACGCTCAATGCCATGCAGCGCGGCGGCGCCTTCGTCCCAGTGCGACCAGTCGGCCTCCGGCTGCACCAGGGTGCAGAACAGCTGGCCGTCGCGGTCCACGAAGCCCACTTCGATGGGATAGCTGCCGCGACCAAAGCCGCTGGCCTCGATATCGATGAAGGCGGGAAGCTGCATGCGCCGACTGTAGGCAGGCCGGGCCGCGCCGGCATGGGGATTTCCATCAAGCCGCGCGCTGTTCAGCACCCGGCTTTGCGCGCATCATGGGCGCTCAGCCACCGCCCGAGCCCGCCCCGTGTCCGACCACGCAGAACGCCGCCAATTCGCCCGCATCCACTTCGATGCCCAGGCCCAGCTCAGCACCGTGGACACGCGCCTGGACGTGCAGCTGCTCGACATCTCCCTGCAGGGCGCGCTGGTGCGCCTGCCCCACGGCCTGAGCCTGGAACCCGGCGAACCCTGCCTGCTGGCCCTGCGCCTGGGCGACGTGACCATCAAGATGGCCGCCGAGCTGGCCCATGTGAAGGCCGACCACGCCGGCGTGCAGTGCCGCTCGATCGACCTGGAGTCCATCAGCCACCTGCGCCGCCTGGTGGAGGTCAACCTTGGCAAGCGTGAACTGCTGGAGCGAGAGCTGCGCGCCCTTGTGGCGTGAACCGCCACGGTTCGGGTAAGCCCGTTTGCGGCCCGACGCGCTCCGCGCAAACTGACCTCTCCTCCCCCAAAAGAAGGAACCCACCATGGCCCGTCCCCGTTCGCTGCTGCAGAGTCTGCGCCTGCTGAGTCTTGGCCTGTTGGCCGGCCCGGCCCTCGCCCAGACCCCTCTGAACCTGTGCATGGAGAACGCCGACAACGTGCCCTGGATCCTGATGGGCGGCAAGCCCGGCTATGTGCAGATCATGATGGGCCATGTCGAGAAGGCCGTCGGTTTTCCGATCAAGGTCACACCCATGGTCTGGAAGGACTGCCTGGCCGGCGTCAAGGCCGGCACCATCGACGGCGCCGTGAGTGCCAGCCACAACAAGGAACGCGCCGAGTACGCCGACTACCCCGTCAACCTGAACGGCGAGGTGGACGCCACGCGGCGCATGTACCGCACCTCCTACTTCTTCTACAAGGGCAAGGGCAAAGCGCTGGGCTGGGACGGCAAGGTGCTGAAGGCCGATGGACTGCTGGGCGCGCAACAGGGCTTCTCGGTGGTGGCGCAGCTCAAGGAGCTGGGCGCCAAGGTGGAGGACAACACCACCACCGCCGACGAGGTGCTCAAGCGCGTGGCCGCAGGCAAATACTTGGCCGGCGTGGTGCAGGTCAACGAGGGCGATGCCTCAATGGCCGCCGACGCCGCGCTGCGCGATGCCATTGAGAAGGTTCAGCCCGCTCTGGTGGAAAAGCCCTACTACACGATGTTCTCCAAGGTCTACACGGCCAAGAACGCCTCCACCGCGCGCACCGTCTGGAACGCCATCCTGAAGGTGCGCAACGACGCCGGCTTCAAGGCCGAAGTGGCCGCGCTCACCAAGGGCAGTGAATGAGTGATCGCACGGCGGGCAGCTACCGCATCTGTCCGCTGTGCGAGGCCGCCTGCGGCCTGCGCATCGAGCATGCGGGCGGCCAAGTCACGCGCATCCGCGGCGCCGAGGACGATCCTTTCTCGCGCGGCTACCTCTGCCCCAAGGCGGTGGCACTGAAGGATCTGCACGAAGACCCGGACCGCCTGCGCCGCCCGCTCGTCAAGCGCGCCGGCACCTTTGTCGAGGTCGACTGGGAAGAGGCACTCGAAGAGGTCGAGGCCCAGCTGCTCAACACCCTGCGCCTGTACGGGCCCGATTCGGTTGCCGCCGTCATCGGCAACCCCGCCGTGCACCGCATGGGCCTGCTGGCCTACTTCCCGCGCCTGGTGCGCGCCATCGGCACCGGCAATGTGTTCTCGGCCTCCACGCTGGACCAGATGCCCAAGCAGCTGTCCAGCGCGCTGATGTTCGGCCACTGGTTCTCGGTGGCGGTGCCCGATGTCGACCGCTGCGACTTCCTGCTCATGCTGGGCGGCAACCCGCTGGCCTCGAACGGCTCGATGTGGACCGTGCCCGATGTGAAGGCACGGCTGAAGGAGCTGCAGGCGCGCGGCGGCAAGCTGGTGGTGGTGGACCCGCGCCGCACCGAAACCGCCGCCATCGCCAACCAACACCTGGCCCTGCGCCCGGGCAGCGATGCCTACCTGCTGCTGGCCCTGGCCGCCACCCTGTTCGAAGAAGGCCTGGTCAAACCCGGCCGGCTGAGCGACCACTTGAACGGCCTGGACGAACTGCGCGCCTTCGTGGCGCCCTACCCGCCCGAGCGCGTCGCGGCGCGCTGCGGGCTCGAAGCTACCGCCATCCGCCAACTGGCGCGCGAACTGGCGGCGGCTCCGCGCGCCGCCGTCTACGGCCGCCTGGGTACCTGCACCCAGCGCTTCGGCAGCGTCAATTCCTGGCTGGTGGATGCGCTCAACATCCTCACCGGCAACCTGGACCGCGAGGGCGGCGCGATGTTCCCCAAGGCGGCCGGCTTTGCCGCCAACACCCTGCCCGGCCCGGCCAAGGGCGTGCGCCTCGGCCGGCGCAAGAGCCGCGTCAGCGGCGCGCGCGAGGTCTACGGCGAGCTGCCCATCACCTGCCTGCGCGAGGAAATCACCACCCCCGGCCCCGGCCAGGTGCGCGCCCTCATCACCGTGGCGTCCAACCCCGTGCTCTCCTGCCCCGGCGGCGCGGCCTTGGACGAAGCCCTGGGCCAGCTGGATTTCATGCTCAGCCTGGACGTCTACGTCAACGAAACCACGCGGCATGCCGACGTCATCCTGCCCAGCCTCTCGCCCTTGCAGGTGCCGCATTACGACATCGCCTTCAGCCAGCTCAGCATCCGCAACCACGCGCGCTGGAGCGAGGCTTTGCTCCCCGCCGACGAACCCGACGACTGGGAATACCTGCTGCGCCTGACTGCCCTGGTGCAGGGCCGCAACTGGCGCGCCCCCGCGGCCGAGCTGGACGACGCCATGCTGGCCGAAGAACTGGCGCGCAGCCTGCCCGAAGCCTTCCGCGCCCCGGTGCGCGCCGCGCTGGGCAATACACCCGGCCCGGCCCGCCTGGTGGACCTGGCGCTGCGCCTCGGCCCCTACGGCGACCAATTCGGCCGCAAGCCCGGCGGCCTGAACCTGGCCCAGGTGCGCGCGGCGCCGGCCGGCATCGACCTCGGCGCCCTGCAGCCGCGCGTGCCTGAGCTGCTGCGCACCCCCAGCGGCCGCATCGAGCTGGCCCCACCCGAATTCCTGGCCGAAGCACCGGCCCTGGCCGCCGCGCTGGACGAGCCCGCGCCGGAGCTCGTCGTCATCGGCCGCCGCGACCTGCGCTCCAACAACAGCTGGATGCACAACCTGCCGCTGCTGGCCAAGGGGCCTGAGCGCTGCACCTTGCAGATGCATCCGGCTGATGCGTCCCAGCGTGGGCTTTCGGATGGCGCGCTGGTGCGCATCGAAGGACCCGGTGGGCAGGTGCAAGCGCGCCTTGAGTTGAACGAGGCGCTTCGGCCCGGCGTCGTCAGCCTGCCGCACGGCTGGGGTCACGACCAGCCCGACACCCAGCTGCGCGTGGCGGCCGAGCGGCCGGGGGCGAACCTCAATGCCCTGCTGTCGGACGCCCTGCGAGACCCACTGAGCGGCAACGCGGTGCTGAGCGGCGTGTCTGTCAGCGTCCGCCCGGCCTGATCGGCCAGGCGCACTCGCACGCCCCCGCGCTCCGGCTTCGACCGGGCCGCCCCGCATACCATCGCCGGGAAAAACCCCCGGGCGCGCCAGGCCGCTTCGCGGATCCCCCGCCAAGCCCCGCCCTGCCCGCCCAGTCCCGGACCCGCCGGCCCCGCCGGACGCTCCCCGCCCCCATGCTCGACGACATCAAAAAAACCCTCTGGGCCGCCGCCGACAAGCTGCGCGCCAACATGGACGCCGCCGAATACAAGCACCTCGTGCTCGGCCTGATCTTCCTGAAGTACGTCTCCGACACCTTCGCCGCGCGCCGCGCCGAGGTGATCGCGCGGCTCTCCAACCCCGACGACGAGTACTACTACGGCGAGGCCAGCGCCGAAGACCTGGCTCTTGAAGCCGACGACCGCGACTACTACACCTCCGTCAACTGCTTCTGGGTGCCCGAAGGCGCCCGCTGGGAGCACCTGCGCGGCCAGGCCAAACAGCCCACCATTGGCCGCAGCATCGATGACGCCCTGGCCCTGATCGAGGCCGAGAACCCCAAGCTCAAGGGCATCCTGGACAAACGCTACGGCCGCGCCCAGCTGCCGGACGGCAAGCTCGGCGAGCTGGTGGACCTGGTGTCCACCATCGGCTTTGGCGACAACCCCAGCGCCGCCCGCGACGTGCTCGGCCAGGTCTACGAATACTTCCTCGGCCAGTTCGCCAGCGCCGAAGGCAAAAAGGGCGGCCAGTTCTACACCCCGGCCTCCATCGTGCAGACGCTCGTGGCCGTGCTCAGCCCCCACCACGGCAAGGTGTATGACCCCTGCTGCGGCTCGGGCGGCATGTTCGTGCAGAGCGAGAAGTTCATCGAAGCCCATGGCGGCCGCCTGGGCGATGTCTCCATCTACGGCCAGGAAAGCAACCCCACCACCTGGCGCCTGGCCGCCATGAACCTGGCCATCCGCGGCATCGACTTCAACTTGGGCCGCGAACCCGCCGACAGCTTCATCCGCAACCAGCACCCCGACCTGCGCGCCGACTACATCCTCGCCAACCCGCCCTTCAACATCAGCGACTGGTGGCACGGCAGCCTGGAGGGCGACCCGCGCTGGGTCTACGGCGACCCACCCCAGGGCAACGCCAACTACGCCTGGCTGCAGCACATGCTGCACCACCTCAAAGATACGGGCCGCGCCGGCATCGTGCTGGCCAATGGCTCCATGAGCTCCAGCCAGAACAACGAGGGCCAGATCCGCGCCGCGATGGTCGAGGCCGATGTGGTGGAGGTGATGGTGGCCCTGCCCGGCCAGCTCTTCTTCAACACCCAGATCCCCGCCTGCCTGTGGTTCCTGGCCAAGCGCAAGCCCGTCCATCGCCAGGGCCAGGTGCTGTTCATCGACGCCCGCAAACTCGGCCGCATGATCTCGCGCGTGCAGGCGCAGCTGGCCGAGGACGACATTGCCCGCATCGCCGCCACCGTGGCGGCCTGGCGCGGTGAGGCGGCGCCGGGTGAGGAGGTGGGGCAGTACGCCGATGTGCCGGGCTTCTGCCGCAGCGTGCCGCTGACCGAGATCGCCCAGCACGGCCATGTGCTGACCCCCGGGCGCTACGTGGGCGCCGAGGCGGTGGAGGACGACGATGAGGCCTTTGCCGAGAAGATGACGCGGCTGACGGAACTGCTGGGGGAGCAGATGGCCAAGGGGGCGGAGCTGGATGCGGTAATCAGGGAGAAGCTTGGGAGGCTTGGATATGAGTTCTAAGTGGCCGCTCGTTCGACTGGGCGACCATGTAGACGCCTGCCTCGGAAAGATGCTCGACGCTAAGAAGAACAAGGGCACCCCTCAGCCGTACCTGGGCAACAGCAATGTCCGCTGGGGTAATTTCGATCTCAGCGACCTCGCTGAGATGCGGTTCGAGCCCGAGGAAGAAGAACGCTACGGCCTGCTAACCGGCGACCTCGTAGTTTGCGAAGGCGGAGAACCTGGGCGGTGCGCAATTTGGACCGCGCCTGTACCAACCATGAAGATTCAGAAGGCTCTTCATCGCATCCGTCCCAAGAGCTCACTCGACAACTACTACTTGTATTACTGGTTCTGTCACGCAGCCAAGGCAGACCTTCTTGAGCCGCACTTCACCGGCACCACCATCAAGCACTTGACCGGGAAGGCACTCGCAGCATTGCAGGTGCCGTTGCCGC
This sequence comes from Inhella sp., assembly GCF_041912635.1. Taxonomy (GTDB): domain Bacteria; phylum Pseudomonadota; class Gammaproteobacteria; order Burkholderiales; family Burkholderiaceae_C; genus Inhella. The sequence continues at coordinate 24,102 of NZ_JAYRMO010000022.1, forward strand.
CGATCGCTGTGCAGGCTGCGATGGTGGATGTACTGAGAAGTTTGGACGACCGCATCACCCTCCTCCGCGAAACCAACGCCACGCTGGAAGCCATCGCCCAGGCGCTGTTCAAGTCCTGGTTCGTGGACTTCGACCCCGTGCGCGCCAAGCTGGCCGGCCGCGCCCCCGAAGGCCTGGACGAAGCCACCGCCGCCCTCTTCCCCGACAGCTTCGAGGACTCGGAGTTGGGGGAGGTGCCGAGGGGGTGGACGGTTCGCCCAATTGGCGACTGCGTGGAGACCGTCGGCGGCGCCACGCCGGACACGAAAAAGGAAGAGTTCTGGGAACCCGCCGAATTCGCGTGGACGACACCCAAGGATCTTTCGGGCGCGACTGCTCCGGTCTTGACGGAAACCGAAAGGAGGCTGAGTGCCAGCGGCCTGGCAAAGATCGGCTCTGGCCTGCTGCCCGTCGGAAGCCTGCTGATGTCGTCACGCGCACCGATCGGCTACTTGGCCATCACCGACCTTCCCGTGGCAGTGAACCAGGGCTACATCGGCATGCTGCCAGGAGGCGTTCTTCCACCGCTGTACATGCTGCGCTGGTGTGAAGCCAATATGGAGCAGATCAAGGGACGGGCTAACGGTTCGACCTTTATGGAGATCAGCAAGAAGGCGTTTCGACCAATCCCGGCCGTGGTGCCGACGTCTGACGCAATCGACGCCTTCTCGGCCATCGCCCAGCCCTTGTTCAATCGCGTCATCGCCAATGAGCGGCAAGCACGATCGCTCGCCACCCTCCGCGACACCCTCCTCCCCCGCCTGATCTCCGGCCAGCTGCGCCTGCCCGAGGCCACCGAATCCATCGAGGAAGCCCTGGCATGAAGCTCCACGCCCTGCGCCCCGAAGACCTGCCGCTGCTGCGCGAGTCCACCGACCTGGAATGCAAGCTGGCGCAGGGGCAGGACGGCCAGGGCGAGTTGCCCAAGGACTTCTGGCCCACCTATTCGGCCATGGCCAATGCCCACGGTGGCCTGGTGCTGCTGGGCGTGCGCGAGAAGGCCGGGCAGTTCAGCGTCGCCGGCGTGGCCAAACCCGACAAGCTGCGCAGCGAGCTGTTCAACAACCTGAACAACCCGGGCAAGGTGAGCGTGAACCTGCTGACCGAAGCCGATGTGCAGGAACTGCATTGGGAAGGCCGGCTGGTGCTGGCCATTCAGATTCCGCCCGCCACGCGCCAGCAGCGGCCGGTGTACCTGAACGGCCAGCCCCTGGGCCACACCTACCGGCGCTTGCACGATGGTGACCGCCGCTGCGACGACGAGGCGGTCAAGCGCATGCTGGCCGAGCAGATCGAGGACGAGCGCGACGCGCGCATCCTGCCGCACTTCGGCATGGAGGACATCGACCGCGACAGCCTGCGCATCTACCGCCAAATGCTCAAGGACGAGAAGCCCGGCCACCCCTATCTGGAGCAGGACGATCTGGCGTTCCTGACCAGCCTGCGCGGCTGGCGCCGCGAACGAGCCAGCGGCGAGCAAGGCTTGACCCTGGCCGGGCTGCTGATGTTCGGCCGCTGGGAGGCCATTCAGGAGGCTTTGCCGCACTATTTCCTGGACTACCAGGAACGGCCCGAAGCCAAGACCGAGCTGCGCTGGGTGGACCGCCTGGTGCCGGACGGCACTTGGTCCGGCAACCTGTTCGAGTTCTATCGGCGCGTCTACCGCAAGCTGATCGCCGACCTGAAGGTGCCGTTTGCCTTGAAGGATGGCCAGCGCCAGGACGACACCCCGGTGCATGTGGCCTTGCGCGAGGCCCTGGTCAATACCCTGGTGCATGCGGACTACACAGGGCGCGTCTCGGTGCTGGTGGTGAAGCGGCCGGACATGTTCGGCTTTCGAAACCCCGGCGGCCTGCGCCTGCCCATCGAGCAGGTGATTCGAGGCGGCGAGAGCGATTGTCGCAACCGCATCCTGCATCAGATGTTTTTGCTGATCGGCCTGGGGGAACGAGGCGGCTCCGGCATGCCCAAGATCTTCAGCGGCTGGCAGAGCAGCCATTGGCGCCAGCCCCTGCTGCGAGAGAAAGATGAACCGGAGCAGACCCTGCTGGAGCTGCACATGCTGGACCTGCTGCCACCGGCCGTTCTGGAGTCGCTGCACGCCCAGCTGGGGCCGGCCTTCGAGCGGGTCGATGCGCTGGGGCGCGTGATTCTGGCGACGGCCAGGATCGAGGGCGTGGTCAACCACTCGCGCATGACGGAGATCTGCACCGAGCACCCGCATGACATCAGCCTGGCGCTGGCCCGCCTGGAGCGAGACGGCCTTTTGCTCTCCCAAGGCCAGTCCAAGGGCAAGGTCTACCACCTGCCGGGAGCCGCGCCTGTTTCCCCGGAGCAGGTGTTCTCGGGAGCCGGCAGCTCCGGTAGTAGCGCCGCCAGCTCCGGTAGTAAGTCGGGAAGCTCCGGTAGCAAAAGCTCCAGCCCCGGTAGCAGCGAGACCGAAGGGTCAGGCTCGGCCCAACAGGGCAGCTTGGCCATGGAGACCGCGCAGCGGGACAGCCAGGGCTGCCTGCTTTCGCCCCACCTGGATGCCCCCATCGTGGACGACTTGGCGGCCCTGTCCGAGGGGCTGCGCGATCAGCTACTGGAGCGTTCCAGCCTGCCGCGCAGCAAGGCACGCCTGGACCGGGAAACGATGACAGCTGTGATCTTGTCCGTCTGTGAAGGGCGCTATGTGCGTCTGAGCGTGTTGGCCGAGCTGCTTCAGCGAGACCCAGACGGTTTGCGCAAGGGCTACCTGGACGGCCTGGTCAAAGGTCAGCTCATCCGGCGGGCCTTCCCGGGCACCCCCACGCATGAGCTGCAGTCTTACCGCAAGGCCACGAACGGCACGACGGATTGAGCGAACGCAGGGAGCGGCGATGACCGAAGACCAACTCGAACAAGAAGCCCTGGGCTGGCTGGCCGAGCTGGGCTGGCAACACCACCATGGCCAGACCATCGCCCCGGACGCCGAGAACGCCCAGCGCAGCGACTATCGCCAGGTGCTGCTGCGCGAACGCCTGGCCGCGGCCATCGCCCGCCTGAACCCGCAGCTGCCGGCCAATGCCCGCGAGGACGCGCTGCAGCAGGTGCTGAACCTGGGCCTGCCCGCACAGCTGGCCGCCAACCGCGCCTTTCACAAGCTGCTGGTCAACGGCGTGCCGGTGCAGTTCCAGAAGGACGGCGAAACGCGCGGCGACTTTGCGCGCCTGATCGACTGGCAAGACGTGGCGGCCAACGAGTGGTGGGCCGTCAACCAGTTCACCGTGAAGGGCCCGCACCACACGCGCCGGCCGGACGTGGTGCTGTTCGTCAACGGCTTGCCGCTGGTGCTGCTGGAGCTGAAGAACCCGGCCGACGAACAGGCGGACATCTGGAAAGCCTTTGAGCAGATCCAGACCTACAAGGCGCAGGTTCCGGACGTCTTCCACTACAACGAGCTGCTGGTGATTGCCGACGGCAGCGAGGCGCGGGTGGGCTCGCTTTCCGCCAATGCCGAACGTTTCCTGCAGTGGCGCACCATCGACGGCGTGCAGCTCGACCCGCTGGGCGAGTTCAACGAGCTAGAAACCCTGGTGCGCGGCCTGCTGGCGCCGCAGCGCCTGCTCGAATACCTGCGCTTCTTCGTGCTGTTCGAGGACGACGGGCAGTTGGTGAAGAAGATCGCCGGCTACCACCAGTTCCACGCGGTACAGGCGGCCATCCAGCAGGTGGTGGCGGCGTCTCGGGCCGATGGCAGCGCCGCGCAGCGTGGCAAGGGCGGCGTGGTGTGGCACACCCAGGGCAGCGGCAAGAGCATCACCATGACCTGCTTTGCCGCCCGGGTGATGCAGGAGCCGGCGATGGAGAACCCGACGCTGGTGGTCATCACCGACCGCAACGACCTGGACGGCCAGCTGTTCGGGGTGTTCAGCCTCTCGCAAGACCTGCTGCGCGAGCAGCCGGTGCAAGCGACGACGCGCCAGGAGCTGCGCGCGTTGCTGAGCAACCGGCCCTCGGGCGGCATCGTATTCACCACGATCCAGAAGTTCATGCCGGGCGAGGACGAGGACCTGTTCCCGCGCCTCTCTGAGCGCCGCAACATCGTGGTGATTGCCGACGAAGCGCACCGCACGCAGTACGGCTTCGAGGCCAAGCTGAAAGAGGTGAAGACCAAGCCGCTGCGCACGGGCGATGGCCTGCTGACGCCGGCCGACGCGCCCGAGGCGCATTTCGAGCCCCCGACGTACCAGACGAAGTACCAGGTGGGCTATGCCCAGCACCTGCGCGACGCCCTGCCCAACGCCACCTTCGTGGCCTTCACGGGCACGCCGGTCTCCGCCGCCGACCGCGACACCCGCGCGGTGTTTGGCGAGTACATCCATGTCTACGACATGCAGCAGGCCAAGGAAGATGGCGCCACGGTGGCCATCTACTACGAGAGCCGGCTGGCCAAGCTGAAGCTGCGCGAAGAAGAGCTTCCGCTCATCGACGCCGAGGTGGACGAACTGGCCGAGGACGAGGAGGAGAGCATCCAGGCCAAACTCAAGAGCCGCTGGGCCGCGCTGGAAAAGGTGGTGGGCGCCGAGCCCCGCGTGGCCAGCGTGGCGGCGGACCTGGTGGCGCACTTCGAAGCCCGGGAGGCCGCACAGCCCGGCAAGGCCATGGTGGTGACCATGAGCCGCGAGATCTGCGTGCACCTCTACAACGAGATCGTGAAGTTGCGCCCCGAGTGGCACGACGAGGACCCCGAGAAGGGCGCCATCAAGATCGTGATGACGGGCTCGGCCAGCGACAAGGCGCTGCTGCGCCCGCACATCTACGGCGGCCCGGTGAAGAAGCGGCTGGAGAAGCGTTTCAAGGACCCGGCCGACCCGCTGAAGTTGGTGATCGTGCGCGACATGTGGCTGACCGGCTTTGACGCGCCCTGCGTGCACACCATGTACGTGGACAAGCCCATGAAGGGCCACAACCTGATGCAGGCCATTGCCCGCGTGAACCGCGTGTTCAAGGACAAGCAGGGCGGCCTGGTGGTGGACTACATCGGCATCGGCAACGAGCTGAAGGCGGCGATGAAGGAGTACACCGCCAGCCAAGGCCGCGGCCGGCCGACGGTGGACGCCCACGAGGCCTATGCGGTGCTGGCCGAGAAGCTGGACGTGCTGCGCGCGCTGCTGCACGGCTTTGACTGGTCGGGCTTCCTGACCGGCGGCCACAAGGTGCTGGCCGGTGCGGCCAACCATGTGCTGGGCCTGCCGCTGGAGGCGGGCCTGAGTGGCAAGAAGCGCTTTGCCGACCACGCGCTGGCGATGAGCAAGGCGTTTTCGCTCTGCTGCACGCTGGACGAGGCCAAGGCGGTGCGCGAGGAGGTGGCCTTCCTTCAGGCGGTGAAGGTGATCCTGACCAAGCGCGACCTGTCGGCCCAGAAAAAGACCGACGAGCAGCGCGAGCACGCCATTCGCCAGATCATTGGCCACGCGGTGGTGTCCGACGCGGTGGTGGACATCTTTGACGCCGTGGGCCTGGACAAGCCCAACATCGGCCTGCTGGACGACGAGTTCCTGGCCCAGGTGCGCAACCTGCCCGAGCGAAACCTGGCGGTGGAGCTGCTGGAGCGCCTGCTGGAGGGCGAGATCAAGTCCAAGTTCGCGACGAACATCGTGCAGCAGCGGCGGTTTTCAGAGCTGCTGGGGCAGGTGATCGCCCGCTACCAGAATCGCTCCATCGAGACCGCGCAGGTGATGGAAGAGCTGGTGGACATGGCCAAGAAGTTCCGCGCCGCCGCCCAGCGCGGCGAGCAGCTGGGACTGAACGAGGACGAGGTGCGCTTCTACGACGCGCTGGCCACCAACGAGTCGGCCGTGCGCGAACTCAGCGACGAGACGCTGAAGAAGATCGCCCACGAGCTGACCGAGAACCTGCGCAAGAACATCACGGTGGACTGGTCCCAGCGCGAGAGCGTGCGTGCCAGCCTGCGGCTGATGGTCAAGCGCATCCTGCGCAAGTACAAGTACCCGCCGGATATGCAGGACGCGGCGGTGGAGCTGGTGCTGAGCCAGGCCGAAGCCCTGGGCGAGAGCTGGGTCTAGCCAGCCCCGCCCAGAAACCGGCTAAGGCTGGGTTTGCGCCTGCGCCAAGCCGCCGCCCAAGGCCTTGTAAAGCCCCACTCCCGCCTGCAAGCTCGCCAGCCGCACCTGCAGCGCTGCCTGCTGGGCCGCAAAGCTGGCCCGCTGGGCATCCAGTAGCTCCAACTGACTCGAAGCCCCGTTGGCAAAGCGCAGCTCCACCAGGCGCAGGCGTTCGGCCTCGGCTGCCGCCTGGGCTTGCTGGGCACGCAGCTGTTCGGTCAGGGTGCTGCGGGCCACCAGGGCGTCGGCCACTTCGCGGAAGGCCTGCTGCACGGCCTTGTCGTACTGGGCCACGGCGGCGTCGCGGGCGGCCTGGCTGGCGGCCAGGTTGGCGCGGTTGCGGCCGGCGTCGAACAGGGGCTGCAGCAGCTGGCCGCTGAAGCTCCAGGCGCTGTGCTTGAACAGATCGCTGAGCTGGCTGCTGGCCGTGCCGGCGCTGGTGCTCAGGAAGATGGAGGGGAAGAAGGCCGCGCGCGCCGCGCCGATATTGGCCTCGGCGGCGATCAGCTGGGCCTCGGCCTGGCGCACGTCGGGGCGCTGCAGCAGCGCTTCCGAGCGCAGGCCGGCGGCGAGCGGGGCCAGGGCCTGATCCAGCAGCGGCGTGGCGGCGGGCAGCTCGGGGCCCAGGGCCTGGCCGGTCAGCAGGGCCAGGGCGTGTTCGTCCTGGGCGCGTTGGCGCTCGGCCTGGGCCACGGCGGCGCGGGTGGCTTCGAGCGCCGAGATGGCACCTTGCAGCTCCAGGCTGGAGGCGGCGCCCTGGTCGAAGCGCAGCTGCACCAGGCGGTGGCTTTCCAGCCGGCTGTCCAGCGTGCGGCGGGCCAGCGCCAGCAGCTGCTCGTCCGTCTGCAGCGCGTAATGCGCCGAAGCCACGGCGGCCACCAGGCTGAGCTGGGCGGCGCGGGCGCCTTCGGTGCTGGCGAGGTAGCGGGCCTGCGCGGCCTCGCTCTGGTTCTTCAGCTTGCCCCAGAGGTCGAGCTCGTAGGCGCTGAGCTGCAAGCCGACCTGGTAGTTGCTGCTGATGCCCTCGCCCTGCGCCTTGGGTTGGCGCGACATCCCCGCGCCCAGGCCTACGGTGGGCCAGCGGTTGGCGTCGCTCACGCGCGCCAGCGCGGCGGCCTGCTCGACGTTCGCCAGCGCCACGCGCAGGTCGCGGTTGTGGCGCAGCGCGGTCTCGATCAGGGCCTGCAGGCGGGCGTCGGCGTAGAAGCCTTGCCAGTTGGGCAGCTGCACGGCCGCTTCAGCGGCCTGGCCGACGCTCTCGGCCACCGGCAGCGCCGGGCGCTGGTGCGCCGGGGCCAGGTTCATGCAGGCGCTCAGGGAAGCGGTGGCCAACAGGGACAGCGCGGTTCTCTTCATGGTGTTCATCTCAATGGCCTTCCGCGGCGCCGCCAATGCCATGGGCATGGTGTTTGTCGAATTCGAGCTGGCGGGTGCTGGGCTTGAAGAGCTTGCGCACCACCAGGAAGAACACCGGCACGAAGAGCACGGCCAGCACGGTGGCCGAGACCATGCCCGACATCACCCCGGTGCCGATGGCGCGCTGGCTGGCCGAGCCGGCCCCGCTGGCGAACACCAGCGGCATCACGCCCAGGATGAAGGCCAGCGAGGTCATCAGGATGGGCCGGAAGCGCAGATGGCAGGCCTCCAGGATGGCCTGGGTGAGGCTGCGCCCTTCGGCTTGCAGATCCTTGGCGAACTCAATGATCAGGATGGCGTTCTTCGCAGAGAGGCCAATGATGGTGATCAGGCCGACCTTGAAGAAGACGTCGTTGGGCATGCCGCGCAGGCTGGCGCCCAGCAGCGCGCCCAGCAGGCCCAGGGGCACCACCAGCAGCACGGCGAAGGGGATCGACCAGCTCTCGTACAGCGCGGCCAGGCACAGGAACACGGCCAGCAGCGAGAAGACCAGCAGGGCCGTGGCCTGGGCGCCGGAGATCTTTTCCTCGCGCGAGAGCCCGGTCCACTCGAAGCCGATGCCCGGCGGCAGCTGGGCCGCCATCTTCTCGATCTCGGCCATCGCCGCGCCGGTGGAGGCGCCGGGCGCGGCATCGCCGGCCAGGCGCATGGCCGGATAGCCGTTGTAGCGCACCGCCTGCATCTGGCCGGTGATCCAGCGCGTGCTGGCAAAGCTGCTCAGTGGCACATGCTGGCCCTTGTTGTTCAGCACGCTCAGGCGCAGCAGGTCTTCGGGCTGCATGCGGGCCGCGGCCTCGGCCTGCACCACCACGCGCTGCAGACGGCCGTTGGCGGGGAAGTCGTTCACATAGGCCGAGCCGAGCTGGGTGGCGATCACCGCGCCCAGGTTGTCGAAGCTCACGCCCAGGGCGTTGGCCTTGTCGCGGTCGATGTCGAGCTGCAGCTGGGGGGCGTCCTCCAGGCCGTCCGGGCGCATGCCGGTGATGAGCTTGCTCTTGCTCGCCATGCCCATCAGCTGGTTGCGGGCGTTCAGCAGGGCCTCGTGGCCCAGGCCGCCGCGGTCCTGCAATCGCAAGGCAAAGCCGGTGGCCGTGCCCAGCTCGGGGATGGGCGGGGGCGAGAGCGGGAAGATGAAGGCATCGCGCACGGCCATGAAGGCGCCGAAGGCACGGCCTGCCAGCGCCTGCGCGCTGTGGTCCTTGCCCTTGCGTTCCTCCCAGGGCTTGAGCGGCACGAACACCAGGGCGGCGTTCTGCCCCTGGCCGCTGAAAGAGAAGCCGATCACCCCCACGGTGGCGCGCACCTCGGGCTGCTTCAGCATGAAGTCCTCGACCTGCTTGACCGCGGCTTCGGTGCGGTGCGCCGTGGCACCCGGCGGCAGCTGCACGTTGACGATCAGATAGCCCTGGTCTTCATTCGGCAGGAAGGAGGTGGGCATGCGCACGTAGAGCCAACCCACCACGGCGATCAGCGCCACGTAGATCAGCAGCACGCGGCCGCCGCGCTGCAGCAGCTTGGCCACCCAGCCCTCGTAGCCCTTGGCGGTGGCGGAAAAGCCGCGGTTGAACCAGCCGAAGAAGCCGCGCTTGGCGTGCCCGCTGCCGGGCGCCACGGGCTTGAGCAGGGTGGCGCACAGCGCCGGCGTCAGGCTCAGGGCCATGAAGGCCGAGAGCAGCATCGAGGCCGCCATGGACAGCGAAAACTGGCGGTAGATATTGCCCACCGAACCCGCGAAGAAGGCCATGGGCACGAAGACCGAGACCAGCACCACGGTGATGCCGATGATGGCGCCGGAGATCTGGCCCATCGCCTTCTTGGTGGCTTCAAGGGGCGAGCGCCCCTCCTCGTGCATGATGCGTTCGACGTTCTCCACCACCACGATGGCGTCATCCACCAGGATGCCGATGGCCAGCACCATGCCGAACAGCGTGAGCACGTTGATGGAGTAGCCCAGGCCCAGCATGATTGCGAAAGTGCCTAGCAGGGCGATCGGCACCACGATGGTCGGGATCAAGGTGTAGCGCCAGTTCTGCAGGAATAGGTACATCACCAGGAACACCAGCAGGATGGCCTCGAACAGGGTCTGCACCACCTGGGTGATGGAGATCTGCACGAAGCGCGAGCTGTCGTAGGGGATCTCGTAGACCACGCCCTCGGGGAAGTAGCGCTGCAGCTCGACCATGCGGTCCTTCACCGCCTGGGCCGAGGCCAGGGCGTTGCCGCTGGGGGCGAGCTGAATGCCGATGCCGGTGCTGGGCTTGCCGTTCAGGCGCGAGTAGCTGCCATAGCCCTGCCCGCCCAGTTCCACGCGCGCCACGTCGCCCAGGCGAACGGTGGAGCCATCGGGGTTGGCGCGCAGCACGATGGCCTTGAATTGCTCGACCGATTCCAACTGCCCCTTCACCACCACGGTGGCGCTGACGGTCTGGGTCGAGAGATTGGGGAGCTCGCCGATGGAGCCGGCCGGCACCAGCGCGTTCTGGGCGCGGATGGCGGCGTTGACCTCGGTCGCGTTCAGGTTGTAGGCGCGCAGCTTGGCCGGGTCGATCCAGATGCGCATGGCGCGCTCGGTGCCGAACAGCTGGGCTTGGCCGATGCCGGGCAGGCGCTGCAGCTCCGGAATGATGGAGCGCGCGGCGTAGTCGCCCAGGGCGATCGGGTCCAGGCGCCCGTCCTTGCTGGACAGGGTGACGAAAAGCAGGAAGTTGTTGCGCGCCTTGTCCACGCGCACGCCCTGCTGCACCACGGCCGAGGGCAGGCGCGGCGCGGCGCGCGAGAGGCGGTTCTGCACCTCCACCTGCGCCAGGTCGATATTGGTGCCGGGCTCGAAGGTCACCGTGATGGTGCCGCTGCCGTTGGCCTGCGAGACCGACTCGATGTAGGCCAGATTGGGCGAACCGTTGAGCTCCTGCTCCAGCACGGCGAGCACGGATTCATCCAGCGTGCGCGCCGAGGCGCCGGGGTAGAAGGTGCTGACCACCAGCGAGGGCGGCGCCACCGTGGGGTACTGCGCCACCGGCAGCTTGGTGATGGATAGCGCGCCGAACACCAGGATGAACAGCGCGATCACCCAGGCAAAGATGGGGCGGTCGATGAAGAAGCGAGACAGCATGCGCGGCTCCGATCAGCGGCTGGCGGCCGAAGCCGGGGCCGAAGCCGGGGCCGAAGCCGCGCCGGTCCAGGGCACGGGCTTGACCGGCGCGCCGGGCACGAACATCTTCTGGAAGCCATCGACGATGACCTGCTCGCCGGGCTTCAGGCCGTCGAGCACCACCCAATAGCTCCCATCCTTGTTGCTCTGGCTGCCGCCCAGCTTGACCGGGCGCGGTTGCGGCTTGTTGTCGGCGCCCACCACCAGCACCGTGTCACCCTGGCTGCCGCGCGTCACCGCCTGCTGCGGCAGCAGCAGGCCGGCGGGCAGTTCGGCCTGCACCAGGCGCACGCGCACGAACTGGCCCGGCAGCAGCTGGCCCTGGGCGTTCGGCACCTCGGCGCGCAGCTGCACCTGGCCGGTGCCGGGGTCCACGCTCAGGTCGGTGAAGAGCAGCTTGCCGGGCTCCTTGGTCTCCTGGCCGTTGTCCAGCAGCACGCGTACCTGGGCGCCATCCTTGCCGGCGGCGCGCAACTGGCCGGCGGCCAGGGCCTGGCGCAGGGCCTGCACCTCGTTGGCGCTCTGCGTGAAGTTGACGTAGACCTTGTCGGTCTGCTGGATCAGCGCGAGCTGGGTGGCCTCAGCGGCGCTGACCAGCGCGCCTTCGGTCACCAGCGCGCGGCCGATGCGGCCGGCGATGGGCGCCTTGACGGCGGCGTAGTCCAGGTTCAGGCGCGCGGTCTGCACCGCCGCTTTGGCGGCCGCCACATCGGCCTCGGCCGCCTTGGCGGCGGCCACGGAGGCCAGGTATTCCTGCTGGCTGATGGCCTTGGCCTCGACCAGGGGCTTGTTGCGCTCGGCCTGCGCGGCGGCCTGGGCCACATTGGCCTGCGCCTTGGCCAATTGGGCCTGGGCGGCGTCCAGCGCGGCCTGGTAGGGCGCGGGGTCGATCTGGAACAGGGACTGGCCGACGCGCACCTCGGCGCCTTCGGTGAACAGGCGCTTCTGCACCACGCCGTTCACGCGCGCCCGCACCTGGGCAGTGCGCAGGGCCTCCACGCGGCCGGGCAGCTCCACCTGCAGGTTCACCGCCTGCGGCTGCACCTGCAGCACGCCCACGGCCGGCGGCGGCATGCCGCCCCCCTGCGCCTGGGCGTTGCCGCCCTGTTGGCCGCAGGCGGCCAGCGCCAGCAGCAGGGGAAGGGACAGCAACAGGGGCCGCGCCAGCGGCTTCTTCTGGGAGGCAGGGATCACGGGAAATCCTTTCGGGCGGCGCAGCACGGTGCGCGGCGATGACAGCGGGGCTTGGCTCACCCGGGACGACGAAGCAGCAGGCGCCCGTTCGACACGCTACCGCTCATCCAATTCACCCGGGGTGACAGGCAAGGCGGCGGAGTCTACATACATTCACGCATGTATGTAAATGAACTTAGAATGCCCCTCCATGGCGCGCAAGACGAAACAGGAAGCCCTGGAAACCCGGCAGAAGCTGCTCGACGCGGCCGAGTTGCTGTTCCATGCGCAAGGGGTTTCGCACACCTCGCTGCAGGACATTGCCAGCGCCACCGGCATGACGCGCGGCGCGGTGTACTGGCACTTCAAGAACAAGGCCGAGCTCTTCACGGCCCTGATGGACCGCGCCACCCTGCCCCTGGAGGCCGCCCCGCCCGAGGCGCCCTGCCTGCAGCAGCCGGGGCTGGCCGCGCTGCGCTGGGGCCTGCTGCACCTCTTTCACCTGACCGCCTACTGCCCCCGCACCCGCCGCGCGTTCGAAATTGCGCTGCAGAAGATGGAATTCAGTGGCGAGTTGGAGGCGCTGTCACAGCGCAAGGCTGAAGCGCACCAGCGCTGGGTGGAGCGGCACCAGGCCAATCTGGAAGGCGCCGTGCAGGCCGGCCAGTTGCCCTGCACGCTGGACACGCGCCAGGCCGCCATCGGCCTGGTGGCCCTGTGCCATGGCCTGCTGCACCAATGGCTGCTGCAGCCCAGCACCTTCGATCTGCCGCAGGTGGGCGAGGCCGCCACCGAGGCCTATCTGCAAGGCCTGGCCCACCAGGGTGCCAGCCTGCTGCCGGCCATTCCGCCGGCCGAACGCGCCCGCCTCCTGGCCTGCGTGCAGGCTCAGGCCCCCAACTAGGGCCTGTTAACACTACGGGGAGCCAGCGCGTTGCCATCAAAACGGGCGCCAACGAGGCGCGAAACGAAGCCGGGGCAGTTCCCCGGCGAGGCTTCGCAACGAAGTGGGCACCCTTTTTGGTGGCAACCCGAAGGGAAAGGGCCTGGCCGGCCGGCCAAGCCCTTTCGCGCGGCTTCCCGTAGTGTTAACAGGCCCTAAGCCCCAAGCAGGCCCCAAACTAAGCACGCCGCAAGCCCCGTCAGCGCACAGGGGCATGCACCGGAACCAGCGCCGCCCAACGACAATTGCGGGTTTGCCCGAAAGCCAAGGCCTGCCCGTGACCGCCACCCTGACCCGAGACGACGCCCACAGCCACCAGACTGTGAAGCCGCCCAAGGCCGAGCGCGCGCTCACGGCCTACCGCCCCTACTGGGCCAAGCGCTTCGGACCGGCGCCCTTCCTGCCCATGAGCCGCGAGGAGATGACGCAGCTCGGCTGGGACGAGTGCGACATCATCATCGTCAGCGGCGATGCCTATGTGGACCACCCCAGCTTCGGCATGGCGGTGATCGGGCGCACGCTGGAGGCGCAAGGCTTTCGCGTCGGCATCATTGCCCAGCCCGACTGGAACTCGGCCGAGCCCTTCAAGGCCCTGGGCCGGCCCAAGCTGTTCTTCGGCGTGGCAGCCGGGAACATGGATTCGATGATCAACCACTACACGGCCGATCGGAAAATCCGCAGCGACGACGCCTACACCCCGGGCGGCGAGGCGGGAAAAAGGCCGGACCGCGCCACGCTCGTCTACACCCAGCGCTGCAAGGAAGCCTTCAAGGACGTGCCGGTGATCATCGGCGGCATCGAGGCCTCGCTGCGCCGCATCGCCCATTACGACTACTGGAGCGACAAGGTGCGCCGCTCCATCCTGGTGGACAGCAAGGCTGACCTGCTGCTGTACGGCAACGCCGAACGCGCCATCATCGAAATCGCGCACCGCCTGGCACAGCGCAAGCCCATCGAATCCATCACCGATGTGCGCGGCACCGCCTTCATGCGCAAGGTCGATGACCCGCAGCTGGCCGGCTGGTTCGAGATCGATTCGAGCAGCGTGGACGCCCCGGGCAAGGTGGACGAGCTGATCAACCCCTACGCCACCACCGAGGAAACCGGCAGCGCGCAAGGCGCCGCCTGCGCCACCGGCGATGCGCCCAAGGCGGAGGAAAAGCCGATCCAGATCGTGCGCCGCGCCGTGGCCAAGACGGACGCCCGCGCCGTCACCCCACCGCGCGAGCGCTCCGTCATCCGCCTGCCGAGCTTCGAGCAGGTCAAGAGCGACCCGGTGCTCTACGCCCATGCCAACCGCGTGCTGCACCTGGAGACCAACCCCGGCAATGCGCGCGCCCTGGTGCAGCGCCATGGCGACGGCCCCTCGGTGCGGGATGTCTGGCTGAACCCGCCGCCGATCCCGCTCAGCACCGCCGAGATGGACCATGTGTTCGACCTGCCCTACGCGCGCAGCCCGCACCCGCGCTATGCGGACGAACAGGGCCGCCACGACGGCGCCACCAAGATCCCGGCCTGGGAAATGATCCGCTTCAGCGTCAACATCATGCGCGGCTGCTTCGGTGGCTGCACCTTCTGCTCGATCACCGAGCATGAAGGCCGCATCATCCAGAGCCGCTCGGAAGAATCGGTGCTGCGCGAGATCGAGGACATCCGCGACAAGGTGCAGGGCTTCACCGGCGTGGTGTCCGACCTCGGCGGCCCCACCGCCAACATGTGGCACATCGGCTGCAAGAGCAAGGAAATCGAGGCGGCCTGCCGCAAGCCCAGCTGCGTCTACCCCGGCATCTGCCAGAACCTGCACACCGACCACGGGCCGCTGATCCAGCTCTACCGCAAGGCGCGCGCCATCAAGGGCGTGAAGAAGATCCTCATCGGCTCGGGCCTGCGCTACGACCTGGCGGTCGAATCGCCCGAATACATCACCGAGCTGGTGACGCACCACGTGGGCGGCTACCTGAAGATTGCCCCTGAGCACACCGAAGGCGGGCCGCTCTCCAAGATGATGAAGCCCGGCATCGGCACCTACGACCGCTTCAAGCAGCTGTTCGAGGCCGCCAGCGCCGCCGCCGGCAAGAAGCAGTACCTGATCCCCTACTTCATCGCCGCCCACCCCGGCACCAGTGACGAGGACATGATGAACCTCGCACTCTGGCTGAAGAAGAACGGCTTCCGTGCCGACCAGGTGCAAACCTTCTACCCGAGCCCCATGGCCACCGCCACGGCCATGTACCACTCGACCAAGAACCCGCTCAAGAAGGTCACGCGCGACAGCGAGACAGTGGACATCGTCAAGGGCGAGAAGCGCCGCCGCCTGCACAAGGCCTTCCTGCGCTACCACGACGCCAACAACTGGCCGCTGCTGCGCCAGGCCCTGCAGGACATGGGCCGCGCCGACCTGATCGGCAACGGCAAGCACCACCTCATTCCGAGCTGGCAACCGCAGACCGATGGCAGCTACTGCAGCGCACGCCGCACCAACAGCACACCGTCCGTCAAACCCAGTGCCAAAGCCAGCCAGCGCCTGCGCGCCGGCACCCTGCTGACCCAGCACACCGGACTGCCGCCGCGCGAGCAGGGACAACCCGGACGAGGACCCGCGAAAGGCCGCCGCAAACCCGGCTAAACCCGGGGAATGCGGCCCCTTGGCCGCCGCATGAACTGGCGCATACTCCAACGAACCGTCCGTAACACGCCAGCATGTCCGACCTCTCTCAGTCCTCTGACGCGCGGCTCGATCCCGACGACGATGTGCTCGAACTCATCGACGAGCACGATGCCCACGCGGACGAGCACGCCGGCGCGCCCTGGCGGGTGCTGATCGTCGACGACGACAGCGACGTCCACAAGGCCACCGAGCTGGCCATGCAAGGCCTGCTGATCGAAGGTCGCAAGCTCGAGTTCCTGCACGCCAGCTCGGCCGCCCAGGCGCGCGAGCTGCTGGCCCGCGAACCGAACCTGGCCGTGGCCCTGCTCGACGTGGTGATGGAGAGCGAGGACGCCGGCCTGCAGCTGGTGCGCCACATGCGCGCCGACGCCTGCCACGACGCCACCCGTATCGTGCTGCGCACCGGCCAGCCCGGCTACGCGCCCGAGATCGAGACGGTGCGCTCGCTCGACATCAACGACTACAAGACCAAGAGCGAGCTGACGCGCACGCGCCTTTACACGGTGCTCACCGCCGCCATCCGCTCCTACAAGCAGATCTGCGAGCTGCAGGTCGGCCGCCGCGGTGTCTCGCGCATCCTGCAGGCCGCCAACGAGCTGAGCCAGATTCGTACCCTGCCCCGCTTTGCAGAGTGCGCGCTCGAACACTTGTGCGGCCTGTTCGAGAGCCCGCCCGCCGGCCTGGTGTGCGTGCAGCACCGTTCGGACGCCGTCGAGCAGGCCCGCATCGTCGGTGCGCTCGGGCCCTTCGCCGAGCTGATGGGCGCCAGCCTCAGCCTGCTGGATGCCGGCACCAGCCGGGATGCCATCGAACGCAGCTTCGGCTTCGGCCAGCCGCACATTGGCAACCCGCTCACCCTGCACTTCCGGCTCTCCAACGAGCGCAGCCTGGTGATGCACGCCCTGCTCGCCCGCGAGCCCGACGAGGCCGAGCTGCCGCTGCTGCACACCTTCAGCTCCACCGTGGCCATCGGCTTCGACAACGTGGCCATGTACGGCCAGTTGCTGGACCACGCCTACAACGACCAGTTGCTGCAGCTACCGAACCGCAACCGCTTCATCGAGCTGCTCGAAAAACATCTGCAGGCGCCCGAGGGGCTGTCGCTGGCACTGATCGACATCGACGACTTCTCCGACATCAACGACGCCTTCGGCCACCGCTTCGGCGACCAGGTGCTGCAGGCCGTGGCCGCGCGCCTGACCGAGCAGTTGGGCGAGCGCGCCGAGATGGCACGCATCTCGGCCGACACCTTCGGCCTGATGGGCCCGACCGAGCGCATCAACGCCGAGGGCGTGTCCGGCGTCTTCACGGAGCCCTTCAATGTGGCCGGCGAACGGCTCCAGCTCTCTGCCACCACCGGCCTGGTGAACCTGGCCGACAGCAGCGCGCTGGGCTCGGAGCTGCTGCTGGACGCCCACATTGCACTCAAGCGCGCCAAGCTGATGCACCGCGGGGCGGCCCAGTACTTCAGCGCCGAAATGGGTGTGGACGCGCGCGAGCGCTTCAAGCTGCTCAAGGGCCTGCGCGCCAGCTTCGAGGCGCGCCGCCTCTTCGTGGTCTACCAGCCCCAGGTGCACCTGCCCACGCGCAAGGTGGTCGGCGCCGAGGCGCTGCTGCGCTGGCGCAATGAGGAAGGCAAGTTCGTTCCGCCCGACCAGTTCATCCCGCTGGCCGAGCAGAGCGGGCTGATCATTTCCATCGGCGAGTTCGTGCTGCGCACCGCCTGCTTCCAGGTCGCCCGCCTGCGCGAGCTCGGCTACCTGGACTTCCGCATGGCGGTCAACATCTCGCTGGCGCAGTTCCGTCACCCGCAGTTCATCCCCACCCTGCAGGCGGCAATGCGCGACTCCGAGGTGCCGGGCGACGCGCTGGAGCTGGAGATCACCGAATCCATGGCCATGGAAGACGTGGACATGGTGCTGCACGTGCTGGCCGACATCCGTGCCACCGGCGCCACCGTCGCCATCGACGACTTCGGCACCGGCTTCTCGTCGCTGAGTCAGCTGCGCCAGCTGCAGGTCGAGCGCCTGAAGATCGACCGCGCCTTCGTGCAGGAGGCACAGAGCTCAGCCGCCGGCTCCACCATCGCCGCCATGGTCGTCAACTTGGGCCGCAGCCTGGGCATGCAGGTGCTGGCCGAAGGCATCGAGACCGAAGAGCAGGCCGCCCAGCTGGTGGCCCTGGGCTGCCACGAAGGCCAGGGCTATCTGTTCGCCCGCCCGATGCCGGGTGAGCTGCTGGAAGGCTGGATGGCGCAGAGCAGCAAGCCCAGCGCCTGAACCGGCTCAGCCGGCGCGCTTGGCGAGCAGCGCCCGCGCCACGCGCGACACCGGCGGCCGGCCCAGTACCTTGCTGATGAACGCGGCCGCATCCACCAGCGCATCGATGTCCACACCGGTCTCGATGCCCAGCCCGTTCAACATGAACACCACATCTTCGGTGGCCACATTGCCGGTGGCGCCCTTGGCGTAGGGGCAGCCGCCCAGGCCGCCGACGCTGGCGTCAAAATTGGCCACGCCCAGTTCCAGGCTTGCGTAGACATTGGCCAGCGCCTGGCCATAGGTGTCGTGGTAGTGGCCGCTTACCTCTTGGAGAGGGAAGTGCTTCAGCGCCCGCTCCAGCGCGGCCTGCACCCGGCGCGGTGTGCCCACCCCGATGGTGTCGCTCACGCCCAGGTGGTCGACACCGATCGCCTTCAGCTGCGCGGCCACACGGTCCACCTGGTCGGGATGGATCTCGCCTTCATAGGGGCAGCCGAGCGCGCAGCTCAGCGCCGCACGCACCTTGATGCCGCGTGCCTTGGCATCTGCCACCACCGGCGCGAAGCGCTCGATGCTCTCGGCGATCGAGCAGTTGATGTTCTTCTGCGTGAAAGCTTCGCTGGCGGCCGTGAAGACGACGATCTCATCGGGCTTCAGAGGCAGAGCGGCCTCCAGACCCTTGGCGTTGGGCACCAGCACGGCGTAGGCCACATCAGGGCGGCGGGCGATGCCGCGCATCACCTCCACGTTGTCGCCCATCTGCGGCACCCACTTGGGGCTGACGAAGCTGGTCGCCTCCAGGCGGCGGATGCCGGCCTCCTGCAGGCGCTGGATCAGTTCCACCTTGTGTTCGGTGGCCACCGTTTGCTTCTCGTTCTGCAGGCCGTCGCGCGGGCCGACGTCGCAGAGGGTGACCTTGCTCGGCAGTGCCATCTCAGTCCTCCAGGCGCAGCAGTTCGGCGCCATCGCTCAGCTGATCGCCCACGGCGTACAACAGCTCGGCCACCTTACCGTCGCGCGGGCTGTTCAGGGTGTGCTCCATCTTCATCGCCTCCATCACCGCCAAGGCCTGACCGGCCTTGACCGTATCGCCCGGCTTGACATGCAGAGCGACCAGCTTGCCCGGCATCGGAGCCGTCAGGCGGCCGGCCGCGCCGCCGCCCTCGCCGGCATGGGCGATGACATCGATCTCGGTCAGCGTGGCGCTGCCCTGCGGCGCAAACACCGTCACCTGCTCGCCGCGCGCATAGGTATGCACGGAGATGCGGCGCAGGGCCAGCCCCTCGCCCAGCAGCAAGGTATGGCGTTCGGGGCTGCTGGAATCAACGGCGAAGGCGATCGACTCACCCCCCACCACCAGCTGCATGCCGCCGCGGTGCAGGCGGCG
This sequence comes from Inhella sp., assembly GCF_041912635.1. Lineage (GTDB taxonomy): Bacteria > Pseudomonadota > Gammaproteobacteria > Burkholderiales > Burkholderiaceae_C > Inhella. The sequence continues at coordinate 43,229 of NZ_JAYRMO010000022.1, forward strand.
CAGTTGCACGGCATGGTGCTGGCCATCCAGTTCCAAGTCGAAGCCGCGCACGGCGTCACCGGTCAGGCGGAAGCCGTCGCGCCGGCTCCAGGGGTCAGCATCCTGGCTGGCGGCTTCCGTGGCCAGGGTGTGCGCCACCACCGCGGCGGCGGCCACATCCAGCGGCAGGCCGGGCTGGCCGAACAGCGCGGCGCGTTCGCGCTCGATCAGGCCGGTGTCGAGATCAGCATGGGCAAAGCTCTGGGTGGCGGCACAGCGGCGCAGGAAGGCGACATTGGTCTGCAGGCCGACGATGTGGGTCTGGGCCAGGGCCGCATCCAGGCGCGCCAGCGCCTGGGCGCGGTCCTCGCCCCAGACGATCAGCTTGGCCACCATCGAGTCGTAATACGGGCTGATCGCATCGCCCTCGACCACACCGGTGTCCACGCGCACGTCGGCGCGGCTGAAGCTGGCGTGCGCCGGCCAGCGCAGCACGTCGAGCGCGCCAGTGGCGGGCAGGAAGCCGGCCTCGGGGTTTTCGGCGCAAATGCGCGCCTCGATCGCATGGCCATGGATGCGGAGCTCGTCTTGCTTAAGCGGCAAAGGCTGGCCGGCCGCGACGCGCAGCTGCCACTCCACCAGGTCCAGGCCGGTGATGGCCTCGGTGACCGGGTGCTCCACCTGCAGGCGGGTGTTCATCTCCATGAAGTAGAAGCGCCCGTCCTGCTCGGCAATGAACTCGACCGTGCCCGCGCCCACATAGCCTACCGCCTTGGCCGCCGCCACGGCGGCCTCGCCCATCTCGCGCCGACGTTGCTCCGTCATGCCCGGCGCGGGCGCCTCTTCCAGCACCTTCTGGTGGCGGCGCTGCACCGAGCAGTCGCGCTCGAACAGGTAGACGCAGTCGCCTTGCGTGTCGCCAAAGACCTGGATCTCGATGTGGCGAGGCTTCTGCACATAGCGCTCGATCAGCACCGCATCGTCGCCAAAGCTGTTGATGGCCTCGCGCTTGCAACTGGCCAGCGCGGCGTCGAACTCGTCGCCGTTCATCACCGCGCGCATGCCCTTGCCGCCGCCGCCAGCGCTGGCCTTGATCAAGACGGGGTAGCCGATGCGATCCGCCTCGCGCTTCAGCAGCGCCGGGTCCTGGTCAGCCCCGTGGTAGCCCGGCACCAACGGCACCTTGGCCGCCTCCATCAGGCGCTTGCTCTCGGCCTTCAGGCCCATAGCCAGGATGGCGCTGGCCGGCGGGCCGATGAAGACCACGCCGGCTTCGGCGCAGGCCTGCGCAAAGCCTTCGTTCTCGCTCAGAAAGCCATACCCGGGGTGGATGGCCTGCGCGCCCGTGGCCTTGGCCGCAGCCAGGATGCGTTCCCATTGCAGATAGGAATCGCGCGGCGCGGGGCCGCCGATCAGCACCGCCTCGTCACAGGCCAGCACATGCTGGGCACGCGCATCGGCCTCGGAGTAGACGGCAACTGTTTGAATGCCCATCCGGCGCGCGGTGGCGGCGACACGGCAGGCGATCTCACCCCGGTTGGCGATGAGGATCTTCTTGAACATGGGGACTCCTTGTGGGAGAGGCGGCGCCGCTGCCGGCGCGAGACCCGAAGTATCGAGGACGCCCCCGAGCGCCTTGAGCCCGGCGCGGCTACAGGCCGATCAGCTGGTGCGCCCCGGGCAGCAGGCGCAACTGCCATTGCGGGCGTTCACGCGCCCAGCCCTGCGGGCAGTTCAAGACCACGGTGCCTCCACCCTGAAGACCCAGCTGGACCGAGGGGCCTTCACGGCAGGCCGCCGCCGCTGCCGCCTGCGCTTCCAGCGGCCGCTCGAGCAAGGCCTGGCCCTGCAAAGCGATCACCTTGCCTTCGCGGGGCAGACGCGTGCAGCTTATCAACCTGGGATCGAGCTTGAAGCCATCGTCCAGCGTCCAGAAGCCGACGCCACCCGCGCAGTCCGCACGCATCAAATCCGCCAGCAAGCCCCCTGCCCGCCCCTGCCGGTCGGCAAGGCCCAGGCCTTCGCTGCTTTGCAGCCGTTCGGCCCGTGCCACGCCCAGACGCTGTAAGAGCCCGCTCAAGCCGGCGCTGAACTCCTGTTCCGGGTCCAGCAGTAGCTGGCCGAGCCCCCCTTCGGCCGGATTCGCGAGTGGACCGTCCGCCCATTCCAACAGCCGCTCCGCGGTCAGCCTGACCGCTCCCGCGTGCAGGCTGGCCAGACCTTGCAGGCCCCTCCGCGCTTCGGGTGAGCGCTGGGCGTGCAAAGCCTGGGCCGTGAGAAAGAGACTCATGCCGCAGTCGTAATCCTCACGGCTCTTGCGACCGGTAGGCAGCCCCACCGCCACTTGCCCGGCGCGCAGGCGCAGGCAGGCATTCAGGGCCCGCTCCACCCGGGCGTTCCAATCCGCCTGCGGCTGGTGGGGGCGCTGCTGCACATGAGCCAGCCACTCCGCATGGCCCTCATGCAGCCAGGGCCGCTGCTCGTCGCTGCTGTACAGGCCGCTGTTCCACCAATGCGCAGTCTCATGGGCCAGGAAGTACCGCAGGTCGGCCTGCGACAGCGCCGCCGCATTCATCGGCAGACGCAGCCGCATCATGGGCCCCACAGTGGTGTCGCCGTGATAGCCGCGCAGCTCGCTGGCCACCGCAACCACCATCCCGCCCGGAGGCGCTTCGCCATAGGCCTGGGCGTAATCGGCATGAATCTGTGCCAGCAGCTGCTGGAGCTGCTGCACGCGCTCGGCACCCAGGCCCCCGTCCAGCACGGCGCCGGGCGCCCGCTGCAGTTCGCTGCGGCCCAGCAGCAGGTAATCCCACAGGCCCAGCTGCTCGGGCAGCGAGCCCTCGCGGGCCTGCTGGGCCAGGGCTTGGTTCACTTGCCCGGCGCTGAGCTGCCGCAGCACCGGGCCCTGGGCATGCAGCGTGCCGCCTTCGGCCACCCAAGGCGCTCGCCATTCCCAGCGCAGCGCGGTATCGGGCAGCAGCACCAGATGGTGACCGGTGTGCAGCAGTACGCCCTGGCCATCGCTCAGGGGTTCGGCGGGCTGATAGACCGCATAGGCCTGGAGGGTTTGCGGCCGGATGGTGAGCGTGGCGGCCTGGCAGCCCGGCCGCAGACGCAGGACCGAGGGCAGCAGCTCGGTGCAATCGTCCGGCCGCAGCTGTAGCTGCTTTCGCCAAGCAGCCAGGCCGTGCTCCTGGTGCTTGGCAAAGGGCAGTTCCTGCACGCCCGGCGGCGGCTGGTAGCGCAGTTGCAGCTCGCCCTGTTCGGTCAGGCTGCCCTGAATCAGCAGGCTGCGCTCGGCCTGCGCTGGCACGGCCGCGGCCGCTGCCAGCAGCAGCGCACCCATGGTGTTCTTCATCGTTCCCCCTGAAATTTGCGGCGCAATCTACCAGTCGCCTGCCCTCGCACGCTGTGACGGAGCGGTCGTCGCGCTGGACGGAGCATGGAGCCTGCGCTCTACTCGGCCCCAAGAGCCGCAAAGGCCGCGCGACGCCCCGGCGTCGCTGCCGTGTGCACATCAGGTCGGGGAGAAACCGATGCGAAGCCCTTCAATCGAGGGCCTGGGCGGGCTGCTGAGCGCCCAGGCCGAGGACACGCCGCAGCTGCTGCAACGCTGCCTGCGGGCCATTCGCACCCATCTGGACATGGAAGCCGCCTTCGTGTCCGAATTCAAGGACGGCCGGCGCTGGTTCCGGCAGGTGGATCAGGCCGATTCGGCGCCCTTGCTGCTAGTCGGTGGTTCCGACCCCCTGGAAGAGAGCTACTGCCAACGCGTGGTGGATGGGCGCCTGCCCGAGCTGATTCCCGATGCCTGCCAACTGCCCGAGGCGCTGCGCCTGGCCGCCACCCGCGCCCTGCCGGTGGGCGCGCACCTGAGCGTGCCGCTGCGACTGCGCGATGGCTCGCTGTACGGCACCTTCTGCTGCTTCAGCCGCCTGCCCGACCCCAGCCTGCGCACCCGCGACCTGCGTCTGATGCGGGTGCTGGCGGAACTGGTCGCCGAAGGCCTGAGCGCCGAACTGGAGGCCGCCCGCCACCAGGCGCAGGCTCGCGCGCGCATCCGCGCGGCGCAGCAAGATGGGGCGCTGCAGATGGTCTACCAGCCCATCTGTGACGTCGCGCGTGGCCATGTGGTGGGCTTCGAGGCCCTGGCCCGCTTTCGCACCCTGCCGCCGCGCACGCCCGATTTGTGGTTTGCCGAGGCGGCCGAACTCGGCTGCAGTGCCGAGCTGGAGCTGCAGGCGATTGCCGCCGCGCTGGGCCCGTTGGCGCGCATTCCGGCGCCCACCTATCTGTCCATCAACGCCTCGCCCAGCACCCTGCTGCACCCGGGCCTGCCGGCCTTGCTGCAGGACTTCCCGCTGGAACGGGTGGTGGTCGAGGTGACCGAGCACGCGGCGGTCGAGCATTACGAGGAACTGGCCACTGCCCTGCGGCCGTTGCAGCGGCGCGGCCTGCAGCTCGCCATCGACGACGCCGGGGCCGGCTACGCCAGCTTCCGCCATGTGCTGAACCTGGCCCCGCAGCAGATCAAGATGGACATCAGCCTGACCCGCAACATCCACTGCGATGCCTCGCGCGTAGCGCTGGCGGCCGCCCTGTGCAGCTTCGGGCGCGCCACCGGCTGCCTGATCGTGGCCGAGGGCATCGAGTGCGATGCCGAACTGCAGACGCTGCGTGAACTGGGCGTCAGTCGCGGCCAGGGCTACCACCTGGGGCGGCCGGCGGCGCTGGATTCAGGTCTGGGTCTGCTGCCCGCGCAGCGCCCCGCGGGCCTGCATTGAGGCCTCAAGCCTCCGCCATGTCGGCGCGCAGCTGCTCCAGCAGTTCGGCCTCTTCGGCCGGGGCGTAGAAGTAGGGGTAGAGGCAGCGCACCTCATCGGCCAGCTCGGGCTTGCCGCCAAAGCGGTCGATCTGGGTGCGCACATGGCCCATGTCCAGACAGAGCAGCACCGAGGGGGCATCCACCGCGGCGTTGTGGCCCACCTCCAGGCGCTTGGCGCCCAGCATGCGACGGTAGAAGGGCGCGTGGCGGGGGTTGACCTCCATGACGATGAGGTCGCCCTCCAGGATGCCGTGCGCATACAAATAAGCCATGTGGAACAGGCCCGACAGTACCGACTTGGACAGGCCCGCGCCCTCCACCGCCAGCTTCGAGAACTCCACCAGCTTGCGGCCCTTGGCGCGCAGGCGCAGCAATTCATCGGGGAAGCTGTAGTCGGCGGCCAGGCCGTTGGGACCATCCAGGCGCACCGAGAGCGTGCCCACCAGGCGGCGGCCGTCGCGGGCCTGCAGCGTGGCCAGGCCGGGCTCCGGGCTACCGGCGGGCGAGACGCGTAGGCCGCGCTGGCCATAGCGGCGACCCACCAGGGTCTGAGTCTGGCGCCAGCCGACCAGATCGCGGATACGGTCGATCATCGGCCGTTGCAGATTGGCACGGCGCTCGGCGCCCAGGCCGGAGGGCACGGCAGGCGCCCAGGTGGACATCAACCAGTGCGCGGCCTTCTTGGCCGGCCCAACCCAACGGCTGTCGACAAAGACGCTGGCAGTCACCGGAGGATCCAAGGGCGCGGACGCCCTGTTGGCACTCACTTCGGGCTTCATCTGCCCCCCTTCCTCACACGACCCGCTTTCACCACAGCTCGATCCCCCAACGCCACAACAACAGCGCAAATGCGAAGAATGCCAGCAGTCCGACCCCGCAAGCCCCGATCAAGGCCGGCCAGAAGTCCCAACGCGGCAAAAGCCACGAAAAGGCAACAAACATCGGTAGCGTGGGCAGCACATACCAAAGCGTGTACTCGGCATGGCGCGCCAGCTTCTGCACCGGCTGCCCCTCCACGTGCATCCACACCAAGGCCAGCACCGTCACCCACGGCAGCGCGCCGATCAGGCCGCCCAGCCGGTCGCTGCGGCGCACGGTCTCGCCAATGGCGACAACCAGCGCCGCGGTGATCGCGTACTTGGTCGCCAGCCAGAGCACGCTCAGGCGCTCCCGCAGCCGCAGCCCGCTTCAGCCTTGGGCGCCTCCTGCACCTCGGCCACCCGCAGGTCCAGGCGCTCCAGCAGCTTGCGGTCGGCTTCGGCCTGCGGGTTGCCGGTGGTCAGCAGCTTCTCGCCGTAGAAGATCGAGTTGGCGCCGGCCATGAAGCACAGGGCCTGCAGGGCCTCGTCCATCTGCTCGCGCCCGGCGCTCAGGCGCACCATGCTGTGCGGCATGGTGATGCGCGCCACCGCAATGGTGCGCACGAACTCGAACGGGTCCAGATCTTCGTTCTTGGCCAGCGGCGTGCCTTCGACCTTGACGAGGTTGTTGATCGGCACCGATTCCGGCGGCGGGTTCAGGTTGGCCAACTGGGCCACCAGGCCGGCGCGCTGGGCGCGGCTCTCGCCCAGGCCGACGATGCCGCCACTGCAGACCTTCATGCCGGTGGCGCGCACGGCGTCCAGGGTGTCCAGCCGATCCTGGTAGGTGCGGGTGGTGATGATCTCGCCATAGAACTCGGGCGCGGTGTCGAGGTTGTGGTTGTAGTAGTCCAGTCCCGCGTCCTTCAGCTGCACGGCCTGCTCGGGCTTGAGCATGCCGGCCGTGACGCAAGTCTCCAGGCCCAAGCCCTTGACCTCGCGCACCATGGCCATCAGCTGCTCCATATGGCGCTCCTTGGGCGCGCGCCAGGCCGCGCCCATGCAGAAGCGCGTGGCGCCCTTGGCCTTGGCAGCCTCGGCCGCCGCCTTCACTTCGGAAAGATCCAGCAGCTTCTCGGCCTCCAGGCCGGTGTCGTAATGAGCCGACTGCGGGCAGTAGGCGCAGTCCTCCTCGCAGCCGCCGGTCTTGATCGACAGCAGGGTCGAGAGCTGTACCTGGTTGGCCGGCTGGTGCTGCTGGTGCACGCTCTGCGCGCGGTGGATCAGCTCCATGAAGGGCAGCGCGAACAGGGCCTCGACCTCGGCGACGCTCCACAAGCCCGGCTCGGCCTTGAGCGGACGGTGCAGGTGGATGGGTTGCACGGGAGCGTTCATCAGGAATCCTTCAACTTCAACAGACGGTCCAGGGCCGCAGCCTCCAGATGGGAGGCCACCGCGCCGGGTGAGGGCTCGGCCAGGCGCGGCACCGCGCCCAGGCAGGGTGCGGGCAGCAAAGCCCGCAGGGTGGCGAGATTTTCGCCGTGTTGCAGCATCTGCCCGTCCACCGTGTTGCCGATCCAGCCGACCAGGGGCAAACCCCGACTGGCAATGGCCTCGGCGGTGAGCAGAGCGTGGTTGATGCAGCCCAGACGCAGGCCCACCACCAGGATCACCGGTGCGGCCAGCTCGCGCGCCAGGTCGGCACTGTCCCAGCCGGCCGCTTCATCCAGGGGCACGCGGAAGCCGCCGACGCCTTCGACGAAGGCGAGGTCAAGCTTGTGCAGCGGCGCGCGCACGGCCTCCAGCACCTCGGCGCGCCGGATCGGCCGGCCTTCCAGGCGCGCGGCCAGGTGCGGGGCGCAGGGCGTGCGCAGTTGGATGGGGCCGACCTCGGCCTCGCTCAGGCCGGCGGCCTGCGCCGCGTGAAGCAGGGCCACGTCCTCGTTGACCCAGCGCCCTTCCCTCAAGTCCTGCCCGGCCGCCACCGGCTTGAGGCCGGCGGCCCGCAGGCCGCGCGCGGCGGCGGCCTGTACCAGGGCGGCAGTGCAGGTGGTCTTGCCGATTTCGGTGTCGGTGCCGGTGATGAAGAAGAGGCTCATGGCTGCAAGGCACGGATGAGGGTGTCGATGTCATCGGACTGGTGGTCCGCGCACAGCGTGATGCGCAGCCGCGCCGTGCCCGCCGCCACGGTCGGCGGGCGGATCGCTGGCACGCGGATGCCGGCCGCGTCCAACCGCCCGGAGAGTGCCAGCGCGGCCGCGTTCGCCCCCACGATCAGCGGCTGGATCGGCGTGTCCGAGCGCGGCAGCGCCCAGCCGCGCGCGGCGGCGAGGGGCGCCAGGCCCTCCACCAGCTGCGCGCGCAGCAGCTCCAGTTGGTCGCGCCGGCGCTCGCCCTCCTCGCCCTCGATCAGTTCGAGCGACTTCAGCAGCGCGTGCGCCAGGGCTGGCGGGCTGGCGGTGGTGAAGATGGTGGGGCGGGCGGTCTGCAGCAGCCACTCGATCAGCGTGGGGTGGGCGGCGATGAAGGCGCCCGCCACGCCGGCCGCCTTGCCCAGGGTGCCCATCCAGACCAGGCGCTCGCTGCGCAGCCCGCAGTGCGCCAGGCTGCCGCGGCCGCGCGGGCCGAGCACGCCAAAGCCATGGGCGTCGTCCACCAGCAGCAGCGCATCGTGCGCCTCGGCCAGCGCCAGCAGCTCGCGCAGCGGGGCCAGGTGGCCGTCCATGCTGAACACGGCATCGCTGACGATCAGCTTGGTGGCCGCCGTCGAGGCACGCAACTGGGCCTCCAGTTCGTCCAGCTCGGTGTAGACGCTCTTCTGTGCCCGCGCCAGGCGCGCGCCATCGATCAGGCTGGCGTGGTTCAGGCGCTCGGAAAAGATCTGCGCGTCCTCGCGGTCGCCCAGGCCGGTCAGCAGCGCCAGATTGGCCATGTAGCCGGTGCACAGGGTGATGGCGCGGGCGTCCGGGATGCAGTCGCGCGCCCAGCGCGCCAGCTCGGCCTCGAGCGCCTCGTGGGCCTCGGAGTGCCCGCTGATCAGGTGCGAGGCGCCGCTGCCCACGCCGTAGCGCTGGGCGCCTTCCTGCAGCGCCTGAATCAGCGCCGGATGGTCGGCCAGGCCCAAGTAGTCGTTGGAGCAGAACAGCAGCTTCTCGACGCCGTCGATGACCTGGCGCGGCGCGGTGGGCGAGCTGGCGATGCGGCGCGTGCGGATCAGGTCCTGCGCGGCGCGCTCGGCCAGGCGCGCCTGGAAGCGCTCAAACAGGGCAGACATCGTCGAGCGTGGCACGTGCGCGCTCGGCCAGCCAGGCGGCGGTCGGGGCGTCGATCAGGTAGGGCGGCATCAGGTAGACGGCACGGCCGATCGGACGGATCAACAGCTCGTGCGTGCGCGCCGCCAGATGGAAGCGTTCGGCAAAGCGCGCGCCGGCCACCGCCTCCTTCACATCGAAGGCCAGCACCAGGCCGGTTTGGCGGCCGTGCTCGATGCGCGCGTCGGCCAGCAGCGGCGCGAACGCCTCGCGCAGAAGCGCCGCCTGGTGGGCCAGCGTCGGCAGCACCGTGTCCATGCGCCGCAGCACCTCGTTCGCGGCGGCACAGGCGATCGCGTTGCCCGTGTAGGAATGCGAATGCAGGAAGCCGCGCGCCACCTCATCCGACAAGAAGACCTCGAACACACGGTCCGTCGTCAGCACCAGGGAGAGGGGCAGGGTGCCGCCGGTGATGCCTTTGCTGAGCAGCAGGAAATCGGGCCAGTTCAGCGGGTCCACCTGCTCCCAGGCGAAGAAGCTGCCGGTGCGGCCGCAACCCACCGCAATCTCGTCGGCGATCAGATGCGCGTCGTACTTGGTGCAGAGCGCCCGCAGCTCGCGCAGCACTTCGGGCCCATGCATGCGCATGCCGCTCGCGCCCTGGATCAGGGGCTCGACGATGACGGCCGCACAGCGGCCCTGCAGCGCGACGAGCTTGGCCTCGATCGCCGCGAGCGCTCCGGCCTCGTGCAGGGCCGGCGCCAGATGCGTGCGGCGCAGCAGCGGCGCGTAGGCATCGCGAAAGATCGCCACGTCGGTGACCGACAGCGCCCCCAGGGTCTCGCCGTGGTAGCCACCGGCCAGGGCGATGAACTCGTTCTTTTCCGGCAGGCCAAGGTTGCGCCAGAAGTGCGCGCTCATCTTCAGCGCGATCTCGGTCGCCGAGGCGCCGTCACTGCCGAAGAAGGTATGGCCAAGCGCGCCGCCCGTGCGCGCGCTCAAACGCTCGGCCAGCTCCACCGCCGGTTCGTGCGTGCAGCCAGCCAGCATCACATGCGGCAAGGTGCGAGCCTGCCGGGCGATGGCAGCGGCCAGGCCGGCATCGGCATGGCCGAACAGATTGACCCACCAGCTGCTGTTCGCATCGAAGTAGCGGCGGCCCTGGTCGTCGAACAGCCAGGGGCCCTCGCCGCGCACGATAGGCAGCGGCGGCACCTGGTCCAGGCGGGCCATTTGCGTGCAGGGGTGCCAGACGGCGGCGCGGCTGCGCGCCGCCAGATTCAGGGAATTGCTCAAAGCCAGGGTGCCGGGGTCTTGGTCAGGAAGCTTTGCACGCCCGCCTTGCCCTCGGCTGACGCGCGGATGTCGGCGATGCGGCGCGCGGTGTCGTCGCGCAGCTTTTCGGTGATGTGGGGCTCGGCGCCAAGGTCGAGCACCAGCTTCTTGCAGGCCTGCACGGCATGCGGGCCATTGGCGCACAGGGCCGCGGTCAGCTCGTTCACCTTGGCATCGAGCGCTTCCAGGTCGGCCACGAGCTCATGCACCAGGCCCAGGCGCTGCGCCGTCGCGGCATCGAAGCGCTCGGCGCTCGTGAACCAGCGGCGCGCCTGGCGCTCGCCCATGGCCTTGACCACATAGGGGCCGATGGTGGCGGGCAGCAGGCCGAGCTTGGCTTCGCTGAGGCAGTAGCCCGCCGCTGCCGTACTGACGACGATGTCGGCACAGGCCACCAAGCCCACGCCGCCGGCGTACACATCCCCTTGCACGCGCGCGATCACGGGCATGGGGCAGCGGTAGATGGTCCACAGCATCTCGGCCAGGCGGCCAGCATCCTGGTGGTTCTCCTCCCAGGAATAGTCGGCCATCGCCCGCATCCAGTTCAGGTCGGCGCCGGCACAGAAGGCCTTGCCTTCGGCGGCGAGCACGATGCAGCGCAGGTCCTTGCGCGCCCCCAGGTCCTCGAAGGCGCGCGTCAGTTCGTGGATGACGGCGTCGTTGAAGGCATTGCGAACCTCGGGGCGGTTCAGGGTGACGCGGGCGACGCGGTCCTGCTCTTCGATCTTCAGGGTGGCGGTCATGCGGCCTCCAGGGGGGTCAGGGGTTTGCTCATCAGCACCGAGGCGTAGGTCTTGCCGCGCCACTGCACGCCGCCGCGTTCCACGTAGCCGCGGTGCAGGTAGCGGCGGCGCAGGGCTTGGGCGGGGATGGCGGTGTCGAGCGCGACCTGGGCGAAGCCCTGGGCCTGCGCCCAGTCCTCGGCGGCGTCCATCAGGCGCTCGGCCAGGCCCTGGCCGCGCAGCTCGGGGTGCACGGCCAGCTGGGACAGGATGGCCGTGCCAGGCTCGGTGTAGAGCGCCGGCGGGGCATCGGCGATATAGGTCTCATCGGCGCGCTTGGGGCCGCGGATGCTGACGGTGCCGACCAGGCGCGCCTCCTGCACGGCCACCAGGGTGAGGCCCTCGGCGATGCGCGAGCGCGTCGTTTCGACACTCTGGTTGGCCGCGGTGAAGTTCCAACCCTGTTCGACCAGGCTGGCATAGGCGGCATGCAGCAGCGCGGTCAGCTGCTGCAGGCAGTCACTGGCTTGCAGCGGGCGGATGGTGACGGGCTTCATCGAGCTTCAGGTGTTGGGTCAGGAAGAGGCGCAGGGCTTCGAAGGATGCGGCCCGCGCGGCCGCATCGCCGCCCTGATGCACGCCCTGCGGGTTCACGCCATTGGGCACATCGGTGCGCAGCCTGACGGGGCGCACGCTGTCAAAGCCATGGAAGGCGCCGGCGTAGCTGATGCGCTGCACCGCGGCCCCTTCGGCCTGCCAGCGCGCAGCCAGCTGCTCGCAGGGGGCGGCGGGGGTCCAGTCGTCGGCCGCACCCAGCTGCAGCAGCACGGGCATGGCCGGCGCACCGGCCTGCAGCTGCTTGCCGCAGCCGGGGTAGTAGAGCGCTGCGGCGGCCAGCGCAGGTGCCTTGGGCTCGCGGCGCGCGTCGATCAGCGTCAGCGCGGTGGTGCCGCCATTGCTCCAGCCCAGCAAGGCGATGCGCGCCGGGTCCACGCCGGGCTGCTGGCGCAGCCAGGCCAGCGCCGCCAGCGCATCGGCGCGGCGTTCGGCCACCGAGACCTTGCGCTCGGCGTATGGCGTGCTGCACTGCGGGCCCAAGCCGCGGCTGCCCCAGCTGTCGGTCAGCAGCAGCTGCACGCCCAGGCCGGCAAGGAACTGGCGGTACGCCGGGTAGCGCGCGTCCAGGGTCTTGCCGTCGCGCTGGTAGAGGCCGCCGCAGCCGTGCAGGGCCAGCACCGCGGGCTGGGGCTGCGGACCTGGCAGCGGGTACCAATGGGCCTGCAGCGCGGGCTCACCGGCGCGGGCGGGAATCTGATGGGGCTCGGCCTGCGTGGCGCCGGCAAGCGCCAGCAAGACGGCCACCTTACATGCGGAAGACACCAAACTTCGTCTCGGGAATCGGGGCGTTGAGCGCCGCGCTCAGGCCCAGCGCCAGCACGCGCCGCGTGTCGGCGGGGTCGATGACGCCGTCATCCCACAGCCGGGCGCTGGCGTAGTACGGGTGGCCCTGCTCCTCGTACTGCTGACGGATCGGGGCCTTGAAGGCCTCCTCCTCGTCGGCGCTCCAGCTGCCGCCCTTGGTCTCGATGCCGTCGCGCTTCACGGTGGCCAGCACCGAGGCCGCCTGCTCGCCGCCCATCACCGAGATGCGCGCGTTCGGCCACATCCACAAGAAGCGCGGTGAGTAAGCGCGGCCGCACATGCCGTAGTTCCCGGCGCCGAAGCTGCCACCGATGATGACGGTGAACTTGGGCACCTGGGCACAGGCCACCGCCGTCACCATCTTGGCGCCGGCGCGGGCGATGCCCTCGTTCTCGTACTTGCGGCCCACCATGAAGCCGGTGATGTTCTGCAGGAACACCAGCGGCACCTTGCGCTGGCAGCACAGCTCGATGAAGTGCGCGCCCTTGTTGGCGCTTTCGGCGAACAGGATGCCGTTGTTGGCCACGATGCCGACGGGCATGCCCTCGATGTGCGCGAAGCCGCACACCAGGGTGGTGCCGTAGCGGGCCTTGAACTCGTCGAACTTCGAGCCATCCACCACGCGGGCGATCACTTCCCTCACGTCGAACGGCTTGCGCGTGTCGGTCGGGATCACGCCATGCAGCTCGGCCGGGTCGTAGGCTGGCGCTTCGGGGGCCTGCAGCTTCAGGCTGTGCGCCTTGCTCCAGTTCAGGCTGCCCACCACCTGGCGGGCCAGGGCCAGGGCGTGGGTGTCGTTCTCGGCCAGGTGGTCGGCCACGCCGGAAAGGCGCGTGTGCACGTCGCCACCGCCCAAGTCCTCGGCGCTCACCACCTCGCCGGTGGCGGCCTTCACCAGCGGCGGGCCGCCCAGGAAGATGGTGCCCTGGTTCTTGACGATGATGGTCTCGTCGCTCATCGCCGGCACATAGGCGCCACCGGCCGTGCAACTGCCCATCACCACGGCGATCTGCGGCACGCCCTGGGCCGAGAGATTGGCCTGGTTGTAGAAGATACGGCCGAAGTGGTCGCGGTCCGGGAAGACCTCGTCCTGGTTCGGCAGGTTGGCGCCGCCGCTGTCCACCAGGTAGATGCAGGGCAGGTGGTTCTGCTCGGCGATTTCCTGCGCGCGCAGATGCTTCTTGACGGTGAGCGGGTAGTAGGTGCCGCCCTTCACGGTGGCGTCGTTGCACACGATCATGCATTCGACCCCGGCGACGCGGCCGATGCCGGTGATGACGCCCGCGCAGGGCGCGCTGTCGCTGCCGTCCTTTTCCTTGTAGACGTTCAGCGCGGCCAGCGGGGCCACTTCCAGGAAGGGCGTGTCGGGGTCCAGCAGCATCGCCACGCGGTCGCGCGGCAGCAGCTTGCCGCGTGCCACATGCTTAGCGCGCGCCGCCTCACCGCCGCCTTCGGCGATGCGGGCCAGCTTAGCCTGCAGGTCCTCGATCAAGGCGCGCATGGCGCTGGCGCTGTGCTGAAACTCGGCGGAACGGGGATTGAGCTTGCTCTGGAGCTGGGCCATGGGGTTCTTCCTTGGAGGGCCGGCATTCTCGCCCGACCGAGCGGTCGGGCCTTGCCGACGGGTGGTCGCAGGGCTAGGCTCGACCCATGACCCGCTCCGGCTCCGCTCTCTTCGACGCCTTGCAGCGGCTGGGATTCAAGCGCTGGTACGAGCGGCAGCTGCTGGCCGGCCATGCGCATTTGGTGCTGGCCCTGCTCAGCCTGCTGGCCCTGCTGGGCAGCTTTGAGGCCATGGGCCTGGCGCAGGGCGGACGCGCCTGGAACTGGGCCGGCGTGCTGGCCAGTGCCTCGGTCGGGTTTTGGGCGCTGCGCCGTTATGGCGTGCTGCTGGGTCAGGCCGAATCGGTCTCGCTGCAAGCCACCTGCCCGCACTGCGGCACGTATGGACGCCTGCAGTGCCTGTGTGCGCGCCCGGACGGCGCGGAAGTCAGCTGCCGCGCCTGCTCCGGCGCCTGGGTGATCCAGGACTGATCACGCCGGCGGGTAGCCGGCCTCGCGCAGCGCCGCGGCCAGCTGTTCGGCGCTGAGTGCAGCCGGCGCCTGCACCCGCACGGCCTTGGTGGCCGGGTCGGCCTGCACCTGCACCATGGGGTGCAGGGCCTGCAGGGCTCGCGTCACGGCCGCTACGCAATGGCCGCAGGAAAGGTCAGGGAGCTGGAAGTGGTGGGCGTTCATGTCGCCATTGTTCCGCGCTTGCGCCGCGGTGGCGCTGCCTACACTGCCCCGCCATGTCTGCCCTGCCCTCCGTCGATCTGGCCCTGCCCATCAGCGGCATGCATTGCGCCGCCTGCGTGGCGCGCGTGGAAAAGACCCTGGCCGGCGTGCCCGGCGTGCGCAAGGCCGAGGTGCTGCTGACCGAGAACCGCGCGCAGCTGCAGTTGGAGCCCGGCTGGAGCGCTGTGGCATTGATGGCCGCCGTGCGCAAGGCCGGCTACGACGTGCCACTCACACAGGCCACCCTGCACCTGCAAGGCCTGCACGACGCCGCCGATGCGCTGCGCGCCCACGAGGCCCTGGCGCGCGTGCCCGGCGTGGTGCTGGTGCAGGTCAATCTGGGCGCGGCCAGCGTGGCCTTGCAAGCCCTGCCCAGCACGCAGCCCGCCGCGCTGCTGCAGGCGGCCCGTGCGGCCGGCTTCGCCGCGGCCTTGCAGACCCAAAGCGACCCCAGCGGCATCCTGGCGGCCGAGCAAGCCGCGCTGCGCCGCGACCTGCTGCTCGCCTGGACCCTGACCCTGCCCCTGCTGGCGCCCATGCTCGCCATGCCCTTCGGCCTGCATCTGATGCTGCCGGGCGCGGTGCAGGCCCTGTTGGCCGCCGCCGTGCAATTCGGCCCGGGGCGGCGCTTCTACAAGGCCGCCTGGGCCGGACTGCGCGCGCACAGCCCCGGCATGGACCTGCTGATTGCCCTGGGCTCCAGTGCCGCCCTGGGCCTGAGCCTGTGGCTGCTGTGGCGTGGCGCCGGGCCGATGGAGCTGTTCTTCGAGTCGGGCGCCTCCATCCTCAGCTTCGTACTGCTGGGACGTTGGCTGGAAGCGCGCGCCAAGCGCGCCACCGGCAGCGCGCTGCGTGGGCTGCAGGAGCTCGCGCCGGTCCAGGTCGAGCTCTGGCGCGACGGCGCCTGGCGCCTCGAGGCGCTGGCCGAGCTCAAGCCCGGCGACCGCGTGCGGGTGCGCCCCGGTGCCCGTATCCCCTGCGACGGCCGTCTGAGCGAAGGCCGCACCCATGTGGACGAAGCGCACCTGAGCGGCGAACCCCTGCCCCTGGCCAAGCAACCCGGCGACATCCTGCGCGCCGGTGCGCTGAACCTGGACGGCGTGATCGAGCTGCGCGCTACCCAGACCGCCGCCGCCTCCAGCCTCGCGCAACTGGTGCGCCTGGTCGAATCGGCCCAGGCCAGCAAGGCGCCCATCCAGCGCCTGGCCGACCGCGTGGCCGCGCGCTTCGTGCCGGCCGTGCTACTGCTGGCGCTGGGCACGCTGCTGGTGTGGACGCTGACCGGACGCTGGGGCCAGGGCCTGGTGGCCGCGGTCTCGGTGTTGGTGGTGGCCTGCCCCTGTGCGCTCGGCCTGGCCACGCCCACCGCCGTGGTGGTGGGGATCGGCCGCGCCGCGCGGCGCGGGCTGCTGGTGCGTGACGCCGCCGCGCTGGAGCAGCTGGCCACGATCGACCGCATCGTGTTCGACAAGACCGGCACCCTGACGCGAGGCCAGCCCGAGCTGGTGGGCATCGAACCGCTGGCCGACAGCAACCGCCTGCAGGTGCAGGCCCTGGCGGCCGCCCTGGCCCAGGGCAGCGAGCACCCGCTGGCCAAGGCCCTGGTGCAGGCGCAGGGTGAGCTGCCCACGCCGGTCGCCACCGAGGTGCGCAGCCTGGCCGGCTTGGGCCTCACGGGGCGCCTGGGCGAGCTGCAGCTGCATCTGGGCTCCAGCCGCTACATGGCCGAATTGGGCCTGGCCACCGGCGCCTGGGAAGCGAGCGCCCAGCAGCAGGCGGCGCGCGGCCACAGCATCAGCTGGTTGGCCGGCGGCCAGCCCGCCGCCCAACTGCTGGGCCTGCTGAGCTTTGGCGACCGCCCGCGGGCAGAAGCGGCCGCCGCCCTGCAGGCGCTGCGTGAGCAGGGCCTGCGCTGCAGTCTGCTGTCCGGCGACCGCCCCGAGGCCGCGCTGGCTGTGGCCCAGCAACTCGGCTTCCAGAACGAGGACGATGTGCACGGGGGCCTGCTGCCGCAGGACAAGCTGGGCGCCATCCACGCCTGGAAGGCGCGCGGCGAACGCGTGGCCATGGTGGGCGACGGCATCAACGATGCGCCGGCGCTGGCCGCCGCCGATGTCGGCATCGCCATGGGGGCGGGCGGGCGCGGCACCGAAGTAGCCGCGCAAGCTGCCACTTTGACCCTGTTGCACGACGACCTGCGACGCATCCCCGAAGGCTTGCGCCTGGCGCGGCGCACCCTCCGGGCCATCCGTCAAAACCTGGTGTGGGCCTTTGGCTTCAATGCCCTGATGCTGCCGCTGGCCATGGCCGGGCAGCTGCACCCCATGGGCGCCAGCGCCGCCATGGCGGCCAGCAGCCTCATGGTGCTTGGCAACGCGCTGCGGCTGCGGCGCGCCTGAGGTCGCTTATTCGGTCGGAGCGCGGAACATCAGCTCCACATCCACGACCCGACGCTCGGGCAGCGGGCCGAAGCGCCATTGCTGCACGGCGCGCGCGGCAGCCAGACCCAAGCGGCGGTTTCCACCTTCACGCGGCTCGGCCTTGCTGACCACCCCGTTGGGTTCGACCGTGAAGCGCACCGGCACCACATGGTCACGTCCACCGATGGCCTCGAGCACCTGCCGCGTCATTTCGGGCGCGACGTACTGCTCCAGCTTCAGCGGGACCTCTTCGGCCTCAACCTCGGGCTCGGGATCCGGCGTGGCCGTGGGCGGCACGCTGGCCGCTGGCGGCAGGGTGTTGACGGGTGCGGCCACCGGCTGAGTGCTGGTTTGCGGCGGCGGTGCGGCCGGCTCCAGGCTGCGGGTGATGACGGGCTCAGACGCGGCGGCCGGTGCATTGGGGCTGGAACCGGAGGAGGCGGTGGCCACCTGGCTGCCGCCCGAACTGGGGCGCGGCGCCGGCGCCGCGGTCGGCTTGGCGGCTGTGGGAGCGGGTTTGGCCGGCGCCGCAGCAGCGGCCGGCTTGACGGTGTGGAACTTGATGAAGCTGAAGACTTTCTCAGCGTCGCGCTTGGCACGCTCGGAATCGCTGATCTTGCCGTCCGACTGCGCCCAGGCGCCGCCAGCCAAGGCCGCAGCCACCATCACACACAGCCCACGCTTCATACCACCCCACGCCATCCCAAACTCCTCAGACTGAAGGAAGCCGCGACGATAGAGGCGCCTCCCCGGGGCGACAAGACGAATACTGCACGCCTTCGCCCCCCATCCCCTGTTCACGGCAATGCGTCACGCTCAATCGAGCTTGAACACGATGTCGACCTCGGCCTCACGCGCCGCATTCAGCGGAGCAAAGCGCCATTGCTGCACGGCCCGGGCCGCAGCCTGCGCCAGACGGCGCGGCGCGCCCTCGCGCGGCACCGCGCTGACGACCTTGCCATCCGTACCCACCTCGAACCGCACCGTGACCTTGCCGCCTGTCACCGTGTTGACGTTGTTGGCACGCGGCAGTTCGGGCTCGACATACTCAAGCAATTGCAGCGCCACTTCCTCTTCGGGCTCGGGCTCGGCCGGCGGCGGCGGCGTCACCGAGGGCGCTGGCTGGCTGGGCGCCGTCACCAGGGCCGCGGCGGGCAACACGGCGGCCCCGGCTCCCTGGACAGGGGCAGCCTGGGAGCTGGGCTCACTCTGGCCGATCGGGCTCGCAACCGTGGCGGACTGGGTCACCGTCGCCGCGGGTGCTGCCGCTTGGTTGGCCGGTGCGCCTAGCCCCTGGGCCGGCGCCGGCTCGGCCGCGCGTGCCGCGTCCAGCGAGGCCACCTGGGCATCGCTGGCCCGTCGTGCCACGGGCGCCGCCGCCACCGCCGCACGAGTCTCCGCGGGCTTGTCGGCGGGCTTCTCGGCCGGCTTGTCAGCCGGTTTGGCCGCACGCACGGCGTGGAACTTGATGAAGTTGAAGACCTTGCCAGCGTCGCGCTTGGCCCGCTCCTGGTCGCTGAGACCGGCGTCGCCGCTCTGCGCCAGGACGCCCAGGCTCAACGAAAGGAGCGACACCAGCGTGGTCGCCCGAATGGATGTGCGCAGGAACATGGGGGAAATCTCCTCAACGGCCAGCCAGTGGGCGTGAAAGCCCGCCACTCCGGTCATGGGAGGCGCAGTGTACGGATCGACACCTTTTGTCATGCTGGGGTAATCCCGGCACATTCCTGGGGGCTCGCCTCTATGAGAAAGAGCTCACGCGCAGGCCGCGGAATTTGTAACTGCGTTACAGATTCGGCGTCGGCTATCGTGCCCGATCGGTAACAAATGCACCCTGTATGGCCAACGCCCAAGAAGCCGCGCTGGACTTTCCGTTTGGCGACACCCTGCCCGAACCGGGCCGCACGGTCGAGATCCTGCCCGGCCTGCTGTGGCTGCGCATGCGCCTGCCCTTCGCGCTGGACCACATCAACCTGTGGCTGTTGCGCGACGACGATCCGGCCCAGGGCCCGGGCTGGGCGATCGTGGACTGCGGCATTGCCGACGAGGCCACCCGCAGCGCCTGGCTGCAGGTGCTGGAGCAGGCCCCGCTGGCCGGCACACCGGTGCGGCGCGTCATCGTCACCCACTTCCATCCGGACCACATGGGCAACGCCGCCTGGCTGTGCGAGCGCCTGGGCGCTCGCCTGTGGATGAGCGCCACCGATTACCAGGTCGCTCGACTGGCCAGCGGCTCCACCGTCGGGATGGGCGGCAGCGCCGCGGCCGACTTCTTTGCCAGCCATGGCCTGGTGGACGAGGAAGCCCAGGTCAAGATCCGCGCCCGCGCCAGTTACTACCCCAGCATGGTGCCGGCCGTGCCAATGGCCTACCGGCGCCTGCTGGACGGCGAGTGGCTGCAGATCGGCGCCGGGCGCTGGCAGGCGCGCGCCGGCCAAGGCCATTCGCCCGAGCACCTGTGCTTCAGCGCGCCCGCGCAGGGTCTTCTGATCGCCGGCGACATGGTGCTGCCGCGTATCTCCACCAATGTTTCGGTGGTGGATGTCGAGCCCGAGGCCGACCCGCTCAAGCTCTACCTGGACTCCCTGGCCCGCCTGGCTGATTTGCCCGACTCGACCCTGGTGCTGCCCGCGCATGGCCGTCCGTTCCGCGGACTGCAACGCCGCATTGGGCAGTTGCAGGAACACCATCGCGAACGCCTGGCCGATCTGCGCGCCGCGCTGGCGCAGGGCCCGCACAGTGCCGCCGAGGTGCTGCCCGTGCTGTTCCCGCGCAAGCTCGACTTGCACCAGACCACCTTCGCGATGGGCGAGGCGATTGCCCACCTGAACCATCTTTGGCTGCAGGGTGAAGCTCGGCGCACGCTGGGCGCGGACGGCATCTGGCGCTTCAGCGCGCTCTGAAAGCGAATCCGCCGCCGACCTTTGCAGGTGCGGCGGCGGTTCGTCTTCTCTCCCTGTGGGATCGCCTGGATGACAGCGATGGCGCGCAGTGTGTTGCCTTGCTACTGACCCGGCCAGCCCCCCAAAAGGGGGAAGCCGAAAGAAGGAGGCGATTTCCCCAATGAAGACAGAGACTTAACATCAAGATACAAGTCGCTCTCCTCAATCAGGAGGAGCCGACCGCGCCACGGTGACCGCTTTACAGCGGCGGCAACTGGGCGCGCTTGAGTTCGGCGCGCGGGCTTTCGAAGCCGGGCAGCAGTTCGGCCACCAAGTTCCAGAAGCGCGGGCTGTGGTTCATCTCGCGCAGATGCGCCACCTCGTGGGCAATGACGTAGTCAATCACCGCCGGGCTGAAATGGATCAGCCGCCAGTTCAGGCTGATGACGCCGCGGCTGTTCGCGCTGCCCCAGCGCCCCTGGGCGCTGGACAGGCGCAGCTTCTCCACGCGCACCTGAAGCAGCTCGGCGAAATGCGCCAGCCGCGGCTCGAAATGGCTGCGCGCGCGCTGCTGCAGCCAGGCCTGCACGGCATCGCGCCACTGGGATTCCTGCGCCAGCGGCGGCAGGCGCAGCCACAGCTCGGGGTGCTCGCCGGGCAGCGCCGCCTCCTGCCAGCTCGCCACGGCGGCACGGCGTGGGGCCGGCTCATCGCTCGCACGCAGGCGCAGCTGGCCGCCCAGAAAGGGCAGCAGCTCGCCATCGCGCCATTGCACGCGCAGGGCCTCCAACTGCTCGACGCGGCGCTCGCATTCCTGCCACTTGCGCAGGATCCACTCGCTGCGCTCGCGCAGCACGCCCTCGATCTCGGCCACCGTGACCCAGCGCGGCGCCCGCACGCGCAGGCCCTCGGGGCCGATGGAAAAGCCGATCGAGCGACGGCGGCAGCGCGTCAGCGTGTAGGGCAGGCGGCGGGCACCCAGGTCCACGTGCGGCCCGCCCTGGCGCGGCTGCGCGGCCGGGGCCAGCAGGGGCTCGCGCCGCGGGGCGCTGTCGAACAAGGCAAGCTGGTTGGGCGCGTCGTCGCTCATGCGCTCTTCAGGGTTGCGGCGCGGGGGCCGCCTGCGGAGCAGGCGCCGCCGGGCGGTAGGCCGCAGGGTCCAGGCGCCGCATCTCGGCCTCGATCCATTGCTTGACCTCGACCATCAGGCTGTCCGGCGTGTGGCCCTGCGGCGCGAGCACCGGGCCCACCGAGAGCTCGTACTCGCCCGGGCTGATCAGGAGGCTTCGCGGCGGCCAGACCTTGGCGGTGGCACAGGCCACGGGCTGCACGGCCAGGCCGGTGTCGCAGGCCAGGCGGGTGCCGCCGGTCTTGTACTGGCCGGTCTCGCCGCGCGGGATGCGCGTGCCCTCGGGAAACATGATGACCCAGGTGCCCTGCGCCGCCAGGCGCCGGCCCTGCGCCGCCACCTTGTTGAAGGCCTCGGCACGGCGGCTGCGGTCGATGTGCACCATGTCCATGCGCCCCAGGGCCCAGCCGAAGAAGGGGATGTAGAGCAGCTCCTTCTTGAACACGAAAGCCAGCGGGTGCGGCATGTAGGCGAACAGGGCCAGGGTCTCGAGCGCGCTCTGGTGCTTGGCCAGCAGGATGACGGCGTCCTTCTTGCCCTGGGGCAGGCGCTCGAAACCCAGCCGGCGCACGCGCGCTCCCGCGAAATGGTGCAGGCCCCACAGCAGCACACGCCCCCAGGCCGAGCAGAACCAGTACAGGCGTGTGGGCGAGACAAAGGGCGAGATCAGCACCGCTGCCGTGGCCCAGGGCACGATGGTCAGCACCCCCCAGGCGAAGAACAAGGCGGAGCGCAGCGCCATCAGCGCCGTCATCAAAGGGTGGCTCACAGCGCGCCGGCCTCGGTGTCTTGTTCGAGCTTCTCGCCCCGAGCCGCGCGTTCGCGCCGCTCGAACTGGATCAGCCAATCGGTGAAGGCGGCCAGGTCCTGGTGCACCTGGGCGCCCGGCACCTGATCCAGCATTTCGGCAATCCGTTCTTCCGGTACGCCGGAGAGACGATCACCGCGCAGCAGATGGGGCACGCAGCCCGCCGCCGCCGCCGTCTGCAGGTCGCGCAGCGAGGCACCGACCATGTGCACGGTCGAGAGGTCAGCCCCGAAACGGTCGCCAACCTGCTCGATCAGGCCGGGCAGGGGCTTGCGGCAGCTGCAGCCCTCATCGGGCGTATGCGGGCAGAAGAAAGCGGCGTCCAGGCGCCCACCCACCGCCTGCAACAGCTCGTTGAGGCGCAGGTGCACGGCATTCAAGGCCCCCATGTCCAGCAGGCCGCGGCCGATGCCGGGCTGGTTGGTCGCCAGCACGGTGTGCCAGCCATGGTGGTTGAGCCGCGCCACCGCCTCCAGCGCGCCCGGCAACGGGCGCAGCTCCTCGGGCGACTTGACGTGGTCGTCGCGGTACTGGTTCAGCGTGCCGTCGCGGCCGAGGATCACCAGCTTCATCGGGTGATGGGCGTGGTGGTGGGAATGCATCGGTTTACTGTGCCAGACGGGCCAGCTCCGCGACGCGGTTCATGGCCTGCTGCAAACCCCGTAACAAGGCCAGGCGATTCGCGCGTACGGCAGCGTCCTCGGCGTTCACCATCACGCCGTCGAAGAAGGCATCGACCGGGGCTTTCAGTGCCGCCAGGGCGCGCAGCGAACCGGTGTAGTCACCCTGCTCGAAGAGCGGATCGGCCTGAGCCGTGGCGGCTTGCAACGCAGCGGCGAGCTGCTGTTCGGCGGCTTCCTGCAGCAGCGCGCCGTTCAGCGCCACCGGCGCCTCCTCGCTCTTCTTCAGGATGTTGCCGACGCGCTTGTTGGCCGCTGCCAGGGCCGGCGCCTCGGGCAGCGCCGCGAAGGCGCGCACCGCCGCCAGGCGCTTGGGGATGTCGCCCCATTGCGCCGGGCGCAGGGCGATCACCGCGTCCACCTCTTGCGCCGAATAGCCCTGCTCGCGCAGCGCGCCGGTCAGGCGCTCGTAGGCGAAGTGCAGCAGGTCTTCCTGCACGGTGGCGTGCGTCAGCATGCCCTCGGGGAAGGCGGCCACGCCAGCCTGCACCAGGGCGGGCAGGCTGAGCGGCAGGTTCTTCTCCATCAGGATGCGGATCACGCCGAGCGCGTGGCGGCGCAGCGCGAACGGGTCCTTGTCGCCGCTGGGCAGTTGGCCGACGCCGAACAGGCCCACCAGGGTCTCCAGCTTGTCGGCCAGGGCCAGCACAGTGCCGGTGTGGTTGCGCGGCAGTGCGTCGCCGGCGAAGCGCGGCTTGTAGTGGTCTTCGATGGCAATGGCCACGCCATCGCGCAGGCCCTCATGGCGGGCGTAATA
The DNA here is from genome assembly GCF_041912635.1 of Inhella sp. GTDB lineage: Bacteria > Pseudomonadota > Gammaproteobacteria > Burkholderiales > Burkholderiaceae_C > Inhella. The sequence goes on from NZ_JAYRMO010000022.1 coordinate 66,519, forward strand.
ACCGCCCATGATCCCTTGCAGTTCGGGGAACTCGCCCACCATATCGGTCAGCAGGTCGGCCTTGGCCAGCACCGCCGCCTGCTGGACCTTGCTGTCCAGCACGTCGAACTGGTCCTTGGCGTCCACCGTGTAGGGCACGGTGGCGCTGCGCAGCTGGTTCACGATGGCGTGGGCAATGGCGCGCACGCGCTCGGCACGCTCGCCCTGGCTGCCCAGCTTGCCGTGGTAGACCACCTTGGCCAGGCCGGGCACGCGATCGGCCAGCTTCTTCTTGCGGTCCTGGTCGTAGAAGAACTTGGCATCCGCCAGGCGCGGGCGCACCACGCGCTCATTGCCCTGGATCACCGCACTGGCGTCGGCCGGGGCGATGTTGCTCACCACCAGGAAATGTTCCGTCAGCTTGCCGGCGGCATCCAGCAGCGGGAAGTACTTCTGGTTGGCCTTCATCGTCAGGATCAGGCATTCCTGCGGCACTTCCAGGAAGTCCTTCTCGAACTGGCAATGCAGCACGTTGGGACGCTCGACCAGGGCGGTGACCTCATCGAGCAGCGCCTCGTCGTCGATGGGCTTCAGGCCCAGCTTGGCGCCGGCAGCCTGCAGCTGACGCTGCAGCTCGGCGCGGCGCTCGGCAAAGCTGGCGATCACCGCGCCGCGGGTCTTCAGTGCCTCGGCGTAATGGTCGGCATGCTCGATCTCCAGCCGCAGCTCGGCGGCCTCGAAGCGGTGGCCTTGCGTGTGACGGCCGGACTGCAGGCCCAGCAGGCTCACGGGAACCACGGTGTCGCCGTGCAGCGCGATCAGGCTGTGCACGGGACGCACGAAGTGCACATTGCTCCAGCCATCCGCGAGCTGGTAGCTCATCACCTTGGGGATGGGCAGGGCCTTGAGCATCTCGTCCAAGGCCTGCTGCAGGCCCTGGGCCAAGCTGGCCCCGGGCTGCACGGTGTTGGCGAACAGGGCCTCGGCCTTGCCGTCCAGGGCCCGCTCCAGCGGGGTGTCGGCGGCCAGGCCGGAGGCTGCGAGCTTCTTCAGCAGCGCCGGGCTGGGCTGGCCATCGGCCCCCAAGCCCACAGCCACCGGCATCAGCTTGACGCGCTGGGCCTTCTCGGGCGCCTGCTCCAGCACCTGGGTCAGGTGCAGACCGAGGCGGCGCGGCGAGGCGAACGAGGTCGCCACCGCGCCCTCCCCCACCAGGCCTTGGGCGCGCAGCGCGGCTTCGATCAGCTGCGCGAACGATTCGCCCAATTTCTTGAGCGCCTTCGGCGGCAGCTCTTCGACAAACAGTTCGACAAGGAGGTTTTGATGCGTGCTCACGATCAGGCCGCCTTCTGTTCTTTTTGTTTCTTGGCTTCGATCTGGGCGACGACCTCGTCGGCCCAGGCTTTCGGCGCCATCGGGAACCCGAGGCGCGCGCGGCTGTCCACGTAGCTCTGCGCCACCGCACGCGCCAGGTTGCGGATGCGGCCGATGTAGGCGGCACGCTCGGTCACCGAGATGGCGCCACGCGCATCCAGCAGGTTGAAGCTGTGGCCGCACTTCAGCAGTTGCTCGTAGGCCGGCAGGGCCAGGTGCTGCTCCATCAAGTGCTTGCTCTGCTTCTCGTGCGCGGCAAAGGCCTGCAGCAGGAAGTCGACGTCGCTGTGCTCGAAGTTGTAGGTCGACTGCTCGACCTCGTTCTGGTGGAACACATCGCCGTACTTGATGGCCGGGCGGCCGTTCTGGGCTTCCACGTAGATCAGGTCGTAGACCGACTCGACGCCCTGCAGGTACATCGCCAGGCGCTCCAGGCCGTAGGTGATCTCACCCGTGATGGGCCGGCAATCGATGCCGCCGACCTGCTGGAAGTAGGTGAACTGCGTCACTTCCATGCCGTTCAGCCAGACCTCCCAACCGAGACCCCAGCAGCCCAGCGTGGGGTTCTCCCAATCGTCCTCGACGAAGCGCACGTCGTTCTTCTTCAGGTCGAAGCCCAACGCTTCCAGCGAACCGAGGTAGAGCTCCAGGATGTCGGCCGGCGCGGGCTTCAAGACCACCTGGAACTGGTAGTAGTGCTGGAGGCGGTTCGGGTTCTCGCCGTAGCGGCCGTCCTTGGGGCGGCGGCTCGGCTGCACGTAGGCGGCGTTCCAGGGCTCGGGGCCCAGGGCGCGCAGGAAGGTGGCGGTGTGGCTGGTGCCGGCGCCCACTTCCATGTCATAGGGTTGCAGCAACGCACAGCCTTGATTGGCCCAGTAGTCCTGCAAGCGAAGAATGAGTTGCTGGAAGCTCAGCATGTTGGGAATCCAAAGACGGCGGGGCTGAATGGGTCGCCTGGCGGCCCGGAGAGGGGCGGATTCTAGGGAGCGCGCCGCGCGCGCCGGCCCCGCTGCACCGCCCAGGCCAGGGGCAGCAGGCCCAGGGCCCACAGCGGCCACAAACCGAGCGCATGCAGCCAGCGTGCATAGGGCGTGCTGCCGCTGCGGCCTTCCACCTCCACCACCAGCAGGCCGCGCGTGAGCGGCAGCAGCTGCTCGCGCAGCCGGCCCTGATGATCGACCCAGGCGGTGGCGCCGGTGTTGGTGGCGCGCACCACGGCACGCTGGAACTCCAGCGCCCGCATCTGCGAGAACTGCAGGTGCTGGTCCTGCACCATCAGGCGGCCGAACCAGGCCAGGTTGCTGGCGTTGACGAAGAGCGTGGCTGCGTCCGGGCCGTCCACCGCGCTGGCGACGATGTCCTCGCCGAACAAATCCTCGTAGCAGATGAGCGGGCGCACGCGCTGGCCGCCGATCAGCCAGGGGCGCTGGTGCTTGCCGCGCGCCTGGTCGTCCATCGGAATGTTCAGCGCCCGCACGAACCAGGCAAAGCCCGGCGGAATGAACTCGCCGAAGGGCAACAGATGCCGCTTGCCGTAGACATAGCGCCGCTCGCCCTGCTGCAGGCCGATAAGGGAATTGACGTAGCCCTCCTGCGCATTGCCGACAAAGCTGCCCATCAGCAGGGGCCGGCGCACCGAGAGCTGCGTCAGCCGCTGCTGGGCCTCGACGGGCAGAAAGTCGTAGGGCAGCGGCAGCACCGATTCCGGCGTGACCAGCAGATCGCCCTCGCCGGCCTCCAGCTGCGCCAGCAGCTCGGCCAGTTGGACGCCGATGCGCGCCTCGTCGAATTTCTGCGACTGCGGCACATTGGGCTGCACCAGTCCGACCTTCAGGGAGCCGGCGCTGTGCGTGAACTGCTGCGGCAGCAGCAGGCCGAGCAGCGGCAGCGCCAGCAGCGCCAGCCCGCGCGGAGAGCGCGCCTGCCAGACCTGCGCCAGCCCCGCCGCGCCTAACGCCGCCACAAAGCCGATGCCATACACCCCGACCCAGGGCGCCCAGCCGGCCAGGGGCCCCACGGTGTGGGCATAGCCGCTGGCGATCCAGGGAAAGCCCGTCAACCACTGCGCCCGAGCCAGTTCACCCAGCAGCCAGCAGCAGGCCCAGAGCAGCGGCGCCGCCGCCGGCAGCCGCGGCCTGAGCCAGGCAAACAGCGCCAGTGCCCCGGCGCTGTACAGGCTCAGGAAGGCGCCCAGCAGCAGCAGCGCCCCCACGGCCAGCACAGGGCGCAGGCCACCGAATTCGTGCAGGCTGATGAACAACCACCACAGGCCGGAGCTGAGCCAGCCCAGGCTGAACAGGAAGCCCAGGCCCGCGGCCTGCCGAACGCCTTGCCGCCAGCTCAAGGCCGCCAGCAGGCCCAGGGCCAGGATCTGCAGCGGCCAGGCCAGCAAGGGCGCGAAGGACGCCGTGTGCACGACTCCGGCGGCCAGTGCGGCCAGCCCCCCCCACAACAGTCGCATCAGCTCTCCGGGGTTTCCGGTGCGCGCGTAACCTTGAACCAGCGCACCGCGCCGCCCCGCGTCAGCATGACGTGGAACAGCAAACCACCCAGAGTCACCGTCTCGCCACGCCGCGGCACGCGGCCATGTTCGTGCGCCACCAGGCCGCCGATGGTGTCGAAATCCTGCTCCGGCAGCTGCAGGCCGAAGGCGGTGTTGACGGCCTCGATGGCGGTGTCACCCGCCACGCGCTGGCTGCCATCCGCCAGGGTGTAGAGGCCGCCATCGCCCTCGCGCTCGCGGTCGTCGAACTCGTCCTCGATCTCGCCGACGATCTCTTCCAGCACGTCCTCGATCGTCACCAGGCCGGCGGTATTGCCGAACTCGTCGATGACGATGGCCAGGTGGTTGCGGTTGGTGCGGAAGTCGCGCAGCAGCTCGTTGAGGCCCTTGCTTTCCGGCACGAACACCGGCGGGCGCAGCAGGGTGCGCAGGTTCAGCTCGGGCGCGCGCTGCAGCTTCAGCAGATCCTTGGCCAGCAGGATGCCGATGATGTTGTCGCGCGTGCCCTCGAACACCGGGAAGCGCGAGTGCGCGGTGCCGATGACGCTGCCGAGCAGCTCCTCGTAGGGGGAGTCGATGTCCAGCAGGTCCATGCGGGGGGCGGCCACCATCACGTCGCCGGCCGAGAGCTCGGCCATGCGCAGCACGCCTTCGAGCATCTGACGCGACTCGGGCTCGATGAGCTCGCGGCTCTCGGCCTCGGCCAGCGTCTCCATCAATTCCTTCTTCGAGTCCGGGCCCGGGTGGAGGAACTCGAGCACACGCTCCAGCAGGCCGCGCGGGCTCTCTTTGGACTCACCCGGCCGGCCGCTGGGCGGCCGACTCGGCGCAGGGTCTGACATCAGATCCGGGGCTCAAGGCCCCGCACAAACAGGGGGCGGCAAGGATAGCGGATGGCCATGACGCACTTGAAACCAGAGGTCTGGCCCCAAAATGGACTGTTTTTCCGATCGGCCCCTGCCTGCCCATGTCCAACCAGCCGCAACCCATCCCCGCCACCATCCTCACGGGCTTTCTCGGCGCCGGCAAGACCACGCTGCTCAAGCGCGTGCTGTCCGAGGCACACGGCCAGAAGATCGCCGTGATCGAGAACGAGTTCGGCGAGGAGAACATCGACAACGAGATCCTGGTGGCCGACACCAACGAGCAGATCATCCAGATGAGCAATGGCTGCATCTGCTGCACGATCCGCGAAGACCTGCGCTCCACCCTGGCCGACCTGGCGCGCCGCCGCCGTGCCGGCGAACTGGACTTTGAGCGCGTCGTCATCGAGACCACCGGCGTGGCCGACCCCGGCCCGGTGGCCCAGACCTTCTTCATCGACGACGAGATCGCCGAGAGCTTCGTGCTCGACGCCATCCTGACCCTGGTGGATGCCAAGCACGCCGACGCGCAGCTCGACAGCCGCCAGGAGGCGCGCCGCCAGGTCGGCTTTGCCGACCAGATCTTCATCAGCAAGAGTGAGCTGTGCGAGCCGGCTGCCGTGGATGCGTTGGTCCACCGCATCAAGCACATGAACCCGCGCGCGCCGCAGCGCAAGGTGCATTTCGGCGAGGTGCCGCTGAGCAAGGTGTTCGACCTGCGCGGCTTCAACCTCAATGCCAAGCTCGACATCGACCCGGAATTCCTGAAGGTCGAGGAGCACGGTCATCACCACCATGACCACGGCCATCACCACGAGCACGGCGAGCACTGTGGACACGACCACCACCACGAGCACGGTGAACACTGCGACCACCCGCACCATCACCACCATGACGACGACGTCAAGAGCTTCGTCTACCGGGCCGAGCGCGCCTTCAACCCGGCCAAGCTGGAAGACTTCCTCGGCGCCATCGTCCAGGTGTATGGTCCGAAGATGCTGCGCTACAAGGGCGTACTGAACATGAAGGGCAGTGAACGCAAGGTGATCTTCCAGGGCGTGCACCAGCTGATGGGCTCGGATCTGGGGCCGAAATGGGCCGCCGGTGAGAAGCGAGTCAGCAAGATGGTCTTCATCGGCATCGACCTGCCCCGTGAGGTGCTGGAACAAGGCCTGGAAGGCTGCTTGGTTTGAGGGTAAATCTGGGGCAGGGCGCTGACTACAATCCCGCGCCCAAAACGCCCCGGAAACGTCCCAGGATCGTCACTTTGGGTCGTATAAATCAGCAGGGCACTGGCCCTGTGAGGAGTAAATAGGTGAGCAAGACCCTGACCCCCAAACCCGCAGCGAGCCCAGCCGCCAAGGCCCCGGCCAAGCCGGCGGCCAAGGCGGGCGGCAATGAGGCTTGGCGCAACAAGCCCGGTCACGAGCTGACCGATGCCGAAGTGCTCGCCATGCCTGATAGCGAGTACATGAACGACCAGCAGCTGGCGTTTTTCCGCAGCAAGCTGCAGGCCTTGCGTGACAGCATCCTCTCCAATGCCGGTGAAACCACCGAGCATCTGCGTGAGGACACCACCATCGTGCCGGACCCCGCCGACCGCGCCACCATCGAGGAAGAGCATGCGCTGGAACTGCGCACGCGTGACCGCGAGCGCAAGCTGCTGAAGAAGATCATGCAGTCGATCGCGCGCCTGGACAGCGGCGAATACGGCTACTGCGACGAGACGGGTGAACCCATCGGCCTGGGCCGACTGATCGCCCGCCCGACCGCGACGCTCTCGCTGGAAGCCCAGCAGCGCCGCGAGATGAAACAGAAGATGTTCGGGGACTGAGGTCCCAGATCCGACAAGGCGCGCATGGCCGACGATCCCAAGCAATCGGAAAGCTTCCTGCGCAAGGTGGCGCGCTTTGTCGCCAATCCGACCACGGATTGGAAGGAGATCAACTCGCGTCAAGACGATCCAGAGAGCGAGCTCGCCAAGGCCGAACTGAAGGCCATGATTGAGCGCAAGCGCCGCAATGACTTCGTGCGCAAGCGCGAGTTCGACATGCTGCGCCGCCTGCGCCGCGAGGGCCTGACGCCGGAGCAACTGGCCGCCGCTGGCGCCCAGAACAACTCCGTCATCAGCGACGCCGACAAACCCCTGGGCGAGGCCAACCGCGACGACGTCGAGGCGGTGCGCGACAAGATCAACCAGATCGAGCAGCAGATGGTCAAGGAGGGCTTCCGCCCCTCGATGGCGCCGCGCCCCTCGCTGCAGGTCGCACCCGCGGGCGATTTCGACTCGACCACCCGCGCCGCCCACTTCGCCCCCACCCTGCCCACGCCGGGGCCGGGTGACCCGATGGCGGCGCCGGCCCCCTCGGCGGCCGTGATGGGCCGTGGCCTGCCCCCGCCCAGCGATGCCGCGCCCAGCGCCCTGCCCACGCTGCCGCCGCTGGAGATGGATTTGACCTTTGGCGCCGCGACCGACGTGGCGCCTGCCGCGTTGCCGGAACCGACCTTCGACCTGGTGCTGGACGCCCAGCCTCCCGCCAAGCAGGAGGAACTCGGCCACGACCCGGAGCTCGACGAGGCGGTGATCGCCTTCGCCAACGGCGACAACGAAACGTGCGAGCGCGCGCTGATCGAGCTGACGCAGGCCGGCGGCCCGCGCAATTTGCATGCCGACACCTGGCTGGTGCGTTTTGACTTCTACCGCGCCACCGGCCAGCAGCCACCCTTCGAGTCGCTGGCGTTGGATTACGTGCACTTGTTCGGCCTGTCGCCGCCGCAGTGGTTCTCCATTCCGAAGCTCGTGGCCGAAAGCCGCAAGGCCGAGCGCGCTGCAGCGGCACCGGCCAGCGGCATCAAGCCGACCGGCGTGACCTGGGCGGCGGCGGGTGCCTTTGACCTGGATGCACTCACCCTGCTGAAGAAGCGCTGCGACACCGCTCCGCTGCCTTGGGTGCTGGATTGGTCGGAACTGCAGCGCGTCGAAGCCGAGGCTCGCGAGCCCCTGACCGATCTGCTGCGCGCCTGGGCCAAGCAGGCCACCGAGATGCGCTGGATCGGCGGCGACCGCCTGCTCGAACTGCTGCGTGAAGCCACGCCGGTGGGTGAACGCGACACCGATACCGGCTGGTGGATGCTGCGCCTGGAGGCGCTGCGCGTCGTCAACCGGCCGGACCAGTTCGACGAGGCGGCGATCGACTACTGCGTGACCTACGAGGTGTCCCCTCCCTCCTGGGATCCGGCTCGCTGCAAGGTGCGCGTTACCAACGGCAGCCTGTCCACCCAGGGGCCAGGCACCAATATTTCCGGCGCCGGCGGCCTGGCCTTCCTGGACTCCACCATGGAGACCGAGGACGGTGGCAATGTGGCCCATCTGGAGATGTCCGGTCAGCTGGTCGGCGACATCACCGAGGTGCTGAAGACCATGAGCGCGCAGATCGGCGCGGCCGTGCAGGTGCAGGTGGCCTGCCCGAAGCTGGTGCGGCTGGACTTCATTGCCGCCGGCGACCTGCTGAACTGGGTGCTGAACCAGCGCACCGAGAACCGCAGCGTGGTGTTCACTGATGCGCACCGCCTGGTGGCCCTGTTCTTCGGTGCCATGGGCATCAACGAGCACGCGCGCATCAAGGTCCGCGTCGCATAAGGCCCCCAGTCACCGGCCCTGTGGCCTGGAAGGCCTCGGGGGGCTGACCCGGCTCGGGAACGGCCCTTCAGCGGGTCGACCCCAGTCACGCGCTAATCTCTCTCCGGCAACTCAAGCCCAAACATCCCATGAGTGACACCCCCGTCTTCCACGGAACGACGATTCTTTCGGTGCGCCGCAATGGCGTCGTCGCGCTCGGCGGCGACGGCCAGGTGACGCTGGGCAACATCGTCGTCAAGGGCACGGCACGCAAGGTGCGCAAGCTTTACCGCGAGCAGGTGCTGGCTGGCTTTGCCGGTGCCACCGCCGATGCCTTCACCCTGTTCGAGCGCTTCGAGGCCAAGCTCGAAAAGCACCAGGGCCATCTGATCCGCGCCGCCGTGGAACTGACCAAGGACTGGCGCACCGACCGCGTGCTGCGCCGCCTGGAGGCCATGCTGGCCGTGGCCGACCGCGAGCACAGTCTGATCATCACCGGCAACGGCGACGTGCTGGAACCGGAAGAAGGCGTGGTGGCCATCGGCAGCGGCGGCGCCTATGCGCAGGCTGCCGCCATCGGCCTGTTGCGCCATTCGGAGCTGAGCGCGCCCGACATCGTCAAGCAGTCGCTGGTGATTGCCGGCGATCTCTGCATCTACACCAATCAGTCGCACACGATTGAAGTCCTGACATGAGCTCGATGACCCCCCAGGAGATCGTCTCCGAGCTGGACCGCCATGTGGTGGGCCAGGCCCAGGCCAAGCGCGCCGTCGCCATCGCGCTGCGCAACCGCTGGCGCCGCCAGCAGGTCGAGGGCAGCCTGCGCAATGAGATCGCGCCGAAGAACATCCTGATGATCGGCCCCACCGGCGTGGGCAAGACCGAAATCGCGCGCCGCCTGGCCAAGCTGGCCGATGCACCCTTCATCAAGGTCGAGGCCACCAAGTTCACCGAGGTCGGCTATGTCGGCAAGGATGTCGACACGATCATCCGCGACCTGATCGAGATCGCCGTCAAGCAGGAGCGCGAGGCCCAGGTCAAACTCAAGCGCACCCAGGCCGAGGATGCAGCCGAGGAACGCATCCTCGACGTGCTGGTGCCGCCGCCGCGCACCAGCGGCATGGGCTTTGGCGAGGAGGCCCCCAAGGCAGACAACACCGCCCGCCAGGTGATGCGCAAGCGCCTGCGCGAAGGCGCGCTGGACGACAAGGAAATCGAGCTGGACCTGACCGAGCGCGGCCCGGCCATGGAGATCCTGGGCCCGCAGGGCATGGAGGAAATGGCCGAGCAGCTCAAAGGCCTGTTCGGCCAGATGGCGGCGGGTAAGAAGAAGACCCGCAAGCTCAAGATCAAGGAAGCGCTGGCCGCACTGGTGGACGAAGAGGCGGCCAAGCTGGTGAATGAGGACGAGATCAAGCAGGCCGCGCTGCACAAGACCGAGCAGAACGGCATCGTCTTCATCGACGAAATCGACAAGGTGGCCTCGCGCTCCGACGTGAGCGGCGCGGACGTCAGCCGCCAGGGCGTGCAGCGCGACCTGCTGCCATTGGTCGAGGGCACAACGGTCAGCACCAAGTACGGCATGGTCAAGACCGACCACATCCTCTTCATCGCCAGTGGCGCCTTCCATCTGGCCAAGCCCAGCGATCTGATCCCCGAGCTGCAGGGCCGCTTCCCGATCCGCGTCGAGCTGCAGTCCCTGAGCGTGACCGACTTCGAGGCCATCCTGACCAGCACGCATGCCAGCCTGATCAAGCAGTACCAGGCCTTGCTGGCCACCGAGGGCCTGACGCTGGACTTTGCGCCCGAGGCGATCCAGCGCATCGCGCGCATCGCCTACGAGGTCAACGAGCGCACCGAGAACATCGGCGCGCGTCGCCTGGCCACGGTGCTGGAGCGCCTGCTCGAAGAAGCCAGCTTCGACGCCCCGAACCGTAGCGGTCAGAGCCTGCGCATCGATGCCGATCTGGTGCAGCAGCGCCTGGATGAGCTGGCGCAGAACGAAGACCTGAGCCGCTTCATTCTGTAGGGCTGACGGGCTGGCGCGCCTCGGCCAGGGCCAGCAAGCCATCGAAGATCAGGCCGTCCACCAGCTCGTGCTCGATGTCCAGGGCCGGCGCCACCTTCCAGGCCGCGCCGCCCGTCATCAGTGTCAGCGGCGGGATGCCGGTGCGCTGCAGCAAGTGGCGGTGCATGCGCTCGATGGCGCCGGTGATGGCGTAGTTGCCACCGCTGGTCAGGGCGTCCGAGGTGTTGGTGGGGAACTCGCGCACCTCGCCCGTGGGCACGCGCAGGCCGGCCGTGCCGCCTTCCAACGCGCGCAGCATGATGCCGTGACCGGGCAGGATCAGGCCGCCCAGAAAATTGCCCTCGAGGTCGAGGGCATCCACCGTCACCGCCGTGCCCACCATCACCACCAGGCAGGGCTTCTGCAGGCCGCGGCGCAGCACCTGGCTGCGCGCGCCCACCAGCGCGACCCAGCGGTCGGCGCCCAGGCGCGTGGGGTGGTCGTAGCCGTTGTGCACGCCAGCCTCATGGGATGAGGGCACGACCCAGCGCGGCGCCAGATCCCAGCATTCGAGCTGCTCTTCCACGCGCCGGCGCACTGCATCGCCCGCCACATTGGCGCCCAGCATCTGCTGCGGCGCCGGCAGCGTCGACCACTCCCGCTCGGCCAGATCTTCGATGTGCTCGAGGAAGACCGCGCCGTGCTCCAGCAAAGTGGCCCCGGGCTGCGCGCCGTCAAAGCGAGCCCACTTGAGGCGCGTATTGCCGATGTCGATGGCAAGAAAGCTCATGGGCGCGCAGCCTACCAGCGTGAACAATCGCCGCCACACGGGCCCGCGCAGCCGGCGGCGCGATGCGAGGATCCCGTCATCCTCAGGAGACCATCCGATGCTGAAGAAGAGTCGTTCCCTGGCCTGGCAGATGTGGAAGCCGGTGATCGTGCTTTGCGTGGTCACGGGCGCTTCGGCCATCGGCCTGATTACCCGCACGGTCCATCTGCTGGAGGAATCCCGGCTGCAGCAGGTGGCCCAGACGGCGAAGCTGGAAGATTCGCTGAGCTGGCACCACCAGGCCCAGCTCTACGCCTCACAGAGCCAGGCCTTGCAGGCCGTGCCGGACGAGCAGAAGTCCAAGCTGCAGGGCCAGCGCGAGGCCACGCTGGCGCGCATCCAGGCGCTGCAACAGGAACTCGGCAAACTGGCCGCCACCCCGGCCGAGCGCCAGGCCCTGGCTGCCGCCGAGCAGGGCTGGAACGACTACAAGGCCCAGGCCGACAAGGGCAGTGCCGATGCGGGCGGCCCCCAGGCCATCCAGGACCTGCACAAATTCCAGCAGGCTGGCGCTGAAGCGCTGCGCAATGCCATCGGTGCGGCGCGCCTGAAGTCGGTCTATGCCGTCACCGGCATCGTGGTGGCGATCTGCCTGATCATGGCCTTCAGCACCCTGCACTTGGTGCGCACCATCACCAACCCCCTGGGGCGGCTGACGCGACTGGCCAAACGCATCGCCGAGGGTGACCTGACCGAGGGCGTGGCGCAAGACCGCGGCGATGAACTTGGCCAGCTGCAGCACGCGGTGGAAGACATGCGCCTGGAACTGGTGGAGATGGTGACCCAGGCCCGCGACGGCGCCGACAGCGTGCGCACTGCGTCCAGCGAGATCGCGCATGGCAATATGGACCTGAGTCAGCGCACCGAGCACACCGCCGCCCATGTGCAGCGGACCAGCAGCGCGCTGACCGAGTTGGGCAGCGCGGTGCGCCACACGGCCGAGAGCGCCGCCACCGCCAACCAGCTGGCGCAGAGCGCCGCCGGCGTGGCGCAGCGGGGCGGCACGGTGGTGGGCCAGGTGGTGCAGACCATGGACGAGATCACCACCAGCTCGCGCAAGATCGCCGACATCATCGGCGTCATCGATGGCATCGCCTTCCAGACGAACATCCTCGCGCTGAATGCCGCGGTGGAGGCCGCGCGTGCCGGCGAACAGGGCCGCGGCTTTGCCGTCGTGGCCAGCGAGGTGCGTTCGCTCGCCAGCCGCTCGGCCGAGGCGGCCAAGGAGATCAAGAGCCTGATCGGCTCCAGCGTGGAACGCGTGGAGCATGGCAGCAAGCTGGTGCAGGACGCCGGTGCCACGATGCAGGAGATCGTCGCCAGCGTCGGCCGGGTCAGCGACGTGATCGGTGAGATCTCGGCCTCCAGCTCGGAGCAGAGCCAGCACCTGGGGGGCGTGGCCGGCTCGATGACGGAGCTGGACCAGATGTCGCAGTCCAACGCCGCGCTGGTGGAGCAAGGCGCGGCGGCCGCCGAAAGCCTGAAGGAGCAGGCAGCCAAGCTGGCCTCGCTGGTCAGCAAATACCAGGTGCCGGGCATGGCGCGCCGCTGAACCTGGGCGCAGCATGACCAAGGACACGGCGGCCCACGGGCCGCCGTGTCCTTGATGGGCCGCTGACCGCTCCGACATGGCCCGAATGGACCATGACAGGGACTCGGGTCTTCCCTAGGGTTGCGGACCTGGAATCCAGGACTTCAAACCGACCTGGGACGAGCCCTCAAACCCCGACCTGTCATGCGCCAACACTCTCTCACCGCCCTCTCCCTGGCCCTGCTGCTGACCGCCTGCGGCGGCGGCGACCCCAGCACGGCACCGGCCGAAGTCAAGGCCTTTGTGGCCCAGGCCGCAGGCCCGCAGCGCCGCGCCACAGCCGTGGCCGCCGTCAGCAGCGAGGTCAGCGCCACCCAGTTGTTCGACTGGGCCGAGTTCAAGTACGGCCCCTCCTTGTTCCCCAAGACCGGCGCGCAAAACTTCGAGCTCGACCATGAGGGCCTGCACTTCGAGGTTCGTGCCTACGGCAACGGCAACTTCCTCGGCCTGGCCAGCAACGGTCAGGTCTACGGTCTGGGCCCCTTCACCGGCGGCCAGCTGCAGAGCTTTGGCGCGGCCAGCGCGTTCGCGGCCCAGGTGCAGGCAGATCGCTGCAGCGTCTACCCGAGCCAGTGCGGCAACACCGGCCCGCTGGGCAGCCTGAACGAGTGCACGGCGCCGGCGGCGCAAACGCTTGTCAGCGGCCGCCGCCTGCTGGCCAACTATGTGATCTCCGGCACCGGCGAAGGCGCCAGCAGCGGCGAGTACACGCTGGACCTGCGCGTCGAGGGCAGCGGCAGCTTCGAAGGCCAGAGCGCCATCAAGGTGCGCAGCCTGGTCAACGGCAGCTTCACCGCAGAGGGCCAGACCAGCACCAACAAGATGGAGGGCGTGAGCTATGAGCAGGTGGCCGAAGGCGGCCTGATCCGCAGCCTCGGCGATGAATCGGAGAACGAGATCCAGATGGGTGGCACGCTGATGAAGCAGAGCCTGCGCGTCGTCATGACGCCGCCCGAACTCAACACCGAGTTCACCCTAAGCCCGGGCCAGTCGCTCACCAAGACCAGCACCTCCCGCGTCACCAGCAGCACCAGCATGGGCGGCATGAGCCAGCCGGCCACCACCAACACCGTCACCAGCACCTCCGTCTACACCTACGAAGCGCGCGAGACCGTGACGGTGCAGGGCCGCAGCTATGACACCTGCCGCTACAAGGAAGTCGACCCGAGCATGCCCAATCTGGTGACGAAGAGCTGGATCCTGGTCGGCCACGGCATCCCGGTGCGCACGCTCAACACCACGCCGGACAGCACCCAGACGCTGGAAGCGAAGTCGATCGAGCTGAACGGCAGCCGGCTGTAAGGCAAGCCAGCGGTCGACAAAGCAACAGCGGGGGCTCAAGGCCCCCGCTGTTGCTTGGCGCCTGTTGACGCTCAGGCCACCATCCCCAACGCCCGCGGCAGCGCCAGGCTAAGTGCCGGCCAGTAGGTCACCAGCACCAGGAACACCAGCATCGTCAGCAGCCAGGGCCAGGTGGCGATGGTCAGCTCGGTGATGCCCATCTTGGTGATGCCCGAGGCCACGTAGAGGTTCAGCCCGACCGGCGGGTGACACATGCCGACCTCCATGTTGACGACCATGATGATGCCGAAGTGCACCGGGTCGATGCCCAGCTTCATCGCGATCGGGAACAGGATCGGCGCCAGGATCAGCACGATGGAGCTGGGCTCCATGAAGTTGCCGGCGATCAGCAGCAGGATGTTGGCAATGATCAGGAAGCCGATCATGCCCACGCCGGTACCGATCATGGCGTCGGCCATCTGCTGCGGAATGTTCTCGTGCGTCATCAGGAAGCTGAACAGCACCGCGTTCGTGATGATGTAGAGCAGCATTGCGCTCATGTTGGCGCTCGAGAGCAGCACCTTGGGCACGTCCTTCAGGCCCATGTCCCGGTAGATGAACACCGCCGTGATGAAGGCCCAGACGGCGCTCATGGCCGCGGCCTCGGTGGGCGTGAACATGCCGCTGTAGATGCCGCCCATGACGATGACGATCAGCAGCAGGCCCCAGATCGACTCGCGCAGCGCCTTGGCACGTTCGGCCCAAGTGGCCTTGATTTGCCTCGGGTAGTTGAACTTCTTCGCCCGGTACCAGGTGGTAAAGCCGAGGAAGAAGGCCAGCAGCAGACCCGGCACCACACCGGCCATGAACAGGGCGCCGACCGAGGTGTTGGTCGAGACCGAGTACATGACCATCACGATGGACGGCGGGATCAGGATGCCCAGCGCCCCCGAGGTGGTGATGACGCCCGCGCCGAAGCGGTTCGGGAAGCCCGCCTTGACCATGGCCGGCAGCAGGATGGAGCCGATGGCCACCACCGTGGCCGGGCTGGAGCCCGACACCGCGGCGAACAGCGCGCAGGCCAGCACACCGCCCAGGCCCAGGCCGCCGTGGAAGTGACCGACCATCGAAGTGGCGAAGCGGATCATCCGTTTCGCCACCCCGCCGTGGGTAAGGAAGTTGCCGGCCAGGATGAAGAAGGGGATCGCCATGATCTCGAACTTCTCGATGCCGGTGAACAGCTTCAGCGCAACCGATTCGATCGGCACCTGGGTGAAGGCGAACAGGAAGCTCAGCACGGTCAGGCCGAGCGAGATGCTGATCGGCATGCCGGTCAGCATCAGCACGACCAGCAGGCCAAAAATGACGGCGGTGCTCATCGCTTGTTCTCCTTGTCATCAACGCGCGGATGCAGGTCGTCATTCATGCGGAACACCTGGTCCAGCTGGCCGGGCACGGCCGGGTCTTCCTCGTCCAGGCCATCGACATGGCCGTGGTCGTGGTGCGGCAGCTCGCCGGTGCGCACAAAGGCCACCGTGACTTGCAGGAAGCGGAAGCACATCAGCGCCGAACCGAGCGGGATGGCTGCGTAGACGATCCAGGTCGGCCACTCCAGATCGGGCGTGGTCGGGCCCTCGTACAGGCCCTCGATCGACAGACCGAAAGCCTTGTAGATCGCGTAATGCGCGCCGTTCTCCCACACGAAGGTGGCGCCCAGGGTGGCGATGACGCCGGTGAACAGCGCGCCAGCCAGCAGGCCGAAGACGATGAACTTGTTGCGCATCGCCGCGTTCAGGCGGTTGATCAGCACGTCCACGCCGACGTGGATGCCGGTACGCACGCCGTAGGCGGCGCCGAACTTGGCCATCCAAACGAACATGATGATGCAGAGCTCCTGGGCCCAGCCGAAGTTCAGGCTCAGCAGCCAGTTCTGCACGCCCGGGATGGCCAAGCCCGAGAGGTAGCGGTGCAGCACCGCCGCAAAGATGATCAGCGTGGCCGCGCCGATCAGGAAGGTGATGAGACCTTCCTCCAGATGGTCAAGGATGCGCATGCCGGCTCCTGTTCAGCAGCAAGGGGGACCCCGGCGCGCGGCTGGGGTCGTGCGAGGTCCAGCTCAGGGGGTCAGAGCTTGTTGGGATCGAAGCCCGTTTCCTTGTAGACGGCGTTCAGCACGTCCTGGCCGATGCGCGAGGCCATCTCCTGGTGCACCTTCACCATTGCTTTCTTCATCGCCTGGCGCTCGGCCACGCTCAGCGCGTGCACCTGACTCTTGCCGCTGGCCTTGACCTTCTCCAGCGCCGCATCGTTTTCTTCCTTGGCAATGCGGTTGGCATAGGCGGTGCTCTCGGTCATCGCCTGCTCCAGCTTGCCGCGCAGGTCGGCCGGCAGGCCGTCCCAGAACTTCTTGTTGGTGATGACCGCATAGCCCAGATAGCCGTGGTCGCTCAGCGTCACGTGCTTCTGCACCTCGTGCATCTTCTGCGTGTAGAGATTGCTGTGCGGGTTCTCGGTGCCGTCCACCACGCCGGTCTGCAAGGCCTGGTAAACCTCGGAGAAGGCCATCACCTGCGGCAGGGCGCCCAGGGCGCGCATCTGCGCTTCCAGCACCTTGCTGGATTGGATGCGCAGCTTCTGGCCCTTGAAGTCATCCAGGCTCTTGAGCGGCTTGTTGGCGCTGAAAGACTTGAAGCCGTTGTCCCAGAACGCCAGGCCCTTGATGCCGCGGCCCTCCAGCTTGCCCAGCAGCATCTTGCCCACCGGGCCCTGGGTGACCTTGTGCAGCTCCTCGTAGTTGTCAAAGATGAAGGGCAGGTCGAAGACCTCGAACTCCTTCGCACCCAGCGGTCCGAACTTGGCGAGCGACGGCGCGAGCATCTGCACGGCGCCCAGTTGCAGCGCCTCCATCTCTTCCTTGTCCTTGTAGAGCGTGCTGTTGGCGTACACCTCGACCTTGACCTTGCCACCCGTCAGCTCGGCCGCGCGCTTGGCGAAGAAGTCGGCCGCCTTGCCCTTGGGCGTGTCGTTCGCCACCACATGGCTGAACTTGATGACGATCGGGGCTTGGGCCCAGCTCAGTCCGGCCGCCAGCAGGGCGGTGCTGAGGATGGCCAGGCGGCGGGTGCGGGCGAACAGGCTCATGACGGTCTCCGTGGGTGGAATGGGGTGGCGACGATTGTGGAAATTCGGACGCCGCTGCGTCAGTTGTGGACTTCCACATTTCTGCCGCCGCCGTGCCCTTGCGGCCACAGGCCCTGCGTAGAGTGGCGCCATGCCCGCCCTGCCCCGTCTGCTGCTCCGTCTGCTGCGCCGCGGCCTGTGGGCCCTGCCGGCTCTGCTGGCCCTGGTGTTCGTGGCCGCCGTACTGGCCTGGGCGCTGGCAGACGAAGCCGCCGAGCGCGAGCGCGAGCGCCAGACCTTGATTGCCGACGCACTGAGTGCTGCCACGCCGCTGCGCGCCCAGCTGGCGCTGGAGCGCGCCGCGCTGCGCAATCTGGCCGCCACGCTGCGCGAGCGCCCCGACGCCCTGCTGGGCGCCCAGCCCGAGGTCGAGGCCGGCCTGCAGGGCCTGTGGACCGGCATCACCTGGCTGGACGGCGACAACCGCGTCAAGGAGCAGCTGCCGCTGCGGCCGCGTCGCAACGAAGGCCTGAGCCTGCACCTGCAGCAGCCCCTGCCGCAGGGCAGCCTGGTGCTGCGCTACAGCCCGGCGCAGCTGCTCAAGCAGGCCCTGCCCTGGTGGCTGGCGCGCCGTTACGACGTGCAGATCATTGACGGCAACGAGCAGGTGATTGCCGCACTGACCCATGCGCCGGTGCGCATGGAGGCCGACACCCGCCCCAGCTACCGCGTAGCCCTGGACGACAGCGCGCCCGACGCCAGCCTGGAGCTGATCCTGCGCGAGCCCAGCCCGGCCGGCCTGCGTCCGCTGGTGGGCGTGCTGATCGCCGGCTTCATCCCCCTCAGCATGGCCGCGAGCTGGGGCCTGCGTCGCCAGATGCAGCGCGTGCAACGCGCCGAAGCGCGCTGGCGCGCCGAGGCTGCCTGGCGGGCCGCGGTGGAGAACAGTGCCCTGGTGGGGCTGCGCGCCCGCGACGCCAGCGGCCGCCTGCTCTCCGTCAACCGCACCTTCTGCGAGCTGGTGGGCTTCAGCGAGGCCGAGCTGGTGGGCCGCGCGCCGCCCATGCCCTACTGGCCGCCCGACGCCATCCAGGAGGTGATGCAGCGCAGCGAGCGCAGCCTGGCCGGCCAGGCGCCGCGCGAGGGCTACGAGGCGCGCTGGCGCCACCGCAGCGGCCGCGAGCTCGATGTGCTGGTGTTCGAGTCGCCGCTGGTGGATGCGGCCGGCCAGCAGATCGGCTGGCTGGGCACCATCCTCGACATCACCGAGCGCAAGCGCCTGGCCGAGCGCGAAGCGCGCCAGGTCGAGGCCCAGGCCCAGGCCGCGCGCCTGACCATGCTGGGCGAGGTGGCCTCCACGCTGGCGCATGAGCTGAACCAGCCGCTCACGGCGATTGCCAGCTACAACGCCGGCGTGCTCAATTCCCTGCAACGCCTGGGCGTGGCGGACGCACCGGTGCTGGGCGCGCTGCAGCGCCTGGGCGAGCAGGCCGCGCAGGCCGGACGCGTGGTGCAGCGCATCCGCCAGTTCCTGACCCGCCACGAGCCGCAGCTGGAACCCTGCGCGCTGAACCCGGTGCTCGAATCGGCCCTGGCCCTGCTGGTCAAGGAGTTCCAGCGCCGCGGCATCGAAGTCGACGTGCAGCTGGACGCCGCCCTGCCCGCCATTCAGGCCGATGCCGTGCTGATCGAGCAGGTCGCCATCAACTTGCTGCGCAATGCCGCCGACGCCCTGCGCGAGCAGCCCGGCGCGCGCCAGGTCCGGCTCAGCAGCCGCAGCGCCGGGGGCTTCGTCATCGTCGACGTCTGCGACAACGGCCCCGGCCTGGCCGGACGAGCACCCGAGGCCCTGTTCGCGCCCTTCTACAGCACCAAGCCCGAGGGCATGGGCATGGGCCTGGCGATCTGTCGTTCCATCATCGAGGCGCATCATGGCGTGCTCGACGCCGGCACCGCCACCCTGGGCGGCGCGCGCTTCTCATTCAGCCTGCCCTGCCCATGAACGCCGACGACGCCCTGGTCTATCTGGTGGACGACGAAGACGCGGTGCGCGACGCCCTTGCCTTCCTGCTCGGCTCGCGCGGCCTGACGGTGCGCAGCTTTGCCAGCGGCCCCGAGCTGCTGGCCGCGCTGGACGGCGAACGCACGCCCCCCTTGGGCGTGTTCCTGCTCGATGTGCGCATGGAGCCCCTGAGCGGCACCCGGCTGCACGACGAGCTGCTGGCACGCGGCCTGCACAACCCGGTGCTGTTCCTGACCGGGCATGGCGACATCCCCATGGTCGTCGCCGCCCTCAAGAAGGGCGCTTTCGACTTCCTGGAGAAGCCCTACAGCGACAACGCCCTGGTGGACCGCATCGAACAGGCCCTGGCCGTGGCCCGTGCCATGCGCAGCGAGGGCTCGCGCAGCGCCGAACGCCAGGCACGCCTGGGCAGCTTGACGGAGCGCGAGCGCGAGGTCATGCAGCGCGTGGCGGCCGGCAAACTGAACAAGGTGATCGCCGACGAATTGCATGTCTCGGTGCGCACGGTGGAGGTGCACCGGGCGCGGGTGTTCGCCAAGCTGGGCGTGCGCTCGGCGGCGGAGCTGGCAACCTTGCTGGCGAGCTGAGCCCGCGCCTTCGGGGCCGTGGCGAGGCCGATGGCCCTCAGCCGGCCAGATGCCGCTCGACCTGCTGCAGCACCCAGCCGTCCTGCAGCACGCGCCGGTGCCCCAGCCCCTCGGTGCGCATCAGCACGGCCTGCGCTGCGCCCTCGGCCATGGCGGCGCTGCCAGCCAGGGGAGCGGTGCGGTCGGCAGCGTCATGCACCAGCAGCGTGGGTTGCTTCACGCGCGGAGCCAGCCAGGCGGGGTCAAACTGGGCCATGTCCACGCCCACGCGTTGCTCGATGCGGCGTTGCATGCGCTCGGCCAGGGCCTCGCCCACCCCCATGGCGGCGGCAAACCAGCTCAGGAACAGCCGCGGCGGCGGTGCCATTGCGATCAAAGCGGCGCGCTGCACCGGCAGGCCACGCGCCATGGCATGGGCGCTGGCCACCGCTCCGAGTGAATGGGCCACCACGCCCTGCCAGGGCCCGAAGCGCGCGGTCACGGCGAACAGGGCCCGCACCCATTGCCCCAGGTTGGTGCGCCAGCCTCCCGCACGACCGTGCGCGGGGAGGTCCAGCAGCACCGGCGCCAGGCCCGCGGCCAGCAGTCGATCCCCCAGCGCCCGCAGTTGCTGGGCGTCACCCGCCCAGCCATGCACCAGCAGCACGCGCGGCGCGTCGGGCTGGGCATCGGCTCGTTGCCACACGCCGAGGTGCCCGTTTTCGAAGGGCAGTTCGCTCAGGGTCCAGGGCGCCGGTACCGGCCGCCCACGTGCCAGGCGCTTGGTGGGCAGGGGCGTGAAGAACAGGCCCAGCGCCAAGCGCGTGCTGAGCCGCGGAGCCAGCCGATCCAGGCCGCGCAGCAGGCCGGCCACGGCACGCGCCGGCACGCTGGTGAAGAAGGCCGCCGCCGGGTTGGGATGAATGAGTTGCATGATTCGCTCCGATTCGCACGATCGTGCGTTTTCAGGTCAAAAGAGGCCCGTGCGCGCAAGGCCTCGCTCAGGGCTTGGCGGGCTGGGGCTGGCTGGCCCGCAGCAGCCGCTGCCAGGCGGTCCAGGCACGCGCCGGGGCATGGGGGTCGCGCAGAAAACGGGCGTCGCGCAGCAGGCCGGTGAACAAGGCATCCATCTCGAACACCATCTGCACCGGGTCCACCTCGGGTGCCAGATGGCCGGCCTCGATGGCCTGCTGTACGGTGCGGCGCAGCGCCGCGCGCCAGCGCTGCACGCCATCCAGCAGCTGATCACGCACCGGCCCCTCGCGGTCGTCGTACTCAAACGCACCGGCGCAGTACAGGCAGCCATTGCCCTGGGCCAGATCGCCGGCGCGCTTGATCCACAGCTGCATGATGGCGTTCAGACGCGGTAGGCCACGGGGTTCGCGCATCGCCGGGGTGAACACCGCCTGCAGGAAGCGGCGGTCATACTCCTGGATCACCGCCAGCTGCAGCGCCTCGCGCGAACCGACGCGCGAAAACACCCCGCTCTTGGACAGCGCCAGGCGCTTGGCCAGCTCACCGATGCTGAGGCTCTCCAGGCCCTCGTCGATCGCCATCTGCAGGGCGGTGTCCACGATGGCCTGCAGGGTCAGCTCGCTGCGCTCGGTCTTGGCTTCCATGCGGCAACATTAGCACGATCGTGCGAAACAAGCAAACCAAGTTTCGGCGCGGTACGGCCAGCAGGCCGGTAAAAACCCTGTGAGCAAACGCAAGCACGCTCCCTAGAGTCGTTTCGTTCATCCTAGGAGTCTGGGCGGCAGAAGGGAAGTCCCTGACTGCAGGTGAGGCCTGAGGTGCGTTGGGAGGCTATGGCCGCGCCCTACCTCCCCTACGAGCCGCAGCAGATGCTGCTGCTGCCTCAAGCCCT
>NZ_JAYRMO010000023.1:0-86411 GCF_041912635.1 Inhella sp.
AGGGGCCGGACGCAAGGCGCCGGCGCGCAGCCGGACTCGCGTCCGGCAAGCGCTGGCAACGCAGCAGCGGGCCCCTGGGCGACCGAACCCTCTGGGCCGGGGCCATTCAGGGGGCCATCCGTCGTTGCCGGCTCGTTGTGGGGCCCGCCCCACGGCCTCGCCGACGCCTCGTCTGGCCCCCTGACTGGTCCCCGGCGCGGGGTACTCCCAAAGCCCGACAGCCTCCTTGCCCTGTGCTAGCGTGAAGCGCATGCTCGGCCCCACGCGCGCTCCGCTGAAACACTGGCTGTTCCACTGGCCCAGCCTGCTGACCTGCCTGCTGTGCGTGGGCGTGGTGCTGGCCACCGCCGATCTGCGCGCCACGGACCGCATCGAGGCGCAGCGCCGCGAGGTGCAGCGCCTGCTGAGCGAGGCGCAAGCCCGGCTGGATCTGGTGGTGGAGTCCACTTTCAGCCCGGCGGCCGGCCTGGTGGTGCTGATCCGCGTGGATGGGGGTGATCTCGGTTTCCGTGCACAGAGTAGCGGTTTGCGGCGCGGGTAAACCCGCGCGCGTATGAGACCCCCCTGGGCCAACGCCTACTGACCCGCTACGTCTCGGTGGATAACGTCCCCGCCCTTCCGGGATCCGTCAGGGGCGAGCTTGACCACGTTTCGTCAGCGCTTTGTTGGCGCCAAGGAGTTGCCGAGGTCGCTCACTGAGTTCGACGTCGAACAGTCGTTCCAGCTGAGCAAGGCGGATGTGGAGGCTATTCGCCTTCGTTTCAGAACCGCCGGCCGGCTGGGCGCCGCCGTGCAACTGCTGGCCCTCCGTGCGACAGGCCGAACCATGGAGCGGGTGGTCGGGCTGCCTCGCGCCTTGCTCCGCTACCTGTGCGACGCCTTCGGCCTTCCTGAAACCTCGCTGGCCAGCCTCAAAACCCTGTACCAGCGACGCGCCACCCTCTTCGCCCATCAAGCCTGGGCCCTGGAGCACTGCGGCGCCACTGCGGTCGACGACACCGTCATGTCTGAGCTGGCGGAGGTCCTGGCCAAGCTGGCCAACTCTGCGGCCTCGGTCGATGAACTGGTCAAGGATGCCGAGGTTTGGCTGCACGACCGAGACCATCTGCTTCCCAGCGATCGCGTGCTGCGCGACGCCGCTCGGGATGCATTTGCCTCGGCCGACGCGATGTCGCACGGCATCGTGCGCGCCCAGCTGTCGAATGAACAGCTCACCAAGCTGCTGGCGGCCGTGCACAGCAAGCGCCGCGGCCGGGGCGGCGGCTCGGTGCTGGAGTGGCTCAAAGGCACCGTCGGTAAGCACAGCCCAAGCGGCCTTGCCGAGGTGACCAGCAAGATCAGCTACCTGAAGCAGCTCGGCGTGCATGACTGGACCTTGGAAGGCCTGTCGGGACCCCGAATGCGCGCCTACGGTCAAGGGGTCGTCAACCGGCCGCCCGTCGAAACCAAGCGCCTCAAGCCCGACTCGCAAGCCTTGGAGGTGGTCTGCTTTCTTCGCATGACCCTGCTGAACCTGACCGATACGGCGCTGTTCATGGCCGCGCGCCGCATCAGCGACCTGATGCGGCATGCCAGCGTGCGTGTGCAATCCAAACAGACGCGCGGCCTGACGCACTACCGCGAGCGCCAGGACCAGATCCGCGCGATCGTCCATGGTGAGGACCAGGCTGACGAGCAGAAGATCGCAGCCCTCAAGCAACTGCTGCCCGCCCATGAAAGCGAGCAGCGCTTCAGTCGCGCCGCCCTGGTGCGCCAAGGCGTGGTGGACGACGCGATACGAGTCACCGCCTTGCTCAATGCCCTGGTCGGGCTGGACATCCAGGGCCACGTCGCCACGGCCTCTCTCAAGCTGGTTGGCCTGCTGCGCGCGCTTCGCGAGGGCAACGTCAAGGAGCTGCCACGGGACTTCGATCTGGGGCAGGCGGATCCGACTTGGCATGCATTGCTCAGCGACCCCAACCGCGTGCGGGCGCTGGCCGCGCTGCGCGCCTGCACCCTGGTCTCGGTCCGCCGGGACCTGCGCGCCGGACGGCTCTGGATCAATCACAGCCAGGAGTACCGCAACCGGGAGGAGATGCTCATCCCTCCCGCGCAATGGAAGAAGGAGCGCAGCCATCTGATCAGCGCCCTGAGCCTGACGACCGATCCAAAGAAGTTCCTCGAACGCCTGAACGCCAATCTGGAGGTCGGCCTGCGCGGCCTGGCCGAGGCGATCGAGGGGGGTGGCGTGGAAATCGATGCGCAGGGAGACTTTCGTCTGCCCGCGCTCGCGCCGCTGGAAGTGGATGACGAGGTGCGGCGCAACCGAGAGTTGATCGCCGCCGCGATCGGCGAGACGCAATTTAGCGACCTCATCGTCGAAGTGGATGTGCACGTTGGCTTCAGCGAAGTGCTGCTGGGCCGCAAGCCCGCTTCGATCCAAGAGCTGCTCGGGTGCTACGGGGCCTTGCTGGCCCATGGCACGGAGAACGACGCTAAGGGAGTCGCCGCCATGGTGCCCGGTCTGGAGGCTGCCCATGTCACGGCCGCCATGCGCGCACTCGAAGCCCAGGGGCGGCTGCGCCGCGCCAATGAGCGGGTCGTCGCCTTCCAGCGCCGCTTCCCGATCGCCGAGCTCTGGGGCAAGGCCGACAAGGCCTCGGCCGACATGATGGCCTTGGATGCCTCCAAGCACCTCTTCAGCGCCCGCATCGACCCACGCCGGCGCACCTACGCCGTGGGCATCTACACCCATGTCCTCAGCACATACGGCGTCATCTATGACCAGCCCATCGTGCTCAACGAACGTCAGGCCGGCGCCGCGCTCGAAGGCGTGGAGCAGCACAACGCCCGCGTCGAGGACGGCATCAAGCTGTCGCTGTTGGCGGTCGATACGCACGGCTACACCAACGTCGCGATGACGGTGGCCAAGCTGCTGGGCTTTGATCTGTGCCCGCAGCTGCGCAATCTCTCCGAGCGACGCCTGTTCCTGCCGCGCGGGATGGCCGTACCGGCGGCTCTCCGCGCGGCCGCCCTCTGCGACGTGTCCGAGCGCGCCATCGTCAAGGGCTGGGATGAGCTGCTTCGCCTGGTCGCTTCGATCCGAACGGGGCGGATCTCTGCCAAGCTGGTGCTGGAGCGCATGGGCAGCGCGGCCCAAGGGGATCCCCTGCACAAGGCCGCCGATCACTTGGGCCGCCTGCTGCGCACGCTCTACCTATGCGACTTCTTCAGCAATCCGGACTTCCGGCGCGAGATCCATACCCTGCTCAACCGAGGCGAATCGGTGCACCAGTTGCAGCGCGCCATCTTCCACGGCCGGCTGCTCCCGGAGCGCGGCCGCCGGGGCGACGAGATGCGCGCCATCTCGGGCTCGCACGCCCTGCTGACCAATATGGTCATCGCCTGGAACACCATGAAGATGCAGGAGGTCGTCGACCGGCGGCGCAAGGATAAGCAGCCTGTTGAGGAGGCCTGGATCCGCCGCATGGGTCCGGTGCAGTTCGGGAACATCAATTTTCGGGGGACCCTGTCCTTCGGAATCGAGCGCCACGCGGCGACGCTCCTGCAGCGCCAGCAGCCACAGCGCAGGCGCGCTTGATTGGGCGGCCGATGGCCTGGCCGGCCACGCCCACCAGCGCCTGTCCAGATCCGCACCCGCCTCCTCGCCATGGGATCGGTGCAAAAAGTAGCGGTTTCGAGATTCGTGCCATTACGAATCAACGGCTTACCGCATGACGGCGAAAGCACGATCTATGGGATCGGTGCAAAAAGTATCGGTTTCCCTCTCCGCGCTGCTTCGGCGCCCCATTCGGCCTGAACGGGCCTGTCCCTGGCTCGCGCAGAAGCCGAGCACTCATGCGAGGCCGCCGACTTACAGACAGCTACAGAGCAGATGCACATTTCCCCGCCTTTTGGGGTGTCCACAGCCCGGGCCTCCACAAGGCCCGGCTTAGCGCCACGATTGTTCATGCTGGCATCCACGCAAAACTATGAGGAGCCCGCGCCAGGCAATCCGTCAATTGGATGAAGGGAATACCCTCCAGAGTAAGGAGCCGAGGACAACTAATCTTCCCTCTGAAAGTTTATCCGCGGCATTGGGCCAGCGGTGCGCTTTCGCCTTTTCAATCTATGGAGGATAAATTGATCATCAAGAATCCAGAGAAGATGAAGGGATATTCACTGCCTTTCCGAGAGGTTGCCGTTGCGGTAGCGATGGCAATGGTCGGCAGTGCTGCCATGGCCGACCAAGAGTTGGCGGAAAAGTTCCCGCAGATCGCCAACGTGCCATTGATGAGCCTTCCGCCCCTCGGCAGCATTCCAACTTACTACGTCAACCTTGATGCTCTCACGATGGCAGACCTCCTGCGGCGGGACCGCGAGGAGGGCAGGAAGTATTTTAGTAAAGGCAAACCATCTCACCTTGAGAAGTTCATTGTCAAGAGAGCGCACTTGCCTGTAGGGAACTCTTCCGGCAATGGATTCTCACAAGGAAACCCGAATATATGCATCACTGAGATAAATGCCAGTATTCCGGCCTGGAACAACTGGAACGATCCGCCGGCTTCATTTAATGCGCCAATTGTGGCGGCCCGGACCTGCACCACGAATCCTGCGGTAGGACCGATAACAAGAAGTAGTCCTGCATTGACATCGCTTTACACCAGCTTTGGTGTAAAGGTTGTTCATAATCCAGGATTCAAAGTGCAGGTGCTAAACAAGATTGGCGAAAACGTGAGTGCTGTTCAGGCCAATCCGGAGCCCGCCATTGGATGGGGAACGTCCTTTTTCGACACGAACGGAACAGGTGGGCGTTTGCAAGAAGTGGTCTGGATTAATGCCGCGTACATCTATAATTGATAGTTGAATGAGGCGGCGAGTAATTGCGTGCTCAACGGGTTACTCGCCAAATTTTCTTGAATGCGCCTTGGCGGGTCTGTCGGTATGCGAGTTAAGCTGCATGTATTTCATCTTGCTGTCGCCATCAACTGCTTCTGGTTTGGGCAGAATTCGGCTGCTGCAATCCCCCAGATTGTCAGCTCTGACACCCACACGCTTGCGCTCAAAAGCGACGGCAGCCTATGGGCGTGGGGCAACAACTATCGGGGGGTGCTTGGCGATGGAACGACGACAAGCAGGCCAAGTCCCGTGCTTATTGGGCGCGAATTTGTAAATATTGCCGCCGGCTATCTAAGTAGTTTTGCGATAAAAAAGGATGGCAGTTTGTGGGCTTGGGGGCCGAATGAGCAAGGGCAACTGGGGGATGGCAGCACGACTGATCAACTACGCCCCGTCAAGATTGGTGAAAATTTTGAGTTAGTCGTCGCAAATTGGTTCTCCGCTGCGGCCCTCAGCCGGGACGGCGGTCTTTGGACATGGGGGAAGAACGCCCATGGCATCCTTGGCATAGGCTCACTGACGCCTCCTGTATTGACTACTCCAGTCAGAATCGGGGAGGGATTTAAAAAGCTGGCCAGCAGCAAGGCGCACGTCCTGGCGCTAAAAGGTGATGGCAGTTTGTGGGGCTGGGGGGCAAACGGCGAAGGCGAACTTGGCGATGGAACGCTTACTGACCGGTACATTCCAAAGCTACTTGGTCAAGGCTTCGAAAGCATCACGGCAGGCGAGAGTTTCTCATTGGCCATCAAGCGGGACGGAACGCTCTGGGCCTGGGGTTGGAATGCCTACTCGCCGTTGGGGATCGGGAAACTTTCGACAGGACTCTATCCCGATCCTCGATGGCCAGCCGGCGTTTTTGTGAATCGGCCAACAAAAGTCAGCGGGACCGGGTATGTTGCAGTAACCAATGGCAGCTATCACGCGCACGCCATCAAGGCCGACAATAGCCTCTGGGGTTGGGGACTCGGTATATACGGCGCACTAGGCGACGGGCTGGATACGGCGCCAGATGGCAAAACGCATATCGTCTACGAGCCGAAGAAGATTGGCGACGAATACTGGAAGACGACCCCGGGAGGGGGCGGAAACAGCGGTTTTGCAATAACCTTTGATGGCACTTTGTTCGCCTGGGGAGGAAATGCAGGCGGACTGCTGGGTGACGGCACTCTTATCAATCGGCTAGTTCCAACAAATATCGGGTTCAATGTTTACACGGACCAACCTGAAGTGACGATGGTGTCTATTGGCACACTTCGCCGTCGATCCGTGAAAGCCCAATTTTCTCCAGCCCGGATGGACGCAGGAAAATTTGGTTGCAGTTTCGTTGCAGCGGTTTTTCCATGGGATGGAAGCATCTTGACCCTATCATCGAATGGATGGGGTGTTCATGATGACCGCAACCCATCGCCATTCCGGTGCGGACGGTTGACGGCACAGGAGGCTGAACTTGCAATAGAGGCGGACTTGTCGCAGTACTCAGGTGCGCATATCTACATCGGATATGGACTCGGAAGCGTCCCGCGAGATGCGCTTCGCGACATGCTGACCAACAATCGCGTCTTTCACAGGTATACCGTTGAATGAACTACCGCCCTAGTGATAAGCGCGCATGAAGTCGGATTGATGAATGTTGTTAATTCAATATGAACGACTATTTTCTATAGTCTTGGTTGGCCTTTTGGCGACAGCAATCACGAATGCGTTTGCACGACCTCTTGCAACTCAGTCTGAGTGTCATGTCGGAAACTCTGAATCTGCGGCGTCTAGACAGTGGTGGCATCGGAGCTTGCATATTCGCCATGACCAGGAGCAAATCCGCGGCGCCGGAATCACAATCGCACTGATTGACAGTGGTGTCGACCTATCACACCCCCTGCTGCGCGATAGGTTGGACGGTCGTGGTGCCAATTTTGGCGACTGCAACATGGATCTTGCCGACTGCTCAAGGCCTGATGCTCCGGCACCACAGGATCAGTTAGGCCACGGAACTCAAGTTGCGGGTGTCCTAGTTGGGCCGGTTGTCGGCGTTGCAGCATCCAGGGCCAAACTCCTCCCGATCAAGATCAACCCTGGCACAGAAGATGATTTCTCCGCACGAACGGTATCCGCTGCAATTCGGTACGCCGTTCTGGCTGGAGCGCATCTGATTCACCTCAGCTTTGCAATGCCTAACGCGACGCAGGCGGAGCGTAGTGAGGTCGACAGCGCACTGTCATTTGCTGAGCAGTCTCGTGTCGTTGTGGTCGTCGCTGGAGGGAACCACGGTCCCCTTGCTGTCTACCCTGCGACCCACCCATCAGTTATTGCGGTAGGCGGCATCGGATGCTCTGGCGAGCCGTTGAGGGGCACGGCGATTAGCTCGGAAATCGTTGTGGCTGCCCCGGCAGAGCAGGTGCAAACGACCCTCTTGGGAGGAGGCACTGGACCTTCGATGCGAGGGACGTCCATCGCGGCTCCATTTGTAACGGCGACGTTGGCGAACCTACTGGCGCTGAATCCTGACCTCACTGCGGCCCAAATGCGAGCGGCCCTCATGACTTCAGCGACGCCATTGCGTTGGGGCGGGAAGTCAAACAGCAAGTTGCACTTCAAGCAACTCGGGTTTGGGCTGCTCAACGTTCAAGCGACGAAGGGCCGCCTGAACAAAGTAGGCAAGCCGAGGGCATTTCCATCTATTGATGACGGAAGACAAGGCCGGTGACTCTGCATGCAATTGCAGACAGCATTTGGTTTCGCTCGCTCATCTTGGATCGTGCTGTAGCGATAAGTCTTCTTATCGACACAGCAACGAATCAGGACGAAACTGTTCCCCGTGAAAATCGTCCAGGTCGCAGCTGCGGGCGTGAGCAAGGACAGCGAAGGCTGGCCGAGCTCGGCCGCGATCGCAGCTCTGCGTGCTTGGGTCGAGGGCATTCCGGCACCTGAAGTGGCCGCGCGCTACTGGACGGCGCAGGAGCGCGTGGGCCGAAACGCCCGTGGTTTGATCGCTGGTGTGAAGCAGCAGTTGGGGCAATGGGCAAACGCCCGCGGCAGGCCAGACCTAGCCGACGCTGTGGCCGCGCTGCGTCCCACCGCGCAGAGTCGCGACAGGCTGGCCGCTCTGCTGGACAGGCTGCACCGTTTGCCACCAGCAAACCCGCTGATAGGCGATGAGGTGGGGCGATGGCTGCCGCCACGCGTTGCCAGGGTTCTGCTGGCCGCTGGAATGCGCACACTGGCCGACCTGACTCTGCGTGTGCCGCGCCGCCGCCGCTGGTGGAGTGTGGTCCCGGGGCTTGGATCTGCAGGCGCGCGCCAGGTGGAAGCCTTCTTTGACGCGCACCCGGCACTGACGGAGCGCGCCAGGGCCCTGGTCGCAGTCCGTACGCCCGACTTGGTGCCCTGGGAAAAGCTGGAAGTGCCTGAGGTACTTGACGGCACGCAAGGGCGGTACCGGGCGCCCATCAGGGACTGCCTGCTGCGGGCTGACAACGATTACGACGCGATCAACGCCTGGCTGCAACTGCACGAGTCCCCGGCCACGCAGCGTGCCTACCGCAAGGAGGCTGAGCGCTTGCTGCTGTGGGCCATCGTGGAACAGGGCCGGGCGCTGTCATCGCTGAGCACCGAGGATGCCACCGCCTACCGTCGCTTCCTGAGCCAGCCGTCGCCCCGGATGCGCTGGGTGGGGCCGGCCCGGCCGCGCAGCTCGCCAGAGTGGCGGCCGTTCACTGGTGCACTGGCGCCGCGCTCCGTGGCCTATGCCCTAAGCGTGCTCAATGCAATGTTCCGGTGGCTGGTCGAACAGCGCTACCTCCTGGCCAACCCCTTCGCCGGGGTCAAGGTGCGTGGTTCCGGGGCCGCAGCTGTCGACGCGCGCCGCGCCTTCACAGCCGGCGAGTGGATGCTGCTGCGCGTGGTCGCCGATGGATTGGAGTGGTCCTACGGCTGGTCGCCCGAGGCCGCGAAACGCATGCGCTTCGTGCTGGACTTCTGCTATTCGACGGGCCTGCGAGCCAGTGAGCTGGTTGGGGCCAAGCTCGGCCAGCTGGAGCGAGATCGGACCGATGTGACATGGCTGCGTGTCCGGGGCAAGGGGAATCGGGAGGGGCGGGTGGCGATCCCAGCGCTGGCCAGCGAGGCCTTGGACCGCTACCTGCTGGAGCGCAAGCTGCCAACGTCGCCATCGCGCTGGGATCCCGCAACCCCGCTGATCGGAAGCTTGGGGACCGAGCCCGGCATCACCGCCGGCCGGCTCTGGGCCATGCTTAAGCGCTTCTTCGCCACCGTCGCCAAAGCGGTGCAGGACGACAACCCAGCCCTGGCGGAGAAGCTGCTGAAGGCCAGTCCGCATTGGATGAGGCACACCCATGCGACGCACTTGCTCGACTCCGGCGCCGACCTTGCGGCCGTGCGCGACAACCTGCGGCACGCGTCAATCAACACGACTTCGCTGTACTTGCACAGCGATGACGCACGCCGCGCCAGTCAAGTCGGAGCGGCGTTCAAGCGGCGGGAGTAGCTCCGAGTGGCCGTGGGTTAACCCGCATGCGAAACCGCTACTCTGTGCACGGAAACCGAGATCACCCCGGATGGCGACCTCAGCGCCGAGCGCTTTGGCCGCCATGTCGAGGCCCTGCAGGCCGAGCGGCCGCAGGTGCGCAATGTGGTGGCCGCGCCGGACGACGTGGTGCGCCTGGTGCACCCGCTGCGCGGCAATGAAAAGGCGCTGGGGCTGGACTACCGCACCGTGCCGGCGCAGTGGGCCCAGATCGAAGCGGTGCGCAGCGCCCGCCGCAGCCTGATCTACGCGCCGGTGAAATTGGTGCAGGGGGGCTTGGGCGTGATCCAGCGCAACCCGGTCTTCGTCAACACGCCGGAGGGCGAGCAGTACTGGGGCTCGGTCTCGCTGGTGGCCGATCTGCAGCGCTTCATGGCCCTGGCCCAGTTGCCCGAAAAGGAGCTGAAGCTGGGCCTGTTCCAGCAGCGCCCCGATGGCAGCGCGGGCGAAGCGATTTGGGGTGATGGGCGCTTGCCGGCACGGGACACAGCGCGGGTGCCCGTGCGCCTGCCGGGCGCGCAATGGTTGCTGCTGGGCCGCCCGCCGCAGGGCTGGCAGACCGGGCGCGACTGGGGCGACCCCGTGGTGCTGGGGGTGGCGGCCGGTGGCCTGCTGGTCTGCGGGCTGAGCTTTGCCCTCGGCCAGCGCCGCCGCCTGCTGCAGCTGCGCAACGCCGAGCTGGCGCGTGAGATCGAGCAGCGCCGCCAGGCCCATGAGGATGCCGAGGCTGCACGCGCCCGCTACGAGGGGTTGGTGGCCATGGCCTCGGACTGGCTGTGGGAGCAGGACGCGCAGTTCCGCCTGACCTACCTTTCCAAGAGCGATGCCAGCGTGATGGGCTCACTCAACACCCTGCTAGGCCTGCGCCGCTGGGAAGCCCCGAACTTGCTGCCCGGACCGGACTGGGCGGCTCACCGCGCGCAGCTGGAACGGCACGAGGCCTTCCGGGACTTCGAGTACAGCCTGCTCGGGCCGGACCGTCAGGTCATCCACGTCAGCGTGTCAGGGGCACCGGTGTTCGACGAGCAGGGCCAGTTCTGCGGCTACCGCGGCACCGGACGGGACCTGACGGCGATCCGCGCAGCCGAGCTGGAGCTGCGCCACTCCAGCGAGGAGCTGGGCGAGGCCCACGACCGCCTGCAGGCCCTGTTCGACGCGGCGCTCGAGGTGGCCATCATCGCCACCGATGCCGACGATCGCATCACCGTCTTCAACCGCGGCGCCGAGCGCATGCTGGGCTGGCGCGCCGACGAGGTGCTGGGCAGCTCGCCGCACCGCTTCCACGATCCGGCCGAGATCGAGCAGCGCGCGCGCGAGCTCAGCGCGCGCTTCGGACGGCCAGTGAGCACCGAGGAAGTCTTCGTGCTGCCGGCGCGCGGCACCGGCAGCGAAACGCGGCTGTGGACCTTCCGCACCCGCAGCGGCCAGGCGCTGACGGTCTCGCTCACCGTCTCCGAAGTGCGCGACCGAGCCGGCCGCCTGCTCGGGCATCTGGGCATCGCACTCGACCAGAGCGCCCAGCTGGCTGCCCAGCGTGCCGAGCGCGAGGTGGCGCAACGCCTGCAGGCCCTGCTCGACTCGGCCATCGAGGTTGGCATCATCACCGTCGACCTGCAGGGCCATGTCACTCTTTTCAGCCGCGGCGCCGAGCGCCTGCTGGGCTGCAACGCCGCCGAGGCCCTGGGCCTGCAGGCACGCGAATTCCACGCGCGCGACGAGATCGAGCAGGAGGCCCAGCGCCTGAGCGCCCAGCAGGGCCGGCTGGTGCAGCGCCACGAGGTGTTTGAACGCCAGGCCGCCGGCCTGGATGGCGGGCACCGCCGTATCTGGACCTATGTGCGCCGCGACAACGGCCAGCACCTGCGCGTCTCGCACACCTTCACGCGCCTGCACGACCTGCAGGGCCAGCACATCGGCTACCTGGCCGTGGTGCTGGACATCAGCGAGCAGCTGCGCGCCCAGGATGCCCTGGCCGCCAGCAACCGGCGCCTGCAGGCCGTGCTCGATTCGGCCATGGATGTCGGCATCCTTGTGGTGGCGCTGGATGGACGGGTGGAGCTCTTCAACCGCGGTGCCGAGCAGCTGTTCGGCTACCGCTCCGCCGAAGTGATCGGCCGCAACGCCATGATGCTCCACGACGCCCAAGAACTGCAGCGCCGCACCGCTGCCCTGAGCCAGGAGCTGGGCCGGCCGGTGCACAAACACGAACTGTTCACGCTCAACCTCGACGCCGACGGCCACAGCAGCCTGAGCCATTGGGTCTATGTGCGCAAGAACGGCGAGCGCGTGCAGGGGGCGCTGCGCTTCAACGAAATGCGCGATGCCGATGGCCACCCGCTCGCCTACCTGGCGATCTGCCTGGACGTGAGCGAGCAGGCGCGCGCGCAGGCCCAGCTGGAGCAGCTGAACGCCGAGCTGGAAGCCCGCGTGCAGGCCCGCACGGCCGAGCTGCGCAGCGCCATGCAGACCCTGCAGCAAGCCCAGGACGAGCTGCTGCGCGCCGAGAAGATGGCCGCCCTGGGCTCCCTGGTGGCCGGCGTGGCGCACGAGCTCAACACCCCGATCGGCAACTGCCTGACGGCCGCCTCCACGCTGGAGGAACGCAGCCGCGATGTGCGCCGCGCCTTCGAGGCCAACAGCCTGCGCAAGTCCGCTCTGGCCTCCTTCCTGGCCGAGGCGCATGGCGCCAGCGAGCTGCTGCTGCGCGGCCTGCGCAACGCCGCCGATCTGGTCTCGCACTTCAAGCAGGTTTCAGTGGACCAGACCAGCGAGCAGCGGCGCCGCTTTCCGCTCGCCGCGCTGGTGGAGGACGTGCTCTCGGTGCTGCGGCCCAAGCTCAAGCATTCGCAGATCGGCCTGCACACCCGCATCGAGCTGGCGCAGGATCTGGACGGCTACCCCGGTGCGCTCGGTCAGCTGCTGACCAATCTGGTGCTGAATGCCCAGGTCCACGCCTTCGAGGGCGTGGCCAGCCCGCAGATCTGGATCGAGGCGCGCGCGCTCGAAGACGGCGAGCACCTGGAGCTGCAGGTCAGCGACAACGGCGTGGGCATGAACGAAGAGGTGCGCCGGCGCGCCTTCGACCCCTTCTTCACCACCAAGATGGGCCAGGGCGGCACCGGCCTGGGCCTGAACATCGTCTACAACATCGCCACCGGCGTGCTGGGTGGGCAGGTGGAGCTGCGCTCCGCCCCGGGCCAGGGCACGAGCTTCATCTTCAAGCTGCCGCTGGTGGCCCCGCACGCCCGCGAAACCGCCGATGCGCTAAGGACCGGCGGCTGAGGCCGCCGGAGCCTCAGCTACACCAGCGCCGTGCGTTCTGGAACATGCGGATCCACGGCGAGTGCGCCGCCAGATCCGCCTCGCCGCGCCAGCTCATCTGCGCATTGCGGAACACGCGCTCGGGGTGCGGCATCATGGCCGTGAAGCGGCCGTCCGGCGTGGTGACGGCCGTGAGCCCGCCCGCGCTGCCATTCGGGTTCAGCGGGTAGGCCTCGGTGGGCTGGCCGGCGCCGTCGACGAAGCGCATGGCGCGCTGCAGGCTGGCGGCGTCGCCCTGCACGCTGAAGTCGGCCCGGCCTTCGCCATGGGCCACCACGATGGGGGCACGGCTGCCGGCCATGCCGGTGAAGAAGATCGAGGGCGAGTCCAGCACCTCGACCATCGTCAGGCGCGCCTCGTACTGCTCGGAGGCATTGCGCACGAACTTCGGCCAAGCCTGGGCGCCCGGAATCATCGCAGCCAGGGCGGCCAGCATCTGGCAGCCGTTGCACACGCCCAGCGCGAAGGTATCCGGGCGTGCGAAGAAGGCCTCGAACTGGGCTTTCAGGCCGGCATCGAAGAGGATGGAGCGGGCCCAGCCCTCGCCGGCACCCAGGGTGTCGCCGTAGGAGAAGCCGCCGCAGGCCACGAAGCCGCGGAAATCCCTCAGCGCATGTCGGCCGGACTGCAGATCGCTCATGTGCACGTCCACGGTCTCGAAGCCGGCCAGGTGCATGGCATAGGCCATCTCGACATGCGAGTTCACCCCCTGCTCGCGCAGGATGGCCACGCGCGGCTTGCTGGCGGCCTTGAAGGCGGCGGCCACGTCTTGCGCGGGGTCGAAGCTCAGGTGGCGATGCAGGCCAGGCGCCTGCGGATCGGTGGCTAGCGCGTATTCGGCGTCGGCGCAGGCGGGGTTGTCGCGCAAGCGGGCAATGCCGTGGCTGACCTTCTCCCACTCCTGCAGGGCCTCGGCAAGGCTGAGCTTGAGCACGCACTGCGCGTCGCGCCAGACCGAGATCGCGCCGTCGCTGCTGGGCTTGCCCACCACATGGCTGTGCGCGGACAGGCCGTGCTGGCGCAGGATGGCGAACACGGCATCGCGCTGCGCGGCGCTGACCTGGATCAGCGCACCCAGCTCCTCGTTGAAGAGCGCCCGCAGGGTCTGCTCATGGCGACGGCCGCTGACCTGGGCCGCCCAGTTCTTGGCGTCGCCCATCTCGGCCTTGCTGTCATCCACGCCGGTGCTCTCGGTCACCAGCATGTCGATGTTCAGCGCCAGGCCCAGCCGGCTGGCAAAGGCCATCTCGCAGGCGGTGGCCCACAGGCCGCCGTCGCTCTTGTCGTGATAAGCCAGCACCAGCCCCTGCGCGCGCAAGGCGTTGATGGCGTTCACCAGCTGGACCAGCAGCTCCGCCTGGTCCAGATCGGGCACGGCGCCGCCGAACTGCTGCTGCGTCTGCGCCAGGATCGAGCCGCCCATGCGGCCCTGGCCCCGCCCCAGATCGATGGCGATCAGCACCGAATCCCCCTCGCGTGCCAGCTCGG
The DNA here is from genome assembly GCF_041912635.1 of Inhella sp. Lineage (GTDB taxonomy): Bacteria > Pseudomonadota > Gammaproteobacteria > Burkholderiales > Burkholderiaceae_C > Inhella. The sequence continues at coordinate 14,228 of NZ_JAYRMO010000023.1, forward strand.
GCGTCAACGTGCCGGCCACCGTGGGCAGGCTGGCGAAGGCCGAGACGATCAGCGAGACCGGTGCGGTGACCTGCTGGCCATCCCACTTCGTGCGCATGGACAGCGAGTCCTTGCCCACCGGAATGCCCACTCCCAGCGCCGGGCACAGCTCCATGCCCACAGCCCTGACGGTGTCAAACAAGGCCGCGTCCTCGCCGGCCTCGCCGCAGGCGGCCATCCAGTTGGCGCTGAGCTTCACATGCTTGAGCTCGATGGGCGCCGCCAGCAGATTGGTGATGGCCTCGGCCACCGCCATGCGACCCGAGGCCGGTGCGTCCACGGCCGCCAGCGGGGTGCGCTCGCCCATCGCCATGGCTTCGCCGGCCAGACCTTGGTAGTCCGCCAAGGTGACGGCGCAGTCCGCCACCGGCACCTGCCAGGGGCCGACCATCTGGTCGCGGTGCGTCAGGCCCCCCACGGTGCGGTCGCCGATGGTGATCAGGAAGCGCTTGCTGGCCACGCTGGGATGGCGTAGCACGGCGCGTGCGGCCGGCTCCAGTTCGATGCCGTCGGCCACGAAGCGGCCAGCGTCGCGCGCCACACGGGCCACGTCGCGCGTCATCTTGGGCGGCTTGCCGAGCAGCACGTCCATCGGCATGTCGATGGGGGTGGCCTCCGGGTGCAGGGGGTCGTCCAAGCGCAGCTGCTTCTCGTCCGTCACACGGCCCACCACCGCAAACGGGCAGCGCTCGCGCTCGGCGAAGGACTGGAACAGGGGCAGCGACTCCGGCGCGATGGCCATCACGTAGCGCTCCTGGCTCTCGTTGCACCAGATCTCCTTGGGCGCCAGGCCGCTTTCCTCCAGCGGCACGGCGCGCAGGTCAAAGCGCGCGCCCTTGCCGGCGTCGTTCACCAGTTCGGGGAAGGCGTTGGAGATGCCGCCAGCGCCGACGTCGTGGATGGCCAGGATGGGGTTATCCGCGCCCAGCTGCCAGCAGCGGTTGATGACCTCCTGCGCCCGGCGCTGGATCTCCGGATTGCCGCGCTGCACCGAATCGAAATCCAGCTCGGCACTGTTAACGCCGGCGGCCATCGAACTGGCGGCACCACCGCCCATGCCGATTCGCATGCCCGGGCCGCCCAGCTGGATCAGCAGGGTGCCGGCGGGGAATTCGATCTTCTTCGTCAGGTCGGCGCGGATGGCACCGATGCCGCCGGCGATCATGATGGGCTTGTGATAGCCGCGCTGCACGCCGGCCACCGCCTGCTCATAGGCGCGGAAGTAGCCCAGCAGGTTCGGGCGGCCGAACTCGTTGTTGAAGGCGGCGCCGCCGATCGGTCCCTCGATCATGATCTGCAGCGGGCTGGCGATGTGCGCTGGCTTGTTTTCCGGCGTTTCCCAGGTTTCATTCAGGCCGGGCAGGCGCAGGTGGCTGACGGTGAAGCCCGTCAGCCCCGCCTTGGGCCGTGCGCCACGGCCGGTTGCGCCTTCGTCGCGGATCTCGCCGCCGGCCCCGGTGGCCGCGCCCGAGAAGGGCGAGATGGCGGTCGGGTGGTTGTGCGTCTCCACCTTCATCAGCACCTGAGCCTGCTCGGTGCGGGCGCGGTACACGCCGTCCTCGCCGGGCACCCAGCGCTCGATGGCCGAACCCTCCATCACCGCCGCGTTGTCGGCGTAGGCGATGACGGTGCGCTGCGGGTTCAGCTTCTCGGTGTTGCGGATCATGCCGAACAGCGAATGCGACTGGGGTTCGCCGTCGACGATGAACTGGGCGTTGAAGATCTTGTGCCGGCAATGCTCGCTATTGGCCTGCGCAAACATCATCAGCTCGACATCGCTGGGGTTGCGCTTGAGCTTGTGCGCGAAGGCGTCCAGCAGGTAGTCCACCTCGTCGTCCGACAGCGCCAGGCCCCAATCCCGGTTGGCGGCTTCCAGCGCCGTACGGCCCTGGCCCAGCACATCCACGCGCTCCAGCACCTGGGCGTCCTTCTCGTCAAACAGATGGCGGGTGCCTTCCAGGTCCACCAGCACCGACTCGGTCATGCGGTCGTGCAGCAGGCCCGCGGCCAGCTGCCATTCGGCCTCGCTCAGGGGCTTGGCGCTGCCCAGCAAGGGCTTGTCCAGAGTCAGCAGGTATTCGGTCACGCGCTCCACGCGCTGGATCGGGAAGCCGCAGTTGTGCGCAATGTCGGTCGCCTTGGAAGCCCAGGGGCTCACCGTACCCAGTCGAGGCGTCACCAGCACCTTCGCCACCGCGCCGCTCGGCGCGGGCGCGGCCGCTTCACCGTAGCGCAGCAGCGCCGCCAGACGCTCGGTCTGCGCCGCATCCAGGGCCTGGGCCGTGGCCACCCAATGCCAGTAGCGCGCCTGCACCGCCTTCACGCGCGGCAACACCGCCTGCAACTTGCCCAGAAGGGCCTGAGCCCGAAACGCCGACAAGGCGTTGCCGCCTTCGAAACCGTGCAGATGGTGGTGAGAAGCCATGGGGTGCGCGATAAAAAAGCGAGCCGCGCGGGTGGCGCGGCTGAGCTGGAAGGGGGATGCGGGATTCTACGGGGGCGGCTTACATCTGGGGACGGGCCCCGCCGCGCTGAGGCCTACGATGCCGCCCTGCTCCGCATTTCCGCCCGTGCCCCCGGCATGGCCATGGTTCGATGTCCCGCCTTCCCTCCGACTGCCCTCGCCCCCCTGAAATCGACCGCCGCAGCCTGCTGCTTGGCACCGCGGCGGGCCTCATGGGCGCCGCGGTAACCCCAGCCTGCGGCGGCGGGAGTGGGAGCCCTGCGCCCTCACCCACTCCGGCGCCGGCTCCCAGCCCCGCGCCAGCCCCCAGTCCCGCCCCGACGCCCTCTCCCTCGCCCAGCCCGCCACCCGCCCCGGCCCCGGTCCCGGCCCCGGCCCCGGCCCCGGCCCCGGCCCCGGCCCCGGCCCCGGCCCCGGCCCCCACCGTCGCACGCATGTGGCTGCAAAACTCCGGCAGCATCGCGGGGGCGCGCTACTTCAGCGCAGGGCAGGCCTTTCTGCCCGGTGCTGTTCCCAGCGGGCAGGTACCGGGCTGCAGCCTGAGCAGCTTCCAAGCCACGGTGCTGAACCGCTGGCCGGATGGGAGCGTGCGCTTTGCGTTGCTGGCCGGCCGTGCCGAGCTGGCGGCAGGTCAGAGTCTGGAGCTGCGCCTGTTTGCGCGCCCAGAGACTGTGTCGGCTTCGCCGGTGAGCGATAGCGCACTGGCCGCCCTGGAGATGAGCCTGCGCTTCGACAGCCATGGTGAGTTGCACTGGAGCGAACTGCACCGCCGGCAGGCTGTGCGCAATGCCGCGAGCGGCACGTGGTCGCCCGGGCAGGTGCGGGAGCTGGTGCGCGGCCCTTGGATGTCTGCCTGGCTGTACCGTGCCAGCTTGGGCGCCTCCGAACAACTGAGCGCCTGGTTTGAAGTACGCCTAATGGCGGATGGCGAATGGGAACTGCTGCCCTGGCTGGAAAACAGCTGGTTTGACCGGCCCGGTGCCACCTCCTTTGCGGGCCGGCTCGCCCTGCAGCTGCAGGGTAGCGAGCGCTTCAGCCAAGTCATCGATCTGCCCCACCATTGCCGCGTGCCTGTGCTCGCCGGAGACCAGCCCTACCGCCGCCAGCCCGAGTCCTGGGCTCGCGTGCGCCACGACACCGAGCAGTTGCAGCAAACCGGCCTGGTGCCCAGCTACCACTCTGGTGCCAGCAATGCCCTGCTGGACCGGCAGGCTCGAAGCTACAGCCCGCTTAGTCAGCTTGGTTATCCGGCGGCCATGGGCAGCACGGGTTACCACCCCTCGATCGGCCTGCTGCCGGAGTGGGATGTGACTTACCTCGTCAGCCAGGGCGACGCCCGCGCATGGGATGCCGTGATGGCGCACGCCCTGGGCAGCGGGCGTTACCCCCTCGTGCAGCGCGACTCCACGACACTGCAGGCACCGCGGCCCGCGCAATACCCCAAGCTAGTGCTACGCGGCGGCGCTGGCATCACCGGCACGGGCAGCAGCAGCATCGGCCAACTGACCCCCTCCGTCAGCGGCAGCGCCGCACCTACCTGGGCCAGCAGCCATCACCCTTCGCTCGGATACCTGGCGTATCTATTGAGTGGGTGGACCTACTTTTCTGAGGCCGCGCAGTTCTCTGCCGCCGTGCACCACTTCAAGCAGACCGACACCACCCGCCAGGGCGCGCAAGGCCTGCTGCTGAGCGAGGCCGGCGCCAACACCACGCGGGGCGCCGCCTGGGCCTTGCGCACCCTGCTGCAGGCCTTCCTGGTGAGCCCCGACGGCGATGCCCAGCGCGAGGCGTGGCTGGGCGTGCTGGAGGCCAACATCCAGGCCATGCACCAGCGCTATGTGGCACGACCCAGCCACCCGCAGGGCTTCTGCAAGCCCTACAGCGACTACACCGCCGGTGACGGCAAATACCTGCACGCCGCATGGATGGAAGACTTCCTTACGGCGGCCTGGGGCTACATTAAGGCGGCGCGCCTGCCCCTAGGCAGCGAGCGTCAGCAGCAGCTCGACGCCTTCTTTGCCTGGAAGGCGCGCAGCATCGTCGGGCGCTTCGGGGCGCCGGGGGATGCCAACGCGTTCCACTATGCCGACGCCGCGCAGTACACGCTGGCCATTGCGCCGTCCGACACCCTGAATTACGAAGACGGCAGCGGCCCGTGGTACGCCCATTGGGGCCAGATCTACCAGGCCACACTGGGCAAAGCCAATGTGGCCCAGAGCGGCGACCGCCTGCGCGGCGCCTACTTCCCGGACCCGACCAGCTATTGGGGCAATCTGCAGCCGGCGCTGGCCTATGCAGTGCAGCACGGAGCGGCCGGGGCAGCCGAGGCCCGCCTGCGCATGACCAGCGACCCTGGCTGGAGCCGCTTCACGGCTGGCCTGCCACTGCACCCCGTCTGGGGAGTGCGGCCCGCCAACTGATCAGCTGGCCTGCCCCGCCTTCATCTGGGCCACGGTTTCTTCCACCTGGCCCAGCACCGCGCCCAGATCGAAGCGGGTGAGCCGGCGCTGCTGCAGCACCCGCTCGCCCTGCACCCACACATCGCTGACGTGCTCGCGCGCGGCCACGTAGACCAACTGGGCATCGGAGTGGTAGACCGGGCGGCATTCGGGCGCCGAGAGGTCCACCGCGATCACGTCGGCCAGCTTGCCGACTTCCAGTGAGCCCAGATCGTGCCCCCGGCCCAGGGCCTTGGCGCCGCCCAGGGTGGCCATCTCCAGGGCGCGACGGGCGTTCAGCACGGTGGGCTGGCCGGTCGAGCCCTTGGCCAGCAGCGCGGCCTGGCGGATCTCCTCGAACATGTCCTGGCGGTTGTTGCTGGCCGCACCATCGGTGCCCAGCGCCACGTTCACACCGGCACGGTCCAGATCGGCGATACGGGCAATGCCGCTGGCCAGCTTGAGGTTGGAGCTGGCGTTGTGGGCGATGTGCACACCCTTGCGGGCGCAAAGCTCGATCTCGGCATCGTTCAGATGCACCATGTGCACGGCGATCATGCGTTCGTTCAGCAGGCCCAGGCGGTCCAGGCGCTCCATGGGGCGGATGCCGAACTGCTTGATCCCACCCTCGACCTCATCGGCCGTCTCGTGGATGTGGCAGTGGATCTGCATGTCGTGCTGCTCGGCCATGTCGCGCAGCTTGACGAAGGTCTCGTCGCTCACCGTGTAGGGCGCGTGCGGGCTGCTGGTGAACTGCAGCAGGCGCTCGCCCTTGAACTTCTCGTAGGCTGCCAGGCCCTTGTCGATGTAGTCCTGCGGACCACTGGCATAGCCGGTCGGGAAGTCGATCACATTGATGGACACCGCGCAGCGGATGCCGGCCTGAAGCGCCGCCTCGGCCATGGCCTCGGGGAAGAAGTACATGTCGTTCAGCGTGGTCACGCCACCGCGCAGGGCTTCGGCGGCGCTGAACAGCGAACCCAGGCGCGTCCAGGCGTGGCTGACCCAGCGCTTCTCCAGCGGCCAGATGTGATGGTTCAGCCAGTCCATCAGTCCGAGGTCATCGGCCACGCCGCGCAGCAGGCTCATGGCGCTGTGCGTGTGGCTGTTGATCAGGCCGGGCATCAGCACATGCTCGGGCAGTTCCACCCGCGCCGCATCGGCATGCGCGGTCAGCAGGGCGTCGCGCGCGCCGACAGCCGCGATGCGCTCGCCCTCGATCAACAACGCCTGGCCTTCCAGCACGCCTTCGCCAGGCTTCATGCTCAGCAACCAGCGGGGCAGCAGCAGGGTCTTGTTCTTGCTCATCCTTCGTCTCCTTCTTGGAATGGGTCAGTCTTCAGTGGCGGGCCCAGGCTTGCAGGCACAGCTCGGTCAGGGCCTGGGCGTCGGCATCCACGGCGGCGGCGTGCGCGGGCAGTGCGTCCCACTCGGCCTGGCCCCGCGCCAGTCCCTGCCAGTCCTGCACGGTCTGGCCATGGGCGAGGCCGCCCTCCACCACCCGCATGGGGCCGTGGCGCCAGCTGAAGGCCTCGGGCATCAACAGGGCCGCCACGGCAATCGCGTCATGCGCCACCAGGGCGGCCAGGCCGTCACGGGTCTGGTAGTAGCCGGCGTAGGGCTGCGCCGCCTGCCACAGCAGCTCGGCTGCCGCCCCGGCCTGGCGCAGGGGTTCGAGTTCCGGCAGGGCGATGCGCACGCGCTGGGTTGCATCGAGGCCGATGACGCGCAGGGCGCGCCAGGGCGCTGCCAAAACCTCCGCGGCGGCGCGCGCATCGTTGTGGATGTTGGCCTCGGCACAGGGCGTGACGTTGCCGGTGTAGCCATGACAGCCGAAGGCCGCACCCATCACCGTGAGGCTGGCCACACGGCCGGCCAGCGCCGGGTCCTGGCGCAGGGCCAGCGCCACATTGCTCAGGGGCCCCACGGCCAACAGGTGCAGATCCGCATGCGCCCGGCTGGCCGCCAGCAGGGCCTCGGCCGCGTGCTGGGCCTGCGCCTGCGCGCGCGCCGGCGGCAACCGTTCGGCCAAGCCGCTCATGCCATCGTCTCCATGCACCGCAACGGCGTAGCGGGCCTGGCCCTGCAGCGGTTGGGCGGCGCCGGCGTGCACCGGGATGTCGTGGCGGGCGAACAGGCTGAGCAGGCGCAGCGCATTGCGGGTGGTCTGCTGCACGCTGGCATTGCCGAACACGGTGGATAGCCCCACCAGCTCGAACTCGGAGCGCGCCAGGATCAGGCCCAGGGCCAGCGCGTCGTCCACGCCGGGGTCGGTGTCCAGCCAGACCTTCATGCCCCCTCCTCCAGCCAGGCCTGCAGCTCGGCACGCCTCGGCATCGCGTCCTGCACACCGGTGCGGGCCACCGCCCAGGCGGCGGCGGCCTGGGCGAAGCGCAGCGCGTCGGGCAGAGCCTGGCCCTCGCTAAGGGCAGTAACCAGGGCGCCGACCAGGGTGTCGCCGGCGCCGACGGTGTCCACGGCCCGGACGGCGCGCGCCGGCATGCTCAGCGTCTGCTGCGCATCGGCCCAGACACAGCCAGCGGCCCCCAATGAAATCAACACAGCGCCAGGGCCCAGAGCCCGCAGCGCCGCCGCGGCAGCGACCGGGTCTTCGCGGCGCCCCAGCAGAGCCGCCGCCTCGCCCTCGTTCACCACCAGCACATCGCACAAGGGCAGCAGCTCGCGGCCCTCTTCGCGAAAAGGGGCAGCGTTCAGCAGCGTGCACACCCCGGCGTCGCGGGCCCGGCTGAAGGCACGGCGCAGCGCGTGAATCGGCAGCTCCTGCTGGGCCACCAGCCAGCGCAGGCCGGCCAGCGGCAGGTGCTCGACCAGGTCGGCGCCCACCATCGCGTTGGAACCCGCCACGGTGACGATCTGGTTCTCGCCGTCCTCAGCGCCCACCACGATCAGCGCAACGCCCGGTGTCTCGTCCACCGGCTGCTGCACCGCCTGCACATCTACCCCTTCAGCGCGCAGTTGCTCCAGCAGCACGGCGCCCTGCTCGCGCAGGCCGATGCGCGCCGCCAGCGCCACCCGCGCCCCCAGGCGCGCGGCGGCCACCGCCTGATTGGCCCCCTTGCCGCCCAGGCAGCTGGAAAAGCGCTGGCCGCGCAAGGTCTCGCCGGGATGGGGCAGGCGCGGCGCGTGCACGATCAGGTCGCGATTGACGCTGCCAAGGATCAGGATGTGGGCATGCATGGTGCTGCGCATTGTGTGGTGCGCGCCAATGAAAAACGCCCCCGAAGGGGCGTTGTGACGGGCTCAGCCGCGATCAGCGTTGGCCGATGGGCTTGACGTCGCGCGACTTGGCGCCGACGAAGAGCTGACGCGGACGGCCAATCTTGTACTCGGGGTCGCCGATCATCTCGTTGAGCTGGGCGATCCAGCCGACCGTGCGGGCCAGCGCGAAGATCGCCGTGAACAGCGGCACCGGGATGCCGATGGCGCGTTGCACGATGCCCGAGTAGAAATCCACGTTCGGGTAGAGCTTGCGGGCGACGAAGTATTCGTCTTCCAGCGCGATCTTCTCGAGCTCCATGGCCAGCTTGAACAGCGGATCGTCCTGCAGGCCCAGATTGCCCAGCACCTCGTGGCAGGTCTCGCGCATCAGCTTGGCGCGCGGGTCGTAGTTCTTGTAGACGCGGTGGCCGAAGCCCATCAGCTTGACGCCGCTGTTCTTGTCCTTGACCTGCTTGATGAACTCGCCGATCTTGGCCACGCCGCCGTTTTGCTGGATGTCGCCCAGCATGTTCAGGCAGGCCTCGTTGGCGCCGCCGTGCGCTGGGCCCCACAGACAGGCCACGCCGGCCGCGATGGCCGCGAACGGGTTGGTGCCGGACGAACCGCACAGGCGCACGGTCGAAGTCGAGGCGTTCTGCTCGTGGTCGGCGTGCAGCGTGAAGATGCGGTCCATCGCGCGCACCAGCACGTCGTTGGGCTTGTATTCCTCGCAAGGCGTGGCAAACATCATGCGCATGAAGTTGCCGGCGTAGCTGAGGTCGTTCTTCGGGTAGATATAGGGCTGGCCGATGGTGTACTTGTAGGCCATCGCCACGAGCGTGGGCATCTTGGCGATCAGGCGGATCGCCGCGATCTCGCGGTGCTCGGGGTTATTGATGTCGGTGCTGTCGTGATAGAAGGCCGACAAAGCCCCCACCAGGCCGGTCATCACCGCCATCGGGTGGGCGTCGCGGCGGAAGCCGCGCAGGAAGAACTGCATCTGCTCGTTGACCATCGTGTGGTGCATCACACGGTGGTTGAACTCTTCCTTCTGGGCGGCATTGGGCAGCTCGCCGTACAGCAGCAGGTAGCAGGTTTCCAGGTAGTCGCAGTTCACCGCCAGCTGCTCGATCGGGTAGCCGCGATACAGCAGCTCGCCCTTGTCTCCATCGATGTAGGTGATGGTCGAGTTGCAGGAGGCCGTGCTCAGGAAGCCCGGGTCATAGGTGAACTTGCCGGTCTGGGCGTACAGCTTGCGGATGTCGATGACATCCGGGCCGATCGAACCCTTATAGATCGGCAGCTCCATGGTGGGGCTGCCATCGCTGAAGGCCAGCGTGGCCTTGACGTCGGAGGGGGTCATCATCGTGGGGCTCCTGGGGTTTACGAGAGATTCTGCGATTCGGGTGGCTGGCGCAGCAATGCCAGCAAGGCATGAACTTCAGCCTGATCCAGCTCCCCTTCGGGCTCGCGACGCGCCAGCAGCAGATCGAGCAGGTCGTTGTCGCTCAGATCCATCAGCTGGTTCAGCGCCTCACCCTGCGCCACGGTCAGACCCGAACCGTGACGCTTGAAGAAGCGCTCGATGAAGAGATCGTTCTCCAGCAGGCCGCGGCGGCAGCGCCAGTGCAGCTTCGAGAGCGCGCGTTCATCGAGCAGTTCCATCTTTACACCGCGCGGCGGACCATCAGTTCTTTGATCTTGCCGATCGCCTTCGTGGGATTGAGACCCTTGGGGCAGACATCGACGCAGTTCATGATGCTGTGGCAGCGGAACAGACGGTACGGGTCTTCGAGGTTATCCAGACGCGCAGCGGTGTCCTGGTCGCGGCTGTCGGCAATGAAGCGGTAGGCCTGCAGCAGGCCGGCCGGGCCGACGAACTTGTCCGGGTTCCACCAGAAGCTCGGGCAGCTGGTGGAGCAGCTGGCGCACAAGATGCACTCGTACAAGCCGTCGAGCTCCTCGCGCTCCTGCGGCGACTGCAGACGCTCCTTGTCTGGCGGCGGCGTGTCGTTGACGAGATAAGGCTTGATCGAGTGGTACTGCTTGAAGAACTGCGTCATGTCGACGATCAGATCGCGCACCACCGGCAGGCCGGGCAGGGGCTTGAGCGTGATCGTCTTGGGCAGCTGACGCATGTTCGTCAGGCAGGCCAGGCCGTTTTTGCCATTGATGTTCATCGCGTCCGAACCGCACACGCCCTCGCGGCAGCTGCGGCGGAACGAGAGCGTCGGATCGACCGACTTGAGCTTCACCAGGGCGTCCAGCAGCATGCGCTCGCTGCCATCGAGCTCGATCTCGATGGTCTGCATGCGCGGCTTGGCGTCCTGGTCCGGGTCGTAGCGGTAGATGTTGAAGATGCGCTTGTCGCTCATGTTCTTCTTTCGGCCTTAGAAGGTACGAACCTTCGGGGGAACGCTCTCGACGGTCAGCGGCTGCAGCTTGACCGGCTTGTAGTCCAGACGCGAGCCCTCGCTGTACCAGAGCGAGTGCTTCATCCAGTTGGCGTCGTCGCGATTCGGGTAGTCGTTGTGCGCGTGGGCGCCACGGCTTTCCGGGCGGGCCGCGGCCGAGACGATGGTGGCCTGGGCCGCCTCGATCAGGTTCTCGACTTCCAGGGCCTCGACACGGGCAGTGTTGAAGACCTTGCTCTTGTCCTTCAGGCCGATCGACTTCACGCGTTCGCGGATCTGCGCGATCTGCTTGACGCCTTCGTCCAGCATGGCCTGGGTACGGAACACGCCGGCGTGCTTCTGCATCGAGGCGCGCAGATCGTTGGCCACATCCTGCGCGTACTCGCCACCGGTGGCGGAGTCCAGGCGCGCCAGACGCGCCAGGGTGCGGTCGGCCGCATCCTTGGGCAGCGGCTTGTGCTCGCGGTTCTTCAGGTTGTAGTCAACGATGTGCTTGCCGGCCGCGCGGCCGAACACCACCAGGTCGAGCAGCGAGTTCGTACCCAGGCGGTTGGCGCCGTGCACGCTGACGCAGGAGCACTCACCCACCGCGTACAGGCCATTGATGACCTCGTTGGGGTTGCCGTTCTTCGGCACCACCACCTGACCGTGGATGTTGGTGGGGATGCCACCCATCTGGTAATGGATGGTCGGCACCACCGGGATCGGTTCCTTGGTGATGTCGACGTTGGCGAAGTTGTGGCCGATCTCGAACACCGAAGGCAGGCGCTTGAGGATGGTCTCCTTGCCCAGGTGGGTCATGTCCAGCAGCACGTAGTCCTTGTTCGGACCGCAGCCACGGCCTTCCTTGATCTCCTGATCCATCGAACGCGAGACGAAGTCGCGCGGCGCCAGGTCCTTCAAGGTCGGCGCATAGCGCTCCATGAAGCGCTCGCCATTGGAGTTGCGCAGGATCGCGCCCTCGCCACGGCAGCCCTCGGTCAGCAGCACGCCCGCGCCGGCCACGCCGGTCGGGTGGAACTGCCAAAACTCCATGTCTTCCAGCGGAATGCCGGCACGCGCCGCCATGCCCAGGCCGTCACCGGTGTTGATGAAGGCATTGGTCGAGGCCTGGTAAATGCGGCCGGCGCCGCCGGTGGCCATCAGCACGGTCTTGGCTTCGAGGATGTAGACCTCGCCGGTCTCCATCTCCAGCGCCGTCACGCCCACGCAGTCGCCATCGGCGTCGCGGATCAGGTCCAGCGCCATCCACTCGACGAAGAACTGCGTGCGCGCCTTGACGTTCTGCTGGTACAGGGTGTGCAGCAGCGCGTGGCCGGTGCGGTCGGCAGCGGCGCAGGCGCGCTGCACCGGCTTCTCGCCGTAGTTGGCGGTGTGGCCGCCAAAGGGACGCTGGTAGATCGTGCCGTCCGGGTTGCGGTCGAAGGGCATGCCGAAGTGTTCGAGCTCGTACACGACCTTCGGGGCCTCGCGGCACATGAACTCGATGGCGTCCTGGTCACCCAGCCAATCCGAGCCCTTGACGGTATCGAAGAAGTGGTAATGCCAGTTGTCCTCGCTCATATTGCCCAGCGAGGCGCCGATGCCGCCCTGGGCGGCCACGGTATGGGAGCGGGTCGGGAAGACCTTGGAGAGCACGGCCACGTTCAGGCCAGCCAGCGCCAGCTGCAGCGAGGCGCGCATGCCGGAGCCGCCGGCGCCGACGATCACGACGTCGAACTTCCGACGAGCCAGGTTTTGGGTTTGCATCGCTTACAGCCTCCAGAGCACTTGAAGCGCCCAGCCGGTGCAGCCCACCAGCCAGACCAGGGTGAACACATGCAGCGTCAGGCGGATGCCGACCGGCTTCACATAGTCCATCCAGATGTCACGCACACCGACCCACGCGTGGTAGGCCAGCGAAAGAATCATCGTGAAGGTCAGCACCTTCATCCATTGGGCCGAGAAGATGCCGGCCCAGCGGTCGTAGCCGATGGCGCCGGGCAGCAGCATCTGCACCAGCACCACGACCGTGAACACCGCCATCAGCGCGCCGGTGATGCGCTGCGCGAGCCAGTCGCGCAGACCGTAACGGGCGCCTGTGACCAGGCGCTTGTTGCCATAGGTAGACATGGGAACTCCTCAGTACAGGCCAAACAGCTTGGCACCCAGCGCCGCCGTCAGCAGCAGGCTCAGGCCCAGTACCAGCAAAGCGCTGGAGCGGCCCTGCTCCTTGCTGACGCTGTGCGTTGCATCCATCCACAGATGGCGCAGGCCGGCGCAAAAATGGTGCAGATAGCCCCAGATCAGCCCCAGGCAGACCAGCTTGATGAACCAGCCCGGCACCGCGCCAATACCCGCCACGAAGGCGTTCGTGAACTCCTCGTAGCTGATCTCGCTGGTGAGGCTCTTGTCGAAGAACCAGACCAGCAAGGGCAGCAGGATGAAGAGCAGCAGGCCACTGATGCGATGCAGGATCGAGACGAAGCCGGCCGGCGGCAGCCGGTAGCTGGTCAAGTCCGTGAAGACATTGAGGTTGGTGTATTGAGGGCGTGTTTTGGTGTTCATTGATTCGCCTTGGTGCGTCGGGTTGACGTAATCGGCTGTAAACAACGGCCGGCGATTCTAGGCACCCTCCCTGGCACCACCCTGACGTGGGCTCTTGATGTACGACAGAAACACTCGCAGAAATCCGGGGGAACCCTGCCCTAAACTCCCGCGCCATTTCCATCCCGTTTTCTCAACTCTCCCTTCGGAGCCTCCCCATGAGCAAGAAGCCCGTTCGCGTCGCCGTCACCGGTGCCGCCGGCCAGATTGGTTACGCCCTGCTGTTCCGTATCGCCTCGGGCGAAATGCTGGGCAAGGACCAGCCGGTGATCCTGCAGCTGCTGGAGATCCCGGACGAGAAGGCCCAGAACGCGCTCAAGGGCGTGATGATGGAATTGGAAGACTGCGCCTTCCCGCTGCTGGCTGGCATGGAAGCCCACAGCGACCCGATGACCGCCTTCAAGGACACCGACTACGCACTGCTGGTCGGCGCCCGCCCGCGCGGCCCCGGCATGGAGCGCGCCGATCTGCTGGCTGCCAATGCCCAGATCTTCACCGCCCAGGGCAAGGCCCTGAACGCCGTGGCCAGCCGCAACGTCAAGGTGCTGGTGGTGGGCAACCCGGCCAACACCAATGCCTACATCGCCATGAAGTCGGCGCCGGACCTGCCGGCCAAGAACTTCACCGCCATGCTGCGCCTGGACCACAACCGCGCCGCCAGCCAGATCGCCGCCAAGACCGGCAAGGCCGTTGGCTCGATCAAGAAGCTGACCGTGTGGGGCAACCACTCGCCCACCATGTACGCCGACTACCGCTTCGCCACCATTGACGGCGCCGCGGTCAAGGACCTGATCAACGACCAGGTCTGGAACAAGGACGTGTTCCTGCCCACCGTCGGCAAGCGCGGCGCGGCCATCATTGCCGCGCGCGGCCTCTCCAGCGCCGCCTCGGCCGCCAATGCCGCCATCGACCACATGCGCGATTGGGCGTTGGGCACGAATGGCGAGTGGGTCACCATGGGCATCCCCTCGGCCGGTGACTACGGGATCCCCGAAGGCGTGATGTACGGCTTCCCCGTTACCTGCGCCAACGGCGAGTACCAGGTCGTCAAGGGCCTTGAAGTCGATGCCTTCAGCCGCGAGTGCATGACCAAGACCCTGAACGAGCTGCTGGAAGAGAAGGCCGCCATCGAGCACCTGCTCAAATAAGCCCGCCTGACTCGACCCGGGGCCGGTTTCGACCGGCCCTTTTGCTTTTCGCCCCTGCCATGCACCCACGCCTCGCCCTCTTTGCCGGTGAAACCCAGCCCCTGAGCCTGCCGGTGGTTGACCACTATTGCGGCATCGAGAAGCTGATGCGCAAAAGTCTGGCCTTGCAGGCCGCGCGCGGTCCGGTGTTCGACGTGACGCTGGACTGCGAGGACGGCGCCGTGGTGGGCGCCGAGACCGAGCATGTGCAGCTGGTGGCGGAGCTGCTGGCCAGTCCGGAGAACCGCCATGGCCGCGTGGGCGTGCGTGTGCACCCGGTGGATCACCCGGCCTTCGAGCTGGAGCTGCAGGCGCTGGCCGCCGCTCCGGTCGCACCGGCCTACCTGATGCTGCCCAAGATCGAGTCGCACGCCCAACTGGCACGCGGCGCAGCGGCGGTCCGGCAGGCGTGGGGGACAAGGTCGGCGCCGCCGCTGCAGGCGCTGATCGAAACCCACGGCGGCCTGCGCGAGGTCGAGACCATCGCCGCCCATCCGGCGCTGCAGTCCCTCTCATTCGGCCTGATGGATTTCGTCTCTGCCCACCACGGCGCCATTCCGCGCGAGGCACTGACGCTGGACGGGCAGTTTGACCACCCCTTGGTGCGGCAAGCCAAGCTGGCCATTGCAGCGGCCTGTCACGGCCATGGCATCGTGCCCTCGCATTGCGTCGTCACCGAACTGCGCTCGCGCTCACGCCTGCAGGAAGCGGCGCGGCGCGCCGCGCGCGAGTTTGGCTACACGCGCATGTGGAGCATCCACCCCGATCAGATCGAGCCCATCCTGGAGGCCTTCGCCCCCAGCACGGCCGAGGTGGACGAGGCCATCGAGATCCTCGATGCCGCTCAGGCCGCAGGCTGGGGGCCGATTCGGCACCGCGACCAGTTGCACGACCGCGCCAGCTATCGCCTCTTCTGGAGCCTTCTGGAGCGCGCCCAGCGCACCGGCCAGGACCTGCCCGTGGAAGTGCGCCAGCGTTACTTCGGCGCGACAATCGCAGCCTGACTCTGCGGAACTCTCCCATGCGCACGCTTCTGCTTGCGGCCTCTTGCTCGGCCATCTGCCTGGCCTTCGCGCCCGCCCACGCCAATCCCACGCCACCCAAGCCGATCAAGAAGGTCAGCAAGGCCAAGCCCGCCCTGCCCGTGGAGCCGCCCGAGCCGGAAACCCTGGACGACGAGCGCATGGCGGTGGTGCCGCGCGTGCTCGTGGGTGACTCGCAGTGCGAGTTCGGTCGCAGCGTCCGGGTTGATCCCCACCCCAGCCTGGCCGGCCGATTCATGCTGACCCTGGGCAAGCAGCAGCACATCCTGACGCCGCAACCCACCAGCACCGGCGTCATTCGCCTGGAAAACGCCAAGGCAGGCCTGGTCTGGCTGCAGGTGCCCATCAAGTCGATGCTGATGAATGCCAAGCTGGGTCAGCGCCTGGCGGACAACTGCCTGCACACCGCGCAGACCGCCGAACTGGAAGCCATGAAGGCCGCCGAGCTGGCGCAACCCGAGAGCGCCGCTCAATAAGTCGAAAAGATTCGTATATACTCGCGCGCTTTGCTAGCAAACCCCGCGTCGATTTGTCGGCACAAGGTATGCAAAGGGCAGCCGGTACTCAGGTCCGGACCCCGGAGCACCGGTGAACTAGTTCACCAATTAGCCAGCCCTGCACACCCGCCACAAACACCGAGCGAAACCGAAGGAAGCTTCCACACATGACCACCATCCGCGTCAAAGAAAACGAGCCGTTCGACGTCGCCCTGCGTCGCTTCAAGCGCACCATCGAAAAGCTCGGTCTGCTGACCGACCTGCGCGCCCGTGAATTCTTTGAAAAGCCCACGGCCGAGCGCAAGCGCAAGAAGGCTGCCGCCGTCAAGCGCCACTACAAGCGCGTGCGCAGCATGCAGCTGCCCAAGCGCATGTACTGATCGGCAACGATCACCGGCCCGGGCTCGCTTCGACGCCCTGCCCTGACGGCCCGCGCCACCTGGTGTCGCGGGCCGTTTTGTTTTCACCCCCGCCGCATTACCGACGATGAGCCTCAAAGACCGCATCACCGAAGACATGAAAACCGCCATGCGCGCCAAGGACACCGAGCGCCTGGGCACCATCCGCATGCTGCTGGCCGCCGTCAAGCAAAAGGAAGTGGATGAACGCGTGGTGGTGGACGACACCGCCCTGGTCGCCATCGTCGACAAGCTGATCAAGCAGCGCAAGGACGCCATGGAGCAGTTCCGTGGCGCTGGCCGCGAGGATCTGGCCAGCAAGGAAGAGGCCGAAGTGGCGGTGCTGCAGGTCTATCTGCCCGAGCGCCTCTCCGCCGACGCCCTGCTCGCGGAAGTCAAGGCCATCGTGGCAGAACTGGGCGCCAGCGGCCCGGCCGACATGGGCAAGGTGATGGGCGCCGTCAAGGCCCGTCTGGCCGGCAAGGCGGACATGAGCCAGGCCTCCGCCGCCGTCAAGCAGGCCCTGGCGGGTTGAAGGCCATGAGCATCCAGATCCGCCAGATCGCCGCCGACGTCTGCGTGGCACCGCAGCTCGCCCCCGAGCACATGGGCGAGCTCGCCGGCATGGGCTTTCGCAGCGTCGTCAACAACCGCCCTGATTTCGAGCATGGCCCGGATCAACCCGCCCAGGCCGACATCGAGACGGCCGCCCGGGCGGCCGGGCTGGAGTACCGCTACCTCCCGGTGTCGGGCGGCTTCCAGACGCCAGAGCAGGTGGCCGCCATGGCCGAGCTGCTGAAAGATCTGCCGCGCCCCTTGCTGATGTTCTGCCGCTCGGGCGCGCGCTCCGCCAACCTCTACGCACAGGCTTGCCAGCTCGGTTGAACGCGGGCAATCCCTAGTGGGGTCGCGGCCATCGCCGCGGCCCTGCTCCGTACAGTCGGGCCCCTCTCCGTGGGGGTCGCATGAATGGGTTGCTGAAGTTCTCGCAGGGCGTCGACGCCCTGAATGCCTGGGTGGGGCGTTGGCTGTCCTGGCTGGTGTTGCTGATGGTGCTGATCAGCGCGGGCAACGCCATCGTGCGCAAGGTATTCAGCAACAGCTCGAACGCCTTCCTCGAGATCCAGTGGTATCTGTTCGCCGCCATCTTCCTGCTGGCCTCGGCCTACACCCTGCTGCGCAACGAGCACGTCAAGATCGACGTGGTGCTGGGCCGCTTTCCGCGCCGCACGCAGGTGAAGGTCGAGATCTTCGGCTTGCTGGTGTTCCTGCTGCCCTTCGTGGTCTACGTGAGCGCACTGTCCTGGCCTGAGGTTCACAAGGCCTTCGTGTCGGGCGAGATGAGCGAGAACGCCGGCGGCCTGATCCGCTGGCCGGTGTATGCGCTGCTGCCGGTGGGCATGGCGCTGCTGGGCCTGCAGGGGCTTTCCGAGGTGGTCAAGCGGCTGGCCTTCCTGGCCGGCCGTGGCCCCGACCCGAGCGCTCGCCAGCAGGCCAAGACCGCCGAGGAGGAACTGGCCGAGGCGATCCGCAAGCAAAGCGGGAGCGCCGCATGAACGAGTTCATCGTCGCCAACCTCGCGCCCATCATGTTCGGTGGGCTGATCCTGTTCCTTCTGATGGGCTTCTCGGTCGCCTTCTCGCTGGCGGCCTGCGGTCTGTTCTTCGGCTACCTGGGCGTGGCCCTGGGCGTGCCCGGCCTGGAGTCGCTGATGCATGCGCTGCCGCTGCGCATCTTCGGCATCATGAAGAACGAGACCCTGCTGGCGATCCCCTTCTTCACCTTCATGGGGCTGATCCTGGAGCGCTCCGGCATGGCGGAGGACCTGCTCGACACGATTGGCCAGCTGTTCGGACCGGTACGCGGCGGCCTGGCCTTCGCGGTGATCCTGGTGGGCGCCATGCTGGCGGCCACGACCGGCGTGGTCGCGGCATCGGTGATCTCGATGGGCCTGATCTCGCTGCCCATCATGCTGCGCTACGGCTACGACCGCCGGATTGCCTCGGGCGTGATCGCCGCCTCGGGCACGCTGGCGCAGATCATTCCGCCCTCGCTGGTGCTGATCATCCTGGCCGACCAGCTCGGGCGCTCGGTCGGCGATCTGTACAAGGGCGCCTTCATCCCAGGCTTCGTGCTTACGGCGCTCTATGTCGGCTTCGTGCTGCTCGTCACGCTGTGGCGGCCGGCCTGGGCACCCGCCCTGCCCCTCAGCGCCCGCACCATCCGCGAGGACAGCGGCGCAAGCGGCCTGCGTTCGCTGGGTGTGCTGGTGCTGCTCACGGTGGTGCTGGCCGTGCTGTTTGCGAAGCAGCGCCCGGCCGAAGCCCCGATGGACGAGACCATCGTGCTGTCCATGTGCGTGGGCGTGGCGGTGGCGTTCTCACTCGCCGTGCTGAACCGGCTGTTCAAGCTCGGGCTGCTGTCGCGCATGGCCGAGCGGGTGACCTTCGTGCTGATCCCGCCGCTGGCGCTGATCTTCCTGGTGCTGGGCACGATCTTCCTCGGCATCGCCACACCGACGGAGGGTGGCGCCATGGGCGCAGTGGGTGCGCTGGTGATGGCCTTGGCGCGGCGCCGCCTGCAGCTGCCGCTGCTCAAGCAGGCCATGGACACGACCATGAAGCTCAGCTGCTTCGTGGTCTTCATCCTGATCGGCTCGACCGTCTTCAGCCTGGCCTTCCAGGGAGTGGACGGCCCACGCTGGGTGGAGCACCTGCTGACCTCACTGCCGGGCGGCCAGTTGGGCTTCCTGATCGTGGTGAACGTGCTCGTGTTCGTGCTGGCCTTCTTCCTGGACTTCTTCGAACTCAGCTTCATCGTCGTGCCCCTGCTGGGCCCGGTGGCCGAAAAGCTGGGCATTGACCTGGTCTGGTTCGGCGTGCTGCTGGCGGTCAATATGCAGACCTCCTTCATGCACCCGCCCTTTGGCTTTGCGCTGTTCTACCTGCGCAGCGTGGCGCCGACCGAGGACTACAAGGACCGCGTGACCGGACAGACCGTGGCCAAGGTCAGCACCGGCCAGATCTACTGGGGTGCCGTGCCCTTTGTGCTGATCCAGATCGTGATGGTGGCGCTCATCATTGCCTTCCCGGGTCTCGTCACCCACGACAAGGCCACAAGCGTCAAGGACGTGGACACCGAGCAGATCTACAGGGACATGGAGCCGGCCACACCCACGTTCGCGCCACCGCCGATTGAGGAGGACGTTGCCGCCTCGGCGCCGGCCAGCGCCGCCTCGGAATGAGGCGGGGTGCCACGCTGCAACGACAAGGGGCCCCGCGGGCCCCTTGTCACATCCGCATCCGGTGCGGCCTCAGAGCTTGTTGACCTTGCTCTGCATGTAGTTGTCGAAGAAGGCTTCGGTGTAGCGGAACCAGCGGTTGCTTTCCTTGCGGAAGGCCGCGTAGTCGCTGTAGACCTTCTTCCAGTTCGGGTTCTTGGCCATCAGCTCGCTGTACAGACCCATCGACTCCTGGAAAGCCAGGTCCATCACCGGCACCGGCATTTGCACCAGCTTGGTCTTGTTGGCCAGCAATTGCGTCAGCGCGGCGGGGTTGCGGGCGTCGTACTTGGCCTGCATCTCGGTGTGCGCAAAGGCGGCCGCGGCCTCCACGATGGCCTTGTACTCGGCCGAGAGGCCATTGAAGGCCTTGGTGTTGATGTAGAGGTCCAGCTGCGGGCCACCCTCCCACCAGCCCGGGTAGTGATAGAAGGGCGCCACCTTGAAGAAACCCAGCTTCAGGTCGTCATAAGGACCCACCCATTCAGCGGCGTCGATGGTGCCCTTTTCCAGAGCTTGGTAAATCTCGCCGCCCGGAATGTTCTGCGGCACACCGCCCATGCGCTCCAGCACACGGCCGGCAAAGCCGCCGATGCGCATCTTCAGACCCTTGACGTCTGCGACCGTCTTGATTTCCTTGCGATACCAGCCGCCCATCTGAGCGCCGGTATTGCCCATCGGGAAATGAACGATGTTGTAGTTGGCGTAGAACTCGCGCATCAGCTTCAGGCCGTTGCCCTCGTACTGCCAGGCCGTCATCTGGCGGCTGTTCAGTCCGAAGGGGATGGCACAGCCGATGGCGAAGGTCTCGTCCTTCCCGAAGAAGTAATAGGGCGCCGTGTGCGCCATCTCCACGGTGGCGTTCTGCACGCCATCCACCACGCCGAAAGCGGGCATCAGTTCGCCACCGGCATGAACGGAAATCTGGAACTTGCCGCCCGACATCTCGGCCACCTTCTTGGCGAAGACCTCGGCGGCGCCATAGATGGTGTCCAGCGCCTTGGGGAAGCTGGACGCGAGGCGCCAGCGCAGCACGGTTTGGGCTTGCACAGCCGGGGCCACGCCCGCGGCCAGGATGCCGGCCAGACCTGCCTGGCCGACAAAGGAACGACGCTCCATCGATTGCTCTCCTTGAATGAGGGAAAACCTGAGACCCGCGCAGTCTAGGAAGGGCCGTCCGGATTCCCTCTGCGGGCAAACCCGTCAGCCCTTCTTGCGCTCAGGAGCCTGCCAGCTTCATGCGCGAGACCAGCACCGACCCGACGGTCTTGGTTCCCAGGGTGTAGCGGTCGGTGCCGATCGCCACGATGTCCTGGAACATCTGGCGCAGATTGCCGGCGATGGTCACTTCCTGCACCGGGAAGGCGATCTCGCCGTCCTCCACCCAATAGCCGCTGGCGCCGCGCGAGTAGTCGCCCGTCACGTAGTTGACGCCCTGCCCCATCAACTCGGTGACGAAGAGGCCCCGCCGCATGCGACGGATCAGGGTTGGCAGGTCATCCCCGGCGGCCGTGCAGCGGCTCTTCATCACCAGGTTGTGCGAACCGCCGGCATGGCCGGTGGTCTTGAGCCCCAGCTTGCGCGCCGAGTAACTGGACAGGAAATAGCCCTGCAGCACTCCGCCCTGCACCACGCTGCGGGCCTGCGTGCGCACACCCTCGTCATCGAAGGCCGAGCTGCCCTTGCCACGCGGCAGCAGCGGGTCCTCGTCAATGTCGATGTGCGAGGCCAGCACCGGCTGACCCAGGCTGTCCACCAGGAAGCTGGCCTTGCGATAGAGCGCGCCGCCGCTGGTGGCCTGCACCAGGGCCCCCAGCAGGCCGGCCGCCACGGTGTTCTCGAACAGCACCGGCACCTCGGCCGTGGCCACCTTGCGCGCCTTCAGGCGCGAGAGCGCACGCTCGGCCGCATAGCGCCCGACGGCCTCGGGCGCCGCAAGGTCGGCGGCGCTCCGCTCGGAGCTGTACCAGGCGTCGCGCTGCATGTCGGCGCCGCGACCGGCGATCGGGGCGACCGAGATCGAGTGCCGGCTGCTGGCGTAGCCGCCGCGAAAGCCGCGGCTGTTGCCGGCGAAGAAGTGCGACTGCTGGGCCGACACGGCCGCGCCCTCGCTGTTGCTGATGCGCCGGTCGGTGGCCAGCGCGGCGGCTTCGCAACGCAGCGCCAGCTCGCAGGCCTGGCTGGCATCGATGGCCCAGGGGTGGAACAAGTCCAAATCGGGCGCGGGTTCGAGGAGCAGATCCCCCGCATCCGGCAGCCCGGCGGCCGGGTCCTCGGCGGTGAAGCGGGCGATGTCGTAAGCCGCCTGCACGGTGTCGGCCAGTGCCTTGTCGGAAAAATCCGAGGTGCTGGCGTGGCCGCGGCGCTGGCCCAGGTAGACGGTGACCCCGAGCGATTTGTCGCGGTTGCGCTCGACGTTCTCTAGCTTCCCCAGGCGCGCCGAGACCGACAGGCCCGCGCCCTCGCTGACTTCGGCCGCCGCGTCGCTGGCGCCGCGTTCCCGCGCCAGTTGCAGGGTGCGCTCCACGAGGTCCTGGAACTCGTCACGCGAATGGGCAAAGCCTTGGGCTGGGGTGCTCATGGATGGGGCCGGCACAGGGCCAGGAAACAGGGGCGCTCATTATGATGAGCCGATGTCCTTCAATGACCGCCCCAAGCGCCCTCGCCCGGGCCCGCTCTCGCACCTGCAGCACGACGCCGACAGTGATGAGTACGGCCCCAGCCGCACCCAGCTCAAGCGCGAGTCCGATGCGCTGCAGAAGCTCGGCGAAGACCTGCTGACCCTGCCCGACAGTCGGCTGAACGCGCTCCAAATGCCCGAAACCCTGCGCTTCGCCCTGCGCGACGCCAAGAAAATCACCGCCCACGGCGCCAAGCGCCGCCAGCTGCAGTACATCGGCAAGCTGATGCGGGGTGTCGAGGCCGAGCCCCTGCACGAAGCCGTGGCGGCCTTCCGTCTGGGACATGCGCAGGACCAGTTGCGTCTGCACAAGCTGGAGCATGTGCGCACCCAGCTGATCGACAGCGATGAGGCCCTGCAGACCTACATCGAGCAGCACCCGGGCGTGGATGTGCAGCAGCTACGCAGCCTGGTGCGCTCGGCGCGCAAGGATGCTTCCGCCAACCCCGAAGCCCGCAGCGGGCGGGGCTTTCGCGAGCTGTTCCAGTTCCTGAAGGAGCAGCCCGAAGCGGAGGACGCGGCCTGATGGAGAGCGTCCGCATCGGCATCGTGTCCTGTTCGGACCGGGCCAGCACCGGCGTTTATGAGGACAAGGGCCTGCCAGCGCTGCGCGAGTGGCTGGGCAAGGCACTGCGCAATCCGATCGAGTTTGAGCCGCGCCTGATCCCCGACGAGCGCGCCACCATCGCCGAAACCCTGCGCGAACTGGTGGACCAGACCGGCTGCCACCTGGTGCTGACCACCGGCGGTACCGGCCCGGCCCCGCGCGACGTGACCCCGGATGCAACGCTGGACGTGGCCGAGCGCGTCATGCCCGGCTTTGGCGAGCAGATGCGCCAGATCTCGCTGCGCTTCGTGCCCACGGCCATCCTGTCGCGTCAGGTGGGCGTGATTCGCGGGCGCTGCCTGATCCTGAACCTGCCCGGCCAACCCAAGGCCATCGCCGAAACGCTGGAGGGCCTGCGCGGCGCCGATGGCGGCCTGGAGCTGCCCGGCATCTTTGCCGCCGTGCCCTATTGCATCGATCTGATCGGCGGGCCCTACCTGGAAACCGACCCGGCCGTCTGCAAGGCCTTCCGGCCGAAGAGCGCCCAGCGCAATCCCGCTTAGCTCCGCATGCGGCGCCGGGCGCCGATGGCGGCCAGGCCCAGCAGGGCCAGCCAGCCCGTTGGCGCCTCGGGCACCTGCTGGGCCGGCTGGAACACGAAGTTGTCACCCACCCAGTTGCCGGACAGGCTACCGCGCTCATGGCGATCGATGCGGTAGCCGGTGATGCCGCTCAGGGAGAGGAAGACCGAAGTGTCCATGCGGCGCAGCAGCTCGGGCTGGCCGTCCACGTCATCGGGCAGGGCCAGGCTGACGGAGGCCAGCACGTCCAGGCCATGCAGCGCGTGAACGGTGACCTCGTCGGCCCCGCCGCCGTAGCCGTAGTACTCGTTCTGGCCAAACCAGGCCTCGGTGAGCACCTGGTCGGTGCTGATGAACAAGTGGTCGTTGGTGAACTCGCCGCCGAACTGCGCCGCGACATTGGTGACGAAGTGATGGCCCGACTGCGGCAGGCCGAACAGGGGGCCATCCGGCGGCGCCACGCGGTAGGCATCGCCCACCACGCTGAAGCGCTCGTCCCAGATCACATTCCGATAGCTCAGGCTGGCGCCGTTGGCGTAGTACAGGCCCGTCGCCCCCGTCACCGCCGGCAGGCTGGGCAGGTCGTCAAAGCTGGCAAGCACGGGCGCGGCCTGCACGCCGAGTTGCCCGGCGCCCAGCAGGGCGGCAACGAGGAGGGAATGGAACTTCATGCGGGCGCTCCTTGCTGTGGGGGTGTTCCACGATGGGCAGGGCTCGCATCCTCGGGCCAGGGCCGCGCGGGTGGGTCGCATGTTTGTAAGCAGAGGCAACACCCAACGGCCCCGCCACCCGGCTGCGGGGTGGGTAGAACCCTGAGGGGGGCTCGGTCGCCCTACTTCACCAGCCGGCTGAGCTGCTCGGCGTCGAAACACTCGTCTTTGAGCGCGTCCGAAGGCACGCAGTTCTTCTTGCCGCTTTCGCTCAGCTCCTTGATGGCAGCCCAGAGCAGCGCGATCTGGTGCTCGTGCCCGGCGGCGTTGTCGATCAGACCCTTCATGGCCTGCGACACCGGGTCGTCGCCCTGCGTCACCGCATAGGCGCTGAACCCCATCTTGCTGGCCGCTGCCTCCCGCTGCGGATCCTTGGCCTCGATGATGCGGGCCGGGTTGCCCACCGCCGTGGCCCCAGCCGGCACCGGCTTGGTGACCACCGCCCCGGAGCCGATGCGCGCGCCCGCTCCCACCGTGAAGCCGCCCAGCACGCAGGCGTTGGCCCCCACCACCACCCCGCGCTCCAGCGTGGGGTGGCGCTTGGCGCCCTTGACGAGCGTGGTGCCCCCCAGCGTCACCCCCTGGTAGATGGTGACCTCATCGTGCACCTCGGCCATCTCACCGATGACGATGCCCATGCCGTGGTCGATGAAGACGCGCCGACCGAACTGGGCACCGGGATGGATCTCGATGCCGGTCAGCCAGCGGCTCAAGTGCGAAACAAAGCGGCCCAGGGTCTTGAAGCCATGCGTCCACAGCCAGTGCGCGCGACGGTGCAGGATCAGCGCGTGCAGGCCCGGGTAACACCAGAACACTTCCCAGGCCGTGCGGGCGGCGGGGTCGCGTTCAAGGATGCAGGCGATGTCTTCGCGCAGACGGGCAAACATGGGGCAAATCCTTCTTGGGGGCGGCGAGTGTAGGCAGGCGAGAGGTGCTTGCCTTCGGCTCAGGGCAAGGCCAGCGTCAACAAGGGGATTTGTCTTGCGCCGCCGCCTTTTGCATCGCCCTTGCGATACCGCGCAGGATGTGCAACTCCTCGGACTGCAGCCCGGCGCGGTTGACGAGCTGGTTCAGCCGCGGCATCAGCTTCTTCGGGGCCACCGGGTCCAGAAAGCCGATGTCCACCAGCGCCTGCTGCCAATGGGTCAGCAGGCCCTGTACCGCCTGCGCGTCGGCCAGCTCGGGCGGCTTGGTGCGGGCCTGCACCGGGAAGCCGCCCAGGGCCTGGCGCCATTCGTAGGCCAGCAGCTGCACGGCCTGCGCGAGGTTGAGGGAGCCGTAGTCGGGATGCGTGGGGATGGAGACCAGGGCATGGCAGCGGTACACGTCCTCGTTGCTCATGCCAAAGCGCTCACTGCCGAACACCAGGCCGAGGCTGGGCCGCAGCGCCCGGCCAGCCAAGCCCTCGAACAGCGGCCGAGGGGCGCTGCAGGGCGGACCGAAGTCGCGCGGTGTCATGGCAGTGCCCACCAGGAACTGCACGCCGTCGAGGGCCTCGGCCAGGCTGTCGACCACGCGTGCGCGCTCCAGCACCTCGGTGGCGCCGCTGGCAAAGGCCAGGGTCTCCTCCTGCTGCAGCACATCGGCAAAGCGCGGCCGCACCAGCACCAGGTCGTCAAAGCCCATCACCTTCATCGCGCGCGCCGTGGCCCCGACATTGCCGGGGTGACTGGTGTTCATCAGGATGAAGCGTGTGGAATGCACGACGGCGCGCCCCGCAGGACTCAGTAGAATCCCGCGATTATCCCGGCTGCTGCCGGGCGCTCTTTTTTACCGCCAGCCCACCCAACTTCCAGGAAGACGACCGCATGTCCTCTGCTGCTTTGCATCCCATGCTGAACGTGGCCATCAAGGCCGCCCGCGCCGCCGGTGCCATCATCAACCGCGCCTCGCTGGACCTGGACATCATCAAGGTGGGCGCCAAGGCGTACAACGACTTCGTCACCGAAGTCGACCACGCGGCCGAGGCCGTGATCATCAAGACCCTGCTGGAAGCCTATCCCCAGCACGCCATCCTGGCCGAGGAATCCGGCAAGGAGCATGGCAACCAGAAGTCCGACTACCAGTGGATCATCGATCCGCTGGACGGCACCACCAACTTCATCCACGGCCTGCCGATCTACGCGGTGTCGATCGCGCTGGCGCATCGCGGCCAGGTGCAGCAGGCGGTCGTCTATGACCCGACCCGCAACGACCTCTTCCACGCCAGCAAGGGCCGCGGCGCCTACCTGAATGACCGCCGCCTGCGCGTCTCGCGCCGCACGCGCCTGTCGGATTCCTTGGTGGGCACCGGTTTTCCCTTCCGCCGCGGCGACAACTTCAAGCGCTACCTCAAGTTGTTCGAAGACGTGATGCAGCAGACCGCCGGCGTGCGCCGCCCGGGTGCCGCTTCGCTCGACCTCTGCTATGTGGCCGCTGGCTATTACGACGCCTTCTTCGAGACCGGTCTCTCGCCCTGGGACGTGGCGGCAGGCTCGCTGATCATCACCGAGGCCGGTGGGCTGGTGGGCAACTTCACCGGCGAGAGCGACTTCCTGCACCAACGCGAGGTGCTGGCCGGCACCCCCAAGATCTACGCCCAGTTGGTGCCCCTGCTGCAGCCCTACAGCCGTGTCATCAACACCGAAGAAGCCGGCGAAGCACCTGAAGCAGCGCCCGCCCCGGCGCCGGCGGCTGCCCAGCCCAAGTCGCGCCGCATCACCAGCACGCGCAGCGCCGGCGCCGAAGACGCGCCCTTCTAAGCCCCCGGCTCCCCAAGCCTCGACGCCCCGCGACGCGGGGCGTCGGCATTTGGGGCCCTGCAACAAACGCAACACAGCGGCCGCCCGGCTGCAACCCGGCCGAAACGGCCCGCCGCGATGCTGACTGCACCCCAACCCAAGGGGCTCAGGAGCACACGATGAAACACCGTCTGTCGATCAACCCCTTGTGGCTACTGGCTGCCTTGCTGGTTGGCCTTGTCGGATTGATCAGCCCGCTGCACCGCACCCGCACGGCGCGCGCCTGAGCCCAATCCCTCCAAGGAGCCTTCGATGACCCCCCGCATTCCCCGCCTCGCCCTGCTGCTGCTCGCCAGCTTCTCCATCCACGCCGTCGCAGCCCCGGTCTATGAACAGGCGCCGGTGGCGGGCCCCAATGTCGGTGCCGTCTGGACCAGCCACTTCAACAGCAGCAACAGCGGCTGGCAAGCCCAGGACGACTTCTCGCTCGGGGCCAACGCCGCCATCAGCCGCGTCACCTGGCGCGGGATCTACTTGACCAACCAAGCACCCTGCTGCGGCAATGGCGCACCGAACACCAACTCCTGGACGGTGGAGTTCCGACAGGACGATGGCGGCACTCCGGGTGCGCTGGCCTTCAGCAAGACTTTTGCGGACAGTGCGGTCCACCGCAGCAACGCGACCGACGGCGTCTTCGCCGGCAACTCGGTCGATGTGTACGACTTCGACCTCGCCCTGGGCAGTGCTTTTGCCGCCGAGGCCGGCACAAACTACTGGTTCTCGGTGCGCTCGAACGCGGATGGGTTCTCGCCGTTCTTCGGCTGGACCATGGCCGGCCCTTACGAAGCGGGAGACGTCACGTTCCAGAACAGCTACGCCAATGGGGTCGTGACCGGCACCTTCGCCGCGCGTGGCGGTGACCGCGCGTTTGCGCTCTACGACGTACCCGAACCCACCGCCCTCGCACTCGCCGGCGTGGGTCTGCTGGCGGCGGGTTCGCGCCGCAAGCGCAGCGCCAGCTGATTCCCGGCCGTGCGGGGGCAGGGTCGGGATAATCCGGCCCCCTCGCGCGCCCGCCCCCGATCACCTTGTCCTCTGCGCCCCTCGCCCCGCTCGAAACACACACCCCCTTGATGCAGCAATATTTGCGCATCAAGGCCGACCACCCGGACCTACTGGTGTTCTTCCGCATGGGGGACTTCTACGAGGTCTTCTACGACGACGCGCGCAAGGCCAATGCGCTGCTGGACATCACGCTGACCGTGCGCGGCAGCAGTGGCGGCGAGCCGGTCGTGATGGCCGGCGTGCCGGTGGCGGCGCTGGAAAACTACTTGGCCAAGCTGCTGAAGCTGGGCGAATCGGTCGCCATTGCCGAGCAGGTGGGCGAGGTGGGCGCCAGCAAGGGCCCGGTCGAGCGCAAGGTGGTGCGCATCGTCACCCCGGGCACGGTGACGGACGCCGAGTTGCTGGCCGACAAGCAGGACGCCCCACTCCTTGCACTGCATGCCGCCGCGGGCCGCTTCGGCCTGGCCTGGGTCACGCTCGCACAGGGCGAGATCGGCCTGCTGGAATGCAGCCACACCGAGCTGCCCGGCTGGCTGGCGCGCCTGAACCCGGCCGAGATCCTGCTGGCGCGCGACCACTCCGCGCCCGGCCAACCCGAAGCCCTGAGCGTGGTGCGCGCCCCCACCACCGCCCGCCCGCCCTGGCAGTTCGAAAGCGCCCTGGGCGAGCGCAAGCTGTGCGAACAGCTCGGCGTGGCCAGCCTGCAGGGCCTGAACGCGCAGGATCTGCCGGTGGCCCAGGCTGCCGGCGGCGCCCTGCTGGCCTACCTGGAACACACGCAAGGCCGCGCGCTGGCGCACGTAAAACGGCTGGCAGTGCTGCGCGCCAGTGAGCTGATCGACCTGCCGCCCGCCACCCAGCGCAACCTGGAGCTGACGCAGACTCTGCGCGGTGAAGAGGCGCCCACCCTGCTCTCCTTGCTGGACAGCTGCCGCACCGGCATGGGCAGCCGCGCGCTGCGCCATTGGCTGCTGACGCCGGCGCGCGAGCGTTCCCTGGCGCAGGCGCGCCAGGCGGCCATCGCCACCCTGCTGGAACTGGGCTTCGAGCCCCTGCGCGAGGCGCTGCGGCGCGTGTCCGACGTCGAGCGCAGCACCAGCCGCATTGCGCTGCGGCAAGTGCGCCCGCGCGAGCTCGCCGGCATGCGCGAAACCTTGCTGCTGCTGCCCGAGCTGGCCGCCGCCGTGCCCCCTGGCGCCGCGCTGCTGAACCAGCTGCGCCAGGATCTGGCCGCACCGCCTCAGGTGGCCGAGCTGCTGCGCGCCGCGCTGGCGGAGCAGCCCGCGGTGTGGCTGCGAGATGGCGGCGTCATCGCCAGCGGCTTCGATGCCGAACTGGATGAGCTGCGTGCCATCAACGCCAACTGCGACGCCTTCCTGCTTGACTTGGAACTGCGCGAGCGCGAGCGCACTGGCATCCCGAACCTGCGCGTGCAGTTCAACAAGGTGCACGGCTTCTACATTGAGGTGACGCAGGGCCAGAAGGACAAGGTGCCGGACAACTACCAGCGCCGCCAGACCCTGAAGAACGCCGAGCGCTTCATCACGCCCGAGCTCAAGGCCTTCGAGGACAAGGCGCTCTCCGCCAGCGAACGCGCCCTGGCGCGCGAAAAGTTCCTGTTCGAGCGCTTGCTCGACGACCTGGGCGGCTTCGTGCAGGCGCTGGCCACGGTGGCGCGCGCCCTGGCCAGCCTGGACGTGCTGGCCGCGCTGGCCGAGCGTGCCGCCACGCTGAACTGGTGCGCGCCCGAGTTTGTAAGCTACCCCTGCATCGACATCCAGGCCGGCCGCCACCCGGTGGTGGAGGCGCGCCTGGCCGAGACCAAGGGCATTGCCTTCCAACCCA
Source organism: Inhella sp. (assembly GCF_041912635.1). Taxonomy (GTDB): domain Bacteria; phylum Pseudomonadota; class Gammaproteobacteria; order Burkholderiales; family Burkholderiaceae_C; genus Inhella. Next base: position 43,941 of record NZ_JAYRMO010000023.1, read on the forward strand.
ATGACTGCCGGCTCGACGCCAAGCGTCGCCTGCTCGTCATCACCGGCCCGAACATGGGCGGCAAATCAACCTTCATGCGCCAGGTGGCCTTGATCGCACTGCTGGCCTCGATGGGCTCCTACGTGCCGGCCCAGGCCTGCCGGCTGGGGCCGCTGGATGCCATCCACACCCGCATTGGCGCGGCGGACGACCTGGCCAACGCCCAGTCCACCTTCATGCTGGAAATGACGGAGGCCGCGGCCATCCTGCACGCCGCCACCGAACAAAGCCTGGTGCTGATGGACGAGATCGGCCGCGGCACTTCGACCTTCGACGGCCTGGCGCTGGCCGGTGCCATCGCCACGCACCTGCACGACAAAAACCGCTCGCTCACCCTGTTCGCCACGCATTACTTCGAGCTGACCGAGTTGCCGGCGCAGAAAAGCGAGGCCCACAACCTGCATGTCTCGGCCGTCGAGGCGGGCGATGACATCGCCTTCCTGCACGAGCTGCAGCCCGGCCCGGCCAGCCGCAGCTATGGCGTGCAGGTGGCGCGCCTGGCCGGCATGCCCGCGCCGGTGTTGCGCCAGGCGCGCGCCAGTCTGGAGGCGCTGGAGGCCCAGAAAGCCGGCGCCCAGGCCCAGGTGGATCTGTTCGCGGCGCCGCCGGCCGCCCCGCAGGCCGAAGAGCCGCCCGCGCTGAAGGCGCTGCGCGGCCTGGACCTGGACAGCTGCAGCCCGCGCGAGGCGCTGGAGCAGCTGTACCGCATCAAGTCCCTGCTGGGCAGGGAATGATTCAGCCGCGCTTGTAGACGACCTTCTTGCTGCCGCCCTCGCAGCTGCCGACCACCTTCTGGTCGGCCACCTGGTCGGTGGCCACGATGTCCAGCGTGTAGCCCTTGACACCCTTGGCATCCAGCTTGGCAGCGATCTCGGCCTTCAGCTCTTCGCAAGCCTTGGGGGCGGCCTGGGCAGCGCTGGCCAGCAGGGCGAGGGTGGCGATCAGAACGGTCTTCATGGAGAACTCTCCCTAGGTTTGGATGGTGGAGTGGGCATTCTGCGCCGGGCGACGACGGCACACTGCGCGCCCATGTCCACCCTCGTTTTCTCCCACGCCAACAGCTACCCCGCCGGTTGCTACCGCCTGATCTTTGACGCCTGGCGCGCGGCCGGCCATCAGGTCCACGCCCTCGAAAAGTACGGGCACGACCCCCAGCACCCGGTGAGCAGCAACTGGCCGCATCTGGTCAGCCAGCTGCTGCGCTATGTGGACGAGGTGGTGCAGCCGCGCGAGCCGGTCTACCTGGTCGGCCATTCGCTGGGCGGACTCCTGAGCCTCATGGGAGCCGCACGCCGCCCGCAGCAGGTGCGCGGCGTGCTGATGCTGGATTCGCCCTACATCCGCGGCTGGCGCGCGGGTTTCGTGGCCTTCGGCAAGCTCAGTGGTCGCATCCACAAACAGCCACCCGCCAGCATCGCGCAGGAGCGTCGCCAGCACTGGCCAGACCGCCTCACGCTGGAAGCGCACTTCCGCTCCAAGGCCCTGTTCCGGGCCTGGGACCCGCGCGTGCTGCAAGACTACCTGGATTGCGGCTTCGAGCCCGACCCCGAGCGCGGCGGCCTGCGCCTGGCGTTCCGCCGTGAAGTGGAGGCCGCCGTGTACGCCACCCTGCCCCATGCACTCACGCGCGCCACCCGCGGCCTGCGCGTGCCGCGTGCCTTCATTGCCGGCACGCACAGCCGCGAGATGCGCATGGGCGGCATCGAGGCCACGCGCCGCTTCGTCGGTCCGCTGTTCCGCGAGATCGAGGGCACACATCTGTTCCCGTTCGAGCACCCGGAGGCCACGGCGGCACTCGCGCTGCAGCTGCTGGACCAGTTGGCGGAGCAGCCGAAAACGGCCGGTTGAACCCGCACCTGCCTCGGCCTTGTTCCAGCCCGCAGGCCGGTTCCACGCCGGCCGGGTAAACCCGCGCCGATATACTTCGCCTTTCCTCTTGAGCGTTCTCGGCCTGATGGCCCCCCGCAGTGATGCCAAGGGGGTGCGGCGCGTGGGAACGCGGCGCGACATGACCAAATACGTATTCGTCACCGGCGGTGTGGTGTCCTCCCTGGGCAAGGGTGTGGCCGCCGCCTCTCTCGCAGCCTTGTTGGAGAGCCGCGGGCTCAAGGTCACGCTGATCAAGCTGGACCCCTACATCAATGTGGACCCGGGCACGATGAGCCCGTTCCAGCACGGGGAGGTTTTCGTCACCGACGACGGCGCCGAGACCGATCTGGACCTGGGTCACTACGAGCGCTTCATCACCACGCGCATGAAGCGCGCCAACAACTTCACCACCGGGCAGATCTACAAGTCCGTGCTGGAGAAGGAACGCCGCGGCGATTACCTCGGCAAGACGGTGCAGGTGATTCCGCACATCACCAACGAGATCCAGGACTTCGTCAAGCGTGGCGCCGGCGCAGGCACCGATGACGCGGTGGACGTGGCCATCGTCGAGATCGGCGGCACGGTGGGCGACATCGAGTCCCTGCCCTTCCTCGAGGCCGCGCGCCAGATGAGCCTGCGCATGGGCACGACGAACACCGCCTTCGTGCACCTGACCTATGTGCCCTGGATCGCCGCCGCTGGCGAGCTGAAGACCAAGCCGACCCAGCACACGGTGCAGAAGCTGCGCGAGATTGGCATCCAGCCCGACGCCCTGCTCTGCCGCGCCGACCGCCGCATCCCCGAGGACGAGCGCGAGAAAATCTCGCTGTTCACGAACGTGCCCGAGTACGGCGTGATCAGCATGTGGGACGTGAACACCATCTACAAGGTGCCGCGCGTGCTGCACGAGCAGGGGCTGGACCAGCTGATCTGCACCAAGCTGCAACTCAGCACCCGCAGCACCGACCTGACGCGCTGGGACACCCTGGTGCGCGAGGTCGAGCACCCGCAGCACGAGGTGCGCATCGCGATGTGCGGAAAGTACACCGACCTGTCGGATTCGTACAAGTCGCTCAACGAAGCGCTGCGCCACGCCGGCATCCACAACCACGCCCGCGTCAACATCGAGTACGTCGATTCGGAAGCGCTGGAGACGGGCGACATCGACCAGCTCGCGCAGTTCGACGCCATCCTCGTGCCGGGCGGCTTTGGCAAGCGCGGTGTGGAAGGCAAGATCCGCGCCGCCCAATACGCCCGCGAGCACAAGATCCCCTACCTGGGCATCTGCTTGGGGATGCAGGTGGCCACCATCGAATACGCCCGCCACATGGCCGGCCTGGAAGGCGCCAACTCCACCGAGTTCGACCCCGAGGCCAAGCACAAGGTCATCGCCCTGATCGACGAGTGGCAGGACGCCGACGGCTCGATCCAGAAGCGCGATGCCAGCTCGGACCTGGGCGGCACCATGCGCCTGGGCGCGCAGAGTTCGGATGTCAAACCCGGCACCATCGCGCACGGCATTTACGGCGACGTGGTGACCGAGCGCCACCGCCACCGCTACGAGGCCAACGAGCATTACCTCGACAAGCTGCAGCAGGCAGGCCTGGTGATCTCCGCCATCACCCAGCGCGAGAAGCTGACCGAGATCGTCGAGCTGCCGCGCGACAAGCACCCCTGGTTCGTCGGCGTGCAGTTCCACCCTGAGTTCAAGAGCACGCCCTGGGACGGCCACCCGCTGTTCATCAGCTACATCAAGGCAGCGCTGCAGCACAAGGAAGCCAAATGAAGCTGTGTGGGTTCGAGGTCGGCGTCGACAAGCCCTTTTTCCTGATCGCCGGCACCTGCTCGATCGAGAGCCAGCAGCTGTCGCTGGACGTGGCCGGCCTCCTGAAGGACGCCTGCACGGCCCTGGGCATTCCGCTCATCTACAAGGGCTCCTTCGACAAGGCCAACCGTTCCTCGGGCAGTTCCCGGCGCGGCGTCGGCATCGAGGCCGGCCTGAAGATCCTGGACGAGGTGCGCCGCCAAACCGGCCTGCCGGTGCTGACCGACGTGCACGACAACAGCCAGATCGCCGAAGTGGCCAGCGTGGTCGATGTGCTGCAGACCCCCGCCTTCCTGTGTCGCCAGACGGACTTCATCCGCGCCGTGGCCCAGAGTGGCAAGCCGGTGAACATCAAGAAGGGCCAGTTCCTTGCGCCCTGGGACATGAAGAACGTCATCGACAAAGCGCGCGCTGCCGCCCGCGAAGTCGGCCTGTCGGAAGACCGCTTCCTGGCCTGCGAGCGCGGCGTCAGCTTCGGCTACAACAACCTGGTGGCCGACATGACCAGCCTGGCCGAGATGCGCAATTCCGGCGCACCGGTGGTGTTCGACGTCACCCACTCGGTGCAGAAGCCGGGCGGCCAGGGCACGAGCAGCGGCGGCGCCCGCGAGATGGTGCCCGTGCTGGCCCGCGCCGGCGTGGGCGTGGGTGTGGCGGGCCTCTTCATGGAAACCCACCCGAACCCGGCCGAGGCCTTCAGCGACGGCCCGAACGCCGTACCGCTCAAGCACATGCGTGCCCTGCTGGAGCAACTCGTGGCCCTGGACCGCGTCGTCAAGGCCCAACCGCTTCTCGAAAACGATTTCTCCTGCTGATGTCTCTTCCTGCGTACCTGATCGTCGCCAGCAAGATCCGCGACCCCGAAGCCTTCAAGGCCTACATGGCCGCCGCCCCCGCCGCGATTGCCGCGGCCGGCGGTGAATACCTGGTGCGCGGCGGCGCAATCGACGTGCTGGAGGGCGACTGGCGCCCGGCGCGGCTGACCATCATCCGCTTCCCGAGCATGGTCGAGGCGCGCGCCTGGTACGAGGGCCCGGGCTACCAGACCGCGCGCGCGCTGCGCCAAGGCGCAACCGAGTATTTCGATATGACGCTGGTTGAAGGCTACCTGCCGGCCTGAATACGGCGGGTTACCAACCTAGAGTCCCCCCCGACTTCTTTTTCTTGCAAGGAACGCCATGAGCGCCATTGTTGACATCGTCGGCCGCGAGATCCTCGACAGCCGCGGCAATCCCACCGTCGAATGCGACGTCCTGCTGGAGTCCGGCACCCTGGGCCGTGCGGCCGTGCCGAGCGGCGCCAGCACCGGCAGCCGCGAGGCCATCGAGCTGCGTGACGGCGACAAGAGCCGCTACCTGGGCAAGGGCGTGCTGAAGGCGGTGGAGTTCATCAACACCGAGATCAGCGAGGCCGTGATGGGCCTCGATGCCTCCGAGCAGGCCTTCCTGGACAAGACCCTGATCGACCTGGACGGCACCGAGAACAAGAGCCGCCTGGGCGCCAACGCCATGCTGGCCGTCTCCATGGCCGTGGCGCGTGCCGCGGCTGAAGAGAGTGGCTTGCCGCTGTACCGCTACTTCGGCGGCATGGGCGCCACCCAGCTGCCGGTGCCGATGATGAACGTCGTCAACGGCGGCGCACACGCCAACAACAACCTGGACCTGCAGGAGCTGATGATCGTCCCCGTGGGCGCCAGCAGCTTCCGCGAGGCTCTGCGCTGGGGCGCCGAGACTTTCCACGCGCTCAAAAAAATCCTGCACGACAAGCACATGAGCACGGCGGTGGGCGACGAGGGCGGCTTTGCCCCCAACGTCGAGAACCACGAGGCCGCGATCCAGATGATCCTGCAGGCCATCGAGATGGCCGGCTACACCCCGGGCACTCAGATCGCCCTGGCGCTGGACTGCGCCGCCAGCGAGTTCTATGCCGATGGCGTCTACACGCTGGAAGGCGAAGGCGGCATCAAGCTGAACGCCGCGCAGTGGACCGACATGCTGGCCACCTGGGTGGACAAGTACCCCATCATCAGCATCGAAGACGGCATGGCCGAGGGCGACTGGGACGGCTGGAAGCTGCTCACCGAGCGCTTGGGGACCAAGGTGCAGATCGTCGGCGACGACCTCTTCGTCACCAACACCAAGATCCTGAAGGAAGGCATCGAGAAGGGCATCGCCAACTCGATCCTCATCAAGATCAACCAGATCGGCACCCTGACCGAGACCTTCGCCGCCATCGAGATGGCCAAGCGGGCCGGTTACACCGCCGTCATCAGCCACCGCTCCGGCGAGACCGAGGACAACACGATCGCCGACATCGCCGTCGGCACCAATGCCGGCCAGATCAAGACCGGCTCGCTGTCGCGTTCGGACCGCATGGCCAAGTACAACCAACTGCTGCGCATTGAGGAAGACCTCGGCGATGTGGCGGTCTACCCCGGTCGCGCCGCGTTCTACAACCTGAAGTAAGCCCTTGCGCTTCATTGCCGTGCTGCTGGCTGCGGGCCTGCTCTGGGTGCAGGCCCAGACCTGGTTCGGCCAGCGCTCGGCTGCGCGGGTCACCGAACTGCAGCAGCAGCTGCAGGATCAGGAGGCCGCCAACACCAAGGCGCGCGAGGCGCAGACGCGGGCGCGCGCCGAACTCAAGGACCTGCGCGAAGGCCTGGAGATGGTGGAAGAGAAAGCTCGCCTGGAGCTCGGCATGGTCAAGCCCGACGAGATCTTCGTGAAGCTGGACGGCCAGCCGTCCCTGCCGGCATCCGCCCCTTCGCGCCCGTGAAGGACTGGTTGCTGACGGCCGCCTTCACGGCCTGGGGGAGCCCCTTCACCTGGCTGGAGATCCTGGCCTTTGCCCTCTCGGTGGCCATGGTGCTGGGCAATATGCGGCAATGGCTGGTGGCTTGGCCCTTGGCCGCCGCGGCCTCGCTGCTCTACGCCCTGCTGTTCTGGGAGGGCAAGCTGTACGGGGAAGCCGCCCTGCAGCTTTTCTTCGTGGCCATGGCGGCCTGGGGTTTTGCGCAGTGGTGGCGCGGGCGCTCTCAGAGTGCGCTCACCGTGCGCCGCATGCCGCTGCAGGCCTGGGGCTGGAGCCTGGGCGCCATCGCCTTGGGCTGGCCGCTGCTGGGCTGGTGGCTGAGCCGCCACACCGACTCCCCCCTGCCCTATTGGGACGCGCTGCCCACCGTGGCCTCCGTGGTGGCCACCGTGCAACTGGGGCGCAAGTTCATCGAGAACTGGGGCTTCTGGGTGGCCGTAAACGCCGTCTCGGTGGTGCTGTTCGCGCTCAAGGCCTATTGGCTGACGGTGCTGCTCTACGCCGCCTTCATTCCGCTGGCCCTGTGGGGCTGGCGCGAGTGGGCGCACGCCGAGCGGGGCGCGCACGCCGCATGAGCGCCGTCTGCAAGGTGGCCCTGCTGGGCGCGGAGTGCACCGGCAAGAGCAGCCTGACCACGCTGCTGGGCCTGCGCCTGGCCGACCTGGACGTGGCCACGGTGGGCGAATACCTGCGCGAGTGGTGCCTGGCCAGCGGGCGCACGCCACGGCGCGAGGAGCAGGCGCTCATTTCAGCGGAGCAGTCGCGCCGGATCGCGGCAGCCGCCCAGAACCACCGTCTCGTCGTGGCGGACACCACCGCCCTGATGACGGCGCTGTACTCGATCCACTACTTCGAGGACGCCACCGCCCTGCCCGAGGCAGTGCGCGCGCAGCAGGCCTTCGACCTGACCCTGTTGTGCTGCCCAGAGGGCATCCCCTGGCAGGCCGATGGCTGGCTGCGCGAATCGCCGGCCGTGCGCCGCCAGGCGCATGAAGCTCTGGTGGCCCTGCTGCAGGCCAAGGGCCTTCCCTTCACCGTGCTGAGCGGCCCGCTGGATCAGCGCGCCGCCTTGGCCGAGATGCTGATCCGATCCCTGCCCACGCTGCGCCGCCCCCACCCGGCCTGGGCGGCGGAACGCGCGCGCGGCTGATGGCCGCGCACCGACAATTGCCCCCCGTACCGTCCAAGCCCACCATGTGCCTCCTCACCCGCCCCCTGGCCCTGGCCGCCGCCCTGTGTCTGGCCGCCTGCAGCAGCATCGCGCCGCCACACACCACCGCGCCGACCGGGCCGGTCAAGGTGCAGGTGCTGGCCATCAACGACTTCCACGGCAATCTGCTGCCGCCCGCGCCCTTCCGCATGCCCGACCCGGCCAACCCAGGCCAGCAGGTGCAGGTGCCGGTGGGGGGCTCGGAAGCCCTGGCCACGGCGGTGAAGCAGCTGCGCAAGGACAAGGCCAACCACATCTTCGTGGCGGCGGGCGACCTGATCGGTGGCACGCCCCTGCTCTCGGCGCTGTTCTTCGATGAACCGACGCTGGAATCGCTGACCACCATGGGCCTGCATGTGTCGGCCGTGGGCAACCATGAATTCGATCGCGGCGCGGACGAGTTGCTGCGCCGCATCCGCGGTGGCTGCGCGCCCAAGGAGGGCTGTCGCGGTCCGCAGCCGTACAAGGGCGTAGGCTTCAAGTACTTGGCCGCCAGCACGGTGGACAGCCGCACCGGCCAGACCCTGCTACCGGCCTACCACGTGCAGCAGTTCGAGGGCGTGCCGGTGGGCTTCATCGGGCTCACGCTCAAGGGTACGCCCGGGCTGGTGATGCCCGAGGCCGTGGCCGGCCTGCGCTTTGACGACGAGGCCGAGACCATCAACCGCCTGGTGCCCGAACTGCAAGCGCAAGGCGTGCAGGCCATCGTGGTGCTGATCCACGAAGGCGGCTACCCCAGCGGCGGCCACAACGAATGCCCGGGCATCAGCGGGCCCATCGTCGACATCGTCAAGCGCATGCACCCGGCGGTGGACGTGGTCGTCACCGGCCACACGCACCGCGCGTACAACTGCCGCCTCGAGGGCAAGCTCGTCACCAGCGGCGACAAGTTCGGCTCCATGGTCACCGAGATCGAACTGAGCCTGGACCGAGGCAGCCGCGACGTGCTGGAGGCCAAGGCGGTCAACCATCTGGTGCGCCTGGACCAGTACGGCAAGGACCCCGAGCAGACCCAGCTGCTGGCGGCTTACCAGGACAAGGCACGCCCGCTGATCGAGCGTGCCGTGGGCCGCTTGTCCAAGGAGGTGCCGCATGGCAAGGTGGACGACGCCGGCAACTGGCCGATGGGCTACATCGTGGCCGACGCGCACTTCGCCGCCACGCGCGCAGCGGAACACGGCGGCGCCCTGTTCGCCCTGACGAACACCGGCGGCGTGCGCGCCGGCCTGAGCTTCAAGGACGGTGGCCGCATCAATTTCGGCGACCTCTTCACCGCCCAGCCCTTCAACAACCAGCTCGTCACGCTGACCCTGAGTGGCGCCGAGCTGCTGGAACTGCTGGAGCAGCAGTGGCGGGAAGACGGCCAGTACTACCCGCTGCAGCCCTCGCAAGGCTTCAGCTACCGCTGGGATGCGCAGCGCCCACGCGGCCAGCGCGTGGTGCCGGGCTCGGTGCTGGTGCAGGGCGAGCCGCTCAACCCCGCGCGCGACTACCGCTTCACCGTCAACAGCTTCATTGCCACCGGCGGCGACGGTTACCAGGCGCTGAAGAAGGGCCGCGACCCGCGCCTGGGGGTGCAGGACATCGACGCGCTGGAAGCCTATGTGCGCAGCCTGCCGATGCTGCAGCCGCCGGCGGCGCTGGATCGCATCCAGCGCATCAACTGAAGCCCTACTGCACCGAACCCTGCGGCGGCGCCACGCTGCCCGCCGCCTGGAAGAGCTGGGCGCAATCCACCGCGTCGAAGCGGTACGGTGCGCCGCAGAAGTTGCAGGCCACCTCGACGTCGGCGCGCTCGGCCAGGATGGACTCGATCTCCTCGCGGCCGAGGCCCACCAGCATGCGGCCCACGCGCTCGCGCGAGCAGGTGCAGGCGAAGCGCGGCGTGGCCGGCTCGAAGCGGCGCAGCGGCTCCTCCCAGAACAGGCGGTGCAGCAGCTCGTCCATCGGCAGCCGCAGCAGCTCCTCGGGCTGGAGCGTGGCCACCTTCATGGCGATGCGTGGAAAGGCGTCCAGGAGCTCGGCCGCCTGTTCCGCGCCCACCCGGCCTTCCAGGTTGGCCTCGCCTTCCAGCGGCATGCGCTGGATCAGCATGCCGGCGGCGCTGTGCGCATCGGCCGCCAGCACGATCTTGGTATCCAGCTGCTCGGACAGCTTCATGTACTGCTCCACCGCCTGGGCCAGGCGCGAAAAGCGCGCCGCATGCTCGTCGTTCAGCGGCACCACGCCCTGATAGGGGTGCACGCCGGGCGGGCGGTCGTCCGCATCCAGGGTGATGGCACAGCGCCCGCCGCCGTGCACGTTCAGCAGGTCGGCCAGATCGAACTGCCCTTTTGAGTCCAGCCGCGGCACCGCTCCCGTGACATTGGCGGTGGCGCGGTAGCTCAGGTCGGTACGCGCCTCGGCCACCGCCAACTTGACGGGGCCATCGCCCGACATCTGCATCACCAGCGCACCCTGGAACTTCAGATTGCCCTGCAGCAGCAGGGCGCAGGCGCTCATTTCGCCCAGAAGGGCCATCACAGCATCCGGCAGGGGCTCCTGGCGGCGCGCCTGCAGTTCCTGCCAGGAGTCAGTCAGGCGCACCACCACCCCGCGCACCGGCAGGCCCTCGAACATGAACTTCTGAAACTCACTCATTCCATTCTTTCCAACTCAGCGCCATAGCGGGCGCCATTGCGCGCGTAATGCGCGGCGGATTGCAGCAGGCGCGCGCTTTCTTCTTCGGTCAGCTCGCGCAGCAGCTTGGCCGGGCTGCCGACGATCAGGCTGCGCGGCGGGAAGACCTTGCCTTCCGTCACCAGGGCGCCAGCGCCCACCAGGCTGCCCGCACCGATGCGCGCGCCGTTCAGGATCACCGCCTGGATGCCGATCAGGCAGCCCTTCTCCACATGGCAGCCATGCACCATGGCCTGGTGGCCGATGGTGACGTCATCCTCGATCACCAGCGGGAAGCCGGTGTCGGCATGCAGCACGGCGTTGTCCTGCACGTTGACGCGATCGCCCAGGGTCAGCTGATCTGAGTCGCCCCGCGCCACGGCGCCGAACCAGACCGAGCATTGCTCACCCAGGCGGACGCGCCCCACCACCGTGGCGCTGGGCGCCACCCAGCAACTGGCGGGAACCTCGGGCTCATGCTCACCCAGGCGGTAAATGCTCATGCTTGTCGCCTCACTGCGAAGGGATCGGGGAAAACGCGAAAGGATAATCGCGACCCATGATTGTCGAGCTCCGCCACCAGGCGCTGAGCCTGCTCGGCGAGCCCGACCCCCAACGCAAGCAAGACGGCGCGCGCGCGCTGTTGCGCGATTGGCAGGCCGGTGCCGTGCCGCTGGACCCGCAGGCCACGCCCCAAACTGACGCCCCCCTGCCCGGCCGCCCTGCGCAGCCGCGTCTGGTCGAGCACCTGGCGGTGCGCAGCCGCAGCCCGCATACACCCGAAGGCCGGGCCGCGCTGCTGCACGCCATCGCCCACATCGAGTTCAACGCCATCAATCTGGCGCTGGACGCCGTGCAGCGCTTCGCCGGCCTGCCGCCCGCCTTCTATGCCGACTGGCTGCAGGTGGCGGCCGAGGAGGCCTTGCACTTCGAGCTGCTGTGCGAGCACCTGGGCACGCTGGGCCACCGCTATGGCGACTTCGACGCCCACGACGGCCTGTGGGCCATGTGCGAGCGCACCGCGCACGGTTTCCGCGCCCGCATGGCCCTGGTGCCACGCACGCTGGAAGCGCGCGGCCTGGATGCCACGCCGCCGCTGCAGAGGAAGCTCGCCGCCTCGGGTGACCATCGCGCGGTCGAGATCCTCGGCGTGATCCTGCGCGACGAGGTCGGCCATGTCGCCATCGGCAACCGCTGGTACCGCTGGGCCTGCGAACGTGAGGGTGTGGACCCGGAAACGGACTTCCCGGCCCTGTGCGCCCAGTACCAGGCGCCGCGCCCGCGCAAACCCCTGAACCTGGGCGCCCGCGCCCTGGCCGGCTTCACCGCTGAAGAACTGGCCGCTCTGGAATCGACTGCTCTATGACCCGTGGAATGACCCGCCTCCAAGCCGACCTGCTGCTCACTGTCGTGGCCATCATCTGGGGCTCAGCCTTCGTGTTTCAGGCCCAGGGCATGGCGGCCCTCGGCCCGATGGCCTTCACCGGCGTGCGCTTTCTGCTCGGCGCGCTGGTGGTGCTGCCGCTGGCCTTGTGGGAGCAGCCGCGCCGCAAGGCCGCCTCGCGCGCCAAACCGATGACGCCGGCCGTGCTGGTGCTGGGCGCCCTGATGCTCACCGGCGCCGGCTTTCAGCAGATCGGCATCCAAACCACCACCGTCACCAATGCCGGCTTTTTGACGGCGCTCTACGTACCCCTGGTGCCTCTGCTGGCCGCGCTGGTGCTGAAGGAGTCGCCGCACTGGAGCGTCTGGCCCTGTGCCCTGGCCTGCGTGGCCGGCGCCTTCCTGCTCAGCGGCGCGCACACGCTGAGCTTCAACACCGGCGACCTGTGGGTGCTGGCCTCCACCCTACCCTGGGCCGCCCATGTGCTGTGGGTGGGTCGCCTGGCGGACCGTTTTGATGCCCCCTTCAGCGTGGCCTGCGGCCAGTTCGCCGTGGTGGGCGTGCTGGCCCTGGCCTATGCCGCCGTGGCCGAGCCCTTCACGCTGGCGCAGGTGATCCAGGTCTGGCCGGCCGTGGCCTTCACCGGCATCTGCAGCGTCGGCCTGGCCTTCACCGCCCAGGTGGTGGCCCAGCGCCACGCCCAGGCCAGCGACGCCGCCATCATCCTCAGCAGCGAAACCCTGTTCGCCGCGCTGTTCGGCTACTGGCTGCTGGACGAGCGCCTGAGCACCCAGGGCCTGCTGGGCTGCGGCCTGATCCTCTTTGCGCTGCTGGCGGTGCAGCTGCTGCCGCTGCTGCACCCGGCCCTCAAGCGCAGCCACGCTGCGTGATCCCGGCCTGGGTCTTCCTGGCCACCAGCATGGCGCTGGTGGGCAGCTATGTGGGTCTCTCGAAGGCCCTGGTGGCCGTGTTCCCGGTCTTTCTGCTGGCGGGGCTGCGCTTCGGCATCGCTGCGCTGGCCATGCTGGGCTGGCTGCGCCGGCCCGCCGATGAGGCGCCGCTGAGCCGCGCCGACAAGGGCTGGCTGTTCCTGGGCAGCTTTCTGGGCAATTTCGGCTTCTCGATCTGCATGCTGCTGGGCGTGCAGGCCACCTCGGCACTGTCGGCCGGGGTGGTGATGGCGCTCATTCCGGCGGCCGTGGCCCTGCTCAGTGCGCTGTGGCTACACGAGCCCTTCAGTCCGCGCGTGGGCCTGGCGATCGTGTGCGCCGGCGCGGGCATCGCCCTGCTGGCATGGGCCAAGGGTGGCGAGGGCGGCGGCTCGCTGCTGGGCCACCTGCTGCTGCTCGGCGCGGTGTTCTGCGAGGCCGCCTACGTGGTGGTCGGCAAGCGGCTGGGCAGCGCGTTGAGCCCACGCCGCATCTCGGCCCTGATCAACCTCTGGGGCCTGGGGCTGATGGCGCCGCTGGCCTGCTGGCAAGGCCTGGGCTTCGATTGGGCCAGCGTGCGCGTGCAGGACGCCGCCCTGCTGGTCTTCTACGCCCTGGCTGCCAGTGTGGTCTCGGTGTGGCTGTGGATGCGCGGTTTGCAGGGCTATGCCGCCAACCGGGCCGGGGTGTTTGCGGTGCTGATTCCGGTGGCGAGCGCGGCGGTGGGAGTGTTGTGGCTGGGCGAAAGCGCCGGGTTGATCCATGCCCTGGCGCTCGCACTGGCCCTGCTCGGCATCGTTCTGGCTACAAGAACCGCCCCGGCCTGAACGCCGCCAGATCCGCCAGCCCCGGCTTGCGCTCCAGCGCCCAGTCCGCCGCCAGCTTGGCCGTGGCGGCCGCCTGGGTCAGGCCCAGGTGGCCGTGGCCGAAGGCGTAGAAGACGCGGCCGTCCGCAGGGGCCGGGCCAATGACAGGGAGCGAGTCGGGCATCGAGGGGCGGCAGCCCATCCATTGCGTGCCGCCCTCGGTGCGCAGCTCGGGCAGGAAGCGCTTGGCCTTGGCCAGCAAGGCGTCGGCGCGGGCGAAGTTGGGCGGGGCCTGCAGGCCGGCGAACTCCACCGCGCCGCCCACGCGCACGCCGCCGGCAATGGGCGTGACCACGAAGCCGTGGTTGGGGAAGGTGAGCTGGCGGCGCAGATTGAAGGCGCCGGGTGGCAGCGTGGTGTTGTAGCCGCGCTCGGTTTCCAGCGGGTAGCGCTCGCCCAGGGTCTCGGTCAGTTGGTGCGACCAAGCGCCGGCGCAGACCAGCAGGCGCTGCGCCAGCAGCGGCGGGCCTTGCTCCAGCTCCACCAGCAGGCCACGTGCATCCGGGTTCAGGCGCAGGGCGTGGCCGCGCGCCAGCACACCGCCGCGGGCGATGAAGGCGTGCGCCAGGGCCTGGGTCAGGCGCAGCGGGTCGTCCACGGTGTGCCAATGCGGCACAAAGCAGCCGTACTGGAATTGCTTGTCCACGCCGGGTTGCAGGTCTGCAATCGCGTCCGCCCCCTGCAGCAGCTCGTAGCCCACGCCCAGGGCCATGCGCTGGGCCCAGCCGGGCGCCGCGGCGCGCCACTGGGCCTCGCCCTCGTACAGATGCAGATTGCCGCCCTTGCGCAGCTGGCCCTGCGCACCGGCCAGGCCCAGCAGGGCCGGCCATTCGGCGGCAGAAAGCGCCAGCAGCGCGGCCTGGGCGCGGGCGCTCAAGTTCACCTGTTTTTGCGTGCTGGCGCGCCAGAACTTCCACAGCCAAGGCAGCATGGCCGGCGCGTAGCTGGGGCGCAGGCTCAGCGGCCCGAGCGGGTCGATCAGCCAGCGCGGCGCCTGGCGCAGGATGCCGGGCGAGGCCAGCGGCAGCACGTCCGAATAGGCCAGCGCGCCGGCATTGCCCCGGCTGGCGCCCGCCGCCACGCCGCTGCGGTCCAGCACCGTCACCTGCAGGCCAGCCGACTGCAGGCGCAGCGCGCAGGCCAGGCCGACGATGCCGGCACCCAGCACGAGCGTTTGCAGCGCGCGCGGTGATTCGGCCTGCAGCGGCGGCAGGAAGTCCAGGTCGCGCGCGTTCATGCCGGCTCTCTCAGGCGCATTGGTAGGCGGTCTTGACCGTCGTATAGAACTCCGCCGCCGCCGCGCCCTGTTCGCGCGGGCCGAAGCTGCTGCCCTTGCGGCCGCCGAAGGGCACGTGATAGTCCACGCCCGCGGTGGGCAGGTTGACCATCACCATGCCGGCCTGGGCGTGGCGCTTGAAGTGCTGGGCGTGCTTGAGCGAGGTGGTGCAGATGCCGGCGGCGAGACCAAATTCGGTGTCGTTGGCCAGGGCCAGGCCGGCCTCGTAGTCCTTCACCACCGCCAGCGTGGCCACCGGGCCAAAGACCTCGACACGGTCGGCACGCATGCCGGGGCGCGTCACCTCCAGCAGCGCGGGCTGCAGGAAATGGCCCTGCGTGGCGCGCACCACGCGCTGGCCACCGCAGATCAGCCGGGCGCCGTCCTGGCGCGCCAGTTCCAGCTCGCGTTCCACGGATTCGAGCTGCACGCCATCCACCACCGGGCCGATCTGCGTGCCGGCCTCCAGCGCATGGCCCACCACCAACTTTTCTGTGGCGGCGCGCAGCGCGGCGGCAAAGCGCTCGGCAAGGCCGGCGGTGACGATGAGGCGGCTCGACGCCGTGCAGCGCTGGCCGGTGGAATAGAAGGCGCCCTGGATGGCGCAGTTGACGGCCTGGTCCAGATCGGCGTCGTCCAGCACCAGCAGCGGGTTCTTGCCGCCCATTTCCAGCTGCAGCTTCTTCAGCCGCAGGCCGCAATCCGCCGCCAGGCGCCGGCCCACGCCTTCCGAGCCGGTGAAGCTGATGGCCGCCACTTCGGGCCGCTCCACTAGGATGGGCCCGACCACCGAGCCGCGCGCCAGCACCAGGTTGAACACGCCCTCGGGCAGGCCGCTGCGGTGCAGGATGTCGGCCAGCGCCCAGGCGCTGCCGGGCACGCGCTCGGCGGGTTTCAGCACCACCGCACTGCCGTAGGCCAGCGCGGGAGCCACCTTCCAGGCGGGGATGGCGATGGGGAAGTTCCAGGGCGTGATCAGGCCCACCACGCCAAGCGGCTCGCGTCGCACCTCGACGCCCACACCGGGGCGCACGGAATCCAGCACCTGGCCGCCCTGGCGCAGCGCCTCGCCGGCGAAGAACTTGAAGATCTGGCCGGCGCGGCCCACCTCACCGATGGCCTCGGGCAGGGTCTTGCCTTCCTCGCGCGCCAGCAGCCGGCCCAGCTCCTCGCGCCGCGCCAGGATTTCGGAGCCCGCGCGATCCAGCACGTCAAAGCGCTGCTGCGGGCCGCTCAGGCCCCAGGCCGGCGCGGCCGCTGCGGCGGCGTTCACCGCGGCGTGCACCGCCTCGGCGTCGGCCTCATAGGCGGTGCCCACCGGATCGTCCAGATCCGAGGGGTTCTCGTTCACGGTGGCGCGGCCGCCTTCCCACCAGCGGCCGCCGATCAGGCTGCGGAACTGCATCGTTCAGACCTTGGGCAGGGCCGGGCGCGTTTCCAGGGCCTTGCGCACCACGGCCTCCACCTGCGCGCGGCGCTCGCCGGCCAGGGGCAGGCGCGGGGCGCGGCAGCGGTCGTTCGAACCAATCGCCAGCGCTTCGACGAACTTGATGTTCTGCACCAGGTAGGTGGACACATCCAGGTCCAGCAGCGGGCGGAACCAGCGGTAGATGCTGCGGGCTTCTTCGATGCGGCCGGCCTTGACGAGGCGGTAGATCGCCACCGTCTCGGCCGGGAAGGCCACCACCAGTCCAGCCACCCAGCCGTGCGCGCCGGCGCACAGGGCCTCGAAGGCCAGGTTGTCCACGCCGGTCAGCACGTCGTAGCGGTCGCCCAGGCGGGTCAGGATCTCGGTGCAGCGTCGAATGTCGTCGCTGCTCTCCTTCACGGCCACGAAGCGCTTGTCGTCGGCCAGCTCTTCCAGCAGGTCGGTCGTCACGTCCACGCGGTAGGCGATGCGGTTCGAGTAAATCATCACCGGCAGATCGGCCGCGGCGGCGATGGCGCGCAGATTGACGGCGGTCTCGCGGGCATCGGTGTGATAAATCGTGCTGGGCACCACCATCAGGCCGTCAGCGCCAGCCTTGGCTGCAGCCTCGGCCAGCTGGCAGGCCTCGCGGGTGCCGGCCTCGGCCACCGTCAGCAGCGCGGGTTTGGCGCCGGTCACTTCCTTGGTGAGCTTGAGCACCTGCAGGCGCTCCTCGTGGCTGAGCATCGGGCCCTCGCCCAGCGAGCCGCAGGCGATCAGGCCGTCGCAGCCGGCCTGCATCTGCAGCTGGAAGCAGCGCTGCATCTCGGCGGCATCCAGCCGGCCTTCAGGGGTGAATTTGGTGGTGACTGCAGGGATGACGCCTTGCCACATGGTCGGACTCCTTTGTGCGCGTGCCGCGCGGGTTGATGGCCGAAGCATATTGCATATTGGATCCAATGTTCAAGGCTTGGATCCATTTCCCTGCGCGCGGCGACAATCAGGGCTTCGTCGCATCATGCCTTTTGCGCGCCACCCATGGCCCTGCCCCAGCTGACCCCGACCACGATCGCCCCGTCCGCCACCGATCAGGTGTACGAGGCCCTGCACCGCGCCATCATCAGCGGCCAGCTCAAGGACGGTGAGCCGCTGCGCCAGGAAGAGCTCGCGCGCCAGTTCCAGACCAGTCGCATCCCGGTGCGCGAGGCCTTGACCCGCCTGGAGCAGCACGGCCTGGTGCAGATCAAGCGCTACCACGGCTACACCGTGACCGGCCTGAGCGAGGCCGAGGTGGTGGAGATCTGCAACTTCCGCGCGCTGCTGGAGGGCGAGCTGATCCTGCACGCCGTGCCGCGCCTGGACGCCCCGACGCTGGCGGAAGCCAAGAAGCGCTGCCAGGCGTTCGCCAAGGAGGCCGACGCGGTGCGCTGGGGCGCGCTGAACCGCGACTTCCACTGCGCGCTGTACGAGCAGGCCGGCCTGCCCTACTACCTGCAGGCCGTGGTGACGGCGTTGGACAAGACCGAGCGCTACCTGGTGGACCAACTGCAGCTGACCGACGGCCGCGCCCAGGCGCGCGCCGAGCATCTGGCCATCCTGGAAGCCTGCGTGGCGGGCGACGCCAAGGCCGCGGCCAAGCTCACACGCCAGCACATCCTGGGCGCCTGCGAGCGTTTCGTGGCCTTCATGCAGGCGAGTGCGCAGGGCCAGGCGCAGGATCCGACGCGGGGCAAGCCGCGCCGGCGTCCAGCGACAGCCTGATCTCGAACACCGCGCCGCTGCCCACGCGGTTGCGGGCATGGATGGAGCCTTCGTGCGCCGCCATGATCTGGCGGGCGATGGCCAGACCCAACCCGGTGCCACCCGCGCCATCACGCGTGCGGCTGGACTGCACGAAGGGCTCGAAGATGCGCTCCAGCTCCGGCTCGGGAATGCCCGGGCCGCGGTCAGCCACGCAGAGCCGCACGGCCCCCGCCTCGCACTGAACGTCCAGCTCCACGCTGGATTCGGCCGGCGCGAAGCGCAGGGCATTGGCCAGCACATTGCGCAGCACCTGCAGCAGGCGCTCGGGGTCCGCGTCCACCGGCAAGGGCTGCGCCGGGGCAGCCCACTGCAGTTGCACCGGCTTGCCCTGGGCCATGGGTTCGAGCTCGCGCAGCGCCGCACCCACCAGATCGCGCAGGTCCACCGTGCAGCGCGGGCCCAGCACCTCGCTGCGCTCGGCCTTGGCCAGGTCCAGCAGATCGCACACCAGCTTGAGCATGCGTTCGCCGGCGCCGTGGATGGTGTCGAACATCTGCCCCAGCCGGGCCTGCTCGCCGGCGCGTGCCCGGCCTAGTTCCGAAAAGCCGAGGATGGACTGCAGGGGCGTGCGCAGCTCGTGGGTGATGTTGGCCACGAAGGCCGTGCGCGCCTGCAGGGCCTGCTCGGCGGTGTCGCGCGCCAGGGCGGTGGCACGCTCGGCCTCGCGGAACTCGGTCACGTCCATCAGCACCGCCATGATGAGCGGCTCCTCGCCGGCGGCGGCGGGCACCAGCAGCTTGTTGACCACGACATCGCGCAGCGAGCCATCGGCCCGCCGCACCTGCACCTCGTACCGCACCGGGTGACCGGACTGCAGCAGCTCCTGGTCCTTCTGCAGGTGCAGATCGCGCTGCGCCGAGGGCACCTGGCTCAGCACCTGCTGGCCATAGACCTCGGCAGCCTTGCGCCCGGTGAACTGCTCCCAGGCGCGATTGACGACGCGGTAGCGGCGATGCCGGTCGTACAGGGACTTGGGCAGCGGGCTGACCTCCATCAGCTGCCGGTTGAAGGCCAGCTGGGCCTGCAAGCGCTGCTGCATGCGCTCGCGCTCGGTCACGTCCATGGCACTGCCGGCCATGCCGATGAAGCTGCCGTCCCGCCACAGCGCCTGCAGATTGGCCTCGAAGATGCGCTCGGCGCCGCCGGGCTCGCGGCGGCTCAGCACCAGGCCCTTGATGGCGGCACTGGGCGGGGCTTCGTAATAGGCCTGCAGGCGCTGCTGGCTGGGTTCGTCGAAGTAGTCCCACAGGCAGCGCGCGCCCGCCGCCGCGCCGTCGGCCAGCCAGGGGCCAAGGTGCTGGTTGGCGAGCGTCACATGGCCCTGCGCATCGGTGCGGAACACCAGCTCCTGCAGGCTGCGCAGCGTCTGGGCCAGCTCCTGCTCGCGCGCCAGGGCCTGCTCCTGCGCGGCATCGCGCTCGCGCTGGGCCCGCACGCGCTGCTGCAGGTCGCGCACCGCGCCGCGCGTCGTCCACGCCAGGAACAAGAGCGCCAGCGCACCGGCGCCGAACAGGCCGCGGGCGGTGTCGGCCCACTGGGCGTGCAGGGCCTCCTGGTCAGACTCCACCCAAACCATCAGCGGCCAGTTGCGCAGCAGGCGGAAGGCCGCAACCTGGGTGCCCGCGCGCACGCCGGCGCCGATCCAGCTGCCCTGCTCACGCGCGGGCAGGAAGCGCTCGAACGGCGCGGACTGCCGCAGGCTGTCGCCCAACCGGCGCCCGGCTTCCCGCGGGGCCGCCATCAGCCGGCCGTCAAGGCCCACCACCAGGGTGCTGGTGCGCTCGTCGCGCAAGGTGGCGTGTTGCATCGAGGTGATGGAGGCCAGATGGATCAGCGCCACCAGGTAGTGCGTGCCGGAGGACCCGCTGGGCAGGCTGCGCACCAGCGGCAGGAAGCCGACCTGGGGCGCCTCCGCCGTGGCCGGCACCAGCAGGTCGCGGCCGGGCTGGAAGCCCAGCAGGGCCGTGGCGCCCGGCGCAGGCAAAGGCCCCAGCCGCGCCAAGTTGACGTGCTGACTCACCTCCCGCGGCTGCGAGCTGGCCAGCACCTGGCCCCGTGCGTCCAGCAGCAGCAGGCCCCGGATGAAGGGCAGGTGCAGCTCCGTCTGGCCCATGAGCGCCTGCAGGCTCCTGAATCCCGCGCCAGCGGCGGCGGCAGCCTGGGCCTGCTCGCCCAGCCCATCGAGGGCCAGCGCAGCGCCGTCGATCTGCCGCCCCAGCGCGTCGGCAAACAGCGCGCTCATCAGCTCATTGCGCGCCAGCTCGCGCTCGCTGTGCTCCTGGCGCTCGTGCAGCCACAGCGCGGCCAGGCCCAGCACCACGGCAGCGCTCAGCACCACGCCGGCCACCACCAGCCAGACCGAGCGGGCACTGGAGCGCAGGCTCTCGCTCATGGCAGTTGGGCGATGGCCAGCAGGCGGTGCCGCAGCGCCGCCGCGCGCAGCCGACCATCTCGCTGGATGCGCACCACGAAAGCATCCACCTCAGCCCACCAGGCGGCCTCGCTCGGGTGCACCGCATAGCCGTAGGGCATCACCTGAAAGGGCTGGGGCGGGCTGATGAGTTCGGCCCAGTCCACGTTGTCCAGCAGGCGGCGGCTGTAGGGGTAGTCCGTCATGAAAACGTCGATGCGCCCCCCTTCGAGCTCGCGCTCGCGCGTGTTCGGGGCTTGCACGCGCACCAGGCGCGCCCGCTTGAGCCGCGCCGCCATCACCGGCTCCATGAAGGTGCCGGCCTGCACCCCCACCAGCACGCCGGGCTGGTCGATGTCCTCCCAGCGGCTCACCACCCGGCTGCCGCGCAGGGTGATGGCGTGGATGTCACTCTGCAGATAGGGCCGGCTGAAGCGCAGCTTTTCCTGCCGCGCCGGCAGCATGGCCACAGCGAACATCGCCACGTCGCAGCGCCGGCCCAGCACGTCGTTCACCAGCGTGGGGAAGGAGGACTCCACGTACTCCACCGCCACGCCGAGGTCGCGACCCAGCTCGCGCGAGAGCTCGATGTCCAGTCCCTCCCAGCCCTGCGTGCGCGGGTTGCGCAGGCTGATGCCGTAGTACTCGGGCCACACGCAGACCCGCACGCTGCCCCGGCTGCGCACGGCATCCAGGGTGTCGGCGCCGGCGCTGGCAGCCAAGGCCAGCAGCACCGCGGCGCCCAGCAGCGCCCGCCAGCTGGGCAGCCCCCGCGCCCAGGCCAGCGCCGCGCTCATACCAGTGCTCCGGCCGTCTGCCTGAACTCGGCCAGGCTGGGACCTTGGGCGGACAAAGCTTCAAAGCCCCAGCCGGCGCTGTCCACTTGCTCGCGCAGGGCGTTGAAGCGGGGCAAATCGGCCAGGAAGGCCTGCACCACGCGCGGGTCGAAGGCTTCGCCACTCTGGGCGCGCAGCATCTGTTCGGCTTGCGCCACCGACAGCGCGGGGCGGTAGCAGCGGTCCATCGTCAGGGCGTCAAAGAAGTCCACCACGGCCACGATTCGGCCCGAGAGCGGAATCGCCTCGCCCAGCAGGCCTTCGGGGTAGCCGCTGCCGTTCCAGCGCTCGTGGTGCGAGAGCGCCACCTCGGCGGCCAGCTGAAACAGCGGGATGCGCGAGCGCCCCAGGATCTCGGCGCCGATGCGGGCGTGGCCGTTCATCACCGCGCGCTCCTCGGCCGTCAACGGCCCGGGCTTCTTCAGCACCTGGTCGGGCACGCCGATCTTGCCGATGTCGTGCATGGGTGCGGCCTGGCGCAGCAGCAGCGCCCAGGGTTCGGGTTCGCCCAGGCGCAGCGCCAGGGCGCTGGCCAGGAAGCCGATGCGCACGATGTGCACGCCGGTGTCGTCGTCACGGAACTCGGCCGCGCGTGACAGGCGCAGCAGTGCGTCGTGGTGGGCGCGCGTCACCTCTTCCAGCGCCTCGTTGCGCTCGCGGTACATGCGCCCGAAGTCCGCCACCAGGCGCTCCATCTGCGCGGCCGCGGCGTCGCTAAAGGCGTCAAAACCGGGCTCGATCATGCCCAGGCCTCCTGCGGGCCGGCCGCGGCGCCGGCCGCCGGGCGCTTGCACAGCATCTCCAGCAGCTGCAGGGGGCTGAAGGGCTTGATGAGGTAGTCGTTGGCGCCCGCCGCCAGGCCGGCCATCTGATCGTCCAGCCCGTCCAGGGCCGAGAGCATCACGATGCGCACGCCGTCCTTGCGCGGATCGGCACGCAGGCTGCGGCACAGGTCCAGGCCGTTGCGCGGGCCGGGCATCATCACGTCCAGCAAGATCAGGTCGGGCTCGAAGTCGCGCAGCACGGCTTCGGCTTCCTCGACATGGCTGGCCTCGCGGATTTCGCAGGACTCGTATTCCAGGGTCATCCGAACCAGGCGCCGGATGTCCGCGTGATCTTCGACGAGCAGGATTTTCATCAGGGCAGCTCCGGGTAGAATTCGCAACGTTTAGCGAATGTATCAATTTAATGATATCGACGCGACGCCCGATCCACCAAACTCCGCCCAATCGTGAATACCGCACCCGCCCTGCCCTCGCGCGACGACGAATGCACCACGGCGGAGGTCGCGCGTCGGCTCGGCCTGGCCGTGCGCTCGGTGCAGCTGATGGTGGATCGCGGCGAGCTGCTGGCCTGGAAGACCCCGGGCGGGCACCGGCGCGTGTCGCGCCAGTCCGTGGAGGACTGGCTGGCGCGGCGCCTGGCGGGCGCGGGTGGCGCGGCGCCGCCCCCGGCCGCCAAACCGGCGGCAGAACCAGCACGCCCTGCCGCCCAGGCACGGCCCCCGCGGGTGCTGCTGATCGAGGACTCGCGCCACTACCAGAACCTGATCCGCCTGCTGATGCAACAGCAGTTCGCGCAGGCGGAGTTCCACGTCGCGGATGACGGCTACGCCGGCCTGGCCCTGGCCGGCCGCCTGGAACCGGACGTGCTGCTGGTGGACATCCTGCTGCCCGGCATGGATGGCGCCATGCTCATCACCAGCCTGCGCAGCCTGCCCTTCTTTACGCACAGCCATGTGGTGGTCGTCACCTCGCTCGATGAAGACGAGCGCGGCCCCTTCCAGCACGCGCTGCAGGGGGTGCCGGTGATCCACAAGACGCGGCTGATGGCCGAGCTGCCGCCCCTGCTGGAGCAGCTGCTGCCCCAGCCGAGCGCGGCTCTGGCCTCCTGAGCGGCGCGGCCGGGCCCATCCCAAACCCACGGCTCGGCATGGCCTCACCCACTTCGCCGCAGCCGGGCAGCGCCCAGGAGCAGGCCGTGGCGGACGCCTACTTCCGCGGCAACACGGAATTCTTCCGGCGCTTTCGGCAGGACTGCCTCACGCAGTTCGGCCACGACCTCGCCGAGGGCGAGCGCTGCGCGCAGGCCGCCCTGCTGCCTGGGCTGATGCACCTGGGCCACAGCCTCAAGACCGTGCTGCGCCTAATCGGCGAGGAACCGCTGGCCGACTGCGCCCGCCAGTTGGAGCTGAGCGCCCGTGCGCAGGACTCCGCCGCCAGCCTGCTTGCCTGGGCCGAGCTGGCCGGCGGGCTGCAGCAACTACTACCCCCGCAGGCCCCCGCGCCAGGCGCCTGAACCCCAGGTGTGCGGTTTGCCACGCCGGGCGCGAGGGTTTCATTTCTCCGGTTGCCAAAAATATCATTTCAAGCAATTATGCGGATCACAGCAATTTGTGAAACGCAATCATGCTTCCGACTGCCGTCGTTGAGACCGAACCCCTGGAGGCCGACCCGCGCCGCGTGTTGACCTTCACCCTGGCCGGGGCCGATTACGCCCTCGACCTGCGCTGGGTGCGCGAGATCCGCACCCCCGAACCCCCCACCCCGCTGCCCGGCCAGCCCCCAGCCGTGCTGGGCGTGAACAACCTGCGTGGCGACATGGTGCCGCTGCTGTGCCTACGCACCGAGCTGCGCCAAGCGCCCCCGGCGGGTAACAGCGGCGCCGTGGTGGTGGTGCAGCTGCCCCAGGGTCTGCTCGGCCTGCTGGTGGACGCGGTGCAGGACGTGCGCGAGCTCGATGCCGCCGACCGCCGCCCGACCCCCTTCCCCAGCAGCGGCGCCCGCCATCTGCTGGGCCTGTACACGACCGGTCAGCAACCGCTGCAGCTGCTGGACCCGATGGCCTTGGCCAGCAGCGCCGCCCTGCACTGAGCTCCTGGAGCCCCCGATGAACAACTTGAAAGTTTCCACCCGCCTGACCCTGTTGCTGAGCCTGCTGTGCGCCTTGATGGTGGCCCTGTCGGCGGCGGGCATGTGGGGCATCGCGCGCAGCAATGCCTCGCTGCAGACGGTGTACGCCGACCGTCTGGTGCCCATGGAGCAACTGGGTGAAATGCAGCACCAGGAGATGCTGCGCCAGAAGGCGCTGCAGCGCATCGTGGCCGGTGACCTGAGCCTGGCTCAGGCGCAGGGCGACTTGCAGCGGGCGGAGCAGCGCCTGGCGGAGGTCTGGAAGGCCTATCTGGCTACCTACCTGACCCCGGAGGAAGAGGCCCTGGTGCGCGCGCTGCAGGCCGCGCTGCAACCCTATGACGCCGCGCTGGCCAGCACCGTGCAGGCGCTGCAGGCCAACCAGGTCGACGCCGCGCACGAGCAGCTCAAGCGCGTCGTCGGCGAGCTCTACCCGCCCATCGAAGACAAGCTCGAAGCCCTGATGGAGCTGCAGACCCGGGTGGCCAAGGCCGAGTACGACGGGGCCGTCGCGCGCTTCGAGGCGCTGCGCCTCTGGGGCAGCCTGGCACTCGGCGCCGGCCTGCTGTTCAGCGCCGGGGCCGGGGCCTGGGTGGTGCGCCGGCTGACGCGCCAGCTCGGCGGCGAACCCGGCCAGGCCGTGACGGTGGCGCGCGCCGTGGCGGCGGGTGACCTGACCATCGACATCCCGCTGCGCGACGGCGACCACGACAGCATGATGGCCGCCCTGGTGCAGATGCGCGATGCGCTGCGCGATTCCGTGCAGCACGTGCGCGACGACGCCGACAGCGTGGCCACCGCCTCGTTCCAGATTGCCGCGGGCAACCAGGACCTGAGCCAGCGCACCGAAGAGCAGGCCTCCGCCCTGCAGCAGACGGCGGCCTCGATGGAGGAGCTGGGCAGCACCGTGCAGCACAACGCCGACAACGCCGCGCTGGCCCGCCAACGCAGCGAGCAGGCCACCGAGGTGGCGCACAGCGGCGGCGGCGCGGTGCAGAAGGTGGTGGAGGACATGCACGGCATCCAGCACAGCGCCAAGCGCATTGGCGAGATCCTGAGCGTGATCGACGGCATCGCCTTCCAGACCAACATCCTGGCCCTGAACGCCGCCGTGGAAGCGGCCCGCGCCGGGGAGCAGGGCCGCGGCTTCGCCGTGGTGGCGGGCGAAGTGCGCAGCCTGGCCCAGCGTTCCGCCACCGCCGCCAAGGAAGTGCGCGGCCTGATTGCCGACAGCACCGAACGGGCCGAAGCCGGCGTGCGCCGCGCCGAGGAGGCCGGTGCCACCATGGCCGAAGTGGTGCGCGCCATCGAGGAGGTGCGCACCCTCATCAGCGAGATCAGCCACGCCAGCCACCAGCAGAGCGAGGGCGTGCGCCAGATCGGGGAGGCCGTGGGCCAGATGGATCAGGTGACGCAGCAAAACGCCGCGCTGGTGGAGGAGAGCTCGGCCGCCGCCGAGAGCCTGAGCGCCCGCGCCCAGGGCCTGCTGGCCGCCGTGCAGCGCTTCAAGCTTCCCGGCCACCGGGCGGCCGTGGCGGCGCCCAGCACCGCGGCACCGGCCCCCGGCATCGAGCGCCGCGGCCCGCAGCGCGCCACCAACGTGGTGCGCCCGCAGTTCGGTGCGCGCTCCCAGGCGCCCGCCCCGCAGCAGGCCCCGGCGGCCACCGGCACCGAGGGGGAATGGACGAGCTTCTGAGACCGCTCAGAGCGGCGCGCCAAAGCCCCAGGTCATGGCGTCCACCGGGTCGAACAGCAGCTGGGCGTCCATCGTCAGGTGGGCGCGGCCACGGATGAAGGGGCGGATGGCGCCACCCTCCCCGGCCTCGTACTGGGCCCGGAACACCGAGCCGATGACCGACTCCTGCCGCCACTCCACGCCGGGTGCCAGGTCGCCATCGGCAGCCAGGCAGGCCAGCTTGGCGCTGGTGCCGGTGCCGCAGGGCGAGCGGTCGTAGGCGGCGCCCGGGCAGAGCACGAAGTTGCGGCCGTGGTTGGCGGGGTCCGCGGCTGGGCCGAGCAATTCGATGTGGTCGATCTCGGCGCCTTCCGCCCCGGTGATGCCGGCCCGCTGCAGAGCCGCGCGCACGCGCAGCGCGTAGTGCGTCAGCGCGGCGGTGTGCGCGGGCAGCAGAGGCTGGCCGTGGTCGCTGCACAGGAAGAACCAGTTGCCGCCCCAGGCCACGTCGCCGCGCACGGTCTGGCCGTCGTCCAGCTGCACCGCAATCTGGCGGGCCAGGCGGTAGGCGGGCACATTGGCCACCGTCACCGAGCCGTCTTCGTGCAGCGTGGCCTGCACGGTGCCCACCGGCGTGTCGAGCGCCAGGGTGCCGGGACCGATGTGACCCAGATGCGCCAGCGTGGCCACCACGCCGATGGTGCCGTGGCCGCACATGCCCAGGTAGCCCACGTTGTTGAAGAAGATCACGCCCCAGTTGCCGCCGGGCTGCTGCGGCGGGCACAGCCAGGCGCCCACCAGCACCTCGGAGCCGCGCGGTTCCAGGATGAGGGCGCGGCGCCAGGCATCGTGCTCGCTGCGCAGCCGGGCCAGGCGCTCGGCCATCGGGCCCGTCCCCAGGTCCGGCCCGCCGGACACCAGCACCCGGGTCGGCTCGCCGCCGGTGTGGGAATCGATGATGCGGGCGGCTGCGGTCATGGGGGCTCCTGCGCGTGGCTGTTCGGTGAGACGGGTGTTATTGGATCCAATATACCGTTTGGCGACGACTCATCCAAGGCCAGGGCCGTGAACCCCGGGGTTGCGCGGCAGTCCTCGGGCAGCTGCTGAGCCCAACCCTCCCCCTTCAGAGCCTGACCCCGCCGGTGGCACCACTCGACGCGCTGCAAGCCCGGTTGCCGCTGATGCAGCCAGGTCTCCAGGTGCTGGGGCAAGGTGGTGCGGTGCCAGCCTG
The DNA here is from genome assembly GCF_041912635.1 of Inhella sp. Lineage (GTDB taxonomy): Bacteria > Pseudomonadota > Gammaproteobacteria > Burkholderiales > Burkholderiaceae_C > Inhella. Next base: position 71,083 of record NZ_JAYRMO010000023.1, read on the forward strand.
CGCGGCCGTCTTCCGGCGCATGGCCGGCCAGGCTGACCCAAGGCACGAAGGCCATGGCCAGGAACCACAGCGGGTTGCGCAGGGGCAGCGCGGCGGGGGCATAGCCCTGGGCACGCAGCCAGGCCTGGGCCTCGGCGCGGCCCGCCAGGGGTTCAGACGCCCAGGCCTGGGCCAGCAGCTCGGCCAGCCATTGGTTGCAGTTCTGGGCCTGCAGATCGAAGGGCTGGGCATTGGCCTGGTAGCGCGGCGCCAGCACGACCAACGCGGCCTCGCGCGCCAGGGCGCGCTGCGCCAGACGCTCGCCCGCCTCGCCTTCGAGCGGCAGCACGGCCACGAAGCCCCGGTCGGGGTCGTCGGTGCCCATCAGGAAGGCGGCCAGGCCTTGGTCGAACACGCGCGGCACGCCTTCGTCGCAGGCCAGGTAGAGCTGGCGCACCGCCCAGCGGCCCTGCGGATGCTCGCGCAGTGCCAGGGCGGCATGGCTGTAGCGCAGGCCGAAGCGGCGCAGATTGGTGCCCGAGCGCGCCACCAGCGCGGCCTGCACGCCGCGACTGTCGAGGTCGGCGCGGATGAGGTCGCTCAGTTGCAGCAGGCGGTCGTGCTGGGCGGCGCTGAGTTCGGCGCCGCGGTTGCACAACTGCGGCCAGGAGCCGGCCTGCGCGCCGCCGCACAGCAGCAGCGCCGCCAGGGCCCAGCCCCAGCTCACAGCTTGTGCGTGGCCAGGTCGCGCGGGTCGCGCAGCGCCAGGAAGAAGGGTTCGGCCACGCCTTCGCGCGCCACCGCCAGGCCATAGCTGCGCGGGCTCAGGCGCAGCTGCGCGCCGGCCTGCAACTGCTCGGCGGCCACCAGCGTGGCCGGCAACTCCAGCCACAGGGTCTGCTGCGCATCCAGCGGGGCCTGGCCCTGCAGGCTCAGGCGCACCCTCCCCGGGCGCTCGGGCACAGGCGTCAGGGCCAGCACCTGATAGGGCCCGGCCTGCACCTGCGTCTCGCCGCTGGAGCTCTCGCTGCTCTTGCCGATCGAATCCGACAGGCTGCCGACCGACTTGGACGCCGAGCTGGCGACCGAGGAGGTGAAGCTGTCGGCCAGGGCCGGGGTCAACACAAGGGCGGCCCACAGGGGCAGGGAACGCTTCAGCATGGCAGTCACGGGAATCGGAGAACGGCCGAACGGTACACCGTTCAGAACCGCGAACCGGGCTGCTGCAGGAAGGCCAGCTCCTCGGGCGTGGAGGGCCGGCCCAGCACCTCGTTGCGGTGCGGGTAGCGGCCGAAGCGGCGCACGATCTCGGCATGCCGGCGCTCGAAGTCCAGCGCATCCGGCGGGCCGTGGCGGGCGAACAGGGCTTCAGCCTCGGCATGGATGGCGACGGATTCGCTGTGCATATAGGGCATCAGCAGAAAGCGGCGCGGTTCGGGCGCCAGGGCCTCGGCCACACCGGCGGCCACGGCCTCCTGGGCCAGCACCAGGGCCATGGCGTCCTGCGCGAAGGCGCGCGCCTGGCCGCGGTACAGATTGCGCGAGAACTGGTCCAGCACCAGGATCTCCGCCAGCCGCCCGGCCGGCGTGGCGCGCCAGGTCCACCGCTCGCCGGCACTGGCCCGCTCGTGCAGGGCGCCGAAGCGGCGCGCAATCTCGGCATCAAAGCCGGCGTCCACTTTCCACCACTGCGCGGGCTGGCATTCCTCGAACCAGAAGCGCAGCACGGCGGCGGCTTCGTCAGGCAGATGCGTCAGGTCCATTCAAGCGTCTCCACTGGCCAGCTTCAGGCCGACGATGCCAGCCACGATCAGCCCCAGGCTGATCAGCCGCCCCGGCGTGGCCGGCTCATTGAACAAATAGATGCCCAGGATGGCCGTACCCACCGCGCCCACGCCCACCCACACCGCATAGGCCGTGCCCACCGGCAGGCCGCGCATGGCCAGACCCAGCAGGCCCACGCTCAGGCCCATGGCCAGCACGGTGATGGCGGTGGGCCAGAGGCGCGTGAAGCCTTCGGTGTACTTCAGGCCGATGGCCCACACCACCTCCAGCAGGCCGGCCAGGAACAGAAGCAACCATTGCATGCGGGTACCGCCTCCTCAAAGCGCCAGGTTGTCCGGCGTCAGCACCGTGCGCTTGACGTGCACGCCGATGATGGCCACCACCTCGTCCGGCTGCGCCGGGCGCAGCAGCTGCTCGGATTCGACCGTCACCTTGGTGACGAGCGAGTCGTCCTCCAGCAGGCAGAACATCGGCGAGGGATCGGGTTCGCTCGGCAGCTCGGTGCGGCCTTCGAGCGAGCCATGCGGCACGCGCAGGCCGTCGAGCAGGGTCTTGAGGCGGTTGTCGAGGTCGCCGCCGTCGGTGATCAAGGCCCCGCGCGCCTGGCGGCGGAACAGCAGCACCGAGACCTCGGCGTAGAGCTTGAGCCGCTGCGTCACCAGGGGCGCGAACAGCAGCCCGCCCTTTTCCACCACCACCGACACCGCCCCCGGCCGCGCCGGGTGCGCCAGCAGGCTGGGTGCCGCCTCGCGCAGCGGCGAGGACTGCCACAGCCGCTCCAGCTGCGGGTGCAGGGCGCGGCGGATGGCCCATTTGTGCGCCGACTTGGCTCCCTGGCCGTGCAGCGGGCCTTCGTAAATGAGGCGGAACTCCATCTCAGGAGCGCAGCGGCAGCGCGATGCCGATGGCCATGAAGGCCCCGCCGCACACCTGGTTGAAGCGCCGCCCCACCCGCTTCAGCCAGGGGCGCAGGCGCTGCGCCAGGCTGGCGAGCAGGAACTCGGTGACGATCTCCACCACCGCGAAGGTGCCGGCCATCAGGGCGAACTGCAGTGCCAGGCTGCGCGCGGGGTCGATGAACTGCGGCAGGAAGGCGGCGAAGAACAGCAGGGCCTTGGGGTTGGTCAGCGCCGAGAGCAGGCCCTGGCGGAACATCGCCAGACGGCTCAGCGGCCGGGCGTCGCCGCCCAGTTCCAGCTCGATCGGCGGTGCGCGCCACACCTGAAGACCCAGGAACACCAGGTAGGCGCCGCCGGCCCACTTCAGCACCGTGAGCGCCTGGGCCGAGGCTTGCAGCAGCGCGCCGATACCGAACATCGACAGCGCGATCAGCACCACGAAGCCCAGGGCCCCGCCCAGGATGGTGTTGAGCGCGCGTCGGCGCCCGTGCAGCGCGCCATGCGTCAGCGCCAGCAGGCCGTTGGGCCCGGGCGAGGCCGAGAGGCCGATGGACGCCAGGAGGTAGAGCAGCCAGGTGGTGAATTCCATGGGCCGACGATAGCCGCTGTCAGACCCCGGCGAGCCCGGAGCCAGGCCCTACCATCCCGGCCCCACCACCGAACGCTTCCTGATGCGCACCCTGAGCGAACTGCAGGCCGACTGGGAGGCCGGCCGACTGGACGAAGCCGGCTTCGTGGCCCAGGCCCATGCCCTGCACCGGCTGCTGGCCGCCCTGGTGCCGCCGCTGGTGAAGAGCGAGGTGCACCAGATCCTGATCGACGGCGAGGGCCTGCGCTTCGTGATGGGCGACGAGGCCGTGGCCCTGTGGTGCCCGCCCGACGACCCGCGCGCCGCGCCGCTGGAGGCGTTGAACTTCGGTGCGTACCAGGCCGACGAGAGCCGCGTGATCAACCTGCTGGCCGAAGGCGCCCGCTGCGCGGTGGATGTGGGCGCCGGCCTGGGCTACCACGCCCTGCGCCTGGCGCAGCGCGAGCCCCTGGTCATCGTGCATGCGTTCGAACCCGATGCCGCGCGCTTCGAGCTGCTGTGGCGCAACCTGGCGCTGAACGCGCTGGCCGAGCGCGTGCGCTGCCACAACCTCGCGCTGGTGGCCGATGCGGCCCAGGCCGGGCCCAGCCAGACCCTGGACGCCTGGGCGCGCGCGGGCGGCCAGCGACCGGACTTCATCCGCTGTGCCGCACCGGCCGCGCTGGCGGTGTTCCAAGGCGCCCAGGCGCTGCTGGGCGAGCAGCGCCCGCGCGTGTTCACCCGCCTGCCCGAACCGCAAGTGCGGGCGCTGTTCGCCGCCCATGGCTATGCCGGCTGGGCGCTGGGTGAGTACGGCCCACGGCGCATGGAGGCAGATGGAGAAGGCGCCGGCTGCCGCTTCGCGGCCTTCCTGCACCCCGAGGCGCACACCGAAGCCATCGAGGCACTCGAAGCCGAGGAAGCGCAGTGAGGGCCAACGAGTTCGCCCGCCGCATCCGCCAGCACAGCGTGCGCCTGGCGCACCAGCTGCAGGCGCCGGGCATCGGCTCGGCGCTTTCCATCGCCGACCTGCTGGCCGTGCTCTATGCCCCGGAGGGCGGCTGGCTGCGCCTGGACCCAGCACGGCCGCGCGAACCCTCGCGCGACCGCTTCCTGCTCTCCAAGGCGCACGCCGGCCTGGCGCTGCAAGCCGCGCTGGCCGAACGCGGCTTCTTCCCGGTGCAGGAACTGGGCCGGCGCGCCCAGCCACCGGGGCTGGAGTGCCCGCCCTGCAGCCCCGCCCTGGCGCTCCCGCTGGCGGTGGGCAAGGCGCTGGCCGCCAAGCGCAGCGGCGCCTACTGGCGCACCGTGGTGCTATGCGGCGACGGCGAGTGGCAGTGCGGCGCCGCCTGGGAGGCCCTGCTCTGCGCCGCCCAGCACAGCCTGGAGGGGCTGACGATCGTGATCGACGCCAACGGCCTGCAAGGCCTGGGCCCGCTGGACGGCGCGCTGCGCCTGGACCCGCTCGACGCCAAACTGCGCAGCTTCGGTGTGGCGGTGCTGGATGTGGATGGCCACCACCCGGCCCGCCTGCGCGCGGCGCTGGATCACGCCCACCCCAACCAGCCCCTGGTGCTGATCGCCCACACCACCAAGGGCAAGGGCGTGAGCTTCATGGAAGACAGCGTCAGCTGGCACCACCGCGCCCCCAATGCCGAGCAGCTGGCGCAAGCCCTGGCGGAACTGGAGGGCGGCGATGCGTAAGAGCTGGATGCACCTGCTCAACCAGGTGGCGGCGCAACGCCGCGAGCTGCTGCTGCTGACCGGCGACCAGGGCTATGGCCTGGTCGAATCCTTCGAGATGGCGCAGCCCGATCGCTTCATCAGCCTGGGCCTGGCCGATCAGGCCCTGGCCGGCGTGGCTGCCGGCCTGGCCAGCGAGGGCCAGCGCGTGGTGTTGCACGCCGGCCGCCACGGCGCGCGCCTGCTGCCGGCCTTGCGCGAGCTGCTGCCCGGCCAGTCCGTCGTCGTGGTGGAGACCGACGCCAGCGAGCCCCTGCCCCATCACCTGCCCGGCTGGCTGCTGGCCACCCCGGCCTGCCCGCAGGAGCTGCTGGCCTGTTTGCGCCTGCTGCTGGCGCGCGGCGAACCCAGCTGGCTGCGCCTGGGGCCGGATGGCGTGGCCCCCCTGCGCGCCGCCGCCCCCACGGTGCAACTGGGCCAGTGGCTGCCGGTGCGCGGCGAGCCCGGCGCCGCCCGCACGGCCCTGCTGGGCAGCGGCACCGGCCTGGCGCGCACACGGCCCTTGGCCCCGCTGGCCACACATTTCAGCCTGCCGCTCTGGGGCGAACCGGCAGCCGCCGCCCAGGCCCAGCAGATCGCCCGCTTCGACGAGGTGTTCGTGACGCGCGAGGACGGCCTGGCCGACTGGCTGCTGCGCGTGGCCGCCGAGGCCGGATTGGCCGGGCGCCTGCGGCCGGTGTAGGCCGCCTGTCGCATTGACGAAGGGGGGCGCTGGGCCCTCACGGGAACACTGCCGGCCCAGCATGCCCAGCCCTTCACTCGACAGCGCCCAGGCGGTGCAGCAATGGTTCCAGCGCAGCGGCGTGCGCGCGCCGCTGGCGGCCTGCATGGGGCCACTGCCGCAGACCGGAGCCTCCATCGCGCGCTGGGCGCGCGCCGAACCCGACCCACGCATCCAGGCCGTGCAGCCGCACCCGGACAGCTACCGCATCGCGCTGATGCTCAAACCCCTGGAGTCGCAAATCTGGGTGGGTGAGCGGCCGGTCTGGGGCGGCGTGATTGGCGCGCACCGCTTTCGCATCTGCCCGCCCGGCACGCCCAGCCGCTGGCGCCAGCTCAGCGGCTGCGACATCGTCAACCTCTTCATCCCGGTGGCCACGGTGCAGGCTCTGGCCGAGCATGGCGGCCTGCCCGCCGGCCCCCAGCTGGCCGCCACCCTGTTCGCGCCCGACCGCCTGGTGCTGGACCTGGTGGGCAAGATGCTCGACGCCCCGGCGCTGGCCGGCCAGCTGGCGCCGCAGTACTGCGACGGCCTGGTGAACGCCCTGCTCTGCTACCTGCTGGAGCGCTATGGCAAGACCGCCAGCGGCAGCGCCACGCCGGCCAGCCTGGGCGGAAGCCGCTTGCGCGCGCTGCTGGTGTTTCTGGAGGCCGAGCTGGCGCGCGAGATCCCGATTGCCGAGATGGCCCAGCGCTGCGGCATGAGCGAATCGCATTTCTCGCGCGCCTTCCACGCCGCCATGGGCCTGCCGCCGCACCAGTACCTGCTCAAGCTGCGCCTGGAGCGCGCCAGCACCGCCCTGCGCGAGGGCACGGCGCCGGTGACGCAGATCGCTCTGGATCTGGGCTTCAGCAGCCCCAGCCACTTCGCACGCTGCTTTGCGGCGCGCTATGGCTTGCCGCCGGTGCGGTACCGGCGCGAACACGGGCGCGAACACGGCCTAGAACACGGGCGCGAGGCTTCCAGGCACTGATCGGGGTCTTCCCGCGGCGGGGCGCAGGGCGGCGCAGTTTTGTATCGGTCGGGCAGGAATGGGCGCGCAGGGCGCCGGGGGGCTGCGAAGAATCGCGCCGCATCGGTCACCCCCCCATCCGCTCTCCATGCCCACCCCTCTGCCCCGTCTTCACCCCCTGGCGCTCAGCCTGCTGTGCGCCCTGCCCTGCTGGGCGCAAGAGACCAGCACCACGCTGGAACGCGTCGAGGTCACCGGCTCGCGCATCAAGCGCCTGGAGGCCGAGACCGCCTCGGCCGTGCAGGTGCTGAGCCGCGCGGACATCCAGCGCTCCGGCGCGCTCAACCTCAGCGATCTGCTGCGCAACCTGCCGGCCGGCAATGTCGGCGGCATCGCCACCGATGGCCCGGTGGATTCGACCTTCGGCAGCGCCGGCATCTCGCTGCGCGGCCTGGGCGTGGGCTCCACCCTGGTGCTGGTGAACGGGCGGCGCGTCGCGCCCTTCGGCTTTGGCAGCGCCTCCTTCGTGGACACGAATTCGATCCCGGTGGACGCGATCGAGCGCATCGAAACCCTGCTGGACGGCGCCTCGGCCATCTACGGCGCCGATGCGATCGGCGGCGTCGTCAACATCATCCTGCGCAAGGGCTTCGAAGGCCTGGTGGCCACGGCCGGCGCCGGCCTGAGCTCGCGCAGCGACGGCCAATCGGCCTCGCTGAGCCTGAGCTGGGGCAAGGGCAATGTGGCCAACGAGGGCTACAACGTCTTCGTCACCGCCGCCCACCGCGAGCAGGACCCGGTGCGCGCGGCGGACCGCTGGCGCACCCAGAACGCCGACTTCCGCCGCTTCGACATGGCCGACCGGCGCTCCAGCTTCTACCGCAACGTCTACAAGCTCACGCCCACTTCCGGCACCTACAACACCGACCCCGCCAACTTCATCGGCCCTCTCTCCGGCCTGGACCAAGCCTGCACCCCGGTGAGCGGCAGCACGCCGGCGCTGAACGGCCGCTGCGTGAACGACAACACCCAGGCCGTCAACCTGGTGGCCGGCTGGGAGAGCGACAGCCTGTACGGCGCCGGCGTGCTGGCCCTGCCCGGTGGCCTGGAGGCCTTTGCCGACGCCGCGCTGACCCGCACCGTCTACAACACCCGCAGCTTCAGCTACGCCACCGATTCCTACGGCTACTACACCTACGACCTGGTGGACAAGCTGGGCCAGTACGGCAATGCCCCGGGTGCGCAGATCACGTATTTGATCCTGCCCGTGGGCCACCGCCAGAACCCGCTGCCCAATGCCGAGGTGGGTGTGCGCTACCTCTTCAACGACGTGCCCGCCGCCATGGGCAGCGACACCCTGAACCAGCGCTACACCCTGGGCCTGCGCGGCACGGCAGCGGGTTGGGATTGGGAGACGGCCCTGCTGCTTTCCCGCGCCCGCACCGAAAGCACGGTGCAGGGCTTCCTGCAGGACAAGGTGCTGCTCGAAGAAGTGCTGGACGCCAACGGCAAGGTGCGCCCCAGCTTCACCCTGGGCAATGCCGCCGCCAACCCGCCCGAGCTGATGGCGCGCCTGTACCCGCGCATGAGCAACATCGGCCGCACCGCCACCGATTCGTTTGACGTGCGCGCCAGCCGCGAACTCTGGCAACTGCCCGGCGGCGCCCTGGCCGTGGCCCTGGGCGCCGAGCACCGGCGCGAGAAGGTCGATTCCGTGCCCGACCGCCTGTTCTCCGAGGGTGCGATCTCGCTCTGGAACATCCAGGGCGCCAGCGGCAGCCGCCGCGTCACGGCCGCCTATGCCGAGGCGATCGCCCCGCTGCGCAAAGGCCTGGAGCTTTCCGCCGCCACGCGCTGGGACGACAACAGCGACTTCGGCCGCTCCAGCACGCCCAAGTTCGGCCTGAAGTGGCAGCCCCTGCAGCAGCTGCTGCTGCGCGGCACCTGGGCCGAGGGCTTCCGCGCCCCCACCCTGCCCGAGCAGCACACCGGCGTGCAGACCTACTACATCAAGGTGCGCGACCCCAAGCGCTGCCCGACCTTCGAAACCAGCAACCCCGATTGCGACCGCTATGTGGTGGGCGTGTACGGCAATGCCGGCGATCTGCGCGCCGAGACCTCGCGCAGCCGCTCGCTCGGCCTGGTGCTGCAACCCACGCGCGACTTCAGCCTGGCGCTGGACGCCTACGAGATCAAGCGCCAGGGCGAGGTGGCCTCGATGAGCACCAGCTACCTGCTCGACCACGAGGCCGAGTTTCCGGGCAAGGTGGAGCGCGGCGCCGCCTCGGGGCAGATCGACAAGATCTACCTGACCGCCACCAACCTGGCCATGACCGAGGTGCGCGGCATCGACGCCGAGGCCCGCTTCCAGTTCATGCTGCCCGATGGCCTGGGCCGCATGAACCTGCAGTTCACGCACAACCGCCTCTCGCGCTACGCCCAGGCCAATGCGCCCGATGCGCCGCTGGAAGACACGGTGGGCTACTACCTGCGCCCGAAGGAACGCAACCGCTTCGGCCTGGCCTGGGACCGGGGCGTGTGGCAGTTCAGCCTGAACTGGAACCACACCGGGGCCTACCAGCTGGCGTCCGATTCGAGCGTGAACTGCGGCTACGCCACGCAGGCCACGCCACGGCCCGACTACTGCCGCGTCAAGTCCTGGCTGACGGCGGATGCCTATCTGGGTTGGCGCGGGGTGAAGGATCTGGACATCGGGCTTTCGGTGCGCAATGTGGACGATGCCGAGGCGCCGTTTGATGCGGACCGGATCGCCTATCTGCAGGGCTTCAACCCGGCGTATCACAACCAGCTGGGGCGGTACTTTCAGTTGTCGGTGAAGTACAAGTTCTGGTGAGTTTTTAGTCGTTGAAGTGAGAGCCCGCAGGGGTCTTCAACCCCTGCACCCCGACCCGCATTTCTTTGTCTTGCCAAAGAAACGCGGGGCAAAGAAAGGCGCCAATGCACGCAGCCGACCTAGGGTCGGCCGCGACTGCACGGCTGGTTCACATGGCTCCATCACCCCTTCTCTGCCTTCGAAAACCCGGGCACTAAGCTGGCCGGGGTACCGGCCGACTAGACCACTGCAAACCATCACAGGCTTTCTGCGATGAACGGACCCCCAACCATCTGCGAGCGGGGTTTGGTGCTCATTGGGGGTCTGTTCTACGGAGCGCCAAGGGTGATGGTTTGCGGTGCCAGGGACGACCGGTACTCCGGGCGCCTTCGTTGTCCTGACCGTCGGAGTCAGATGAGGGCTCGTGTGAGTGTGAGCCCAAGCACCGCCATCACAGTTCGCCCCTAGGGCGACTGTGCGCATTGAGCGCCTTTCTTTGCCCCGCGTTTCTTTGGCGCAGCAAAGAAACGCGGGTCGGGGTGTGGGGTTGAAGACCCCACGGGCTTTCACGATCAGCCGCCACCCACACAACAAGACACTCCAAAGTCATGAAAGCACTGCTCGCCCTCACACCCCTGCTGCTGGCCGCTTGCGCCACAACAACCCCGCCCATCCCCAACGACAGCCTCGCCGCCGAATGCCCGCGCGAAGTCCGGTACCCCCCGTTCGGCACCGCATCCAACACCCTGGTCGAACTGAAAAAGCAGGCCGAACAGCGCCTCCAAGCCATCGGCCTGCAAGCCCAATGGCACGCCCCGGAAGGCCAGCCCTTCACCGACAGCGCTGAAGACCGCGAGCGCCTGCGCGGCCTGCTGGCCATCGTCGTTCCCTCCTACGAGCGCTACCGCCCGCAGCTGCTGCGCCACATCGGCTTGCAGCGCCTGGAATTCGTCAAAGGCCTGACGGTGGCCGGCCAGATGCGCCGCGCCATGCCGGCGGCCGAGCGCGACAGCGTGGTGTACGCGGATGTCGGCGGCCCACCCGCCTGCCCGGCCGGCATCGAGCTGCGCGCCCACCACGAGCTCTACCACTTCATCGACCACCGCCTGTTCGGCCACTACTACCCACGCGACCCGCAATGGCAGACCCTGAACCCGCCCGGCGCGCAGTACGGCGCCGGTGGTGCCACGGCCTATGGCAAGAACTTCCAGAACCTCGGCCACCCGCAGGCCGGCTTCGTCAGCCGCTATGCGCTCTATGGGCCGGAGGAAGACAAGGCCGAGCTGTTCGGCTGGCTGCTGACACCGGGCTACCGCGAACGCGTGATCGCCTGGAGCGCACAAGACCCGGCGCTGGACGCCAAGCGGCGCTTCATGGAGGCGCTGATGCAGCGCCTGGAGCGCGAACCCGTGCGCTACACACCACCCGTCACATCGAGCACGGACCCGGTGACGTAAGAGGCCGCATCCGAAGCCAGCCAGAAGATCGCCTCGGCCACCTCCTCGGGCTGGCCGCCGCGCTGCAGCGGCACGCGCGGCGCCAGGCGCTTCACCCGGCCGGGTTCACCGCCGCTGGCGTGGATGGCGGTGTGGATGAAGCCCGGCCGCACCGCGTTGACGCGGATGCCCTCCTGCGCCACCTCGGTGGCCAGGCCCTTGGTGAGCGTGTCGATGGCGCCCTTGCTGCAGGCGTAATCGATGTACTCGCCCGGCGAGCCGCTGCGCGCGGCCACCGAAGAGAGGTTGACGATCACCCCGCCGCTGCCGCCATGGCGGGTGGACATGCGCCGCACCGCCTCGCGGCAGCACAGCAGGGTGCCGAGCACATTGGTCTGCAGCACCGTGCGCATGCGCTCCAGGCTGAAGTTCTCCAGCCGCGCCTGCGGCATCAGGATGCCGGCGTTGTTCACCAGCACGGTGGGCGGCCCGAAGGCGAGCTGGCAGGCGTCAAACAGGGCCAGCACCTCGGCCTCATTCCCCACGTCGGCCGGCACCGTCAGGCACTCGCCGCCGGAGGCGCGGATCTCCTCCGCCAGCTGCGCGGCGCCCGCCGCATCGTGGTGGAAGTTCGCCACCACGGCGTAACCCGCACCCGCAAAGCGCCGCGCCGTGTGCGCGCCGATGCCCTTGCTGGCGCCCGTCACGATCACCACCGGCCGGATCTGCATCGCGCGCTCCCTGGTTGGCTAATTCGACAAGAGCTGCAGCAGCAGCTCCACCCGCGCCTGCGGCGCGCTCAAGGCCCCGGCGCTGGGCAACTCGCCGCCAATCACCGGCCCGGCCGCGCAGCGCGTGCTGCGCAGCACGGCCACGCCTTGATCCATGGCACCGCGCAGCGCGGCTTCCAGAGCGTTGGCCAGCGTGCCATTGCCCGTGCCCGCCACCACCAGGCCGAGGCGCCGGCCCTCACGCCGCGCCAGCTCCATCAGCAGCGGCACCAAGGCGCCATCCACGCCGGCGGCGTTCCACAGCAGCTCCACGCGCGGCCACTGCGCCGGCTCCAGCGGCAGGCGCTCGGCCCCCAGGCCATCGCCCGCCGGCCAAGGCGCCAGCTGGCGCAGGCTGCCGCTTTCCACCAGCGCCACCGGCCCGCCATCGGGCGAGGCAAAGGCCTGCACCTGGTAGCTGTGCACCTTGCGCACCCGGTCGGCCCGATGCACCGCGCCGCCAAACACCAGCAGCACGCCCTGCACGCCGGGCGTGCGCGCCACGGTCACGGCATCCAGCAGGTTCTGCGGGCCATCGGCACTGATGGCGCTGGCCGGCCGCATGGCGGCGGTGAAGACCACCGGCTTGGCGGGCTTCAGCACCCGGTGCAGCAGGTAGGCGGTTTCCTCCAGCGTGTCCGTGCCATGGGTGATGACGACGCCCTGCACGCCCGGGTCGTCCAGCAGCGCCTGTACGCGCCGCGCCAAGCGCGCCCAGGTGCCGAAGTCCATGTCCTTGCTGTCCAACTGGGCCAGCTGCTCGAAGGCCAGGGCCTGGCCCTGCAGAGCCGGCACGGCGGCCACCAACTGGTCCACCCCCACCGCGCCGGCGCGGTAGCCCACATGGTCGGTGCTGCTGGCCGCACTGCCGGCAATGGTGCCCCCGGTGCCGACGATGAAGACTTGGCTTGGCATTCCCTCAACTCCTGGATAAAAATGCAGGGGCTGGATACCCATCCAGCCTTCCCAATCCAGCCATTGTGAGCGAGGCCTCTGTGAGCAACACCAAGATCGCCCTGACCCCCCGCCAGCAGGAAATCTACGACCTGGTGCGCCGCTCCATCGAGCGCACCGGCGCGCCGCCCACCCGGGCCGAGATTGCGCAAACCCTGGGTTTCAAATCGCCGAACGCCGCCGAGGAGCACCTGCAGGCGCTGGCGCGCAAAGGCGTCATCGAACTCGTCAGCGGCACCTCGCGCGGCATCCGGCTCAAGAGCAGCGAGCTGCGCAGCCTGCGCCGCGGCAGCAGCAAACCGGCCCCCGAGGGCCAGCTGGGCCTGCCCATCCCTGGCCTGGCCCAGTTGATGCTCCCCCTGGTGGGCCGCGTGGCCGCCGGCCACCCCATCCTGGCGCAGGAGCATGTGGAAGCCCAGATGGCCGTCAGCCCCGAGCTGTTCCGCCAGACCCCGGATTACCTGCTACGCGTCAAGGGCCTGAGCATGCGGGACGCCGGCATCCTGGACGGCGACCTGCTGGCCGTGCGCAAGGCCAGCGAAGCCCGCAACGGGCAGATCGTCGTGGCCCGCATTGGCGACGAGGTGACGGTCAAACGCTGGAAGCAGGACGCCGACGGGCTTTGGCTGCTGCCCGAGAACCCCGACTTCCAGCCCATCCGCGTGCGCCCGGAAGAACCCTTCGCGCTCGAAGGCCTGGCCGTGGGCCTGCTGCGCGGCGACTTCCACTGAGCTTGCGATGGCAGGCAAGGCCAGCTGTGCCGCCGAGTGCGAGCGCTTCGAGCAGATCCCCAATATCGGCAAGGCCATGGCGGGGGATTTCCGTCAGCTCGGCTTCGTGCACCCGCGCGAGCTGGCGGGGCAGGATGCGGCGGCGCTCTATCAGCGCATGTGCCGCTTGAGCGGCCAGCGGCAGGACCCTTGCGTGCTGGATACCTACATGGCAGCGGTGGAGTTCATGGAGGGAGGGCCGGCCAAGGCTTGGTGGGAGTACACGGCAGAGCGGAAGCGGCGGTTTCCAGATCTTTAGCGACTGCTGGCTTTTTGACCGGGCTGGTGCTTTGCTTGATAGCCCGCCGGGTCTCGCCCCGGCAGGCGAGTTCCTTTTGGCTTGACCCAAAAGGAACCAAAAGGTCAAGCCCCGATGCGCAGCCCCTTGGTTTCGCCAAGGGGTCCCCTGCGCTGCTCGCTTGGCTGGGCCGGCCCAAAACTCGCTGCGTTCGCTTCGCTCACTCCGCTCAGACAGTTGGGCCGAGCATGAAGAGAACGCGCGCTGTCGCGCGCTGCCCAGCCAAGCTGTGCTGCTCGGCAGCGCATAGGGGCAAGAGCCCGAACAGCCGAACAGCCAGCAGCCAGCAGCCAGCAGCCAACAGCCAACAGCCTGTCCTGCGTCTGCAGAGGTGCACCATGACTTCATCGATCGACAAGTCCAGTAAGGGGCCTGATATTCCAGCCCCTGCAGACTGCCCACCGCCCAATGCGCAGGCACTCGACTGCACTCGTCCTCTGTCAACTGCACAGCCCCGTTGGGGCTCAGTCGCCCGCCAGCGCCGTGACGACGTTGCCGAAGGAAGGGTCACCATGGTTCGCGGCGACGAAGCCATGGAACGCATCCGCCGTCGGCTTCGCCCTCCCTGAATAGGTGATCCTGCACTTCGGCTGTTCGGCTGTTCGGCTGTTCGGGGCCGCCCCTATGCCAAGCCGAGGAGCACAGAAGAGCGGGCCCGCGCGCGCCAGCGCGCCTCGTGTTCTGACTTGGCGCAACTGTCTGAGCGGAGTGAGCGCAGCGAACGCAGCGAGTTTTGCGCCGGGCCCGCTCTTCGAGCACCGCAGGGCACCCCAGCCGCAGGCTGGGGCGCAGGCATCGGGGTCGCCTTTCTTTTGGTTCCTTTTCTTTGGCGACGCAAAGAAAAGGAACTCGGCTGCCGGGCCGAGACCCGGCGGGCTCTTGCGCAAGCGCGACAACGACGATCACGCGCTCCAGCCCAAGGCTTCTCGCCCCACTCGGGACCACCCCATGTCCCGACCCAACCCAGCGCACCACAATCCCCCGCCATGAGCCAAACCACCCTCGAAGCCCTGTACGCCGCCTTCGCCCGCCTGGACGCCGATGCCATGGCGGCCTGCTATGCCGAAGACGCCGAGTTCGACGACGAAGCCTTCAGCCTGCGCGGTAAGCGCGAGGTGGCCGGCATGTGGGCCATGCTGTGCACGGCCGTCAAGGCCCAAGGCGCCAAGGACTGGGAACTGCGCGTAGGCCCCATCGGCCCGAACAGCGCACATTGGGAGCCGATCTACCGCTTCTCGGCCACCGGCCGCATGGTGCACAACAAGATCGACAGCCAGTTCGAATTCAACGCCCAGGGTCTGATCCGCAAGCAGCGCGACCAGTTCAACTTCTGGGCCTGGTCCCGCCAGGCGCTGGGCGCGCCGGGGCTGCTGCTGGGCTGGAGCGGCTGGCTGCGGCAGAAAGTGCGCAAGCAGGCGCGGGGGAATCTGGAGCGGTTTCTGGCGAAGGGTGCTGGCGCCGCGAAGGGCTGATGGCGCTTTATTCAGTCGGCCTTGAAAAACCCATCTCCGGCCTCGTTCTCATAGGAGCGCAGATGCCGTGAGCGGGCCAATGCCGATGGCGCGGGTTGCAAGAAATCAATCCAATGGACTTTGATTTCTTGCAAATTCGACGAGGAAGC
>NZ_JAYRMO010000024.1:0-84006 GCF_041912635.1 Inhella sp.
ATGATGTCCAGCACCAGCGCCGTCTTGCGCTTGGCTGTCCATCGCTTGATCTCGTCTTCCATCAGGGTGCTCATGTCTTCTTCCTTTCGACACTAACACCTGAGCAGCTATTCACTGGGTCAATACAGAATTGCATGAGGGGCCCAAAGGGCCGGAGCAGCAACCTGCGGTGAAGCCCCCACCAGTAGAGGTCAAGCCCAATCCACCCCCCAAGGGCACACCGCTTGGGGGCGGCAAGGCCCCTCCTTGCACCACACCTGAGCCGAGGCGCGATGCCAACGGCCACCCGGTGGCTCGGCTCAAGGAATATGCCGCCGACTGGGCCGGGCGGATTGGCATCCCGACTCTGGGCTTATGGCAGTGGAGCGACTTCAAGGCCAAGAGCGGGCCAACGCATCCGCTGACCTGTGCTCCTGCCCCGAATGCGGCTCAGGCCAAGCCCGCCACGGCGGCGCCTGCCGCCTCGGCACCGAAGGTGGCGCCCGCAACACCTCAGCCTCGCAGTGCAGCGCTCTTGCCGGTCAAATTGGCGGTCACCAACGTGGATCAGAAACCGCCCAAGGAACTGGTGCACTTGCTCGAAATCATGGAGGAGCAGGTGGGTTGGAACTGGGAAATGGCGCCACTGTCTTCGCCCTCGGCGGTCATCCTGGCTGAGCTGGCCGGCAGTTCGCTCGGCACGCCCGAAACCAAGGCGCGAAGCAAGAGCTCTCGACGTTGCTACAAATCCGTCAAGGTCGGCCTGAAACGCGCCAACTATGTGGCCGGTGTGAACGAAGACATCCCCGCTTCCACCGCGGGCCCTTGGTTGCTGGGACAAGGTTTTCGGGAGGTCACCGCTGAATTGCCAGATGCGCGCTGGGCATGGCCGGGCGATGTGATTGTCTATTGCTATCCAAAAGCCAAGGCTGAGAAGAATGATGCAACGGAAAAGCTGAAATATGACAAGGCATTGGAGAGATATCACACCGACCAGGCCAAGTATGAAGGGGATTTAAAGCGTTACGAGGCGGCCAGGTCAGAGTATGAGGTCAGCAGGAAGGCCTGGGTGGCGGCAGAACCCAAGAAGCCATTTGCACGCAAATTTACGCAGAAGGCACCGAAGCCGCCGGTGCAACCAAAGCTGCAGAACGTTAATTACGGGCATATTGACGTCAGGAGCTATGATGCCTATTTGAGTGATTTTTCCACAGGACGACTTCAGAGTGCCCTGGATCAGCAGGTGATCGGAATCTATAGAAAGATTTCTGATCCATTGCCGGAGATTCGTGTGAAAGCTTTTCTCTGGATTCTGCGTGAATGGGAGTGCCCCGACGCCAGGAGCGACGCGGCGCGCTATTCCATGAAGTTTGGTGGCAAGTTGTTTGATGGTTTTTCCAAGCATCCATTTGATGGGGTGAAGGCAGAAAATACCCCGGCGGGAGCCTATCAAATCACATTGGGAACCTTCAATGGACTGCAGGGTGAACGCTATGGACTACCGAAAAACTTCGAGCCGTCTACTCAGGATCGAATGGCCGTCATCTTGCTGGAAGAGGATGGCGCCTTGGGTCCAATTAGAAGTGGCGATGTGGCAGCGGGTGCGACCCGCTTGAAAGGACGCTGGTCTTCTCTGCCCGGCGGGGTCCATGCGCGCAAGAAGCGTGAGGGCAATAAAGTAATTGGAACCTACGATATGGATGATCTGAAGAAGCGATTTGACGAATTGATGGCACAACTTGTTGCGCGGTGACTGCCTGCGATGAAGATATCCAGTTTCTTTCTGCTGTGCTCTCTGTCTGGTCTGATGATTCCGGCCCCAGCCTCGGCGGCGGAGCAATGCCCGGCGGTACCCGCGCGTGCCTTGTATCCT
Source organism: Inhella sp. (assembly GCF_041912635.1). GTDB lineage: Bacteria > Pseudomonadota > Gammaproteobacteria > Burkholderiales > Burkholderiaceae_C > Inhella. The sequence continues at coordinate 1,853 of NZ_JAYRMO010000024.1, forward strand.
GGACTTGAGTACCTGCAGGATGCGCATGGGAATATTTCCAAGGGTGCTCTAGAGTTGGGGGATGTCAAGATTCCCTCTCGGAATGCCGATTGGTGGACGATTCGCACCGAATACAGCTTGTTGGTGCATCCCAAAGGGCTTAGATATGTGGATCGCTGCCATGCCCACGGCATCTGTCTGGTGCTGGAGCGTTCAAGCACGAGTTGCAAAGGTTTTGCCAAGTACCGCGTGGTGCTGGGGATGAATCTGCGCGCCTCTGCAGTCAGTCCCTTTGCGTTGCCTTTTGAGGGGGCGGCCTGGCGTCATTTCAGTTTTGAAAGCGCCGACCAACCTGAATTCGAGTTGACCCCCCAGTACGAGTCGCGTGTGACTGGTCGACTGGTGCGTCAAGCTCCGAATGAGAGGGAATGAGCGTGAACACCCAAGCCCTGATGGATGCGTTCGTACCGCCAAACCTGGCCACCGGCCCTGACCTCGGCTTCTCGCCCGCCTTCGACGCCATCGCCGAACTGCGCCGCGAGGACGACCCCACGCTCGCCCAAGGCGAGTGGGTCACCGAACTCAAGCAGGCCGACTGGCCCGCCGTCCTCCGCGCCTGCGAAGACCTGCTGGCCCACCAGACCAAGGACCTGCGAGTGGCCGGCTGGTGGCTGGACGCCGCCGCCCGCGTGCAAGGCCTGCCGGGTCTGGCCGATGGCCTCACTCTGACGCTCGAACTCATTCGCCGCTTCTGGGATGGCGTACACCCGCAGGCCGATGGCGGCGACTACGAAGAACGCGTCGGCGCCCTGGCTTGGAGCCTCAAGCGTGTGGAAGAACTGGCCCCCATCGCCCCGGTCATCCAACTCGGCCGCCTGAAGCTCGGCCTGCGCGACATCGACCACGCCCGCCAGCACGGCAGCCTGCCGCAGCCCGAAGGCAGCTCCGACGCCCCACCCACCTGGGCCGCCATCCAGCGCAGCGTCGCCCAAGCCGGCCTGGCCGCCTTCGAGGGCCACCTCGCCGCCCTGGACTCCGCCCGCACCGCGCTGATGGGCCTGCAAGCCGAACTCGACCAGCGCCTGGGCGACGAAGGCCCCGGGTTTGCCGGTGCGCGCAAGGCGCTGGAGAACGCCACTGACCAACTGCGCCGCCTGGGCCGCGACGCCGGTCTGGGCACTGCCTCAGGTGCAAGCCCCGAACCCGACGCGCCAACCAACGAACCCAGCGCCGCAGCTTCTGCAGGCCTGACCCGCACCGGCCCCATCCAATCCCGCGCTCAGGCCCTGGCTCAACTGCAGGAGGTCGCCGCCTACTTCCGCCGCACCGAACCGCACAGCCCCGTGGCCTATCTGGCTGAGAAGGCCGCGCGCTGGGGCGAGATGCCCCTGCATGCCTGGCTGCGCCAGGTGGTCAAGGATCAGGGGGTGCTGGGCAGCTTGGATGAGATGCTGGGGGTGGACCCCAGCAGCAGCAACTGATCACTCGCTGCGCTTGAGGATGCCGTAGCGATTCAGCGTGCGCTCACGCGCCTCGGCGTGGTCCACCAGTGGCAGCGGGTAATCCACCCCCAACCTCAAGCCCTCCAACTCGATTGGCCGCGCCGCCCAGGGCGCGTGGATCGCCGCATCTGGGAGCGCTGCGAGTTCGGGCACATAGCGGCGGATGAAGGCGCCTTCGGCGTCGAACTTCTCGCTCTGCGTCACCGGGTTGAAGATGCGGAACCAGGGCTGGGCGTCGCAGCCGGTGCTGGCGGCCCATTGCCAGCCGCCGTTGTTACTGGCCAGTTCGAAGTCCAGCAGTTGTTCGGCGAACCAGGCCTCGCCGCGGCGCCAGTCCAGCCCCAGGCTCTTGCACAGGAAGCTGGCCGTGACCATGCGCAGGCGGTTGTGCATGTAGCCGGTGCGGGCGAGTTGGCGCATCGCGGCGTCCACCAGGGGGTAGCCGGTGCGGCCTTCGCACCAGGCCTGGAAATGGGCGTCGGCTTCTGGGCCTTGCTCCCACTGCACGGCCGCGTACTCGGGCTTGAGCGGACCGTTCACCACGCCGGGGTGGTGGTGCAGCACCTGGTGATAGAAGTCGCGCCAGATCAGTTCACTCAGGAACGTGGCGGCGCCGGGTTCGTCGCGGCGCTCCCAGGCGGCGCGGGCCAGTTCCCGCGCCGACACCAGCCCGAAGCGCAATGCGGGGCTCAGATAACTCGGGCCCTTCTGGGCCGGGAAGTCGCGCCGCTCCGCATAGGCATGCAGCCGCTCGCTGAGGAACTCGGCCGCCTGCTGCTGCGCCTGCCGAGCGCCGCCGCGAAAGCGCGCATCCAGATCCGTGGGCTCGAAGCCAAGCTCGGCCAAGCTGGGCAGGCCGGTAGCGAGCGGGGAGGGCGCCAACTGTTCCAGGCAGGGCCGCCGCTCGGCCAGGCGCTCGGCGCGCACGGCCTTGAGCCAAGCGATCTTGTAGGGCGTGAAGACGGTGTAGGGCCGGCCCTGGCCCGTGAGCAGCTCGCGGCGCTCGAACACGGTGACGTCCTGCACCGACTCCACCTGCACGCCCAGCGGCAGGGCGGCGCGTACGGCCTGGTCGCGCGCCAGCGCGAAGGGGTCGTCGTCATGGGCGTAAATCAGTCGGCCGGCCCCGGTTTCCTGTACCAAGCGCGGAATCCAGTCGCGCGCCCGGCCGTGCCGCACGATCAGCCCGCAGCCGCGCTCGCGCAACTGGGTCTCAAGGTCCTGCAGCGCGCAGTGGATCAACTCGACACGCCGGTCTTGCCGGGGCAGGGCATCCAGGATCTCGGTGTCGAACACGAAGGCCAGCAGCACCGGGGAATCAGCGCGGCAGGCCAGTTCCAGGGCGGCGTGGTCGTGCAGGCGCAGGTCGCGGCGCAGCCAGACGAAGGTGGGCTCAGGGTTTGCCATGGGGCGCGAGTGTCGCCCTCAATAGAATGCCCCCATGCCCAAGGCCGAGATGGACCTCACCAACCAGTTTTTGATCGCCATGCCCGGCATGGCCGATGACACGTTTGCGGGGGCGGTGGTTTATCTGTGTGAACACAACGACCAGGGTGCGCTCGGGCTGGTCATCAACAAGCCCATCGAGCTGACGCTGGATGGCCTGTTTGAGAAGGTGGACCTGAGCCTGGCGCGCGAAGACCTGAAAGGCACGCCGGTGTTCTTCGGCGGCCCGGTGCAGACCGAGCGCGGCTTTGTGCTGCATGAGCGCCTGGACGAAGAGGGCGGCCACTACAACGCCACGCTCGCCATTCCCGGCGGGCTGGAGATGACCACCAGCCGCGATGTGCTCGAAGCCCTGAGCCACGGCGCCGGCCCGCGCAAGCTGCTGGTGACCCTGGGCTACAGCGGCTGGAGTGCCGGCCAGTTGGAAGAAGAGATCGGCCGCAACGGCTGGCTCACGGTGGACGCCAAGCCTGAGTTGATCTTCGACACCCCGGTGGAGCAGCGCTACGAAAAGGCCCTGGCCCTGCTGGGCATCGACCCGCGCATGCTCAGCCAAGAGGCTGGGCACGCATGAGCTTCTCAAGCTTTTTGAGCTTCGACTACGGCTTGAAGCGGGTTGGCGTGGCCAGCGGCAACCGCCTGACCGGCACCGCCACGCCGCTCACCACTTTGCATGCCCAAGGCAAGGCGGTGTTCGTGCCGATCGAGGCCCTGCTGAAGGAATGGCAGCCCGACGCCCTGGTGGTGGGCATCCCCCGCCACCCTGACGGGGCGCCGCATGCGATGACGGCGGCAGCCCAAAAATTCGCGGCCTCGCTCAGAGGCCGTTTTCACAAGCCCGTGTTCGAGGTCGATGAGCGCTACACCAGCGTCGAGGCCGAAGCCCTGGGCGCACGCGATGTGGATGCCGCTGCGGCGGCCTTGATCCTGGAGCAATACATGCGGGAGCACGCAGCATGAGTGCCTTGGCGCTGGACGCTGAAACCCTGTACGCGGAGCTGCTCACGCAGGTTCGCGCCTTTCTTGCGCGGCCCGACTGGGTGGGCGCGCAGCTGGTTGGCATTTGGAGCGGCGGCGCTTGGCTGGCCGAGCGCCTGCAGCGCGACCTGGGCCGCGCCGGCCCGCCCGGCCTGATCAGCAGCCGCATGCACCGCGACGACTTCGGCGCCCGCGGCCTGGCCGCCACGGCGGATGCGACCAAGCTCACGCAGTCGATCGACGGCGCGCCCATCCTCTTGATCGACGACGTGCTCTGGACCGGCCGCACCACGCGCGCGGTGCTGAACGAGCTGTTCGACTACGGTCGCCCGGCCCGCGTGGCCCTGGCCGTGCTGGTGGACCGCAACGGCCGTGAGCTGCCCATGCAGGCCGAACTGGCCGCCGCGCGCATCAGCCTGCCGGCCCATCAGCGCCTGCACCTGAAGAAGGACGGCGAATCCTTCGGCCTGGAAGTGGAGACCGTCTGATGCTCAGCAAACGCCACCCGCAACTCAACAAGAACGGCGAGCTGATCCACCTGCTCTCCATCGAGGGCCTGCCCAAGGCCGTCATCGAACACATCCTGGACACCGCCTCGACCTTCGTCTCGGTCAGCGACCGCGATGTCAAGAAGGTGCCGCTGCTGCGCGGCAAGTCGGTCTTCAATCTGTTCTTCGAGAACAGCACGCGCACCCGCACCACCTTCGAGATCGCCGCCAAGCGCCTCAGCGCCGACGTGCTGAACCTGGACATCGCGCGCAGCTCCACGGCCAAGGGCGAGACCCTGCTGGACACGGTGGCGAACCTGTCCGCCATGCACGCCGACATGTTCGTCGTGCGCCATTCCGAAAGCGGTGCGCCCTACCTGATCGCCCAGCACTGCGCCCCGCATGTGCATGTCGTGAACGCCGGTGACGGCCGCCACTCGCACCCCACCCAGGGCCTGCTCGACATGTACACGATCCGCCACTACAAGCGCGACTTCACGCAGCTGTCGGTGGCCATCGTGGGCGACATCCTGCACTCGCGCGTGGCGCGCTCGGACATCCATGCGCTCAGTACGCTGGGTGTGCCCGACATCCGCGCTGTCGGCCCCAAGACCCTGGTGCCGGGCGACCTGCGCGAAATGGGCGTGCGCGTCTGCCACGACCTGGAAGCAGGCATCCAGGGCTGCGACGTCGTCATCATGCTGCGCCTGCAGAACGAGCGCATGAGCGGCGCCCTGCTGCCCAGCAGCGGCGAGTACTTCCAGCGCTACGGCCTGACCGAGGAGCGCCTGCAGTTGGCCAAGCCGGATGCCATCGTCATGCACCCCGGGCCGATCAACCGCGGCGTCGAGATTGACTCGGCGGTGGCCGATGGACCGCACAGCGTGATCCTGCCGCAGGTGAGTTTCGGCATCGCGGTGCGCATGGCTGTGATGGCCATCCTGGCGGGGAATGAAGCATGAGCAAGGTTCTGTTTGAAGGCGCACGCCTGATCGATCCCGCCAGCGGCCTGGACCGTGTGGGTGACTTGGCCGTGGCGGATGGCCGCATCGTCGGCGTGGGTGCCGCACCCGCCGGCTTCACGCCCGATCAACGCGTGCCCGCCCAGGGCGCGGTGCTGGCGCCCGGCCTGATCGATCTGCATGCCCGCCTGCGCGGCAGCGGCTCGGCGCTGGAAGGCGGCATCGAGTCCGAGTTGCGCGCGGCCGTGGCGGGTGGCGTCACCACACTCGTGTGCCCGCCCGACACCGACCCGGTGCTGGACGAGCCCGGCCTGGTGGAGATGCTGATGCAGCGCACCCAGCGCGCCGGCCTGGCCACCGTGCTGCCCCTGGGCGCGCTGACGCGCGGCCTGGCCGGCGAGGTGCTGGCCGAGATGGGCGGCCTGACCCAGGCCGGCTGCGTGGGCCTGGCGCAGGCCGAAAAGCCGGTGCGCAACACCTCGGTGCTGTGGCGCGCGCTGCAGTACGCGGCCAGCTTTGGCCACACCGTCTGGCTGCGCCCGCAGGATGCCTATCTGGGCGGCGGCGTGGCCGCCAGCGGCCCACTGGCCACGCGCCTGGGCCTGAGCGGCGTGCCGGCCATGGCCGAGAGCATCGCCCTGCACACCCTGTTCGAACTGATGCGCGCCACCGGCGCGGCTGTGCATGTGCAGCGCCTCTCCACCCAACAAGGCGTGGCCCTGCTGCGCGCCGCCAAAGCCGAGGGCCTGCCCGTCACGGCCGATGTGTCCGTGCACTCCCTGCACCTGATCGACCAGGACATCGGCTACTTCGATACCACCGCCCGCGTGGAGCCGCCGCTGCGCCAGCAGCGCGACCGCGACGCCCTGCGCGCCGCGCTGGCCGATGGCACGGTGGACGCCCTGGTCTCGGACCATGTGCCGGTGGACGCCGACGGCAAGGCCTTGCCCTTCGCCGAGGCCACACCCGGCGCCAGCGCGCTGGAGCTTCTGCTCGGTCTGGCCCTGCTCTGGGGCGAACAGGCCGGCCTGAGCCTGGCCCAGGCCCTGGCGCCGCTGACGGTCCGCCCCGCGGGCGTGCTGGGCAGTGCCGCCGGCCGTCTGGTGGAAGGCGCCCCGGCGGACCTCTGTCTGTTCGACCCGACGGCCCGCTGGCCCGTCAAGCCTGAAGCCCTGCGCAGCCGCGCCAAGCACACGCCCTTTGCCTTCGAGCGCTGCGGCATGGAACTGCCCGGCCGCGTGCTGGGCAGCTGGGTGGCCGGGCGGCAGGTGCACGGCGGCGAATGAGGGTTCTGCTCGGCGCCTGGCGCCTGCTGCGCGTCGTCCTGCATGTGTTCGCAGGCATCGCCGTGCTGGCCCTGCTGTTTCCGCGCCGCGATGCGGTGGGCCGGCAGTGGCACATCCAGCGCTGGAGCGCCGGGCTGCTGCGTTGCCTGGGTCTGAAGCTCACGGTGCACCAGCAAGGCACGGTGGCGCCGGCCAGCTTCGTGGTGCTGAATCACATCAGCTGGCTGGACATCGCCTGCGTGCACGCGGCCTTGCCCCAAGCGCGGTTCGTGTCGAAAGCGGACGTGCGGCATTGGCCGCTGATCGGCTGGATGGTGGCGGCTGCGGGCACGCTGTTCATCGAGCGTGAACGCAAGCGCGACGCGCTGCGCGTGGTGCACCACTGTGCCGAAGCGCTCAAGGCCGGCGACACCGTGGCCGTGTTCCCCGAGGGCACCACCGGCACGGGGCCCGAGCTGCTGCCCTTCCACGCCAATCTGCTGCAGGCGGCGGTGACGGTGGATGCGCCGCTGCAACCCCTGGCGCTGCGCTTTCACGCGCCGGGCGAGCGCTTTGCCAGCGCCACGCAGTTCGTCGGCCAGACCACGCTGCTGCAATCGGTGTGGCGTATCGCCACGGCGCGTGGGCTGCAGGCCGAACTCAAGGTCCTGCCGGCCATCGACACGCAGGGTCTGGAGCGACGCGTGTTGGCCGAAGTGGCGCGCGAGCGCATCCAGGCCGAGCTGTAGCGGCAATGGGCACGCTGGAAGTCGACTTCCTCGTGCTCGGTGCCGGCACTGCTGGCTGCCTGCTGGCCAACCGCCTGAGCCGCGACCCGCGCCACACGGTGCTGCTCGTCGAGGCCGGCGGGCCCGATCGCTCGCCCTGGGTCAAGGTGCCGGTCGGCTACCTGAAAGCGATCGGCCACCCGCGCCTGGACTGGGGCTACTTCACCGAACCCGCGCCCGGCCTGCACGGGCGGCGGCTGCGCTACCCGCGCGGCAAGGTGCTGGGTGGTTGTTCCAGCATCAACGGCATGATCTACATGCGCGGCCAGGCCGGTGATTACGCCGACTGGGCGCGTGCCACGGCCAGCGCTGAATGGGACTGGCCCCAGGTGCTGCCCGACTTCCTCGCCCATGAGGACCTGCACGAGCCCCGCGCCAGCCATGCGCAGGGCGGCGAATGGCGCGTCGAGCGCCAGCGCCTGCGCTGGGACATCCTGGAGGACTTCGTGCAGGCCGCGCAGCAGGCTGGCATCCCGCTCAGCCCCGACTTCAATGGCGGCGACAACGAGGGCGTCGGCTACTTCGAGGTCAACCAGCGTGCTGGCTGGCGCTGGAATGCCGCACAGGCCTTCTTGCACCCCGTGCGCAACCGGCGCAACCTGCGCCTGTGGACGGACACGCCCGCGCTCCCGCTGTGGATCGAGAACGGCCGCTGCCTGGGCGCCGACGTGCTGCACCAGGGCCAGCGTGTGCGGGTGCGCGCGCACCGCGAGGTGCTGCTGGCGCTGGGCGCCATCGGCACGCCGCAGCTCTTGCAGCTCTCGGGCGTTGGCCCCGGGGATCTGCTGCAGCGACTGGGCATCCCGATCACGCTGGAGCGCCCGGCGGTGGGCGCCCATCTGCAAGACCATCTGCAGCTGCGCGCGGTCTACCAGGTGCAAGGCGCGCGCACCCTCAACACGCTCTCGCGCAGCTGGGCGGGGCGCTTGGGCATGCTGTGGGATTACGCGCGGCACCGCCGCGGCCCCTTGAGCATGGCGCCCTCGCAGCTGGGCCTGTTCACGCGCAGCCGGCCCGAAGAGGCGCGGCCGGATCTCGAGTTCCATGTGCAGCCGCTCAGCCTGCCGGCCTTCGGTCAGCCGCTGGACGCCTTTGCAGCCATCACGGCCAGCGTCTGCCAGCTCAACCCAAGCAGCCGCGGCACGGTGCAGATCCGCTCACCCGACCCGCTGCAGGCGCCAGCCATTGCCCCCAACTACCTGAGCACCGCACACGACCGCCAGGTGGCGGCCGACGCGCTGCGCGTGGTGCGGCGCATCCTGGCCCGGCCCGCCTTGGCGAAGTACGCGCCGCAGGAGCTCAAGCCCGGCCCGGCCTTCCAGAGCGATGCCGAATTGGCCGAGCAGGCCGGCCACATCGGCACCACCATCTTTCACCCCGTGGGCACGGCACGCATGGGCGCCGATGTGGACGCGGTGGTGGATGCCCGCCTTCGCCTGCGCGGCCTCAGCGGCCTGCGCGTGGCCGATGCCAGCGTGATGCCCAGCATCACGCGCGGCAACACCGCCAGCCCCACCTTGATGATTGCGGAGAAGGCGGCGCGCTTCGTGCTGCAGGATCAGGCTGACTTGCCCTGACTGGCGACCTTGGCGGCCGCGGCGGCAATCGCCTCGGCGTCACCCAGGTAATAGCTCTTGATCGGCTTCAGGTCCGCATCCAGCTCGTACACGAGCGGAATGCCGTTGGGGATGTTCAGGCCGACGATGTCGCTGTCGCTGATGCCGTCCAGATGCTTGATCAGCGCGCGCAGCGAATTGCCGTGAGCGGCGATCAGCACGCGCTGGCCGCTCTTGATGGCGGGCGCGATCTGGTCGTTCCAGTAGGGGATGACGCGCGCCACCGTGTCCTTCAGGCATTCGGTCAGCGGCACGTCCATGCCGGCGTAGCGGCGGTCGCTGCGCTCGCTGCGCGGGTCGTCGGCGGCCAGTGGCGGAGGGGGCACGTCGTAGGAACGGCGCCACACCAGCACTTGTTCGTCGCCGTACTTCTGCGCCGTTTCAGTCTTGTTCAGGCCCTGCAGGCCACCGTAGTGACGCTCGTTCAGGCGCCAGTCGTTGCGGATCGGCAACCAAGTGCGCTCCAGGCCGTCCAGGCAATGCCAGAGCGTCCAGATGGCGCGGCTCAACACCGAGGTGTAGGCAAGGTCGAAGTCGTAGCCCTCGGCCTTCAGCAACTTGCCGGCGGCCTGGGCCTGGGCCACGCCAGTCGCAGTCAGGGGCACATCGGTCCAGCCGGTGAAGCGGTTGTCGAGATTCCAGGTCGATTCGCCGTGGCGCAGCAGGACGAGCTTGTGCATGGTCAAAGACGGGTAAAGGGAGAGGGGGCAGATTCTAGAAAGCGCGCCCCGGGGGAAATCCCAAGCTTCGGGTGGTCAAGCGCGAAGCAGGGCCGGCATAAAGTCGGCGCAAAGGGTGGTAGATGCCTCGACACAGAGGTTCTCTGACTGGAGCGAATCTCATGAAGGTCAAGACCCGCATTTGGACATTGCCCCTGGGTGCTGCCGTGCTGTTTGCGCTCGGCATCGTCGTGCTGGTGGCGATGTCCGCCCGCACCTCGGCGGTGATCCAGGAAGTTGGCGATGCCGACTACCCCTACATGGACCAGACCACGCAATTCAGCGGCCACCTGGAAGCGCTGGTGGGGCTGGTGCAAAGCGCCGTGGCCGAAGGCGAGAAGAAGCGCCTGGAAGAGGCCGCGCAGCGGGCGGGCGAGCTGCGCAAGCTGCTCAGCAGCCTGAAGTCCCTGCCGCGCCACGCCGACACCACGGCCAAGCTGACCAAAGACTTCGAGTCCTACTACGGCAGCGCCATCGCGGCCGCCGAGACGCTGATGGACATCCGCCAGGGCGACAGCAACGCGGCGGTCAAGACCATGCAGGAGACGCTGAAATCGCTTAACACCAGCTTGGCCGAGGCGCGCAAGCTGGCGCGCGAGGGCTTTGACGCCGGCCTGGCCGGCGCGCGCGACGGCGTCAGCCGCGGCGTCTACCTGACGATCGCGTTGGGCGTGGTCATCGTGCTGGCGCTGGGGGTGGGCAGCTGGTGGGTGATCGGCATGGTCTGGCGCCAGTTGGGCGGTGAGCCCGAGTACGCCAGCGACGTGATTCACCGCATGGCCGAGGGCGACCTGTCGCAGGACATCCGCGTGGCGCCCGGCGCCAGCGGCAGCCTGCTGTCCGCGGTTCAGGACATGTCACAGGGCTTGTCCGCCATCGTGCGCAACGTGCGCAGCGGTACCGACTCCATCACCACCGCCTCGCAGGAAATCGCCATCGGCAACCATGATCTTTCGGTGCGCACCGAGAAGCAGGCGGGCTCGCTCGAATCCACCTCCTCGACCATGCGCACCCTCACCGAAGCCGTGCGCCACAGCGCCGATGCCGCGCGTCAGGCCAACCAGATGGCCGGCTCGGCGGCCGAGGTGGCGCAGCGCGGCGGCGCCGTGGTCTCGCAGGTGGTCAGCACCATGGAGGACATCAACACCAGCTCCAAGAAGATCGCCGACATCATTGGCGTCATCGACGGGATTGCCTTCCAGACCAACATCCTGGCGCTGAATGCCGCCGTGGAAGCGGCGCGGGCGGGCGAGCAGGGCCGCGGCTTTGCCGTCGTCGCCGGTGAGGTGCGCTCGCTGGCGGGTCGAAGCGCCGAGGCCGCCAAGGAGATCAAGAGCCTGATCGGCGCCAGCGTCGAGCGCGTGGAGTCCGGCAGCCGCCTGGTGCAGGACGCCGGCAAGACCATGGGTGAGATCGTGGCCAGCGTGCAGCGCGTCACCGACATCATTGGCGAGATCACCGCGGCCTCCAGCGAGCAAAGCGAGGGCATTGGCCAGGTCAACGACGCCATCATGCAGATCGACCAGATGACACAGCAAAACGCCGCGCTGGTGGAGCAGGCCGCCGCCGCGGCCAGCAGCCTGGAACAGCAGGCGCAGGGGCTGCAGCAGGCGGTTTCGACCTTCAAGCTCTGAGGGTTCCACCGGCCCACCTAAAATCGCGCCCTTTTTCGCCTGGGGCGCCGTCGTGCTCGACTTTCTGATCAAAAACTGGTTCTTGGTGCTGATGGCCCTGGGCTCCGGCCTGGCTCTGCTGTGGCCCAGCCTGTCGGGCAAGACAAATGGCGTGTCCACCGCCGAGGCGGTGCGCCTGATGAACCGCGAGAAGGCGGTGCTGATCGACGTCTCCGAGCCGGCCGAATTTGCCGCCGGCCATGCCAGCGGCGCGCGCAACCTGCCGCTCGGCCAGATCGAGGCCGGCGCCAAAGGCCTGCCCTCGAACAAGACCCTGCCCCTGGTGCTGCTGTGCGTCAGCGGCGCGCGCGCCAATCGCGCCGCCCAGCTGCTGCGCAAGCTCGGGCATGAGAACGTGGTGGTGGTGGCGGGCGGCATGAACGCCTGGCGCGAGGCCAATCTGCCGACCGATAAGGTAGCCACGGCATGAACAAGGTGCTGATGTACACCACGCAGGTCTGCCCCTACTGCGTGCGCGCCAAAGCTTTGCTCAAGCAGCGCGGGGTCGAGCAGATCGAGGAGATCCGCATCGACCTGGACCCGGTGCAACGAGCCCAGATGATGGAGCGCACCGGCCGTCGCACCGTGCCGCAGATCTACATCGGCGACACCCATGTGGGTGGCTGCGACGACCTGATGGCGCTGGACCAGCGCGGGGGCCTGCTGCCGCTCCTGAACGCAGCCTGATAATCCCGCGCTTTGCCGCCGGGGCATCCCCCGGCCCTCCACCGAAAGCATTCCATGTCCGACGACAACCTCCAGCCCGTGTTCAACATCCAGCGCATGTACCTGAAGGACCTGTCGCTGGAGCAACCCAACGCCCCCGCCAGCCTGCTGGAGCAGGGCCAGCCCCAGGTCGACATCAACCTGACCCTGGCCGCTCAGCCCGTGGCCGAAGGCGTGTTTGAAGTGGCCGTCACCGCCACCGTGACCACCAAGGTCAACGACAAGGTGCTGTTCCTGATCGAGGCCAAGCAGGCCGGCATCTTCGAGATCCGCAACCTGCCCGACGAGCAGCTCGAAGGCATCCTGGGCATCGTCTGCCCGCAGATGATCTACCCCTACCTGCGTGCCGTCGTCTCCGACATGTGCACCCGCGCCGGCTTCCCGCCGGTGCTGCTCACGGAAGTGAACTTCCAGGCCATGTTCGAAGCCCAGCAGCAGGCCCGTGCCGAGCAGGCCGCTGGCGCCACGAGCAACTGAGCAGGGCCCTGCACAATGAAAGCGCGCCAGCCGGCGCGCTTTTTTTCTTGCGTTTATGAAGATCACCGTCTTGGGAGCGGGTGCCTGGGGCACCGCCCTGGCCATCCAGGCCGCCGCCCGGCACGAGGTGCGTTTGTGGGCGCGCGACGCCGAGCAGGCCGCCGCCATGAGCGCGGAACGGCTCAACCGCCGCTACCTGCCGGGCTCGGCCCTGCCGCCGGCCCTGCACGTCACGCCCGACCGGGCCGCGGCGCTGGCCGGCACCGACCTCATCGTCGTCGGCACCCCCATGGCGGGCCTGCGTGAGTGCCTGCAGGCCTGTGCGGGCAGCACGCCGTTGCTTTGGCTGTGCAAAGGTTTCGAGGCCGGTAGCGGCCTGCTGGGCCATGAGATTGCCCGCGAACTCGGCCGCGCGCGCGCTGGCGTGCTGTCCGGCCCCAGCTTCGCGCAGGAAGTGGCGCGTGGCCAGCCCACGGCCCTGGTGGCGGCGGCCGAAGACCCCAGCGTGGCCGAGGCCGCGGTGCAGGCCTTCCATGGCGAGCGCCTGCGCATCTACACCTCGGCCGACCCGGTGGGCGTGGAGGTGGGCGGCGCGGTGAAGAACGTCATGGCGATTGCCGGTGGCGTGGCCGATGGCCTGCGCGAGCGCGCCGAGATTGAGCAGGCCTGGAGCGAGGCGCCGGGCCTGAACGCCCGCGCTGCCTTGCTGACGCGTGGCCTGGCCGAGATGACCCGCCTGGGCCTGGCGCTGGGCGCGCGCGCCGAGACCTTCCTGGGTCTGTCGGGCCTGGGGGACTTGGTGCTCACGGCGACGGGCGAGCTCAGCCGCAACCGTCGCGTTGGCGTGCTGCTGGCGCAAGGCCTGAGCCTGGCGCAGGCGCTGGCCCAGCTTGGCCATGTGGCCGAGGGCGTCTACAGCGCCCGCACCGTGCTGGAGCGCGGCCAGAAGCTGGGCCTGGAGTTGCCTATCACCGCCACCGTGGTGGCCCTGCTGGAAGGACGTCTGAGCCCGAGCCAGGCGCTGAACCTGCTGATGACCCGGGACCCGCGCGCAGAACTGTAGGTTGCGGCGTGTTCCCCTTGTCGATGAGGCTCAGGCCGCGCCGGCGTAGCCGTTCTGCCTCCAGGCCTCGAACACCGCCACCGCCACCGCATTGCTGAGGTTGAGGCTGCGCTGCGCCGGCCGCATGGGCAGGCGCAGCCATTGCGAGGCGTCGACTTGCGCGCGCACGGCCGGGTCCAGGCCGGCGGATTCGCTGCCGAATACCAGCCAGTCCCCCGGCTGCCACTGCGGCTCCTGAAAGCCGCGCTGGCCGCGTGTGGTGAAGGCGAACAGGCGCGCCGGGTCGGGTTGCTCGGCTTGTGTGAAGGCGGCCCAGCTGGGGTGCACGCGCAGCTCGGCGTACTCGTGATAGTCCAGCCCAGCGCGCTGCAGCAGCTTGTCTTCGAGCGAAAAGCCCAGGGGCTCGATGAGGTGCAGGCGGCAGCCTGTGTTGGCGGCCAAGCGGATCACATTGCCGGTGTTGGGCGGGATCTCGGGGTGGACGAGGACGATGTTGAACATTCAGTCAGGCACGCGGGTCAGGGGTTCGGGCCACCACCCAGGCTTGCACGCTGGCGGCACCATGTCGCAGCAGCTCCTGCGCCAGCGCGGCCACGGTGGCGCCGGTGGTGAGGACATCATCGACGATGACCCAATGCCCGTCGCGCACCGGCGCACCGGCGGCCAGCGCGAAGGCGCCGCGCAGGTTGGCATGGCGCTGCGGGCGGTTCAGCTGAGTTTGCGTGGGCGTGTCGCGCAGGCGCAGCAGCCAGTCGCGCTGCACCGGCAGGTTCAGGCGGCGGCCCAGGGCCCTGGCCAACTGCTCGGCGGGGTTGTGGCCACGCTCGCGCAGCCGTGCCTCGTGCTGGGGCACGGGCAGCAGAGCCTGCGGGCGTGGCAGTTCGGGCGGCGGCTCGGGCAGCAACTCGGCCAGGGCCACGGCGGCGCCCAGTTCGCCGCGGTACTTCAGGGCCTGCAGCAGGCCGTCCCAGGGCGCTCGGTAGTCCACCGCAGCCAAGCAATGCGTCAGGCCCAGAGGTTCCTGCAGGCAGTGGCCACACAGCGCGCTGTGTGTGCCGGGCGGCAGGGGCAGGGCACAGCCGCCGCAGCGCGGCAGGGGGCGGGCAAAGGCGTTGCGGCAATCGGCACAGATGCGCGCGCCGCTCCAGCCCAGGCAGACCCAGCAGCCTCCGGGCAGGGGCCAGGCGCGGGGGTGCAGGCGCTGCAGCAGGCTCATGCGGGGAGCTTAGCGATACTGCCCCGGTGAGTCTGAATCCCCCCGATCCCCGTGCCCTGGCGCGCCAGGCGCGCCGCTTGGCGAAGTTGGGCGAAACGCCCTGGTTGGCGCAGATCCTGGCCGCCCGCATGGCTGAGCGCCTGGACTGGATCAAGCTGGACGCGCAGACCGTCGTGCTTTGGCAGGGCCTGCTGGGCGGCGGCCAGGCGGCGCTGCGCGCGCGCTACCCGCAGGCCGAGATCCTATGGGCCGAGCCCGATGCGGCCGAGGCGGCGCAGCGCTTGCTGCGCGCCCCCTGGTGGCAGCCCTGGAAGCGCAGCGCCGACCGCGTGCTGGCACCCGAGGCCCTGTCGCCGGGCGGTGCGCAGATGCTCTGGGCCAGCCTCGGGTTGCTGGGCCAGGCCGAGCCGGATGCGCTGTTCCGCCGCTGGGCCCAGGCGCTGGCGCCGCAGGGCTATCTGCTCTTCTCCACGCTGGGGCCGGACAGCTTCAAGGAGCTGCGCGCTCTCTATGCCCGTGAAGGCTGGGGTGCAGCCACACCGGCCTGGATCGACCTCCACGACCTCGGCGACGCCCTGCTCAAGGCCGGCTTTGCCGACCCCGTAATGGACCAGGAGCGCCTCACCCTGACCTGGGCCGATGGCGAGACCCTGTGGCGCGAGCTGGCGGCCCTGGGTGGCAACCTGGCACCTGACCGGCACGCCGGCCTGCGCACGCCGCGCTGGAAGCGGCGCTGGCTGGCTGCCGCGACTGAACAACTGCAGCAGAGCGATGGTCGCCTGGCGCTGACGCTGGAGTTCGTCTGCGGCCACGCGCTGAGGGCCGAGCCGCGCGTGCCTGGCGAGGCGAGCGTGTCGCTCAGCAGCCTGAAGGATCAGCTGGCGAAGCGGCGCAAGCCTTAGCAGGCTGTTGAAAAGCTACTGCGGAGGCCGTCTGCGTCGTTGCGCGGTGCTCGGAATCCTCACGTACAGAGAGTACGTTCCGGTTCCTCCGCGCCGTGCGCCTAGCAGCTTGCCTTCCTCGCTACGCTTTTCAACAGCCTGTTAGGCGGCCAAGCGCTCGGCCACATGGCGCACCAGGGCACGCGCCTTGGTGCCGGCGGTGGCGGCGGGCAGGGTCAGGGCCTGGATCTGTTCGCCCTCGGCGATCGGCAGCTGCCAGTCGGGCAGCAGGTCCACCAGCCGGCCGGCTGCCAGGTCCGCGCGCACGCAGTAGTCGGGCGCCAGCACCACGCCGGCGCCCTGGCGGGCCAGCTCGATCAGCGCGTCCATCGAATCGCCGCTGAAGCTGGGCTGCAGCTCGATCTGCTCGGTGTGCCCATCGGCGTGGCGCCACAGCAGGGGCACGGCTTCCGGCGCGCTGCCGAACAGCAGCAAGGGCTGTTGTTGCAGTTCGGCGGGTTCCTGCAGCGCCGGGCCGGGCGCCGCATAGGCCTTGATGCGAAAGCGCAGCACGGGCTGGGCCACCCGATCCTGCGGCGGCTTGCGGGTGATGCGAAAGGCCACGTCCACGCCCTCGCGCAGCAGGTCGACGCGGCGGTCGGTGAACAGCAGGTCGAGCTGGATGCCGGGGTGCTGGCGGCGGAACTCGGCCAGCAGGGGTAAGAGGACATGCTGGCCAAAGGTGGCGACGGCGGTGATGCGCAGCTGGCCCTTCAGTCCTTCGGCGTCGCGGCGCAGGCTGTGGCGGGCGGCCTCGGCGGCCTCGCGCACGGCCTGCGCGCGTCGCGCCAACTGGCGGCCGGCATCCGTCAGGCCCAGAGAGCGCGTGGTGCGCGCCAGCAGCGCCTGGCCTACCTGCTCCTCCATGGCTGCCACGCGGCGGCTGATGGCCGCGCGCGTCAGGCCCAGCTGGCGCGCGGCCTGCGCAAAGCTGCCGGCCGCCGCCACCCGGGCAAACAGCTCCAGTGCGTTGGCATCCAGCTCGTTGCGCTCGCGCTGGCGCCGCAGCGTGACGGCGGACAGGGCCTCTGCAGTCGTTTTTGTTGATTTCATGTAACCAGTGTGTGGATTAAAGGCTATCTAGTCAACAAAGAGTCTCGTTTCTAGCATTCGCCCGCCGTTTCCAGACTGAGATCGCCATGCACGCCCAACTCGCCCAACCCTCCTGGCCCCAACTGCTGGGTTCGCCCAATCTGGCCCTGCTGCAGGCCGCGCTGCCCGGCGAGGAGCCGGGGGCGATCGAGGGCTTGAACCTGGCCTTTGCAGCGACCGATGGCGCCCTGCTGCACGGCCGTGTTTTCGAGCCGCAGGGTGCGGCGCGTGCCGTGGCCGTGCTGGCCCCGGCCACCGGCGTGCCCCAGCGCTACTACCAGGCCTTTGCGCAATGGCTGGCCGCGCGCGGCTATGCGGTGCTGAGCTTTGATTACCGCGGCATGGGCGCCTCGCGCGCGGCCGGGGCGGGCCGGGCTTCGATGCGCGACTGGATACGCTTGGACCTTTCCGCCGCCCTGGCCGCCGCGCGTGAACGCGCCGGGCGCGGGCCACAGCGTCTGCCCATCCTCTGGGTCGGTCACTCCCTGGGCGGCAATGGCCTGCCGATGGTGGAGGGCCTGGCGCACCTGGACGCCGCCATCACCGTGGGCTCGCAGTTCGGTTACTGGGGCCTGTGGCCGGCGGGCTGGCACCGCACCGTCACGCGGGTGTTCTTCTCCCACTGGGTGCCGCTGTGCGTGCGCCTGACCGGCCGTCTGCCCGGCTGGGCCTTGGGTGGGGGCGAGACCCTGCCGGGCCCGGCCGCGCTGGATTGGAGCCGCTGGGGCCGCTCGGCCGGCTACTTCACCGCCGACCCGGCCTGCCGCGACTGGTACCGCCCGCAGGACTTCAAGGGCCATCTGCAGCTCTGGAGCGTGGCCGACGACCTGACCTATGGCCCCGCGCCCGCCGTGGACGCGCTGGCGCGCTGCTTCGAGCACGCCGGCGATCGCGTCGAGCGCGTGCATCTGCATCCACAGGAGATCGGCCTGAAGCGCCTGGGCCACTTCGGCCCCTTCCGCCGCGCGGCGGGCGAGCGCCTGTGGCCGCTGCTGCTGGAGCGGATCGAGGCGAAGGTGCCGGCGCTCAGGCCGGGGTATTGACCGCCGGTAGGCCGTCCAGCACGCGCCAGCCCTGGGTCCACAGCGCCTGCACGGCGCGCGCCTGCAGCTCTTGCTGCAGCAGGTGCGGCGCGGTGCCGGCACGCGCATGCCAGGCGGGGCTCAGCCACTCCAGCCCACCCGCCGCGCGGCAGACCGCCAGACGCCAGGCCGGGGTGTGGCTGCCGCCTTCTTCAGCTAGCACGCCCAGCCAGTCGCCCGGTCCAATGTCATGGGCCAGCTTGAGCAGGGTGCGTGCGTCGGCAGTGGCCGCCAGCGGCAGCACCTGGTCGGCCAAGGGACCGATCAGGTAGCGGTTCAGGCGGGGGCGGCTGTCGCTGCGAGCCGCCGGTGCGGCGAAGGCATGGCGCTGGGCCAGGCAGCGGTCAAAAGAGGCAAGACCTTGCATGAATGAAAAACTCCGTGAGCCCAAGAACCGGCGTTTGCCGGCCCGGGGCTTCACGGAGCCGCAACGCTTTAGCCGTACTTGTTAACCGCCCGCAAGTAGTTGGTAAATCGGCGGTGCTGCACGCCCAAGGGGGCACAGCGAGCACGCAGTGTAGAGGTGACTGCGCGTTTGGGGGAAGAAGGCTGTCAGACCTTTTTCACGAACTCCGACTTCAGGCTCATCGCTCCAATGCCCTCGATCCGGCAGTCGATGTCGTGGTCGGCATCCACCAGGCGGATGTTCTTCACCTTGGTGCCCACCTTCACCACCAGGGACGAGCCCTTGACCTTGAGGTCCTTCACCAAGGTGACGGTGTCGCCATCGGCCAGCACATTGCCCACGGCATCGCGCACCACGCGGGCCTCGGACTCGGCAGCCGGTGCAGCCTGCGCCGACCATTCGTGCGCGCATTCAGGGCAGATGAACTGGTCACCGTCCTGGTAGGTCAGTTCGGAGTGGCACTGGGGGCAGGCGGGCAGGGTGTTCATGGGCGGCGCGAGGAAGAAAAAACCCCCAGCCGCTTGCGCTGCTGAGGGTTCTGATTTGGCTCCTCGACCTGGGCTCGAACCAGGGACCTACGGATTAACAGTCCGGCGCTCTACCGACTGAGCTATCGAGGAATCGATCTGTCCGGCCGCCAATCGGTTGCGACGGCCTTCAAATGCAAACGCACCTGAGCGGGATGCACAAGGTGCGTTGTCTGATTGTGTTCGCTGGGTTGGCTCCCCGACCTGGGCTCGAACCAGGGACCTACGGATTAACAGTCCGGCGCTCTACCGACTGAGCTATCGGGGAACAGCGAAGACCGCGAGTATAGACTGTTTTTTTGAATGTCTACAAGAGGGCGATCAGAGCGCGATGCTCAAACCGGCCTTCCAGAAGCGCGGCGCCAGCGGGAACAAATAGCTGTGGCCGAAGCTGTAGGGGGCTTCCTTCCAGGCGCGCTGATTGGTGGCGTTGTCCACGCCCAGCTGCCAGGTCCACTGCTGGGTGCCGACCGCGTGCTGATAGCGCGCACTCAGGTCCAGACGGGTCCAGGAGGGCAGCTCGATCGAGTTGTCTGGCAGCACGGCGCGGCGGCCTTCGTGCACCAGGTTGCCTTGCAGGCGCAGACCCTGCAGCACCTGTTGATGCACGCCCACGCGGTAGGAGCGCGCCGGCACATTGACCGGGCGCAAGCCATTGACGCCGGCCTGCGTCGAACCTTCGCGGCGCGCCTGCAGCCATTGCGCCGAGCCCATCAGCCCGCCACCCTGCCACTTGAAGTCCGCTTGCGCTTCCACACCGCGGTGGCGCGCCTCACCGTCCTCGCGGCGCTCGCAGCTGTTGGCGGCGCTGCAGCTGCCCAGGTCGGCCCAGACCGG
This sequence comes from Inhella sp., assembly GCF_041912635.1. Taxonomy (GTDB): domain Bacteria; phylum Pseudomonadota; class Gammaproteobacteria; order Burkholderiales; family Burkholderiaceae_C; genus Inhella. The sequence continues at coordinate 21,636 of NZ_JAYRMO010000024.1, forward strand.
GCGCTGGATCTGAAAGGCGGCCAGGCTCCACTCCACGGTCTGGCTGCCGGCCTTCAAGCCCGCTTCGAGCTGGCGGCTCTTCAGCGCCGGCAGCGCGCGGCCGGCGTTCTGGTAGCGGCTGCGGTTGGGGATGACTTCGCTCTCGATGCCCTGGCCCCAGCTGGCGTAGACGCGCAGATCCGGCGCCAGCGCCCAGCTCGCACCCAGCCACGGGGTGGTGAAGGACTGGGTGTAATTCGTGGCACGCGAGCCATCGGTGCGCACGGCCTCGCGTTCGATGCGGCTGTGGCGCAGGCCGGCAAAAAGCTCCAGCGCGCCGATCTGCACCTGGTCGCTGAGGGCGAGCTCACGGCTGCGCTCGTCGCGGTGCGTGTTCTCGTCGGTCAGGCTGGGGTCGGGCTGGCTGGGGGTGGGTTGGAACACCGAGCCGTAGCCGACCCAGTTGTAGGCCTGGCGCTGGAATCGTGCTTCATAGCGACTCAGCAGGGCTTCGGCGCGCAGCTGGTGCGTCAGGCCGCCCAGCTGCACGCGGCCGTCCACGGCGGCGCGCAGCGCGTCGGTGCTGCGGCGCTCGTTCTCGCTGCGGAAGTCGTAGAGGTCGAAGCTGCCGTCGCTGCAGTAGCGGCTGTAGTCGTCCTCGCTGGAGCAGCCGAAGGGGAAGGCGACGCGGTCGTCATTGTGGGCGCGCTGCACGCCGGCCTGCAGCAGCAGGTTCCAGTCGGCGTTCAGGCGCTGGCGCAGGCGCAGGGTGGCGAAGCCGTTGTCCAGTACCACCGGCAGGCGCCAGCTGGCTTCGTTCAGGTTGCGGCGGATGTCGACGCTGTCGATGCTGGGCAGGCGGTTGCCCAGCAGGCTGAAGCCGGGCTGGCTGGGTTGGCTGTGATGGCTGCTCTCAACTTCAGCTTCCAGCAGGGTGTCGGCGCCCAGGCGCCAGTCTCCCGCCAGGGCCAGGCCATGCTGGCGGCCGCGGCTGTTGTGCAGCCAGGGGTCCAGTTCGGCGGCGGCCAAGTTGACGCGCAGGCCGAATTCCTTGCCCCAGCGCTTGGCCCAATCGAGCGCCAGCGCGCGCGAGTTGTGCTGTTCCCAGCTCAGGTTCAGGTCCAGGCGGTCGGCGTCCGGGCGCTTGACGACGAAGCTCAGCAAACCGCCGGGCGCGCTGGTGCCGGCCTGCAGGCCGCTGCTGCCCTTGAGGAGTTCGAGCGCGGCCTTGTTGAACAGGTCCAGCCCGGTTTCGCCACTGATGGGCAGGCCTTCGCGGCGCAGGTTGAAACGCGTGTCCAGCTCGTAGCCGCGCACGCGCAGCTGGGTGTAGTAGCCGATGCTGTTGTAGCTGTCGCTGACCGATGCATCCAGCTTGGGCAATGCGCCCAGGCCGTCCAGGCCAAGTTCCTGCAGGCGCTCGGCGTCAATACGCAGGGCCTGCAGCGGCAGCCGGGCGGCCGGGGTATCGCCAAAGCCGCCCAGGCTCACTGGCGCGTTGGCGTTGCGGCCGCTGATGGAGACGGTGGGGAGTTGCTGCTGGGCTTGGGCCTGGAGTGCCAGGGTCAGCAGAGCGAAGGGGAGGGCGTACTTCGGTGTCATTGCCATCGGTGGTGATGGCAGGGGGCGGGCAGGGCGCCGCGGGCGCCTTGGCCACGCTTCCCTGCGCGAGGATTACCTCAATCAGGTTCCAAGGGTTTGTCTCAGCCGGCGGCAAGGCCACCAGCACCCCTAGCGTGGGTCGCGCCCGGGAAGATCCCGATGCGCGAAGCCGCAGATTGTAGGGTGCGGCTTTTCGCGCCCTGTTCAGCGGGCCTGGAACAACAGGCGATCGACCAGATCGCGGCGCAGGGCCGGCTGGCTGGGCAGGTGGTCGAGCAGGGCGATGGTGCGGTCGCAGCTCGCCGCGCCCTCGCGCACGGGTGCGTCGGGGGCATCGGCCCACAGGCGGTTCAGCATGCCGATGGCGGCCGAGCCCACCGAGCGTTCCATCACTTCCATTTCGAGCGGGCTGGGCGGCTTGGCGCGCCAGATCTTGGCGGCGCTGCCGGCGGCGTCCAGCAGCCACTCGCTCTCACGCACCTGCAGGGGCAGGGGCAACTGCTGGCGCACCGCCAGACGGCCATCCAGCAGGTCCTTGCAGGGTGGGCGCTCGCCGCGCTTGGCCGGCGCCTTGAGCGCCTTCAGCTGGTCAGCAACGATCTGCACATAGCGCCGCCGCAGCACGGCATCGCTGCCGCCGATCAGCGTCGGCATCAGGCTGGCCAGTTGTGGCACGGCGGCGGCCTGGACGACTTCCTCGGCAGCGCCTTCGACATGGGCGGCACGCAGGCGTGTCGCCACCGCGGCCAAGGTGCCGGGGGTGTGCTGCTCCAGCGCTTCCCACACCGGATGCGACTGCAGGGCGTCCGTGTACTCGGCCTCGGCCGAGCCGAGCGGGGGCAGGTCGACGGCCAGAGTCTGTGGCGGCGGGGCGATCAGGCGGTGCAGCAGCAGGTCCTTGCGCGGCGCGAACCAGATGCTGTGCGAGGGTGTGCTCAGGGTCTGCTCGATCAGGGGCTCGGGCAGGCCGAACTGGCGGTAGATGCGCGCCAGGTCCTGATTGGCCAGTTCGTCGATGACGGGGTTGTAGGTGCCGGTGCTGGCGCGGTGGAAGCCGAGCTGGGCGCCATTCATCACCTGGCGCGGCTGGCCAGCCAGAAACACCAGGGTGCAGGCGCTGGCGCAGGTGCCCACCACCCGGCTGGCGTGGCCATGCTTCTTCAGCGCTTCAGCCATCTTCTCGGCTTCGCGCACGCGCCCGCCGGGCGAGCTGAGCTCGATGCGGCGCAGGCCCTTGGCGCTTTCGCTGGCCAGCAGGGTGCGCAGGCGCTCGCCGTCACCCAGTCCGATGGTGCCCTCAAGCTTCAGGCTGCGGCCGTCGTCCGACAGGCTCAGCGTGGCCTGGCCGATGGGGTCGATGCCGCGCGCCATCTGCCAGAACGAGCCGACCTGGGGCAGGAAGCCGAACAGCACGGACACGATCAATTGCAGTGCGCCCAGGCCCAGGGTCAGGCGCGCGAGGAAGCTCCACAGGCCCGAGCCACCGTCCTCGCGGTAGTGGCGCGCTGCGCGCCAGCCGCCCACCACGCACCAGGTGTCCAGCAGGATCAGCAGGGGCACGCCGATCAGCAGCACGATGGCGCTGACCTGCAGCGAATCGCCCTTGGCGCTGATCCAGGCCATCAAGCCGGTGAGCAAAAAGGCCAGCGGCGAGGCCACCAGGATGTTGTTGATCCAGTAGCTGCGCACCAGGCTTTGTTCGCCGCGCCAGTGGCGGGCGAAGTAGCCGGTTCGCTCGGGTCTGGATGGGTTCTGCGCGGCCGGGCCGCGCGTGGAAACCGGGGTCATGTGGGCCGCAGCCTCCCTCAGGCTCTTGTGGAATCCAGAAACGGCAACGCCGCCCCTCAGGGCGGCGTGCTTTTTTTATTCTTCTGTCAGGCTCAGTCGAACACCGGCGTCTCGACGCCCAGCACCTTGTGCAGTTTCGGGCTGGTGGTCGTGTACTGCAGGTGCACGCGCTTCTCGGGGTTGATGATGGGCATCGCCCCGAAGGCGGCGAGGGCCGCTTCATGGAAGCCGGACAGGATCAGCTTCTTCTTGCCCGGGTAGGTGTTGATGTCACCCACCGCGAAGATGCCCGGCACCGAGGTGCTGAACTTCTCGGTGTCCACGAGGATCTGCTTGCGTTCCAGCGCCAGGCCCCATTCGGCGATCGGGCCCAGCTTGGGGCTGAGGCCGAAGAAGACCAGCACTTCGTCGCAAGGCACCACGCGGGTGACGCCATCGCCGCCGGTGACCTTGACGCCCTTGAGCAGGCCGTCTTCGCCCTCGTCCAGATCGGTGACCTGGCCGACGATGAACTGCATCTCGTACTGCTCGCACAGCTCGCGCATCTTGGCCACCGAGGCCGGCGCGGCGCGGAAGCCATCGCGGCGGTGCACCAGGATCACGCTCTCGGCCTTGTGCGGGTTGCCATCGGCATTGCCGGCGCAGAAGTTCAGCGCCCAGTCGAGCGCCGAATCGCCGCCGCCCACGATGACGAGGTTCTTGCCGGCGAACTGGCTCGGGTTCTTGACCCGGTAGTGCACCTGGCTGCTCTCGTGCTTGTCGATGCCATCCACCTTCAGCGTGCGCGGCTGGAACGAGCCCACGCCGCCGGCGATGAAGATGGTCTTGGTCAGGAACTGCGTGCCCTTCGATGTGGCGACGAAGAAGCGGCCGTCTTCCTGCTTCTCCACCGTGGTCACTTCCTGACCCAGGTGGAAGGTGGCGCCGAAGGGCTCGATCTGCTTGAGCAGGTTGTCGGTCAGTTCCTTGCCGGTGACGACGGGCAGGGCCGGAATGTCGTAGATCGGCTTGTCCGGGTAGAGCTCGATGCACTGCCCGCCCGGGTAGGCGAGCGAGTCAATGATGTGCGCCTTGATCTCGAGCAGGCCGAGTTCGAACACCTGGAAGAGGCCCACCGGGCCGGCGCCGACGATGACGGCGTCGGTCTCGATGACGCCGGCGTGAGGAGTAGCTTGGTCCATTACTTGATCAACTCGGGGAGCTTCCCGGTCTTGTCTTTCCAGTCATCCGCATCCGGCAGCGGGGCCTTGCGCTTGGTGATCGAGGGCCACTTCTTGGCCAGATCGGCATTCAGCTTGATCATGTGCTGCTGGTCGCCGGGCACGTCCTCTTCGGGGACGATGGCGTTCACAGGGCACTCGGGAATGCAGACGGCGCAGTCGATGCATTCATCGGGATCGATGGTCAGGAAGTTCGGCCCTTCGCGGAAACAGTCCACGGGACAGACATCGACGCAATCGGTGTACTTGCAGCGGATGCAGGCTTCGGTAACGACGTGGGTCATGGTGCGTGGCTCGCGCTGGGTAGGGCAAAGCCGGCGATTTTAGGTGGTGGGGAGGGTTTGCCTGGAGACGCGCTTTGACTTGGCGCAGACAGTGGGCTTGCCGGCCACGGCGCGGGCGCCCACGCCCACGGTGACAACGGTGGGTCGGCCGCGGTGCAGCAGGGTGGCGGCGGGCAGGTCCTGCAGCGCATGGCTGCTGGACAGCGCATCGGCACAGCCGGCGCGGCTGACGACCAGGGTCGGCGTGTCTTCCGCCCAGCCGGCCGCGAGCAGGCGGCGCTGCAGGGCGGCCAGCTGCTTGCCGGCCATGTAGAAGACTTCGGTGTCGGCGCTCTTGCTGGCGATCAACTCGCCGGCCTGCGTCATCGCGGTGCTCAGCGCCACGCTGCGGCCGGCGCCGCGGCGGGTGAGCGGACGCTGCGTGTGCGCAGCGGCGGCCAGCGCGGCGGTCACGCCGGGCACCACCTCGGATCCGATGCCGGCCGCGGCCAGGGCTTCCAGCTCCTCTTCGAGGCGGCCGAACACCGAGGCGTCACCGCCCTTCAGGCGCACCACCAGGGTGCTCTCCAGCGCGTGCTGCACCAGCAGGGCGTTGATCTCGGTCTGCTTCACGGCATGGGCAAAGCCGCGCTTGCCCACATCGATCCAGCGCGCGTTCGGCGCAAACGCACGCAGCGCCGGGTCGGTGAGCGCGTCGAACAGCACCACATCGGCCTGGGCCAGACGCTGCACGCCGCGCAGGGTGATCAGATCGGCGGCCCCCGGGCCGGCGCTGACGAAGACGACCTGGCCCATCACCAGTCCTCCTCGGCCGGCGCGGCGGCGGGCAGGTCCACCAGCAGCGCGCCACTGGTGCGGTGGCTGGCGGGGTCGACGACGATCAGCGCGCCGCCCACGCGGTTGAATTCAAAGGGCTCGACCGGAAGCTCGTGCTGCACCTCCATCTGCACGCGGCCGATGGCGTTGACGCCGAGCTCATGCGCGTCGCGGGCCTCCAGGCTGTGGATGTCCAGCACCGAATCGATGGCGGCGATGCGCGCCTGCACCCAGCGGTTGCCATGGCGCACCCAGTACTTGCGGCCGGGCTTGGCGGGCTCGGTGTCCAGCCAGGCCAGGGTGGCGGGGAAGCGGTTTTGCAGGGCGGACTTGCCCGGCTGCGCCAGCCAGTCGCCCCGGCTCACGTCGAGCTGGCGGTCCAGGATCACGCCCACCGACTCACCGGCCTGGCCGCGCTGCACGTCCTCGGCGGCGCGGCGCAGGCCCGCCACCACGGCCTTCTGGCGGCTGGGCAGGACCTCGATCTCGTCGCCCACCTTCACCGCACCGTGGGCGATGCGGCCCCAGAGCACGCGCGGCTGAAAGCCCGCGCCTTCGCTCTGGTAGGCGTCCTTCTGCACGTACTGCACCGGCAGCGAGAGCGGCGCATCGACGCGCTCCTGCACGCAGGGCAGGCCTTCCAGCACCTGCAGCAGCGAAGGCCCGTTCCACCAGGGGGCGTCCAGCGGCTGGGTGACGTTGTCGCCACGCAGCGCGCTTACCGGCACGGTGGCCACCACGTCCAGGCCGGCGGCCTGGGCAAAGGCGTCGAGCGCGCGCTTGACCTTGGCAAAGCCGGGGCCGGGCTGCTCGATGGCGTCGATCTTGTTGATGGCGAACACGATGCTGGGCACGCGCAGCAGCTGCGCCAGCAGGGAGTGGCGGCGCGTCTGCGCCAGCAGCGTCACCTCGGGCTGGCTCAGGTCCAGCTTGGTGATGTCCACCAGCACCACGGCGGCATCGCTGCCGGCCGCGGCCGTCACCATGTTGCGGGTGTACTGCTCGTGGCCGGGGGCGTCGGCAATGATGAACTTGCGGTGCTTGGTGGCGAAGTAGCGGTAGGCCACATCGATGGTGATGCCCTGCTCGCGCTCGGCCTCCAGGCCATCGGTCAGCAGGCTCAGGTCGATGGGGCTGCCGGCGGCACGGCGCTCCAGGGTGTCGAGCTGGTCGGCCAGGATGGCCTTGCTGTCGAACAGCAGGCGGCCGATCAGGGTGCTCTTGCCGTCATCCACCGAGCCGGCGGTCAGGAATCGCAGCGCTTGCATCAGAAGTACCCCTCTTTTTTCCGACGTTCCATGGACGCATCCGAGGTGCGGTCGTCCATGCGCGTGGCACCGCGCTCGCTGATGGTCACGGTCAGCGTCTCGTTCACCACTTCGGCGGCATTGCGCGCCGGGCTTTCCACCGGGCAGGTGCAGGTCATGTCGCCCACGGTGCGGAAGCGCACTTCCACGGTCTCCACGGCCTCGCCGTCCAGCGGCGGGGTCACCTCGGTCAGCGGCACCAGCAGGCCCTTGCGGCGCATCACCTGGCGCGGGTGGGCGTAGTACATCGGCGGCAGCGGGATGTTCTCGCGCTGGATGTAGAGCCACACATCCAGCTCGGTCCAGTTGCTGATCGGGAAGCAGCGGAAATGCTCACCGGGGCGGATGCGGGTGTTGAACAGTTGCCAGAGCTCGGGGCGTTGTTCCTTGGGCTGCCACTGACCAAAGGAATCGCGGTGGCTGAAGATGCGCTCCTTGGCGCGCGCCTTCTCTTCATCGCGCCGCGCGCCGCCGATCAGGGCGTCGAAGCGGTGCTCCTCGATGGTCTCCAGCAGGGTCACGGTCTGGTGGCCGTTGCGGCTCTCCAGCGGGTGCGCCAGGCGAATCGTGCCCTTGGCGATGCTGTCTTCCAGATGGCCCACCACCAGGCGCTCGCCCATTTCGGCCACGCGCTGGTCACGGAAGCTGATGACCTCGGGGAAGTTGTGCCCGGTGTCGATGTGCACCAGGGGGAAGGGCAGTTGCCCTTTGAAGCCGCTCGGGTGGCTCTTGTCCTTCAGCTTGAAGGCCTTCTCGGCCAGGCGCAGCACCACGCAGCTGTCCTTGCCGCCGCTGAACAGCAGGGCGGGGCGCTCAAAACTGGCGGCCACCTCGCGCAGGATGAAGATGGCTTCTTCTTCCAGCGCATCCAGGTGGGCGTTGTCGACTTCGGCGATCAGGTGTTCGGGTTTCACAGCGGCATTCATGGTTTGACGTGCAGACCGCACTCCTTGGAACTGTCCTCCCACCACCAGCGGCCGGCGCGGAAGTCCTCGCCCACCGCGATGGCGCGCGTGCAGGGTGCGCAGCCGATGCTGGGCATGAACTGGTCGTGCAGCGGGTTGGTGGGCACCTTGAAGCGCTCGACATAGGCCCAGACTTCGGCCCAGGTCCAGTCGGCGATCGGGCTGAGCTTGCGGCGATCCTGTCCATCGTCCTCGTCAAAGGCGACCTCGGCTCGCGCCCCGCTCTGCTCGCGGCGCAGGCCGGTGATCCAGGCGCTGCGGCCCTTGAGCATGCGCGCCAGCGGCTCCAGCTTGCGCACCCCGCAGCAGGCCTTGCGCAGCTCGATGCTCTTGAACATCGCCTCTTCGCCCTCGCGGCGCACGAACTGGATGACCTGCTCGTTGAGCGGCTGGAACACCGCGACCTCGCGGCCATAGCGCTCGGCAATGCGCGGGATCAGGCCCAGGGTTTCGGCGTGCAGCTTGCCGGTGTCCAGGGTGGCGATGTCGATCGGCAGCTGGTGGCGGGCGATCAGGTCGGTGATGACCATGTCCTCCACGCCCAGGCTGCTGCTTTGCACCAGGCCGGCGCCATGGGCCACGGCGGCATCGCGCAGGCGCTGCACGGCGGCCTCGATCTTGGCGTCGAGCTCGGGGCTCCAGCGCGCGTAGAGCGCAATGGCATTGCCCTGCGGCGCCGCCGCGGCCCAGGGGAGGGCGCTCGTGCTCATCGTGCCGCACTCCGCAAAAACACCGGGCGCGCTTCGTGCACATCGCCCTGGTAGAAGCCTTCGGCGAAGAAGGCCAGCGCGCGGCGCGCGGCTTCTTGCGACTGATCGCCGCGCAGCTGGGCCTCGTCGAAACCGGTGCGGTGCAGCAGCTGCAGCATGTCCACCAGCACCTCGCCCCGGGCGCGGATGGCGCCCTGGAAGCGGTGGCGCGCACGCAGCAGGCGGGCTTGGCTGTAGGCGCGGCCGTCGGTCCACTTCGGGAAGTCCAGCACCACCAGGGCGATGCGGTACAGGTCCGGAACCAGCTGGGTGATGTCGGCATCGTTCGGGAACTCGATGGCCACCGGTACACCCGCCGGCCAGTGGCCGCGCACGGCATGCCATTGCTCCAGGCTCAGCAGGCGGTGCGGGGCGGGGTCCGGATCCGGCTTGGGGCCGTCTTCACCCACGGCGTGTTGCCAGAGGTCGTGATGGGGGTCGATGAATTTCATGATCACTCTCAGGCCCGGGCCGTCGCCACGCGCACCGCATTGGCGGCGCTCTTGAAGGGATCCAGGCCAATGCGTTTCACCGTCTCGATGAAGCGCTCGCCGCCCTGGCGCTGGCTCTTGTAGGTTTCCAGCACGGCTTCCACGGCGTCGGCAATCTCGTCGGCCGCGAAGCTGGGGCCGATGACCTTGCCCGGCGTGGCGGGGCCGCTGAGCGTGCTGCCATCGCTGCCGCCCAGCGTCAGCTGGTACCACTCGGTGCCGTCCTTGTCCACGCCCAGCACGCCGATGTGGCCGCTGTGGTGGTGGCCGCAGCTGTTGATGCAGCCGCTGATGTGCAGGTCGATGTCGCCCAGGTCTTCGAGCTCGTCCAGGTCCTGATAGCGCTCGGCGATGGCCGCCGCCAGCGGCAGGGAGCGGGCATTGGCCAGGGCACAGTAGTCGCCGCCGGGGCAGGCGATCTGGTCGGTCAGGCGGCCGGCATTCGGCGTGGCGAAGCCGGTGGCGCGCGCGGCCTCGAAGAGCTTGGCCAGATCGGCCTCGCGCACCCAGGGCAGCACGAGGTTCTGGCGGTGGCTGACGCGCAGCTCGCCCTGGCTGAAGCGGTCGGCCAGCGCGGCGGCGGCGTCCATCACATCGGCCGAGGTGTCGCCAGGGGCGATGCCGACGCGCTTGAGGCTCAGCGTCACGGCGCGGAAGCCGCTGACGCGGTGCGGATGCACATTGCGTGCGAGCCAGCGCTGGTAAGCGGGTTCGCTGCTCAGGCGGCTCGGGTCGAGGGCGGGGATGGCGCGCACATCGCTCGGGTCGACGAAGCAGGCCTTGACGCGCGCCAGCTCGGCCTCGGGGATCAGCTGCTCGTGCCCGCCCAGGTCCCCTGCCAGGATGGCCTTGAACTCGGCGTTCACGGCGTCGACGAACTTCTGGCCCTCGGCCTTGACAAGGATCTTGATGCGGGCCTTGTAGAGGTTGTCGCGCCGGCCGGCCAGGTTGTAGACGCGCACGATGGCCTCGATGAAGACGAGGATCTGCTGCCAGGGCACGAAGGCGGCGACTTCGGTGGCGATGATGGGCGTGCGGCCCATGCCGCCGCCGACGAAGACCTGGAAGCCCACGGCGCCGCTGGCGTCCTTCTTCAGCTGCAGGCCGATGTCATGCCACAGGATGGCGGCACGGTCTTCCTCAGCGCCGCTGACGGCGATCTTGAACTTGCGCGGCAGGTGCGCGAACTCGGGGTGCAGGGTGGACCACTGGCGCAGGATTTCGCAGTAGGGGCGCGGGTCGACGATCTCATCCTGTGCGATGCCGGCGAAGGCGTCGCTGGTGATGTTGCGGATGCAGTTGCCGCTGGTCTGGATGCCGTGCATGTCCACTGCGGCCAGCAGCTCCATCACCTCGGCACTGCGGTCCAGCGGGATCCAGTTGTATTGCAGGTTCTGGCGGGTGGTGAAGTGGCCGTAGCCGCCCTGGCCCTTGAAGGGGCCTTCGCTGACGATGTCGTACTCGCGGGCAATCTTGGCCAGCTGGCGCAGCTGCGGGCTGCTCAGCTCGCCGTAGGGAATGGCGACGCGCAGCATGGGCGCGTGGCGCTGCACGTACCAGCCGTTTTGCAGGCGCAGGGGCCGGAATTCATCCGTGCCGAGTTGGCCCTTGAGGTGGCGCTCCAGCTGGTCGCGGTACTGCGCGGCGCGTTGGTGGACGAAGTGACGGTCGAAGGCGGTGTAGCGGTACATGGCTTAGACCAGGGCGCGGTAGATATTGAAGGAGCTCACGATCACGATCACGGTACCCACCAGGGCCAGCAAGGCCTTGGTGTGCAGCTTGGCGGTCAGCAGGGCGGCAAAAGGGGCGGCGAACAGGCCGCCGATGACCAGGCCGGCCACGGTGGTCCAGGGGCTCTGGTCGCCAATCAGCACGGCGAACACGCCGGCGCTGATGAAGGTCAGGAAGAACTCGGCCAGGTTGACGGAGCCGATGGTGATGCGCGGGTCGTTGCCGGTGCCCACCAGCGTGGTGGTCACCACCGGGCCCCAGCCGCCACCGCCCACGGCGTCCAGGAAGCCGCCGGCCAGCCCGAGCTTGCCGACATGCTTGGGCTCTTCGCGGCGCGGCTTGATCTTGCGAAAGATCTTGCTGATCACGTACAGACCCATGAGCAGCAGATAGCCGGCCACGAAGGGCTTGATGGCCTTGCCGTCCACGCTGGACAGCACCCAGGCGCCGCCCGCCGCGCCCAGCATGCCGGGCACCAGCAGGCGCAGGAACAGGCTCTTGTTCACATTGCCCAGCTTGATGTGGCTGATGCCCGAGACGCCGGTGGTGAAGACCTCGGCGATGTGCACCGCCGCGCTGGCCACCGCCGGGCTGCTGCCGCTGGCCAGCAGAAAGCTGGTGCTGGTGATGCCGTAGGCCATGCCCAGGGCGCCGTCCACCGTCTGGGCCAGCAGGCCGACTGCGGCGGCGGTCCAGAACTCGCGGCTGCTGAGCGCCTGGGCGATCAGCTCGAAGCCGCCGCTGTGGCCCACCGGCTGGTTGAACAAGCGGGTGGCCAGTGCGATGGTCAAGGCCATCAGCAGGAAGACCACCGACCACATCGCATAGCGCAGCACCGGGTGCGCGCTGGCCTGGCCCGCGTGCGTGACGGCGTTTTCCAGCGGCGGCAGGCCGAGTTCGGCGTGCTCGGCATTCACCGGGTTGTTGCTGAGGTCGAGGTCGCGGACTTTCATGGAGGTCGCGACTCTAAGAACCGGCGCTTATTTCTGAAACTACTTTTTCGTTGGCTTTATATGCTTATGAAGAATATGAAGCCAAGCGCTCCAGGGTGAGTGCCATCTCGCGCAGGCGCAGCGGCCAAGCGGCGGGGCCGGCGGCCAGCAGTTCGCGCAGGCGCGCAGCGTCGGCGGCCGGGTCGCCCGCGGTTTCCCAGAGCGGGTCTTCCACCGCTTCCCCGGGCGCCAGCTCCAGCGCTTGGCCGGCCTGCCAGGCCTGCAGGCTGGCCGGACGGCGCGGGTGCGGGTAGGCCTCGCCCTCGCAGCCCTTGAGCAGCAGGGCGGCGCCGCCGTCCGCCGCCGTCAGCCGGGGCAGGGCCTGGCCTAGGCGGTCGAGGAAATCGCCATGGGTGACGGCCACCACGCGCACCGAGCGCCCGGGCGCCGGGTCCAGCAGCTTGACCAGGGTGTGCGCGCTGTTGCGCAGGCCCAGGCGCGGGCGCAGGGCCATCAGTGCGTCCAGCCCCGGCGCCAGCGCGGCCGTGGGCAGCACGGCCAGGCGCTGCTGTGCCAGCGCGGCCTCGGCCGCGGCCGGGTGGGTGCAGGGCGGGTGGCCCAGGGCCTGCAGCAGCTCGAAGGTGGCGCCGCGGGCGGCGCCGAAGTCGCTGCGGCCGTGGATCAGCACCGGCACGCCGCGGCTCGCGAGGTGCAGGGCCAGCAGCGGCATCAGATTGAGCAGCTTGCGCGCGCCGTTCAGCGCCGGCAGCAGCACCAGGCGCGGCCCCGGCGGCGGCGTCAGGCGCTGCGTGCGCGCCTGCAGCGCCTGGGCAAAGCCCAGCAGCTCCTCGACGGACTCGCCCTTGACCCGTAGCGCCAGCACGATGGCGCCGAGTTGCAGGTCCTCGACCTGGCCGTCCAGCATCGCGCCGAACAGTGCGGCGGCCTGGGCTGAGCCGAGGTCGCGCGCGCCGCGCGCGCCGCGGCCGATTTCCTTGATGAGGGCGGGCAGGTTCAGGGCTTCGTTCATGGCCAGCCCAGCATAGAGACAATCGCGCCCGCCATGATTCGTCGCCTGTTCAGCCTCTCTTTGCTGCTTGCCCTGCTGGCCTGCAGCAGTCCTCACCCCGTTCCCACCCCGCCGCCGGTCGAGCCTGTGCAGCCGCCACCGCCCAAGGTGCTGCGCGCGCCCAAGGTGGCGTTGGCGCTTGGGGGCGGCGCGGCGCGTGGCTTTGCGCACATCGGCGTCATCCAGGTGCTGGAAGAGGCTGGCATCAGGCCCGATCTGGTGGTCGGCACCTCGGCCGGTTCCCTGGTGGCGGCGCTGTACGCCAGCGGCAAGAACGGCACCGAAATGGCCCGCCTGGCCGAGACCATGGACGAGGGCGCCATCACCGACTGGAGTTTCCCGCTCAAGGGCCTGATCAAGGGCGAGGCACTGGCCCGCTACGTGCGCAGCCAGACCGGCGCGCGCCCGATCGAGCAGATGAGTCTGCCGCTGGGCATCGTGGCCACGCACCTGGCCGACGGCCAGGGCGTGATGTTCCGCACCGGCGACCTGGGCACCGCGGTGCGCGCCAGCAGCGCCGTGCCGGCGGTGTTCCAGCCGGTGGAGATCGGCGGCAAGCTCTATGTGGATGGCGGCCTGGTGGCCCCGGTGCCGGTGCGCTATGCGCGCCAGATGGGGGCCGAGGTGGTGATCGCCATCGACATCAGCTCGCCGCCCAACCCGCAGACCAAGACCGACCCCTTCAGCCTGCTTATGCAGACCGTGGCCATCATGGGCCGCTCGATCAACAGCCTGGAGCTGCGCGAGGCCGAGGTGGTGCTGCGGCCTGAATTGAACGGCGTGGCCTCCAGCGACTTCAGCGCCCGCATGCGCGCCATTGCCGCCGGCCGGGCTGCCGCGCAGGCTTCACTCGCCCAGCTGAAGAAGGCCGTGGCGCCGCGCTGAGGCTCAGCCGGCCAGATCCTCGGGCCGGTTGAAGTTCGCGAAGGCGGGCGCGGCCTCGGCCGGCAGTTCCAGGGCCACGGCGCCGGCCTGCTGCAGCACCTGCAGCACGCGGCGCTGGCCGCCTTCCAGCGCGCGGCGGATCGGCCCCTCCAGATTCACATTCAGCAGCGCGTGCGCCGGGTGCCAACGCAGGCCCTCGGGTTCCTGCACGCCCGGCAGCACCGCCGGCGCGCCGCTGTCACGCTGGCGCGTGCACAGGCGCGCGGCCAGGTCCAGCGGCAGGGCCGGGGCATCGCAGCTCAACATCCACACCCAGTCCAAGCCCTGACCGCGCGCAAAGGCCAGCGCCTGCAGCATGCCGGCCAGCGGGCCCTGTCCGCGAAGCTCGTCCGGGTCGGTCAGCAGGGGCAGGCCGCGGCTGCGGTAGTCCTCCAGATGCCGATTCACGCTCAGCGCGCTGGCAGCAATCTCCACCCCGCTCTGGCCGCGCAGGCGCGCCAGCACCTGGTCCACCAGCGGCCGGCCCTGCCAGAGCAGCAGGCCCTTGTCCTGCCCGCCCATGCGCCGGCCCTCGCCGCCGGCCAGCACCACGGCGGCGATGCGCGGCGGCTCAGCCACCGATGAAATGCATTTCGACGCGCGGCAAATCCTGCGTGCCCTCGCCGCGCAACTGCGAATAGCGGTCGGCCCGCCGCTGCCAGTGGGCGGCAATGACGCCCTGCAGCACCGCGTCGTCGCTGGCGCCGTCGCGCAGCAGGTGGCGCAGATCGTGCCCCTGGTGGGCGAACAGGCAGTGGAAGACGCGGCCGTCGGTGGACAGGCGCGCGCGGTTGCAATCGCCGCAGAAGGCCTGCGTCACGCTGGAGATGAAGCCGATCTCGCCGGCCCCATCCTCATACGCCCAACGCTCGGCGGTCTCGCCGGGCTGGCAGGCTTCGAGCGCGCGCAGCGGCCAGCGCGCGTGCACCAACTGCTGCAGTTCGCGGCTGGGCACCACCTGGTCCATGCGCCAGCCATTGCTGCAGCCCACGTCCATGAACTCGATGAAGCGCAGCACCATGCCGCTGCCGCGGAAGTGCTCGGCCAGGCGCAATACCTCGTGGTCGTTCACGCCACGCTGCACCACCATATTGATCTTGACGGGCGCAAAGCCCAGGTCTTGCGCGGTGGCAATGCCTTCCAGCACCTGCTCGACCGGGAAGTCGACGTCGTTCATGCGGCGGAACAGCGCGTCGTCCAGCGCATCCAGGCTCACCGTGAGTCGCTGCAGCCCGGCCTCGCGCAGGGCCTGGGCCTGGCGCGCCAGCAGGGCGCCGTTGGTGGTGAGCGTCAGGTCCAGCGGCCGGCCCTCGGGCGTGCGCAGCGCGGCCAGCTGGGCCACCAGATGGTGCAGCTCGCGCCGCATCAGCGGCTCGCCGCCGGTCAGGCGGATCTTCTCCACGCCCAGGGCCACGAAGGCGCGCGCCGCGCGGGTGATTTCCTCGAAGCTCAGGAGTTCGGGCTGCGGCAGGAAGCGGTAGCCGGGGCCGAAGATTTCCTTGG
This sequence comes from Inhella sp., assembly GCF_041912635.1. Lineage (GTDB taxonomy): Bacteria > Pseudomonadota > Gammaproteobacteria > Burkholderiales > Burkholderiaceae_C > Inhella. Next base: position 36,996 of record NZ_JAYRMO010000024.1, read on the forward strand.
GCATGCAGTAGCTGCAGCGGAAGTTGCAGCGGTCGGTGACCGAGATGCGCAGATCACGCAGCGGCCGGCCCAGACGGTCGTGGGGGCGTGGCGTGGGCTCGGGCGGGAGCCGGCGCAGCAGGTGCAGCGGGATGCGCGTCTCTTGCATGACGCGGGCGATTGTGGCGGAGCCCTCAGACCCGCAGCTTGCGCAAGGTCAGTTCGTGGCCGTGGGCGCGCGGCGGGCGCCGGTGAAGCGGCGTTCCCAGTAGCTGTCGCGCATGTCTTCCACGCGCACCACGGCACCCGCGCGCGGGGCGTGGATGAACTTGCCTTCGCCCACATAGATGCCCACATGCGAGAAGGTGGCGCGCATGGTGTTGAAGAACACCAGGTCGCCGGGGCGCAGTTCGTCCTTACGGATGCTGAGCAGATCGGTCAGGCGCGCCTGCTCGTCGGCACGGCGCGGCAGCACCAGGCCCAGGCTGCGTTCGAACACATAGCGGGTGAAGCCGCTGCAATCAAAACCCTGGGCGGCCGTGTTGCCGCCGCGGCGGTAGGGCACGCCCAGAAAGCCCATGGCGGCACGCACCATGCCGGTGGCGCCTTCGCGGGCCTGGCCCAGCCAGTGGCTGGTTTCGCCGCCTTCGCCCGGCGGGCCCATCCAGCCCTGCTGAGCCAGGAAGCGTTCGATCGCCGCGCCGCGCGGGGCGCTAGCGGCGGTGGCCGGCGTGGGGGCTGCGTCGGGATGCGGAGGGCCGGCCGTGGGCGAAGCTTGCGCCGCCAGAGCGGCGCAAAGCAGGGTGATCGCCAGGGCAGGGCGTAGACGCATCCGCAACAGGGTGGGTTGGATCCGAGGCCCGGCCGTCGCCGGGGGCGGGTCCGGGCTCGTGCGAACCCGGCTTCGTGGGGGACGGGATCCCCCTCGAAAAGCGGCGGAGTGTGCCGGCCGGGGCGGTAGGGTGTCAAGATTTTCGACAGATTCAGCGGGTTTGTCGGCATGCGGTAAGTCCGGGGGCGGTCAGGCTCTTGTCAGCGCCAACGGCCTCTAATGACAGTGTTTGCAGCCAGGAGAGTGCCCATGCCCACCGCCGCCGACCCGACCGGCCGTTACGCCGAGTTCCACGCCCGTTCGCTGCGCGAGCCCGAGGCCTTCTGGGCCGAGCAGGCGGCCCTGATCGACTGGCAGGAGCCTTGGAGCCAGGTGCTCGATGCGAGCAGGCCGCCCTTCGCGCGCTGGTTCGTGGGCGGTCGCACCAACCTCTGCCACAACGCGGTGGACCGGCATGCCGCTGCCCACCCCGAACGGCGCGCGCTGGTCTGGATCTCGACCGAGGTCGACCAGGAGCGCGAATGGAATTTCGCCGAGCTGCGGCAGGAGGTTGAAGCGGCGGCGGCGATGCTCAAGCGGCGCGGCGTGGGCCGCGGCGACCGCGTGCTGATCTACTGCCCGATGGTGCCGGAGGCCGCCTTCGCCATGCTGGCCTGCGCGCGCATCGGTGCCATCCACTCGGTGGTGTTCGGCGGCTTTGCCAGCCACAGCCTGGCGGGGCGCATCGAGGACTGCAGCCCCAAGCTCATCGTCAGCTGCGATGCCGGCAGCCGCGCCGGCAAGCTGCAGGCCTACCAGCCGCTGCTGGAAGAGGCGCTGCGCCTGAGCCAGCACAAGGTCGAGCAGGTGTTGTGGATCGATCGCGGCCTGGTGCCGCTGCAGCCGCAGGCGGGCCGGGACTTCATCTACGCCAGCGAGCGCGAGGCCGTGCGCGGCGAGCGCGTGCCCTGCGAATGGCTGGAATCGAACGAGGTCAGCTACACGCTCTACACCAGCGGAACCACCGGCCGGCCCAAGGGGGTGCAGCGCGATGTCGGTGGCTACGCCGTGGCGCTGGCCGCCAGCATTCGCCACATCTTCGACGGCCACCCTGGCGAGACCTTCTTTTCCACGAGCGACATCGGCTGGGTGGTGGGCCACAGCTACATCGTCTACGGCCCGCTGATCGCTGGCATGGCCACGCTGATGGTGGAGGGCACGCCCGTGCGGCCCGACCCCGGCATCTGGTGGCGCCTGGTGCAGAAGTACCAAGTCAGCGTGATGTTCAGCGCCCCCACGGCGGTGCGCGTTCTGCGCAAGGCCGACCCGAGCTACCTGACGCAGAGCGATCTGTCCTCGCTGCGCGCCCTTTTCCTGGCCGGCGAGCCGCTCGACGAGCCAACCGCGCGCTGGATCCGCGACGCACTCGACAAGCCGGTGGTGGACAACTACTGGCAGACCGAGACCGGCTGGCCCATCCTGACCCTGGCGCGCGGCGTGGCGCCCATGCACGAGCGCCTGGGCTCACCCGGCCTGCCCATGTACGGCTACCACGCCCTGCTGGTGGACCCCGAGACCGGCGCCACGCTGGATGGCCCGAACCAGAAGGGCGTGCTGGCGCTGGACTACCCGCTGCCGCCAGGCTGCCTGCAAACGGTGTGGGGCGACGACGAGCGCTTCGTCAAGACCTACTGGTCCAGCATCCCGGGCCGCCAGCTCTACTCCACCTTTGACGTCGCCACGCGCGATGCCGATGGCTACACCTTCATCCTTGGCCGTAGCGACGACGTCATCAACGTGGCCGGCCACCGCCTGGGCACGCGCGAGATCGAGGAAAGCATCGCCTCGGTGGCCGAGGTGGCCGAGGTGGCAGTGGTGGGCGTGGCCGATGAGCTCAAGGGCCAGGTGGCGGTGGCCTTCGTCGTGCCCAAGCAGGCCATGCCCGAGGACGCACTGGCGGCCGCGGTGATGCAACGCGTCAACGAGCAACTTGGCGCCGTGGCGCGCCCGGCGCGCGTGCTGGTGGTGCAGGCCCTGCCGAAGACGCGCTCGGGCAAGCTGCTGCGCCGCGCCATGCAGGCGCTGTGCGAGGGGCGCGAGCTGGGCGATCTCTCCACCCTGGAAGATGCGGCCACGCTACAGGCCCTGGCGGAGCGCCTGAAGCCGGCGTGACGGGATTCACGCCGCGTGCGACCTGGCTCGGCCCGCGGGTTCGGGCCGTGAAAGGTGCACGCCGATAGGAGGGCCTGAGCAGGCAGAGTCGCACGGTTTCGCCCGTTCGGGCTGCCTTCCTCCTCATCCCATGCGCCAACTTCTTGCTTCTCTTGCCCTCGTGCTGCCCCTGGCGGCGGCTGCCGGTCCCGTCAACGTGCTGAAGAACGGCGGCTTTGAATCCACCAAGCTGGCCAATGGCCAGTGGCAGGTGTACGGCTCGCTCGATGGCTGGAGCCTGGTCAGCGGTCCGGGCATCGAGGTGCGCCGCAACGTCGCCGGTGCCGCCAAGGAAGGGCAGAACTACATCGAGCTGGACAGCTACGGCAACAGCGCCATGAGCCAGAGCCTGGCCAACCTCACGCCCGGCGCCGAGTACGAGCTGAGCTTCTGGTACTCGCCGCGCGCCGGCGTGGCGGCTGACAGCAATGGCTTGCAGGTGCTTTGGAACGGCCAGCTGCTCTCGGCCCTGACCGCCAACGGCTTGGGCCTGAATGCCCACCAGTGGGTCGAGTACCACTTCGAAGTGACGGCCCAGCAAGGGCTGAACACCCTGGGCTTCGCCAGCGTGGGCCGCAACGACTCGCTGGGTGGCTCGCTGGACAACGTCAGCCTGGTGCAGGCCGTGCCTGAGCCGGCTTCGCTGGCCCTGTTCGGCGCCGGCCTGCTGGGCCTGGGCTTCACGCGCCGCCGCCGCGCCTGAGGCTTCTCCTCCAAGACAAAGGGCGCCCGCGGGCGCCCTTTGTATTTGTGCTGCAGCGGTTCAGAGTACCTCGGAGGCGAAGTCCGCCAGCCGTGAGCGCTCACCCCGCGCCAGCGTGATGTGGCCGCTGTGCGCCCAGCCCTTGAAGCGGTCCACGCAGAAGGTCAGGCCCGAGCTGCCCTCGGTCAGATAGGGCGTATCGATCTGAGCCAGATTGCCCAGGCAGATCATCTTGGTGCCCGGGCCCGCGCGCGTCAGCAGGGTCTTCATCTGCTTGGGCGTCAGGTTCTGGGCCTCGTCGATGATGACGAACTTGTTCAGGAAGGTGCGCCCGCGCATGAAGTTCAGGCTCTTGATGCGCACCTTCGAGCGCATCAGGTCCTGCGTGGCGGCACGGCCCCAATCGCCGGCGGCGCCGTCGCCGCGCGTCAGCACCTCCAGGTTGTCGTCCAGCGCGCCCATCCAGGGGTTCATCTTTTCCTCTTCGGTGCCGGGCAGGAAGCCGATGTCCTCGCCCACCGGCACCGTCACGCGGGTGACGATGATTTCGGAGTAGCGGCGCTCGTCCAGCACCTGCGCCAGCCCGGCCGCCAGGGTCAGCAGGGTCTTGCCGGTACCGGCCGTGCCGGTCAGTGTGACCAGATCGACCTCGGGGTCCATCAGCAGGTTCAGAGCGAAGTTCTGCTCGCGGTTGCGCGCTGCAATGCCCCAAACGGCGTTCTTCGGGTTGGTGTAGTCCTTCAGCGTGCGCAGCACCGCGTGCTTGCCGGTGATCTCGGTGACGCGCGCATGCAGCGGCGCTTCGCCCGGGGCCTCCAGGTAGAGCATCTCGTTGATCAGCAGCGAGGGCACCAGCGGGCCCGAGATGCGGTAGTTCGTGTGGCTGCCCTGGGTCCAGCTCTCCATGGTCTTGCCATGGCGCTCCCAGAAGTCGGCGGGCAGTTGCTGCACGCCGGTGTAGAGCAGGTCGCTGTCCTCCAGCGCCTTGTCGTTGCGGTAATCCTCCGCCGGCAGGCCCAGGGCACGGGCCTTGATGCGCATGTTGATGTCCTTGGACACCAGCACCACGTCGCGCCCTGGGTGGCGTTCCTTCAGCGCCTGCACCACGGCAAGGATCTGGTTGTCCGCCTTGCCCTGCGGCAGGCCCAGGGGCTGTGCGGTGCTCAGCACCTCGGTCTGGAAGAACAGGCGGCCGCCGGCCTCGCGGTGGCCGCTGTGGTCCAGCGGCAGGCCCTTGGCCATCTCCTCCAGCGTCTGGGTCTGCAGGGAGGCGGCCAGCACGTCCAGTTCGCGGCTGACCTGGCGCACGTTGCGCGCCACCTCGCTCATGCCCTTCTTGTGACCGTCCAGCTCCTCCAGCGTCATCAGAGGCAGGAAGATGTCGTGTTCCTCAAAGCGGTAGAGCGACATCGGGTCGTGCATCAGCACGTTCGTATCAAGCACGAAGAGCTTGGGCTTCTCACCAGGCTGGGGAGCGCTGCGCTTGCGCTTCGGGGGCTCCTGCACCGCTGCGGCCATCGGGGCCAGGGCTGGTGGCGGCGCGGCCACGCTGAGCACTGCAGGGCTCTTGGGTCGTTTGGCCGCCGCTTTGGGCTTGGGGCTGGCGCCTGGTTTCAAGTCCGTGGCCAGGGCACTGGGGGGAACGCGATCGGCTTTCTTGGCAGGCGGTTTGGGCAGTGGCATCGGTGGGCTACGGATACGGAAACAAAAAAGCCGCCCGGGGCCGGGCGGCTTCGTGGGATGCGGCGATTTCGCTGGGCACGAATCGATTATGCACAGCGGCGCGGGCCGCAAAGGTTCGGTGTCAAGGTTGCCAATTCACGATCACCTTGCCGGCGCCCGAGGCCGGGGTGGTGACCGTGTGGTTGCTGCCGCCCTCCCAGGTCACTGCGCCGCCGTTCTTCTTGATGAACTTGAACTGCAGCGTGGTGCTGGCCGGCACGCTGACATCGCAGTACCAACTCGGGTAGCTGTGCATGATCTGGTTGAAGCAGGCCCCCACGGGGTTGCTGCTGCTCCAGTTGCTCAGCTCGTAGGCCGAGCCGGTCAGGTAGACGTTCTCGCCGAGTGCGGTGCTGGCGTTGTTGACGACGAAGCGCATCGACACCTGATTGCCGCTCAGCAATTGGAAGTCGCCATAGGTGGCGGACTGGGCCCCACCGGCGTTTGCCACCTTGATGGCGTAGTTGCCGGGCGTGGCGGCGGGTACCTTGACCTTGATCTGGCTGTCTTCCCAGCTCAGGATGTTGGTGCCGGTGACGGCGGTGCTGCCGAAGTAGACCGTGCCCTTGGTGGCGCCAAAGCCGCGGCCGTCGATCGTGACCGTGTTGCCGGCCTTGCCCAGCATCGGGCCCACATGGCCCAGCAGCGGGCTGGTGTAGCTGGCGGGCTTGTATTCCCACACGGCCACGGCGCCGGCGGCCAGCGTGAAGGTGGGCACCGCCCCGGCGCTGACGCTGATGCTGTTGCCGTTCAGCAGGCCGCCCAGCTTGTCGGTGAAGCTGCCGTTGGGCAGCGCCGTCAGCAGCCCGCCGATGCTGGCGCTGCTCCTGAGGTTGCGGTTGATGGCGACCAGGGCCACCGCGCTGCCGAACTTGCGCTCGTAGATGTAGATGTCGCTGTTCTTCCAGCGCTCCTGCGTCGTGCCGTAGGCCAGCGCCGGGTTGCTCTTGCGCAGCGGTGCCAGCGCCTGGATGACCTTGAAGGCGGTGTTGCTGGTGTTGAAGGCGCCGATCTTGGCGCGGTTGTTGGGGTCGCCATTGCCCGCCATGTACTGCTCGGTGCCGTAGTAGATGGCGGGCACACCACGCGAGGTCAGCGTCAGGGCCAGGGCCTGCTCCAGCTTGCGCCCACTGGCGCCGCTGACCTGGAAGCGGTCCATGTCATGGTTGTCGATGAAGGTGACTTGATCGGCCAGCTGCTTGTACTGGGTAGCGCTCGCATCCAACATGGCATCCAGGTCCAGCATGGTCTTCGTGCCATTGCGGAACACTTGGCGCACGCGTTGGCCGAACTGGAAGTCCAGCAGGCTCATGCCACTGGTGTTGGCGAAGGCGTGGTTGGCGGGGTCAACCTCGTTCTCGCCCAGGAACCACTCGCCGAAGGTGAACACCGGCTTGTAGGCGTAGATCTCGGCCATGAAGTTCTTCTGCCAGCCTGCCGGCATGTGCTTGACGGCGTCCATGCGGATGCCGTCGATGCCCAAGTCCAGCCAGGCCTTGATGGCCTGCTTGAAGTACAGGTCCATCGCCGCCTTGTTGTGGTCAATGTCGGCCAGATCGAAGAGATTGCGGTAGATGCCGTCTTCCAGGTTGGCGAAGCTGGTGCCGCCGTTGTGGTGGAAGTAGCCGCTGGGGTCATTCGAGTAACCGGCCAGCAGGGCGCCGTTGTCATACAGGCGACCGTTCTCAGCAAAGCTGGCGTCGGTCTGCGAGGCCGGCGAGCTGTGGTTGGGCGCGAAGTCGATGATGACCTTGATGCCCTTGGCATGGGCCGCGCTGATGAGGTTCTGGAAGTCTGTCAGCGTGCCGTAGCGCGGGTCGGGCTTCTTGAAGTCGCGCGCCCAGTAGCCGTGGTAGGCGGTGCTGTTGGTGCCGCTGTAATTGATGACGGCGTAGATGTTCTCGACCGGCTGCGAGATCCACAGGGCGGTGATGCCCATGGTGGTGAAGTAGCCGTCGTTGATCTTGTTGATCAGGCCCTGCCAGTCCCCGCCGCAGTAGAGCTTGAGCTGGGTGCAGCCGGCACTGAAGGCGGCGCCACTCGGGTTGTTGGCGGCATTGCCGTCGACGAAGCGGTCGGTGACGACCTGATAGATCACGTCGGTGGCAAAGCTCGCCTTGTTGGACACATGGGTGTCCGGTGCGGCCAGGGCGGTGGCGGCGAGCGAGGCGAGGAGAAGGGCGCCGAGGCGCGAAAGCTGTGGGGTCTGCATGGCGGTTCCGGGGTGTGCCGGCCTTGCGCGCATGCGATGCGTCGGTGGGCCGGTCGGGTGGATGAAGCTGCGCCGACTGCTTTCACCTGGACTGCCCACCAAGGTGTTGGCGCATCTGTAGTTTGACTACGTGATGCGCCAAACAGGCCTCGTGTTCCTACTGATGACCTGGACTATTTGGAAACAAAAAGTTCTATTGCTTTGTAGTTTGGGTACTTGTTCGGAATCACAGACGTAAAAAAGCCCGGCAGCGCCGGGCTTTTGGGAGCGGCTAAGGCTCAGGCAGCAGCCTTGGTGGCGCCTTGCAGGGTCTTGATGGCGTCAATGACCTCTTCCACGTGGCCGGCCACCTTCAGGCCGCGCCACTCGGCGCGCAACACGCCTTGGGGGTCGATCAGGAAGGTCGAGCGCTCGATGCCCTTGACCTTCTTGCCGTACATGATCTTGTTCTTCACCACGCCGAACATGTGGCAGAGCTTCTCTTCGGTGTCGGCCACCAGTTCGAACGGCAGGCCCAAGGTTTCCTTGAACTTGGCGTGCGAAATCAGGTTGTCGCGCGACACGCCGATCACCACGGTGTTCAAAGCCGTGAATTCCTTGTAGTGATCGCGGAATTGCATGGCCTCGGTGGTGCAGCCGGGGGTGTTGTCCTTGGGGTAGAAATACAGGACGACAAACCGGCCTGCGAAGCTATGCTGCGTGAACTTGAGCCCGCCGGTGGCTTGGGCCTCGATGTCGGGAAGGGCTTTGTTGAGCGCAGGCGTCATGAGGTCGGGGTCTCGCGGCTAGGGGCAAACCCATCGTGCCCTGGGTTCGCCCCGTTTGAGGGTGATCCACCAAGAGCAGCCTTGGTCAATCACGAAAACGGGCACAGCCTGCGATTATACGGGTAGTGGCAAGTGCCACCCGTGGCGGGGTTCACGCGAGCAGCAAGGCGGCCACCACTTTGCGGCCTTCGCCGGCCAGTACCGTATAGGTGCGGCTGGCCGCGTTCAGGTCCATGGTCTCGATGCCCACGCGTGCCTCGATCAGGCTCCGATACAGGCTGGGGTGCGTGAACCGCAGCTTGGCGCCGCTGGAAAGAATCACCAACTCGGGCTGCAGCGCCAGGATGACCTCGAAGTGGGCCGGTTCGAGTTCTTCGAACCGCCGCGGCGCCCAGGCCTGCACCGTGCCGCGCCAGGGCACCAGCACCGATTGCTCGTGCAGCTGGTCCTGCACCCAGACCTGGCCGGGCGCGACCCGGGTAATGGCGTTGACACCCTCGGCTTGATCGAGCTGGAACTTCATCGTGGGTAAGCCTGCGTGGCAGGCGAAGGCAGGCCAGGGCCCTGTGTTGAAATCGGCACCCGTTTGTTCTGTGTGCGCCGCAGCATTATCGGCAGCACCCCTGGAGTTCCGGTTTGAAGCCCCTGCAGAAGTCCACCAAGCTGGCCAATGTCAATTACGACATCCGCGGCCCGGTGCTGGAAAAGGCCCGCCAGATGGAGGAAGAGGGCACCAGCATCATCAAGCTGAACATCGGCAATGTGGCCGCCTTCGGCCTGTTGCCGCCGGACGAGATCGTGCACGACATGATCCGCAACCTGCCCTCGGCCGAGGCCGCCGGCTACACCGACAGCAAGGGCCTCTTCTCGGCGCGCAAGGCGGTCGTGCACTACACGCAGCAACAGGGCATCGCCGGCGTCACGGTCGATGACGTCTACCTGGGCAATGGCGTCTCCGAGCTCATCACCCTGGCGGTGAACGTGCTGCTGAACGAAGGCGACGAGTTGCTCGTGCCCTCGCCCGATTACCCGCTTTACACGGCCGTCACCGGCCTGGCCGGCGGGCGCCCGGTGCATTACCGCTGCGTCGAGGAAGCCGGCTGGCTGCCTGACCTGGACGACATGCGCGCCAAGATCACGCCGCGCACCAAGGGCATCGCCGTCATCAACCCCAACAACCCGACCGGGGCGGTGTACCCGCGTGAAACCCTGCTCGGCATCATCGAGCTGGCGCGCGAGCACGACCTCGTCATCCTGGCCGACGAGATCTACGACAAGACGCTCTACGACGGCGCCAAGCACATTTGCATGGCCAGCTTGGCCGACGATGTGCTGTTCCTGACCTTCAACGGCCTCTCGAAGAACTACCGCAGCTGCGGCTACCGCTCGGGCTGGATGGTGGTGAGCGGCGCCAAGAAGGACGCCCGCGACTTCATCGAGGGCCTGAACATGCTGGCCTCGCTGCGCCTGTGTGCCAACACGCCGGGCCAGCTCGCCATCCAGACCGCGCTGGGCGGCTACCAAAGCATCAAGGACTTGGTGGCGCCGGGCGGGCGCTTGGCGCGCCAGCGCGACATGGCCTACGAGCTGCTCACCGCCATTCCAGGTGTGTCGGTGGTCAAGCCGCAGGGCGCGCTCTACATGTTCCCGCGCCTGGACCCGGCCCTCTACCCGATCGCCGACGATCAGCAATTCGCCTACGAGCTGCTGGCCGAGGAGAAGGTGCTGATCGTGCAGGGCACCGGCTTCAACCACCGCGACACCCAGCATTTCCGGGTGGTCTTCCTGCCCCATGTCGACGACCTTGAGGAAGCGATTGGCCGCATCGGCCGCTTCCTCGCCGGCTACCGCAAACGTCACGCTTGAACCAATCTATGAAACCGATCCGAGTGGGCCTGCTGGGCTTTGGCACCGTGGGCGGCGGCACCTTCCAGGTGCTGACCCGCAACCAGGAAGAAATCAGTCGCCGCGCCGGCCGGCGCATCGAGATCGCGGCGGTCTGCCGTCGTGATCTGGCGGCCGCCAGAGCCCAGGTGGGCGAGGGCGTGCGCGTGGTGGCCGACCCGATGGAGATCGTGCGCGATCCCGAGATCGACATCGTGGTCGAACTGATCGGCGGCGAAGGCGTGGCCAAGGACGTGGTGCTGGCCGCGATCGAGAACGGCAAGCATGTCGTCACCGCCAACAAGGCCTTGCTGGCCGTGCATGGCAACGAGGTCTTCACCAAGGCCCAGGCCAAGGGCGTGATGGTGGCCTTCGAGGCCGCCGTGGCGGGTGGCATTCCCATCATCAAGGCGCTGCGGGAATCGCTTGCGGGCAACCGCATCGAGTGGGTGGCCGGCATCATCAACGGCACGACGAACTTCATCCTCAGCGAAATGCGCGCCAAGGGCCTGGACTTCGACGTCGTGCTGAAGGAAGCCCAACGCCTCGGTTACGCCGAAGCCGACCCGACCTTTGACATCGAAGGCGTGGACGCCGCGCACAAGCTGACCATCCTCAGCGCGATTGCGTTTGGCACGCCGGTGCAGTTCGACAAGGCCCATGTCGAGGGCATCACCGGCCTGCAGGCCATCGACATCAAGTACGCCGAGCAGCTGGGCTACCGCATCAAGCTCTTGGGCATCACACGCCGGCGCGATGAACTGGGGGGCATCGAGCTGCGCGTGCACCCCACGCTGATTCCGACCCAGCGCCTGATCGCCAATGTGGAAGGCGCGATGAATGCCGTGATGGTGCAGGGCGATGCCGTGGGCACGACGCTGTACTACGGCAAGGGCGCGGGTGCCGAGCCCACCGCTTCGTCGGTGGTCGCCGACCTGGTGGACGTGACCCGCCTGGCCACCGCCGACCCCGACCACCGAGTGCCGCACCTGGCATTCCAGCCGGACCAGATGGGCAGCACGCCCATCCTGCCGATGTCCGGCGTGCGCTCGTCCTACTACCTGCGTCTGCGCGTGGCCGATGAGACCGGCGTGCTGAGCCGCATCACCACCATCCTGGCCGAGAACGACATCAGCATCGACGCCGTGCTGCAGCGCGAGTCGCTGGAGGGCGAGCGCCAGACCGACTTGATCATCCTGACCCATGTGACGGTGGAAGAGCGCATGGACCGCGCGCAGGAGTTCATGCAGTCGCTGCCCTCCGTTCTGGCCCCGATCGTCCGCATTCGCAAGGAAGACCTGGCGTAATGGCCCACCCCCGAAGCGCCTGCGGCGCCTCCCCCTCAAGGGGGCGCCGCCAGTGGCCCGGCAAAGCCGGTTCCACGGCGGCCGCTTGATGGGCCGTGCCCAGCCCCGACTGATTCCATTGGTCTAGATTCAATGAAATACCTCTCGACCCGCGGCGGCGGTGAAGCCAAGCGTTTCTGCGACATCCTGCTCGAAGGCCTGGCCGAAGACGGCGGGCTCTACCTGCCCGAGCGTTACCCGCAAGTGGACGCTGCCACGCTCGCGCGCTGGCGCGGCTTGGCCTACCCTGAGCTGGCCTTCGAGATCCTGTCCCTCTACATCGACGACATCCCGGCCGCGGACCTGCAGCGCATCTGCGCGCAGACCTACCGTGCCGAGGTGTTCGGTGGCCGCGTTGAGATCACGCCGCTGCACGAGCTGGAGCCGGGGCTCTTCCTGGAAGAGCTGTCCAACGGGCCGACCCTGGCCTTCAAGGACATGGCCATGCAGCTGCTCGGGGCGCTGTTCGAGTACGAACTGGGCCGCCGCCAGGAGCAGCTCAACATCCTGGGTGCCACCAGTGGCGACACCGGCAGTGCCGCCGAGTACGCGATGCGTGGCCGCGCGGGGGTCAATGTCTTCATGCTCAGCCCGCACGGCCGCATGAGCCCCTTCCAGCAGGCGCAGATGTTCAGCCTGCAGGACAAGAACATCCACAACCTGGCGGTGCGCGGCGTGTTCGACGACTGCCAGGACATCGTCAAGGCCGTCAGCAACGACCTGGCCTACAAGAAGAGCCGCAAGATCGGCACCGTCAACAGCATCAACTGGGCGCGTCTGCTGGCCCAGGTGGTTTACTACTTCGCCGGGTACTTCCAAGCGACGCGGAGCAACGAAGAGCGCGTGAGCTTTACCGTGCCCAGCGGCAACTTCGGCAACGTCTGCGCCGGCCATGTGGCGCGGCAGATGGGGCTGCCGATCGCCCAGCTGGTGGTGGCCACGAACGAGAACGACGTGCTGGACGAGTTCTTCCGCACCGGTCGCTACGCGCCGCGCGGGGCCGCGTACACGCACGCCACCAGCAGCCCCTCGATGGACATCAGCAAGGCGAGCAATTTCGAGCGCTTCATCGCCGATCTGTTCGGCCGCGAGGGCGCGCGGGTCCGCGCTGCCTTCACGGCGCCGGCCTTCGAGATCCCGGCGGCCGACCGTGAGCGTGTGGCGACGGAGTTCGGCTTTGCCTCGGGTTCCAGCAGCCACGCCGACCGCTTGGCCACCATCCGCAGTTGCCAGCAGCGCTACGGCCGCCTGATCGATCCGCACACGGCCGATGGCCTGAAGGTGGCGGTCGAGCAGCGCCAGGCTGGCGTGCCGATGATCGTGCTGGAGACGGCTCTGCCGGCCAAGTTCGCCGAAACCATCGTCGAAGCCACCGGTGCGCAGCCGCCGCGGCCGGCCGGGCTGGAGGGTATCGAGAACCTGCCCAAGCGCGTGCAGGTGCTGGATGCCGATATCGGCCAGGTGCGCTCGGTCATCGATGCCGCCTTGGGGCTCTGAATGCTGAGCCTGGATGAGGCGCTGAGCCGGTTGCTGGCCGCTGCCCAGCCGGTGGCCGGCATCGAGACCCTGCCCACCGCCGCCGCGCGCGGCCGCGTGCTGGCGCAAGGCGTGGTGGCCGGAATCAACGTGCCTTCCGCCGACAACAGCGCCATGGACGGTTACGCCGTGCGCGTGGCGGATGCCGGCCAAGAGCGCCCCGTGTTGCAGCGCGTGCCCGCGGGCCGCTGGCCCGCGGCGCTGCCGGCGGGCGGTGTGGCGCGCATCTTTACCGGCGCCAGCGTGCCGGCCGGCGCCGAAGCGGTGGTGATGCAGGAGCAGTGCCAAACGCGCACGGACGAAGCGGGCCAGGTGTGGGTGCGCTTGCCCGAGGAACTGCAGGCCGGCCAGAACATCCGTCGCGCGGGCGAGGACATCCGCGCCGGCAGCGAGATCTTGGCTGCCGGCACCCGGCTGGACGCCGCGGCGCTGGGCCTGGCCGCTTCGGTGGGCCTGGCCGCGCTGCCCGTGCATGCCCGCGTGCGCGTGGCGCTCTTTTCCACCGGCGACGAGCTGGTGATGCCCGGCGAGCCCCTGCCGCCTGGAGCGATCTACAACAGCAACCGCTTCACCCTGCGCGCGCTGTTGGAAGACTTGGGCTGTGAAGTGCAGGACTTGGGCATCGTGCCCGACCAATTGCAGGCCACGAAGGACGCGCTGGCCCGCGCCGCCGCCGCGGCGGATCTGGTGCTGACCAGCGGCGGCGTGTCGGTGGGCGAGGAAGACCATCTGAAGCCCGCCTTGGAGTCGCAAGGCCGTCTGGATCTCTGGCAGATCGCCATCAAGCCCGGCAAGCCGCTGGCCTATGGGCAGATCCGTCGAAGCGATGGATCGGAAGCGCATTTCGTCGGACTGCCCGGTAACCCGGTGTCCAGCTTCGTCACCTTCCTGCTGCTGGCCCGCCCGCTGATCCGCCGCTTGGCCGGCGAGGCCGAGCCGCGCAATTTGCAGCTGCCGGTGGCGGCTGCGTTTGAATGGAAGCGGCCGGACGCGCGCCGCCAGGAATTTCTGCGCGTGCGTCTGCAGCTTGATGGCCGCGCCGCGCTGTTCCAGAACCAGGGCTCGGGCGTGCTGTCCTCGCTGGCCTGGGCCGACGGCCTGGTGGCGCTGGCGCCCGGTCAACTGGTGCAGCCGGGGGACGTCGTACCCTTCCTCCCCCTGTTGCTGAAAACGTAAAGAACCCGTGCTGACGCTGCGTTACTTTGCCCGCCTGCGCGAGGCCCTGGGCCCGCAGGAAAGCCTGCCCTTCACCGAGGGCCTGACGGCCGCCGCCGTGCGCGACCTCTTGATCGCCCGCGGCGGCGCGCATGCCGAGGCCCTGAGCCGTGGCCAGCTGCTGCGCTGCGCGCGCAACCAGCAGATGTGCGCCGAAGAGGTGACCCTGCAGGACGGCGACGAGCTCGCCTTCTTTCCGCCGGTCACCGGAGGCTAGGTGCAAGGCCTTCACCTATGCTCCGACCTGCGCGGCTGCGCGCCCCAGGCTCTGATGACCGAGCCGGCCGCACTGCGCGGCTTGTGCGTGCAGGCGGTGGCGGCAGCGGGTCTGCAGGCCGTGGCCGAGTGCTTTCATGCCTTCGAGCCCTCGGGTTCCGGCATCACCGGCGTGGTGCTTCTGGCCGAATCGCATCTGGCCATCCACACCTGGCCGGAACAGCAAGCAGTGACGCTGGACGTCTACGTCTGCAACTACAGCGCCGACAACCGCGCCAAGGCGCAGGCCCTGCTGGCGGCGCTGCAGGCCGCCTTTGCGCCGCAGCAGGTGAAGGTGCAGGCGGTCGAGCGCGGTTCGCTCTAGCCGCGTTTCTTTCTCGGCGTGGCCGGCCGGTCGTGCCGTTCCACCCAGTCCAGGAACTCCTGGTACCAGAGCTTGCTGTTGCGCGGCTTCAGCACCCAGTGGTTCTCGTCGGGGAACCAGAGTAGCCGGCTGTCGATGCCGCGCGCCTGCAGGGTGTTGTAGTAGGCCAGGCCGTTGCAGTCGGGCACGCGGTAGTCGCGCGCGCCGTGGATCACCAGCGTGGGCGTCTGGAAATGCTGGGCCGCGCTGTGCGGGCTCTGCGCGGCCACGCGCGCCGGGTCTTCCCAGTAGCGGGCGTGCAGGTCGCGCGGGCGTTCCATGTAGGAATCCGCCGCAAAGGTGGCCACGCGGTCAAACACGCCGGCGTGGCAGACATAGCTGCGGTAGCGCCCGGGCGTTTTCACATGGCCGTTCATCCAGGCCACCAGGAAGCCGCCATAGCTGCCGCCGCTGGCGCTGATGCGTTCGCGGTCCACCCAGGGCTGGCGGCGCAGCCAGTCGGTGCAGGCTTCGATGTCCTGCAGTTCGAGCTCGCCCTGGCGGCCCATGATGCTGTCGCGGAACGCAAAGCCGAATCCGCTGGAGCCGTGATAGTTCAGCTGCACCACCACATGCCCGCGCGCGGCCAGCACATGCGGGTTCCAGCGGTAGTTGAAGCTGTCGCCCGCGGCGGCATAAGGGCCCCCGTGGATGACGTGCAGCACCGGGTGCTTGCGTTTGGGGTCGAAGTCCACCGGGTAGGTGATCCAGCATTGCACCGGCTCGCCCCGCGCGCCCGCCACCGTTAGCTCCTGCACCGCGCCCAGGCGGTGGCGCGCCAGCAGGGCGTCGTTCCAGCGCTCCAGGCGGCGGGGTGTGTCTGAGCCGGCCGCCGCCAAGCTGCGCGCCAGCAGGCGCGTGGGGTGCTGGGCGCTGTCGGCCGCCAGCACCAGGGTGTCGCCGGCGCAGGTGAAGGCCTGCACCCAGCCTTCGGGGTGCAGTGCGGCGGTCTGGGCCGCGCTCAGCGTGTGGCGCCACAGCAGGCGGCGGCCGCGCTGTTCGGCGGCAAACAGCAGGGTCTGGCCGGCATCGGCCCAGCGCAGCGGGGCTTCCACGTCGTGGTCCCAGTCGCGTGCCGTCAGCACGCGCCAGCTGGGGCGGCGACCGTCCAGGCCCTCCACCAGGGCGAGCTCGTTCAAGGCCTTGTGGCTGCGGCCGGTCTCGGCCGCGCACAGCGCCAGGCTGTGGCCGTCCGGGTGGTAGCTGGGCGCGCCGAAGTTCCACTGCGGGTCATCGGCCAGGGTGCGCACGCGGCGGGTGCGCAGGTCCAGCTCGGCCACGGCCAGGCGGTTGCTGGGGCGCTTGCGCGCGGCGGGGTCGTGCTGGAAGGCGATGCGTTGGCCGCTGGGGTGGATGTCCCAGGCGGTGGCTCCAGCCTCGCCGTCGCGCGGCAGCTCCAGCCCGGTGCCTTCGAACAGATCGGTGATGCGGCCGCTGCCCAGGTCCAGGCGCAGCAGGTGCAGCACGCGCCCTTCGGGCAGGTTGTGGTCCCAGTGGCGGTAGTAGGCCTCGCTGGTGGCGTAGCCGGTTTCCTTGCGTTCGGAGTAGGCCTTGAAGCGCCGGCTCTGCGCGGCCGCACCCTTGAGCTCCGGCCAGACCCAGGCCGAGAACACGATGCCGCGCCCATCGGGCAGCCACTTGAAGGCCTCGATGCCGGGCGCGAAGCGGCTGGCGCGCTGGGCCTCGCCGCCGTCGGGGGCGATCAGGTAGAGCTGCGGCGTGTGGTCGCGCTCGCCTTCCTGCTCGCGCCGCGCCAGGAAGGCAATGCGGTCGCCTTTGGGGGACCAGGCCGGCTGGCCGTCCTTGTCGCCGCAGGCGGTGAGCGCACGGGGGCGCGCACGGCCCTGGGTGGGCAGCAGCCACAGCTGGCTGCGCGCCTGGTTGTCGGTCATCGAGTGCCGTGTGAGCGTGCACACCAGCTGCCGCCCATCGGGGGCCAGGCTGGGGGCGCCAACGCGTTCGAGTTGCCAGAGGGCGTCCACTGTCAGCGGCGGCGCCTTGCGGGAGGGGCGGGGGGAGGCGGTGACCATGGCCGCAGTGTCGCCGCGGGGTCTGGCCCGCGCTGCCTACAATTGGTTCGAACGTTTGAACCAAAGGACCGTGCGATGAGCACATCGATCGAGCAGCTGGCGCAGACCTTTGCCGAATGCAAGCCGCTGTTCTTCGCGCTGGCCGAGATCCCGCGCCAGCAGATCCTGCTGCTGCTGAGCCAGCACGAAGCGCTGAACGTGAATCAGATCGCCGAGCACCTGCCGTTGTCTCGCCCGGCCATCTCGCACCACCTGAAGATCATGCGCCAGGCCGGGCTGCTGGAGCTGCACCCGCGCGGCACCGAGAACCTCTATCGCCTCAACAGCATCGGTGCGGTGGAGCTGCTGGCGCGCTGCGCGGCCGAGCTCAACGCGCTCGGGCCGGACGAGTGAGCAAGCCTTCCGCGGCGGCGCGGCCGGCCTCGAAGGCTTCTTCGAACACCGAATAGCCGGCCAGATCGCTGTGCGCGAAGGCCAGGCGCCCGCGGCCCTGGCGTAGCGCGGCCAGCGCGGCCTGCCCGCGCACGCCGGGCGCGGGGATGGCCATGGCATGGCCCCAGCGCGTCAGGCGGGCCTCCATCAGGCGCTCGGGTAGGTCCGGGTGCACGCCGGTGTAGTGCGCCAGCAGCTCGGCCAGCCAGTCGCGCCAGGGGCGGCTCAGCAGCTCGGCGCGGCGGGCTTCGGGCAGGGCCCAGTAGGCCGTCAGCACCGTGGGGCCGGGGCGCGGGTCCAGGCTCTGGTGGCGAGCGTCCACATAGCCGAGGGCGGCGCTGCCGTGGATGACGTTGTCCCAGGCCGGCGGCGCGCCGCGGCGCTGCAGCAGCGGGCCGTCCAGGCGCAGATTGGCGATCAGCCAGGGGGCGCGCGGAAGTTGCAGTGTGTCCAGCGCGGCGTCGGGGCGGCGCAGCAGCCGGCGGGCGATGAAGAGCGGCGTGGCCAGCACCACCTGGTGGGCCTGCCACTGCTCCAGGCCCTCGGGGCCCTGGGCCAGCACGCTCACGCCCTCGCGCTCTTCATTGACGGCCAGCGCCAAGCGCTGGCGGTGGATGGCCTCCGTCAGCGGTGCGGCCAGGCGCTCCACCAGCCAGGCATTACCCTGTGGCCAGGTCAGCACCGGCTGCTCGTGCGCTTCTTCGGCGCTGGCGGCAAAGCCATGGCGGCTGGCGAAATAGTGCAGCCCGGCCCAGGCCGAGACGCGCGCGAGCCCCGCGCCGTAGTCGTCGCGGCAGCAGTAGTCGAGATAGGTGCGCAGGTCGGGCTCGTCCAGGCCCTGCGCCTGCAGCCATTGCGCAAAGCTCTGGGCATCCAGGGCGCGGTGCCCATCCGTCCAGGGCGCACGCGTGCTGGGCAGGGCGAAACCCAGCTGCTGCGCCGCGCGCACGGCGGCGGCAAAGCGCCTGCGCTGGGCCTGCGCAGCTTCGTCTGCCGCCGGCGGCAGCAGGCCGGGCAGCCACGCGCCGCGGTGGAACAGACGCTCGGCCGGCGCATGGCATTGATAAGCCTCGACCGCCTGCCAGCGGCCCTGCATGCGTGTGGCCGCGCCCAGCTCAACCAGCAGGTCCTGCAGCTCGGGCGCCTCGGGCCCGGGCTGGGGCAGGTAGTGCGCGCCCAGCGGCACCGGCTGGCCGGCCAGCTCGGCGCCACGGCTGTGGCCGCCCACGCGCTGGTCCAGCTCCAGCAGTGCCACCTCCACGCCCGCCGCGCGCAGCTGGCGCGCACACACCAGGCCCGCCACACCGCCGCCCAGCACCAGCACCTGGGCGCGGCGCTGCTTGACCGTCCGGGCATCGGGCAGGGGTTCGCGCAGGCGGTGGGCCAGGGCCGGGTCGGGGCCCAGCCAGCCGCCCTCGAGTTCACGCGCCTTCTGCGTGCAGGCGGCCAGCAGGGGCAGGGTCAGCGCGGCTCGGCGGGTCAGCATCGCTGCCGGGCCGCCCCAAGGCGATGCGCACCCCCTTGGGGCTGAGGCTGGACGGAAGCAGTCCAGCGGACTGCTTCTGCCTGCCGAAGGGCCGTGACACTGGGCACGGCGCGCCCTGCAAGGGTGGCGACCGCAAGGAGACTGGGGGCCATTAGTGGACCGAGCCCCACTCGCGCAGGAAGTGCTGCACCAGCACCGGGTCCGAGAGCCGGTTCACGCCGCCCTCCACCCGGTCCATGTCGGGCGGGAAGCTCATCATCAGCGGCAGGGTCTGAGGCGTGAGGAAGCGCAGGCCCGCGGGCAGCGTCTGCGGCGCCCGCCAGCCGCGGTGGCCGGCCAGCACAAAGCCCCATTCACCGAAGCTCGGCACGTTGGCGTGGTACGGCGTGGTCTGCAGGCCCACGGCCTCCAGCGTGTCCACCACTGTCCAGAAGCTGTGGCGCGCCACCAGGGGCGAGGTGGACTGCACGACCAGGAAGCCGCTGGCGTTCAGGTGCTCCAGCACGCGCTGGTAAAAGCTGGTGCTGTAGAGCTTGGCCAGCGCATGGTTGCTGGGGTCGGGGAAGTCGGCGATCACCACGTCGAAGCTCTGGCCGGGCTGGGTCTCCAGCCAGGCGTAGGCGTCGGCGTGGATGACCTTGACCTTGGGATGGCGCAGCGCGTCGTGGTTCAGCGGTGCCAGCACCGGGCCCTGGGCCAGCCGGGTGATGTGCTCGTCCAGCTCCACCAGTACCACCTCCTGCACCTCGGGGTAGCGCAGGATCTCGCGCACGGCCAGGCCGTCGCCGCCCCCCAGCACCAGCACGCGGCGCGGCGCGCCATGCGCGGCCAGGGCGGGGTGCACCAGGGCCTCGTGGTAGCGGTACTCGTCGCGCTCGTGGAACTGCAGATTGCCGTTCAGGTAGAGCTTGACGCCGGTGCGCCCCTGGGTGACGACGACCCGCTGGTAGGGGCTGCTCTGCTGCAGCACGATGGGCTCACCATAGAAGCGTTGCTCGGCCCATTGCGTCAGGCGTTCGGCGCCGCCCCAGGCCAGCATCAACAGGGCCAGTGCCGCGGCACAGGCCAGCGCATGGGCATGCAGCGCGCGCAGTTCATGCCGGAACATCCACAGCGCCCACAGCGCCACGGCCCAGTTCAGCAGGCCGAAGAACAGGCCGGTGCGCACCAGGCCCAGATGCGGCACCAGCAGCAACGGGAAGGCCAGGGCCACCAGCAGGGCGCCCAGGTAGTCGAAGGTCAGCACCTGACTGACGAGTTCGCGCAGCGAGGCGCGCTCGCCGCCCGAGCGGGTCTTGAGGATGCGCATCACCAGCGGGATCTCCAACCCCACCAGGCTGCCCACCAGCAGCACCAGCGCGTAGAGCAGCACGCGGAACACGCCCTCGCTGCCCGAGGGCAGCAGGCTGTGGGCGGCGAACAGACCCATGGGCAGCAGACCGCCCACCACCGCCACCAGCAGCTCGATGCGCAGGAACTGCGCCACCAGCTGACGCTCGACGAAACGGCTGAGGTAAGAGCCGATGCCCAGTGCGAACAGGTAGGCGCCGATGACGGTGCTGAACTGCAGCACCGAATCGCCCAGCAGATAGGAGGCCAGGGCGCCGGCGGCCAGCTCATAGGCCAGGCCGCAGGCGGCGATCAGGAAGACGCTGGCCAGCAGCAGCGCCTCGGGCAGGGAGACGCGTGCGGTCGGGGCAGTGGACATGGAAAAGGCCGGGCCGCCCCGGACCGAGGAAGACTTAGTGAATGGCGGCGGCGACGATCAGGCCGATGGAGATGCACATGGCGGCCACCACGATGGCCAGCGCCAGATTGCGGTGCTCGACGATCTCCTCCCACAGCTTGTAGGGCGTGATCTTGTCCACCACGATGAAGCTGACCCAGAAGATCACCACGCCCATCAGCGAGTACAGCAGGGTGCCGCCGACAGCGGCGGGAGTAAGCCATTCAAGGGTCATGGTGAGCTCCTTCGGAAATTCGGGTTTCGTTCGTCATTTGTGCCCGCCGCCGCCGAAGCCGGAGCCCCAGCTCCCGCCACTGCCCGAGCCACCGGAGTAGCTGCGCTGGCTCAGCTTGCACTGCTTGTACTCGGGGCTTTCGGCGCCGAACTGCTTCTTGTAGGGGTCGCAGTCGTCGCGCGTGCAGGCCTTGATCATCACCACCAGCAGGATGGCGATGACGGCAAAGATCAGGATGCCCTTGAGCGTGTCCCCCAGACCACTCAGCGGCTTGGGGTCGTTCTGGATGCGCGCCTGCTGCACCTTGTCCAGGCCGAAGGCTGCGCCCACCTCGGCGGAGTCGAGCGTGCGGCCCAGGCTCCAGGTGATCTCGTTGCCGCTTTGCTCGCGCGACAGCACGCCGCCGGGCCCGCGGTAATCGGCCACCTCGGTGCGCTCGTCGCGCTGCACCTTCCAGTAGAACTCGCCCAGCACATGGGTGGTGAGGGCGCTGTACTGCTCGTGCAGGTTGTAGGTCTTGCCCTGCCAACGCGCGCTGTTCATCACCAGATCAGGGCTGCCGGTCAGCACCCGCACCAGGCTCCAGCCCTCGGTGGCATCCACCAGGAAGGCGAAGCCCTGCTGCTTGTTGAAGAGCAGGTACTCGCGCCAGTAGTACTGCTCGCCCTCGTCGTCGGGGGCGGAGCAACGCTCCATGAAGCCCACCACCTGCCAGGGCAGCTTGGCGCCTTCGCGCTCCAGGCTCAGGCGGCCGGTGCGGCCGATGGGGATGGGCGGTTCGGTGCCGATGGCCTGCTGGTGAAAGCGCAGGTCGCCGTTCGGGTCGCCTTCCAGCTCCACCACCGCCTGGCATTGGCCGCAGGTGATGGCCTGGCTCTGGCTCAGCTCGGGCTGGATGGCGGCGCCGCAGCTCGGGCACTGCAGGCTGCGGCCGGCCCAGTTGGCGGCCGATTCCTCGCGCGTGTTGGCCAGCTGCAGCGTGGGCAGTTCCACCGCCTGCCCCAGGCTCCAGCGCGGCACCTGGCCTTGCACGTACTCCAGCGAGCCGACCTCGTTGCGGCTGCTGCGCAGCTCGGCCACGAACACCGGCTCGCCCAGCTTGGGCGGCTGCGGCAGCTCGCCCTCGGCGGCGTGCAGGGTCGATTCGGTCAGCGCCGCGACGCGGAAGCCCTGGCCATCGATCACCTGCTGCGCGCCGAGCTTCAACTCTTCGCGCTTCGGGGCCTGCTGCAGCGGCAGCGGCCAGCTCATCACGAAGCGGCCGTTGTCCTCGCTCAGCCAGGCGGATTTGCCGCTGTTGTCGAAGTAGGCATGCCACTCGTTCCAGCGCCCGCCTTCGTAGGCCAGCTGCACGCGGCCCAGGATGGTGAAGGGCTCGTTCTGGAAGCGGCCTTGGGTGCCGATCTGCAGCGGGGAGTAGTCGGCAAACAGCTCGGCGGACTGGCCGGTCTTGCGCAGCACCTCGCCCTCGCGCAGCAGCGTGCTGCGGCAAAAGCTGCAGACCGCGCTGGCGCTGGCCGGCGAGGCGAACTCAACCGGCGCGCCGCAGTTGGGACAGGCGGCGCGCCAGCGGCGCTGGGTGTCGGCGGCGCTCACGGCGCGGCGCGTTCCCCATCAGCGCGGGCCACGGCGATCCAGCTCTCGGCGTCGGGCAGGATCTCGCCATAGCCCAGCGCGGCCAGCTCCTGCTGGCTCCAATGCGAGCGGTGGTTCTCCAGCGGGTTGGCCTCCACCTCCTGGGCGTGGAAATCCTTGGGCGTGCTGATCAGCACCGCGCGGCTGGCGATGCGGCGCAGCTCGCGCAGCACCTGCTCGCCCTCGGGTTTGTCGAAGTGCTCCAGCACATCGATGCAGATCACCAGCTCGTAGGCGCGGTCGGCCAGCAGGGGCAGGCGGGCTTGCGCGTGTTCCCACCAGATGTGCTGGTAGGCGTGGTCGTGCACCGGCGTGCGGTAAGCAGGGAAGCCCTCGATGCCGTCGATGCGCACCTTCCACTCGCTGCGCGGGCGCTGCACGCCCTTTTCGACATCGAAGAGGTTGACGTTTTCGAGGTTGTTGCGCAGCAGCAGGCCGTACTGGCCCATGCCGGTGCCCACGTCGAGCACGGACGTGGGTTGCAGTTGTTCGGCGAAACGGACGATGGCGCTGAGCTGGCCGCTCTGACTGAAGGGCATGCTGGAGAAAACCGAAACGGAAACAAAGCCGGGGGCCGCGCGGCCCCCGGGTGGTCAGAGCGGGTTCAGAGCTTGCTGAGCAGCTCGGCCTTCTTGGCGGCGAACTCCTCGTCGCTGAGGATGCCCTTGGCCTTCAGGTCCCCGAGCTTCTCGATCAGCGCGATCACGTCCTCGCTCTTCGGTGCTGCGGCCGCGGCAGCCTGCGCCTGCGCGGCCACCACGGCCGGATTGGTACCCGCCAGCCCGGCCTGCATCTGCTGCGCCAGCACCTGGCCCATGGCCACGCCGGCACCCAGGCCCATGGCATCGCCCATCACGCCGCCGCCACCGCCCTGGGCCACGCCCTCGGCCATCTTTGGGATGGCCTGCGCGGTCTGGTACTGCATGAACTGGCCCATGTTCTGGCCGATCATGCCCATGCCGATCTTCTGGTCGAGGATCTTCTGCAGCTCCTCGGGCAGCGAGACCGACTGCACGGTGATCGATTCCAGCTTCAGGCCCAGGGCCTCGAAGAAGGGCGCGGTGGCACCCTGCATGGCCTTGGCGAATTCGATCTGATTCGCCGCCAGGTCCAGGAAGGGGATGCCGCTCTGCGCGATGCCGTCGGCGATGTGCTGCAGCATCATTCCGCGCAGCTGCCCGTCCAGGTCCTGCACGGTGTACTTCTCACGCGTGCCGCTGATCTCGGTGTGGAACTTCTTCGGGTCGGCGATGCGGTAGGCGAAGTTGCCGAAGGCGCGCAGGCGCACGGCGCCGAAGTCCTTGTCGCGGATGGTGATCGGCTGCGCTGTGCCCCAGCGCTGGTCGATCTGCTGGCGGGTGCTGAAGAAATAGACATCGCTCTTGAAGGGCGACTCGAACAGCTTGTCCCAGTTCTTCAGGTAGGTCAGCACCGGCAGGGTCTGGGTGCTGAGCTTGTGCGTGCCGGGGCCGAACACATCGGCCACCTGGCCTTCGTTGACGAACACGGCCATCTGCGACTCGCGCACCACCAGCTGGCCGCCGTACTGGATTTCCATGTCCTGCATCGGGTAACGCCAGGCGAGCGTGCCGTCGCCTTCTTCCGTCCACTGCAGGATGTCAATGAACTGTTTCTTGATGAAGCTCATCAGGCCCATGGTGCTTTCCTCGTGCACAAAAAGCCGTCATGCGACGGCGCCGGGAGTATGAACCCAGTCGCGCCGGCTTTGCGGGCAAGTCCCCTGGCTGTGGGGCGTTCAGCTTGTTAAGGTTCGTTCATGAACTTACTGCTGGCTGAAGACGACGCCCTCCTGGCCGATGCCCTGTGTGCGCAGCTGCGCCGTGCCGGCTTCGAGGTCGAGCACGCGCCCAACGGCGCCGTGGCCGAGTACCTGCTGGTCAAGCAGGGTTTCGACGCCGCCATCCTCGACATCGGGCTGCCCATGCTGGACGGCCTGACCGTGCTCAGCCGCGTGCGCGTGGCCCGCCCCGGCCTGCCGGTGCTGCTGCTCACGGCCCGCGATGCGCTGGAAGACCGCGTGCAGGGCCTGAATGCCGGCGCCGACGACTACCTCACCAAGCCCTTCGACTTCCCCGAACTGGAGGCGCGCCTGCACGCGCTGCTGCGCCGCGCCCGGCTGGGCGTGGCGGGCGCCGGTGGCCCGGGCGTGGGCTGCGGCCATCTGCTGCTGGAGCCCGAGGCGCGCCGCGCCACCGTGGATGGCCAGGCCCTGGAGCTGAGCCCGCGCGAGTGGCAGCTGCTGGAGCTGCTGGTGACGCAGCGCGACCGCGTCGTCACCAAGGAGCAGATCCTGCAGACCTGGGGGGCGGACGGCGGCGAGGCCCCAACCAACAACGTCATCGAGGTCTACATCCACCGCCTGCGCAAGAAGCTGGAGGGCGCCGGCGTGGGCGTGCGCACGGTGCGCGGCCTGGGCTATCTGATGGAAACCCAGGCCTCGTGAAAGCCTCCGCCTCGCTGCGGCGCCAGCTCTTTCTGTGGCTTTTGCTGCCGCAGCTGGTGCTGTGGGCGGCCGGGGCCCTGTTCACCTACAAGCTGGCCGAGCGCTATGCCACTGAGGCGGTGGACGCCAGCCTGCTGCAGGCCACGCGCGCGCTGGCGCGGCAGATCAAGCCGCTGGGCACCGGCCTGCTGATCGACCTGCCGCGCGCTGCGCAGGACATCCTCGAGGCCGACCCCGAGGACAAGCTGCTCTACATGGTCAGCAGCCCGCCCGGCCAGTTCATCCTGGGCAACCGCAAGTTGCCCGAGCCCCCGCAGCAGGCGCGCGGCATGCCTGGCCAGCCCCTGGTGTACGACGGCGAACTGCCCGCCAGCCACGAGGCCCCGGCCCAGCGCCTGCGCGTGGCCGCGCTGCTGCTGACCGTGGGCGAGGCCGGCGGCGCCACGCCCATGCGCGTGCAGGTGGCGCGCTCCAGCGCCAACCGCGAGGAGCTGACGCGTCGATTGCTGCTCGACACCGTGCTGCCGCTCTCCGTGCTGATGGCCGGCCTGAGCTTCCTCGTCTGGGCCGGCATCCAGGCCGGGCTGGCGCCCATCGTCCGGCTGCGCCGCGCCGTGGAAGGGCGCGCGCCGGGCGATCTGCGCCCTATCGAGCTGGAAACCGCGCCGGCCGAGCTGCGCTCCCTGGCGCTGGCCATCAACCAGCTGCTGGACGCCGTTCAGCGCACCGTGCAGGCGCAGCGCCGCTTCATTGCCGACGCTGCCCACCAGCTGCGCACCCCCTTGGCCGGCCTGAAGAGCCAGACCGAGCTGGCCTTGGCCGACGCCAGCGAGCCCGCCCAGCGCGAGCGCCTGCAGCGCGTGGTGGAAGGCGCCACCCGTAGCGCGCATCTGGTGGGGCAGTTGCTCAGCCTGGCTCGTGCCGAGCCCGAGGCCGGCAGCAACCAAGCCTGCGAGCCGCTGGACCTGACCCGGCTGGCGCGCGACACCACCGCCGAATGGGTGCCGCGTGCCCTGGCAGCCGGCGTGGATCTAGGCATGGACGACAGCGGCGACGCCGGCGCGCCCGCCGCCTGGGTGCGCGGCCACCCCACCTTGCTGCGCGAGGCCCTGGCCAACTTGCTCGACAACGCCCTGCAGTACGCCGGCCGCGGCGCCGAGGTGACGGTGCGCCTGCAGCGCGCGGGCGATCAGGTCCTCCTGAGCGTCAGCGACACCGGCCCCGGCCTGCCCGCGCATTGGCACGAGAAGGTGCTGGAGCGCTTCGTGCGCGCCACGCACGAAGGCGGCGGCTGCGGGCTGGGGCTGGCGATCGTCAAGGAGATTGCAGAACGCCATGGCGGCCGGGTGGAGGTGGGCGGGCAGGCGCCGCAGGGGCTGGTGGTGCGCCTGCTGCTGCCGGCTGCGCCGCGCTGACTCAGAAGCTAGAAGGCTCTTAGCCGCGCAGCGCCTGCAGCTCGCGCCGCAGCGCCGCGTTTTCGGCCTCCAACTCGGCCACGCGCCGACGCAGCGCTTCGATGCTGTCAGCAGGCGCGCCTTCAGCT
The DNA here is from genome assembly GCF_041912635.1 of Inhella sp. Taxonomy (GTDB): domain Bacteria; phylum Pseudomonadota; class Gammaproteobacteria; order Burkholderiales; family Burkholderiaceae_C; genus Inhella. The sequence continues at coordinate 63,552 of NZ_JAYRMO010000024.1, forward strand.
GATTCGGTGGTCTCCACGGGTGCCGGCGCGGCCTTGCGCTTGGCCTCGCGCACGCGCTTGGCGGCCTGCTTCAGCTCCTCGGCCCCGGCGGCCGCAGCGGCCACCTGTTCCTCGGCGGGCAGGCTGGCCACGGCGGCGGCGGCGTTGAGCGACACCATGCCCGCCTTGACGGCGCTGACCAGCTCGGGCGCGCCCTGCTTCTGGATCTTCTCGATCTGCTGCACCTGGTTGCTGCTCAGGCGGGCCGCCTTGGCCAGGGCCTCGCGCGTGGCCAGGGCCTCCTGGGGGCTGACGGGCGCGGGGGTTGCCTCAGGCGCGGCCGGCGCTTCGGGTGCGGCCGGCTCGGGTGCTGCGGCCGCGGCACGGGCGCGCCGCTCCGCCACGATGGCGCGCTTGCGCAGGGCCAGCTCGCCGCGCTGGAAGTCGGACAGGCTGCGGCGGCCCAGGTGCTGGTCGATCATCCACAGCTGCACGTCCTCGATGGACTGGAAGCGCGGGTTCTGCACGGTCTGAAAGGGCAGGCCGTGCTGGCGGCAGATGCCGTAACGGTTGTGCCCGTCCACCAGCACATTGCCCCACAGCACCAGAGCGTCGCGGCAGCCCTCGGCCAGCAGGCTGCGCTCCAGGGCTGCGTGTTCGTCGGGTGTCAAAGGGTCGATGTACGCCTTGAGTTCTTCTTTGACGACGATGTCCATCGGGGGCCAGAGCGGGGAAAGGGGGCGGGATTTTAGGAAGGCCCGCCGCCGCGCGCCCGGTTCACCCCGGCACGAACTCCAGCCCCGTATTCGCCAGCCCGACCAGCTCGACTGACTGCGTGTTGAACTCGATCTGGCAGGCCAGCAGCCCAAGCGCTGCCTGGGTGTAGGTGCCGTTGTCGAGCAGGCCGACGAACTGCGCCAGCGCCTCGGGCGAGGCGTCGCTGCCGATGACGTTCTTGTAGACCAGGCGTACGAAGTCGGTGTTTGAACGCGAGCCGGCCAGCTGTTCGAAGATGGGCGTGCCAATGGCCAGCGCGACGATGTCCGCATAGCCCATGCCGGCGTCACGCAGGCTCAGGCCGATGCCCGCGAAGGTGGGATTGGCAATCGCACTGGCCCCGAAGAGTGCGCGCAGGATCTGGGCCACCTGTCCGGCGTTGCCGTCCACAGCGGTGTCGAAGGCCAAGGCCTTGTCGGCGAAGCGCACCCGTTCGATCGCGCGCAGCGTGTCGGTGTCGCCCGCGCCGCCCGAGACCGTCCACCCGGCGGCGTCCCGAGCCAGGGCGTAGGTGGAGCGCGCGGCCAAGTAGACGGCAGTGTCGATGCCGGCGCCGCCGTCGATTCGGTTGGCCACTGCGTTGGCGTAGATCACATCGTTGCCGTTGCCGCCGGTGGCGTTCTCGATCGTCACCGTGTCGTAGATGAACACGGTGTAGGGGTCGTTGAATTGCGGCTGCGAGGTGTTCACCGAGTTGTCCGCATTGCGGGTGGAGAAGGACATCGGCTGACCGAGCTTGCTCCACTGCGCCGGGCGCAGGTCGATCTCAACCGCCCGGTTGCCGGTGGCCACGATAGTGTCGTTGCCACCGCCGTCCCACAGGGTTTGGTTGTAGCGGGCTTCGCCGTCAAAGGTGTAGACGGTGTCGCCGGCGTTGTAGGCCAGGTTGGCGCCGTACAGGTACTGCAGCGCCGCGATGTCCCAGCGCATCGGGGTGGTGGGCGCGAAGTCCGATTGCAGGGCCAGCTCGCCCAGGGTGCCGCGGCCGGGGATGTCGTTGTAGGCCATCACCATGGTCTGCGTCGACTGCGTGGTCAGCGTGTCCGTGCCGGTGAAGGGCAGTACGGTGGGGTTCTCGGGCCAACCCGTCAGAACGCCCGACAGGCCGGCGTCATGCGGGTGCTTCAGGCCCAGGGCGTGGCCCACCTCGTGCAGCAGGGTCAGAAAGTTCTGCGTGCCGCCCGCCCAACCCTCGGGGAAAAGGAAGGTGGAGTTCATCCAGGTGTCGCCGGCACCGGCGAAGTCCTGTGGAAACCAAGAGACCCCCCAACCGGTGGCGGCCATCCCCGGCGGCGCCGAATTGCCGAAGCGCAGCACGCCGGCATCAGCGGACGAGGCCGCCACCTCGGTGAAGCTCAGATTGGCCACATTGGCAAAGACCTGCAGCACCTGGCGCGCGGCCTCCTGCTGGGCCGGGCTGAAGGGCTTGAAGGTACCGAGCTTGGTGCCGAAGCCCGCGCCGAGCGGGTCGTTCTCGCCGTAATTGCCGGCCACGCCAGCCTGGGTGTCGAACGCCGCGGCGGAGGCCGGGAAGGAGAAGGTCACCGAAGCCCCGGTACCGGCCCCACCGGTGCCCCATTTGGAACCACCGATCAGGGCGTCGATCAGGGTGGTGCCCGTGCGCTGGACGAGGCTGGTGACATCACCGGTGTAGGTGGGCAGGCTGGTGGCCATGGGGCGGTGCTCCGAAACGGGGTGTCGGTGCGAGCCAGCAGGCAGGCCGGGCGCGCGGCCACCGACGGTCCGGCGCTGCTGGGCATTTCAACCCCGGCCTGCGGCAGAGTCAATCGCGCCTCGGGTGGTGCGCGGGGCCGGTTCAGTTCGCCAGGAACGCAAGCGCCTTGGGGATGAAATCGGCGTGGTGCTGGAACACGCCACCATGGCCGGCGTCCGGGTAGATGAGCAGCGTGCTGTGCGGCAACCGGCGCGCCAGATCGTGCGAGTTGGGCGTCGGCACCATGCGGTCCTGGTCGCCGTTGACGATCAGCACGGGCTGGGTGATGGCGGAAAGGTCGGCGGGCGGCTTCTCGCCCCAGGCCTTGAGCGCGCGCAGCTGCGCCAGGTAGGCGCCCACCGTGATGTCCGGGTCCCGGTTCTGCGCGCGTTCCTGCAAGCGCGCCAGGAAGGCTTTGCCCGCTTCGATGCCGCTGGGCGTGCGGGTGAAGAACAGGTATTGCTTGGGGTCCTGCCGGGTGAAGAAGCCGCGCAGCAGGTCGTAGTTGGCCACGCCACCCACCTGGCTGATGCCCGCACCGCCCGCCGGGCCGGTGCCGGCCAGGATCATCCGCCGCACGAGTTGCGGCTCCAGCAGCGCGATCTCCTGCGCCACCATGCCGCCCATCGAGAAGCCGAACAGATCGACCTGCGCGAAGCCGCTGGCCTGGATGAAGCGGATCGCATCCAGCGCCATCTGCTCGATCGAATCCGCGGGGGAACCGGTGGAGGCGCCGATGCCGCGGTTGTCGAACACGATCACATGGTGGCGGGCGGCGAGGCCGTCGACCACGCGCGGGTCCCAGTTGTCCAGCACGGCGGCCAGGTGGTTCAGCAGGAGGATCGGCGTGCCGCCGTGCGGTTTGCCGAGCTCGCGGTAGGCGAAGTCGATGCCGCCGGCCGAGAGGGTTTGGGTCGGCACATCCGCCCAGCGACTGCCGGGTGCGGCCTGACTGGCCGGCACGGCAGCGAGTCCGGCGCTCAAGGCGAGGGAAATGGCGAGGCGACGAATGAGACTGGGCATGGCGGGCTCCGGCGATTGACTTCAGGCCTGTTGCGGCAGATAGACGGGCCGCGCGGCGCTCAAGCCCTGCCGGATCTGCTGGGTGAGTTCGTCCGCCAGCACTTCGTCCAGGCCCGCCTCCAGGCCATCGAGCGCGCGCTGGACGATGGCCTCGGGGCTGGACTTCGGCACCTCGAAACCACGCGTCAGATCGGTGTCAACGTACGCCATGTGCAGTGCCAGCACCTGTGTGCGCTGCGCCGCCAGTTCGTGGCGCAAGGCGTTGGTGAGCGACCAGGCCGCGGACTTGCTGGCCGAGTAGGCCGCCAGCTCGCCGCCGTTCACCCACGACGCGACCGACAGCACGTTGAGCAAGGCGCCGCCGCCCTGACGCTGCAGCACCGGCGCGAAGGCCTGGCTGATGCGCAACATGCCGAAGAAGTTGGTTTCGAAGATGCGGCGCGTGAGCGCTTCGCTGTCGGCCATCAGGAAGCCGCCGGGTTGCGCGATGCCTGCGTTGTTGATCACCAGCGTCACGTCCGACGCCAGCGCGGCGGCCGCCGCCACTTGGTCCGGCTGGTTGACGTCCAAGCGCAGGGCCTGAACCCCGGGCTGGGTGATGTTGGCCGGGTCGCGGGCGGCGGCGTAGACCTTGCGGGCGCCGCGCGCCAGCAGTTCGTTGGCGAAGGCAAGGCCGATGCCGCGGTTGGCACCGGTGATCAGGGCGACGGAGTCTTTGATTTGCATGGCAATTCCAATGGGTGTGAAACGTGAATGGAGGGGGTGGGATCGGGGGGGATGTGGTTAGCGCATGCGCACCACCACCTTTCCCTTGGCGCGCCCCTGGGCGAGGTAGTCCAGCGCCTCCTTCGCTTGCTCGAAGGGGAAGACCTTGTCGATCACCGGCCGGATGCGCTCGCTGCGTAGCAGCTCCCCGATCTGGGCCAGCTGCTCGCCATCGGCGCGCGCAAACAGGAAGCCGTAGCGGACGCCGCGCTTCTTGGCCAGGCGCCGGATGGTTCGGCTCATCAGGCCGAACACGAAGCCGAACAGGGCGTTGAGCCCTCGGGCGCGGGCGAAGGCCGGGTCCAGCGGGCCGACCAGCGAGACCATCGTGCCGCCCGGCTTGAGGATGCCGACGGCCTTCTCCAGTTCTTCACCGCGCAAGGTGCCAAGCACCGCGTCGTAGTCGCGCAGCTCCTGCGCGAAGTCCTGCTTCTTGTAGTCGACCACCTCGTCGGCACCCAAGCTGCGCACCCATTCGACATTGCCGCTGCTGGTGGTCGTTCCCACCTGGGCGCCCAGGATCTTGGCCAGCTGGATCGCAAAGCTGCCGATGCCGCCGGAGCCCGCCGGGATGAAGACCTTCTGCTTGGCCTGCAAGCGCATGCGCTCATTCAACGCCTGCCACGAGGTGAGCCCGACCATCGGCACCGAGGCGGCCTGCACGAAGTCCAGATTGGCGGGCTTGAGCGCGGCGGCGCGTTCGGGCACGACGGCATACTCGGCCAGGGAACCCGTGCCCAGATCGAAGCTGCTGGCGAACACGGCGTCGCCCGGCTTGAAGCGCGTCACGCGGCGGCCAACCTCGACCACCACGCCGGCCAGGTCACTGCCCAACGTGGCCGGGAACTGGAACTTCACGACGGCTTTGAAGAGACCCGTCGGGATCATGTTGTCGATCGGGTTCACGCCCGCGGCGTGAACCTGCACCAGCAGTTCGTCGTCCTTCAGCGTGGGGCGGGGCAGCTCGCTGAAGCCGATCTCGGGCGACTTGCCGTAGCGTTTGAAGGTCAGGGCTTTCATGGTCTTTCTCGGGGTGGGCGGGGAATCGGGCCGGTCGAGTCATTTAAAGATGATGACCGTCATATGTAAAGGCGAGCGAAAGGGCCGCATGCGCGGCCAGCTTCAGGCGGGGGCGAGTTGCTTCAGCGCCGCCCGGCAGAGGGCGTCGGAGAGGGCGGGTTCATCCACTGCACGGGCCAGCAGCAGGGTGCCCACCAGGGTGGAGAGCGTCACCAGCGCGCGTTCGTGCGCACCGGGCTGCCCCCAGTCGGGTGACTGTCGGGCGATCAGGTCGATCATTTCCTTGATGTGCCGGGTGGTGACTTGGCGCACCTCGGGCACCTGGCGGGCGGTTTCGGAACCCAGGGCGGCCAGGGGGCAACCTTGTTCGATCTGCGCCAGATGCTCCCGTGAGAGGTAGGCCTGCAGCAGGGCCTCCAGGGCCTGCCCCGGGGGCACACCGGCCACCACGCCAGCAACCGCCGCCGCCGACTCCGCGCAGGCCCGCCCGGTGGCCTCGGCCAGCATCGCTTCCCGCGAGGGGAAGTGGGCATAGAAGCCGCCATGCGTCAGGCCGGCTTCTTTCATGATGTCGGCCACCCCCGTGCCGTCGAAGCCGCTGCGGCGGATGGCCCGTGCGGCCGCTTCGACGATGCGCTCGTGCGTGGCTTGCTTGGCGGCGGCGCGGGCGTTGGGTTTGGTGCGTTGCATGTTGAGCATCATATTAAAAAACGGCGCACGGCGCTGTGATTTCTTCACGGCGCCGGCGGTGGGGGGCTTGGCGGCCTCAAAGCGCCGCCGCCACGCCCTCCGCCAGGAAGTCGAACACCCGCCGCACCACCGGGTTGCCGCGGATCTCGCGGTGCACCACCAGCCACACCGGCAGTTTCGGTGTCACCAGCTCGGGCAGCAGGGGCACCAGGCCGGGCGTGTCACGCACCAGAAAGCTGGCCAGAAAACCGATGCCAGCGCCCGCCTGCACCAGCTGCGTGTAGGCCACCTGGTCGTCGGTGCGCAGGCCGAAGTGTTCGCGCGTCAGCGGCAGGCCGGCGGCTGCCGCGCCTTTGAGGATGGCCTCGTTCTGGTCGTAGCCGATCAGGCGGTGGCCGGCCAGCTCTTCGACGCGGCGTGGCGTGCCGGCGCGCACCAGGTAGTCGCGGTGGGCGCAGGCCTGGATGTTCAGTTCCCCCAGCTTGCGCGCCACCAGGCCGGCCTGCTGGGGCCGCAGCATGCGCAGCGCGATGTCGGCCTCACGGCGCAGCAGGTTGCTCACCGCGTTCGTGGCCACCAGCTCGATCTGGATGCCCGGCTCTTCGGCGTGCAACTCCGCCAGCAGCGGCGGCAGCAGGCTGCTGGCGGCCACCTGGCTGGCGCTCAGTCGCACCTTGCCCTGGCTGCTCTGGCTGCGCCGCACCAGTTGCTGGCCCAGCTGTTCGGCCCCGGCGGCCATTTGCCGCGCCGCTTCGGCCAAGGCCTGCGCGGCGGCGGTGGGCTGCACGCCGCGCCCGGTGCGCTCGAACAGGGCTACGCCCAACTGCGCCTCCAACTGGGCGATGTGACGCGAGAGCGTGGGCTGCTGCGCGTCCAGCGCCCGCGCGGCGCCCATCAGGCTGCCGGCGTCCAGCACCGCCAGAAAGCTCGGAATCAGCGACCAGTCGAAGCGGGGCAGGGTGCTCATACGGTTTTGCATGGCTGGGTTGCACGGGCCGTGGATTGTGGAATGAGCCTGGCCTGCCCACACTGACGGCCTGTTGTCATCGACCCGCGAGCACGCCATGTCCCTTCCCACCGTATTGATCCTCGGCGCCAGCGGCCGCCTGGGGCAGGCGGCCAGCACGGCCTTTGCGGCCTCGGGCTGGCGCGTGCTGCGCCAGGGCCGGCAGGCCCGTGCCGGCGGCCCGCCCACGCTGGCCCTGCCGCTGGCGAACACCGCCGCGCTGGCCGAGGCCGCCGCCGGCGCCCGCGTGGTGCTGCACGCGGCCAACCCGGCCTACACGCGCTGGGGCCAGGAGCTGCTGCCCATGGCGCGCCAGGCCATGGACCTGGCCGAGCGCCTGGACGCTCTGTTGCTCATGCCCGGCAACGTGTACGGCTACGGTGCGGACATGCCTGCCCTGCTGAGCGAGGCCACGCCGGCGCACCCCAGCACGGCCAAGGGCGCGCTGCGCCTGCAGCTGGAGCAGGAGCTGCAGGCCCGTGCCGCCGCCGGGCGCCTGCGCGTGCGTTTGCTGCGTGCGGGCGATTTCTTCGGTGCCGGCCTGGGCAGCTGGCTCGATCTGGCCATTGCCAAGCCACTGCCGCAGGGGCGCCTGCAGTACCCGGGGCCGCTGGACCGCGCGCATGCCTGGGCCTACCTGCCGGACCTGGCCCAGGCCTTCGTGGGCCTGGCGGAACGGCGTGGCGCCATGGGCTACCAGAGCTGGAGCTTCGAGGGTCACACCCTGACCGGTGAAGAGCTGCTGGCCGGCCTGGCCCAGGCCGCGCACGCCCTGGGCTGGCCCGTGCCCGCAAGGCTGGAGCGCATGGCCTGGTGGCCCTGGCAGCTGGCCGCGCCGGTGCTGCCCTTGCTGCGCGAGGTGCTGGCCATGCGCTACCTGTGGCAGCGCCCGCACGCGCTGGACGGCAGCGCCCTGCGCCAGCACCTGGGCGAGCGCCTGGTGCACACGCCGCTGGCATGGGCCCTGCAGGCCAGCCTGGCGGACCTGGCCCGCCAAGGCCTGTGGAAGGGCTGGCCCGCGCTGCCGCAGCGCGAGGTGCTGGCATGAGCACCGCCATCCTGCCCGGCCGCCACACCGCCCGCCCCGAGCGCGATTTCGTGCTCTTCCTGATCGGCATGCGCGTCAACCAGCTCTGGCGGGTGGACCGCTGGCTGCCGGTGGCCCGCGCCATGCCGCGCATGCTGCAGGAGCTGGCTGCCCAGCCCGAGCGTGGCTACCTGCACGGCGAGCTGTGGGGCGGCCGCACCACCGTGATGCTGCAGTACTGGCGCAGCCTGGACGAACTGCTGGCCTACGCCAAGGACCGCGAGGCCGCGCACCTGCCGGCCTGGGCCGATTTCAACCGCCGCGTGGGCAGCAGCGGCACGGTGGGGGTGTGGCACGAGACCTACTGCGTGCAGCCCAGCCAGGTGGAGTCCATCTACGTGAACATGCCGCCCTTTGCGCTGGGGCGGGCGGCGCCGCTGCTGCCGGCCCAAGGGCCGCTGGCGCATGCCCGCGGCCGTATGGGGTCCGCCTGAATTTCAGCCGTGGGTGGGGGTGATCAGGATCTTGCCCTGGCGCTCCCCGGCCGCCGCGGCGGCCACGGCTTCCTGGATCTGCGCCACCTCGTAGCCGGCCTGGATGGGCGTGTGCAGTTTGCCGGCGGCAATCAGCCCGGCCAGTTCGCTCAGCAACTTGAACTGCTCGGCCTGCGGGGTGACGCTGAACCAGCGCGCCAGCCAGAAGCCCTTGAGAGTGACATCGCGGAACACCAGCTCGCGCGGCGTCACGATGCAAGGCTCGCCGCTCAGGGCGCCGTAGTTGACGATGGTGGCGCTCTCAGCCAGCGTGGCGGCCATGCGCATCGTGGCCTGGCCGCCCACGGCGTCGATGCCCAGCTTGATGGCCGCCCCCCCGGTGGCGGCCTTGACTCGCTCGCTCAGGCCCTCGCCATCCACCAGCACCACATCGCCGCCCTGCGCCAGCACACCGGCCACGGCCGATTCGCGCCGCACCAGGTTCACCGTCTTCAGCCCGCGCAGCTTGGCCAGTTGCACCACATAGCTGCCCACGCCCGAGTTGGCGCCGTTCTGAATCACCCAGTCGCCCGGCTGCAGGTCGGCAAACTCGCTCAGCAGCAGCGAGGCGGTGGGCGGGTTGACCGTCAGCATCGCCAGCTGGCGCGGGTCGGCCTCGTTCGGCAGCGGCACCAGGCGCGCGGCCGGCGCCACCACATGCGTGGCCCAGGTGCCGATGCCCACCGGCAGCAGCACCGTCTGGCCAATGCTGGGGCCCGGGGTGTCCGGGCCGAGCTCCACCACGCGGCCCACGCCTTCGCTGCCGCCCACGGCAGGCAGCGGCGGCAGTTGGCCGTACTGGCCGGTCAGCATCAGCACATCGCTGGGGTTGATGGGTGCGGCCAGCACCGCCACCAGGGCCTGGCCGGGTTGCAGCACCGGGCGTTCAAAAGGCACGGCCTGAATCACGGCCTGCGGCACCGGGCCGCGTTCGCTGTACTGGGCTTTGAGCATGGGGGTCATGGTGGGCCGCCGTTCTGGCGCCGGGGGTTGGAATGGAGCGAATGCTAGGGAGAACCCAGCCCTGGCGGAATCCATCGCAGTCAGCAAAATCTTTTGCCGAAACGACAACGATGGACCGTCATGGACAAGCTGCGCGCCCTGCAATACCTGCTCAAGGTGGCCGACACCCTGAGCTTTTCCGGCGCCGCCCGGGCCTTCGGCGTGCCGGCTTCGTCCATCTCGCGCCGCATCGCCGATCTGGAGGCAGAGCTGGGCGTGGAGCTGCTGCACCGCACCACCCGCACCGTGCGGCTCACCGAAATCGGGGCGCTCTACCTGGAGCCGGTGCGCGCCGGCCTGGCGCAGCTGGACGACGCCGCCGAACTGGTGGGCCGGCGCAGCCGCACGCCCAGCGGCACCCTGCGCATCAGCGCCATGCCCAGTTACGGCCAGCTGCTCTTGATGCCGGCGCTGCAGGAGTTCAGCGCGCTGTACCCGGACATCGTGCTCGACGTGCACCTCAGCGACGGTTTGGTGGAGCTGGGGCGCGACCAGATCGACCTGGCGATTCGCGGCGGCCGCCAGCCGCAGGACCGCGTGGTGGCGCGGCGCCTGGATGACAACCGCTTCCTGCTCGCCGCCTCGCCCCAGTACCTGGCGCAGCATGGCCGGCCGCGCACCCTGGCGGACCTGCTCCAGCACAAGGCCCTGCTGTACCGCGGCCCGCATGCGCTGATCCGCTGGCAGGGGCGAGACGAAGAAGGCTGGCGTGAACTCGCGGTGCCGCCCGCTTTCATCAGCAACGACGGCGCCAGCCTGATCGCCCTGGCCTGCCAGCACCGCGGCCTGGTGCTGCTGCCCGAATGGGGCCTGCGCCCCTATCTGCAGCGTGGCGAGCTGCTAGCGCTGGAGCTGGAACAGCCGGTGTCCGTGAGCCGTGGCGGTGAGGCCGGCATCTACTTGCTCTACCTGCAGGCGCGCTTCCAGGTCCCCAAGGTGCGGGTGGCGGTGGAGTTTTTGATGGGGCGATTGGGCGGCGGCGGGCGCCTGTGAGCGCGCCCCGGGCGCTCACTTTTAAAACTGAAAATAATATTCATGCCACTCAAAATAACTACAGGGCGTATGATCCGCCGCTCGTGACGAGCCGCCATTCCCACAGCGGCACTCCCGGCCCGCGCCGTCCCGAGTCTTGCGACCCCCGTCGCCCTTTTGGCTTGCCGAGCTGCAGCCAACCGAGCCACCCTGCTCATGCCGGTCGTGCTTCACGCCGGCGATCCTGATTGATCACGATTTCAAACCACGCCATACCCATGGGCCAGTACGTCGTTTCGCCCGCGACACACCCCACCGCTTGCGGCCGCTTCCGCGCCTCCTTTGCGGTGCAGCGCTCTCGGGGCGAAGGCAGCTACTGCCGCGTGTTCAGGTTTGACACGACGTTTGCATCGCGCGACGCCGCCAGGCTGTTTGCCGTGACGCAAGGCTGGCTGCAAACCAGCATGACCCACCCGCTGGTTTGCTGACGATCTGCCTCCCGCAGATCCAGCCAGCCTTCTCGCGGACTTCCGGTCCGCACGCACGCATCGCGACGATGCACCCCATTGCACTGAAAGGCTCCACCATGAGCAGCAAGATTTACGTGGGCAACCTGCCCTACTCCGTCACCCATATCAGCCTGAAGAGCAACTTCGCCGAGTTCGGCGAGGTGGCTTCGGCCAAGGTCATGACGGACCGTGACACCGGCCAATCCAAGGGCTTCGGCTTTGTGGAAATGACCTCGCCCGAAGGTGCCCAGGCCGCGATCACCGGCTTGCACGGCATGTCCGTCGATGGCCGCACCATCACCGTCAGCCTGGCACGGCCGCGCGAGGAGCGCGGCGCTGCGGGCGCCTCCAGCTCCGAAGGCTTCCGCGCCTCCAATCGCCCGGATGTCGGCTACGGCACGGGTGGCTACGGCGGCGGCCGCTACTGAACCGGGCTGCCACGCCAGCAAGCCGGCTCCTGGAGCCGGCTTTTTTTCGTCTGCATGGGCTTGACGGGGGACGGTCTCGCTCCCGCAGCTGAGCCCCCGCGAACCGGTTGCGGTGGCTGGCCCCCGGAGTGTGAACAGGCCCTAAGCTGCAGAACTTCTCGACCCTGCCAGGCGGTTGCCCATGAAATTTCTCTCTTCGATCCTGGTCGCGATTGCGCTCACGCAGGCCGGTGCCGCTTCGTCCGAGCCCGTGGGACGCTCTGAATTGGTCGGCAAATGGGCCGTCGATGTGTCTCGGTTGCCGATTCCCGCCCCGGTGCGGCCCAAGAGCGTCACGGTCACCTTCGCGGAGGCTGAGGGTGGGCGCCTCTTCACGCGGGTCGAAGTGGTGGATCCGAGCGGAGCGGTCAACTACGCCGAGAGCGTGGCGGAGCTCAACGGCACACCGGTGGTCGTGAAGGGCAATTTGGAGGCCGACACGGCCGCCGCCGCCATGCCGGCCCCGGGCGTCTTGGTCATGCAGCTCGCGAGAGCGGGTGTGCCGGGCTCAACCCGCATCTACACGGTCGCCACCGATCGCCAGTCGATGACGGAGACCGCGGCCAACTTTGGCGAGGATGGCCGCCCGGTCATGCGGACCCACTATTTCAGCCGTGTGCAGTAGGCGCTTGTCCAAGGCCCGCACGGCTGGCAGGCCTTGGCTGGCTGGGTGACCTGAGCTTGCGCGGCCGTCACGGCCCCCAGGATTGCGCGCGCGCCGCCGGGGCCTTTGCCGGCTGAGAATGGTCACTCCATCGCCGCCTCCGGCCCCCATCACCCCATGCTGCCGCCCGCTCTGCCAGCGACCGTCTTTGCAGCCCCCAAGCCTGCGGCTGGGCGGGGCTGGCTGGCGGGCCTGCTGCTGGCCCTGCTGAGCCTGTGCAGTGCGGCGCAGACGACGGTGCGTTACCCTGCGCCCGAGATGAAGGCCGACGCGCGCGGCGACTACCCGGTGCAGGTGCTGGAGCTGGCTCTGCGCAAGAGTGGGCAGTCCTGGGAGGCCCGGCCGAGCCCGCAGCCGATGGTGAAGGGCCGGGCGGTGCTGGAGCTGCTGCGGCCGGAGGGCGGGCTGGACGTGATCTGGGCGCAGAGCAATGCCGAGCGCGAGAACCTGCTGCGGCCGATCCGTCTGCCGATTGACCGCGGGCTGATCGGCTGGCGCGTGGCGCTGCTGCGCGCGGGCGATGCCGAGCGCCTGGCGGCTGTGCGCGAGCTGGAGGATTTGCGCGCGCTGAAGGCCGGCCAGGGGCATGACTGGCCGGACCTGAAGATCCTGCAGGCCAATGGGCTGGAGGTCAGTGCGGTGAACAGCTACCCGGCGCTGTTCAGCATGCTGGCGCTGGGGCGCTTTGACTACCTGCCGCGCTCGCTGGGTGAGTACCGAGAGGAGCTGCGCCAGCAGGAGCCGCAGCAGCTCACGCTGGACCGGCACCTGCTGCTGCACTACCCGGCGGCGCTGTACTTCTTCGTTCGCAAGGACAACGCCGCACTGGCTCAGGCCCTGACGGAAGGCCTGAACCAGGCGCTGCGCGACGGCAGCCTGAAGGCCTTGTTCGACAGCCATTACGGCGCGGCGATCCGTGCGGCAGACATCGCCAACCGCCGCGTGATCCGCCTGCACAACCCGCTGCTGCCGACCGAGCTGCCGCTGGCCCACGCCGATTGGTGGTGGCAGCCGGAGGAGGCTAAGTCCAGCCCGCCGCCGCCCGCAATGCCAGCCCCGCAGCGGTCAACACCAGCAGGGCGCAAACCAGGCGGCGCAGCGTCGGCTCCGGCAGCGGGGCTGGGCGGCCGGCCATCCAGCGGCTGAGGCCCCAGACCACCGGGAAGGCCTCGGCGCTGAGCAACAGCACCGTGGCATCCAACTGGCCGGCGCCGCCCAGCAGCCCCAAGCGCAGCAGGGCGTTGACGGCGAACACGGTGACGAGCGCATCGCGCACGCGCGCCAGCGCCAGCGGCTGGCGGTAGAAGTGGTAAACCAGGGGCGGCCCGGCGGTGGAAAACAGCCCGCCCAGCAGCCCGCCCAAGAGGCCGAAGCCGGCGAAGGAGGCGGGGGCGGAGAGCTGCTGCCGCGGCTGCTGCTGGCGCAGCAGCTGCAGGGCCGCCAGCAAGATGGTCAGCGCCAGCAGGGCCTGCAGCAGTGGCAGCCAGCGCTGGCTCAAGAGCACCAGCAGGCCCGCGCCCAGCCCCACACCCAGCAGGCTGCCGGCCAAGGTGGGGCCCATCACCCCGGGCGGGAACTGCGGGCGCGCGCGCCAGAACAGGCCGGCGGCGTTCACCAGCACCAGCACGCTCACCACATGGGTGAGCGCCGGCAGGGGCGCCACCTGGCTGACGGCCACCAGGCCCAGCAGCACCAGGCCGAAGGCGAAGCCGGTGAGGTTCTGGATCACGCTGGCCAGGGCCACGAAGGCCAGGAACAGCGCGTGGTCCGCCAGGCTCATGGTGGGGGCGCGGTGGGATTGATCAGCGCGTGCGCGCCTGGCGCACCGCCTGCTCCCAGCGTGCCAGGTGCTCGGCGGCCTGGTCGCGCGAACCTTGCGGCTCGAAGCGGCGCTCCACCCGCCACAGGCTGGCCAGTTCGTCCAGCCCGCTGTACAGGCCGGCGCCCAGGCCGGCCAGGCCGGCGGCACCGAAGGCCGTGGTTTCCACCACCTCGGGGCGCAGCACGGGGATGCCGAGCAGGTCGGCCTGGAACTGCATCAGCAGGTTGTTGACGGCCGCACCGCCGTCCACCCGCAGCTCTTGCAGCGCTGCGGTGCCGCTGCGCTGGGCGTCGGCATTCATGGCCTGCAGCAGCACGGTGCTTTGCAGCGCAATGCTCTCCAGCGCCGCACGGGCGATGTGGGCGGCGCTGCTGCCGCGCGTCAGGCCCACGATGGCGCCGCGCGCATTCGCGTCCCAATACGGTGCGCCCAGGCCGGCAAAGGCGGGCACGAAGCTGACACCGCCGCTGTCGGGCACGCTCTCGGCCAGGGCCTGCACCTCGCTGCTGCTGCGAATCAGGCCCAGCCCATCGCGCAGCCACTGCACCACCGCCCCGCCGATGAACACGCTGCCCTCCAGCGCGAACTGCGGCGTGGCGCCAGCTTGCGCGGCGCGTGTGGTCAGCAGGCCGTGCTGCGAGTGGCGCCGCTCGCTGCCCGTGGCCAGCAGCATGAAGCAGCCGGTGCCGTAGGTGTTCTTGGCCAGGCCGGGGCGGAAGCAGGCCTGGCCGAACAGCGCGGCCTGCTGGTCGCCGGCGATGCCGGTGATGGGAATGGGCGCGCCGAACAGCGCGGCATCGCTGTGGCCGAAGGGGTGGGCCGAGGGGTGCACGCTCGGCAGCAGCGAAGCCGGCAGCTGCAGGCGCGCCAGCAGGGTGTCGTCCCAGGCGTCGCGCTCGATGTCGAACAGCAGGGTGCGGGCGGCGTTGCTGGCATCGGTGGCGTGCACCTGGCCGCCGGTCAGGCGCCAGAGCAGCCAGCTGTCCACGGTGCCGGAGGCGAGCTCGCCGCGCTCGGCGGCGGCGCGGGCGCCGGGCACCTGCTCCAGCAGCCAGGCCAGCTTGGTGGCGCTGAAGTAGGGGTCGATCACCAGCCCGGTGCGCTCGCGCAGGCGCTCGGCCAGGCCCTCAGTGCGCAGCTGCTGGCACAGGGGCTCGGTGCGGCGGTCCTGCCAGACCAGGGCGCGGTGCAGGGGCTGACCCGTGCGGCGGTTCCACAGGCAGGTGGTTTCGCGCTGGTTGGTGATGCCGATGGCGGCGATGTCCTGCGCCTGCAGGCCGGCGCGCTGCAGGGCTTCGTGCGCGGTGGCCAGCTGGGTCTGCCAGATCTCTTCGAGGTCGTGCTCCACCCAGCCGGGTTGCGGGTAGTGCTGGGTGAACTCGCGCTGCGCCTGCGCAACCAGGCGGCCGTCGCGGCTGAAGACGATGCTGCGCGAGCTGGAGGTGCCCTGGTCCAGCGCCAGCAGGTAGGCGCCGCTCATCGCGCGGCTCCGATGCCGGCCATGCACAGGTACTTCATCTCCAGGTACTCGTCCATGCCGTGGCGCGAGCCCTCGCGGCCCAGGCCGCTGTGCTTCACGCCGCCGAAGGGCACCTCGGCGGTGGAGATCAGGCCGGTGTTGACGCCCACCATGCCGTACTCCAGCGCCTCGCCGACGCGGAAGATGCGGCCCATGTCGCGGCTGTAGAAGTAGCTGGCCAGGCCGAACTCGGTGGCATTGGCCAGTTGAATCGCCTCGGCCTCGGTGTGGAAGCGAAACACCGGCGCCACCGGGCCGAAGATTTCCTCGCGCGCGCAGCGCATGCCGGCGTGGGCGTCGGCCAACACGGTGGGGGCATAGCTGTGCGGGGCCAGGCGGTGGCCGCCGGTCAGCAGCCGGGCGCCCTGGTCCAGGGCGTCCTGCACATGGGCCTCCACCTTGGCCAGGGCGTCGGCGTCGATCAGCGGGCCCTGCTGCACGCCGGCCTCGAAGCCATTGCCGACGCGCAGCTGGGCGGCGCGTTCAGCCAGTTTGGTGACGAAGGCTTCGTACACGCCGTCCTGCACATACAGGCGGTTGGCGCACACGCAGGTCTGGCCGGCGTTGCGGTACTTGCTGATCATGGCGCCCTCGACGGCGGCGTCCACGTCGGCGTCGTCGAACACGATGAAGGGCGCATTGCCGCCCAGCTCCAGCGCCAGCTTTTTGATGCTGGGCGCGCACTGCGCCATCAGGAGGCGCCCGACCTCGGTGCTGCCGGTGAAGGAGAGGTGGCGCACGGTGTCGCTCGCGCACAGCGCACGGCCGATGGCGACGGACTGTGCGCCGTCGCCGGTCACCACGTTCAGCACGCCATCCGGCAGGCCGGCGCGGCGTGCCAGCTCGGCCAGGGCCAGCGCGCACAGCGGCGTCTGCTCGGCCGGCTTGACGACGACGGTGCAACCGGCGGCGAGGGCCGGCGCCACCTTGCGCGTGATCATGGCCACCGGGAAGTTCCAGGGCGTGATGGCCGCGCACACCCCGATGGGCTGGCGCAGCACCAGGTAGCGCTTGTCGGGGTCGGTGGTGGGGATGGTTTCGCCGTACACGCGGCGCGCCTCTTCGGCGAACCACTCGATGAAGCTGGCACCAAACGCAATCTCGCCGCGCGCCTCGGCCAGGGGCTTGCCCTGCTCGGCGGTCATCAGCCGGGCCAGGTCCTCGGCATGCTGGTGCAGCAGCGCGGCCCAGCGCTGCAGCGCGGCGGCGCGCTGCTTGGCCGGCAGCGCGGCCCACGCGGGCAGGGCGGCTGAAGCGGCGGCAATGGCCTCTTGTGTTTCCGCCTCGCCCAGGTTGGCCACCTCGGCCAGCAGGGCGCCAGTGGCCGGGTCGTGCACGTCAAAGCGGCGTTCACCAGCGCGCCAATGCGCTCCGATGCGCGCGTCGCGCACGAGCAGGCTGGGGTCGGAGAGGGCGAAGGCGGGCTGTTGCATGGGAAGTCTCTACGGTAGTTGGCGGTAGCGGCGCGCCAGGTCGATGAAGGGCTCCAGGCCGAGCTGTTCGGGCGTGCGCCCCAGCTCTTCGGCCAGCAGGGCGGCCACCGGTGCGGCCAGGGCCTCGGCGCGGGCGGCGTCCAGAAACAGCAGGCGGCAGCGGCGCGCCAGCACGTCTTCCACGCTGCGCGCCAGCTCATGCCGGGCGGCAAAGCGCACCATGGCTTCGCTGAGGCCGCAGCCTGGGGCCTCGGCCTGCCAGAGCCAGTTGTTGGCGCCGGGCAGGGCTTGCAGGGCCGCGGCCTCGCTGCCGTAACCGTGCAGGCCGGGCGGGGCGGAAACCGGCGGGCCGCCGGCCTGGGCGCCCACCAGGGGCAGGCGCTCGGTGCCGCCGGCCGGGGTGGCGGGCAGCAGGCCAGCCGCGGCACAGCGTTCCAGCACGTCTTCGGCCATGGCGCGGTAGGTGGTCCATTTGCCGCCAGTGACGGTGACCAGGCCGCTCGCCGCCACACGCACGGTGTGTTCGCGCGAGATGCCGCCGGTGCCGCCGCCATCCTCGCCCTCGGGCTTGACCAAGGGCCGCAGCCCCACCCAGCAGCTGCGCACATCGGCCGGCTGGGGCGCCCGGCGCAGCACGCGGCCGGCCTCGCGCAGGATGAAGGCCACTTCCTCCTGCAGCGCCTCGGGCTCCAGCGGCAGGGCGTCGCGCGGGGTGTCGGTGGTGCCCAGCAGGGTGCTGCCCAGCCAGGGCACGGCGAACAGCACGCGGCCGTCGTCGGTGCGCGGCACCAGCAGGGCGTGGTCGCCGCCCAGGAAGGAACGGTCCACCACCAGGTGCACGCCCTGGCTGGGGCGCAGCATGGCCGTGGGCGCAGGCTGCGCGCCGGCTTCGGCATCGAGCCCGCGCAGCGCATCCACCCACACGCCGGTGGCGTTGACGACACAGGCCGCGCTCAGCTCCAGCACCTCGCCGCTTTCACGGCAGCGCGCCTGCACGCCGGCCACGTGGCCCTTCTCGTGGCGCAGGGCCGTCACCTCGCAGTGGTTCAGCAGGTCGGCCCCGCGGGCCAGGGCGGTGCGGGCCAGGGCCAGGGCCAGGCGGGCGTCGTCGAACTGGGCGTCCCAGTAGCGCACGCCGCCCCTCAGGCCTGCAGGCGCGGCGCCGGGCAGCAGCTCCGTCACGCGGCGGCTGCGCAGGAACTCGGTGGGGCCCAGGCTGCGGCGGCCGGCCAGCCACTCATAGGCCTTCAGGCCCAGGCCGTAGTAGGGCGCCTGCCAGAACCGCCGGGCCGGGGTGACGAAACCCAACGGCGAGGCCAGGTGCGGGGCGTTGGCCAGCACCGTGGCGCGTTCGTGCAGGGCCTCGCGCACCAGGCCGATCTGGCCCTGCGCCAGGTAGCGCACGCCGCCGTGCAGCAGCTTGGTGCTGCGCGAGGAGGTGCCCTTGGCGAAGTCCTCGGCCTCCAGCAGGGCGGTGCGCAGGCCGCGCTGCGCGGCGTCCAGCGCCAGCCCGAGGCCGGTGGCGCCGCCGCCCACCACGATGAGGTCGTAGCGCTCGCCGCGGCGCAGGCGCTCCAGCAGCTGGCTGCGTTGCATCAGCTGATGACGGATTGCTGCGCGATGCCGGCATCCACCAGCACATGCTGGCCGGTCATGCCGTCGCTGTCGTCCGCGGCCAGGAAGAGGGTGGGGCGCGCCACATGGCCGGGGTCGAGGCGGATCTTCAGGCACTGCGCGTCCAGGAAGGCCTGGTCGGCAGCGGGGTCGCGGTGCAGGGTGGTCTGGCGCTCGGTGACGATGGCGCCGGGCACGATGGCATTGACGCGGATGTTGCGCGGGCCCAGCTCGCGCGCCAAGGTGCGCGTCAGGCCCAGGATGCCGGCCTTGGCGGTGGTGTAGCCCACCAGATTGGGCCGCCCGCGCATCCACGACACCGAGCCCATGTTGACGATGGAGCCCCCGCCAGCCGCCGCCATGCCCGGCGCCACGGCCTGGATGGCGAAGAAGTAATGCTTGAGGTTGAGCGCCAAGCGGTCGTCCCAGTACTCGGAGGTCACTTCCTCCATCGCGTGGCGGTCGTCGCGGCCCGCGTTGTTGATCAGCACGCGGATGGGGCCGAGCTTGGCGGCCACCTCGCCCAGCAGGGCCTGGTAGGCGGCCACGTCGCGCACATCGCAGGGGGCGAAGAAGGGGGCCTCGTGGCCGGCGGCGCGCAGGGTTTCGATGAGTTCATCGCCGCCATCGGCGCGCAGGCCGCAGAAGGCCACGCGCGCGCCCTGGGCGGCGAAGGCGCGCACCAGCTCGGCGCCGATGCCGGAGCTGCCGCCGGAGATGAAGACGACGCGGCCTTGCAGCGACGGATAACGGGTGAAGGCCGGGTGGATGGCTTGTGTCATGGCAAGGGGTCCAGCTGAGCAAGCGGGGCGGGCAGGCCGGGAACATCCACGCGCAGCTGCAGCACGCGGCCGGACCAGGGCATGGCCTCCAGTTCGCCGGCCGGGCGCTTTTCGCGCGCGGTGGTGAGGTAAAGCGTGCGCAAGTCCGCGCCGCCAAAGCAGGGCATGGTGGGGCAGCGCACCGGCACGGGCACCGTGCGCAGCAACTCGCCCTCGGGCGAGAAGCGCAGCAAGCGCGCGCCCTCGAACATCGCCACCCAGTAGCAGCCCTCGGTGTCCACGGCGGCACCGTCCGGCCGGCCGCCGTAGAGCGCGGGCGCGGCCTCGTCCTTGGGCTCGAAGCGCAGGAAGAGCTCGCGCGGGCCGAGCCGGCCGGTGTGCGGGTCGAAGTCCATGCGGTAGACCACATGGGCCTTGGTATCGGCCCAGTAGGCCAGCCGGCCGTCGGGGCTCCAGGCCAGGCCGTTGCTGACGGTGATGTCACCCGCCTGGCGCTGCAGAGTGTTGCCGTCCAAGCGGTAGAGCGCGGCGCGCGGCGCGTCACGCGGCTCGTAGATGGTGCCCACCCAGAAGCGCCCCTGCGGGTCGACCTTGCCGTCGTTGAAGCGTTCGAAGGCCGGGTCATACGGGGCGGGGGCGAGCGGGGTGCTGCGGCCGCTGCGCGGGTCAAAGCGCACCAGGCCGTCGCGCCGCGTCAGCAGCAAGTCGCCTGCCGTGGTGGCGGCGCAGCAGCCCAGGTCGGCGTCGAAGGCCCATTCCTGGTACTGGCCACCGGCGGGGTCGTAGCGCAGCAGGCGGCGGCCCGGGATGTCCACCCAGTACAGCACCTGCTCCAGCGGGTGCCAGAGCGGGGATTCCCCCAGCACATTGGGCGGGACGGGGACGGCGTCGATGCTCATGGGCGTGCCTCCGGCGGCAGGCGCTGCAGGCGCATCCAGCCCTGCAGCAGCTGGCCCGGCGCCAGCGCCACCAGGCCCTGGGCCAGTGGGTCGGGCGCCTGGATGGCGTTGTTGACATGGCTGACCGGCTCGACGCAGAAATGCGGCGCGCCGGCCGGGGTGAAGACCACCAACTGCCAGGTGCTGGCGGTGAGGTGCAGGCGGTGGCTGGCGTCCTCCACCCAGGCCTCCCCAGACC
>NZ_JAYRMO010000025.1:0-78111 GCF_041912635.1 Inhella sp.
ATTGGATTGATTTCTTGCAACCCGCGCCATCGGCATTGGCCCGCTCACGGCATCTGCGCTCCTATGAGAACGAGGCCGGAGATGGGTTTTTCAGGGTCGACTAGGTAATCAAATGGTTTGTCTACCAGGTCTCGGATCGCACTTAACTGTTTCGACGATCGGGTGGTGGCTAGCCAGCGAGCCTTAATTTGATACCTTGTGCCCGACTCATCTTGTGCGTCATAGCCCTTGGCTGAATTTGCTGCCAGCTTCAGGGCAAGTTTGTTTGAAACCAGCCACTCAGCCACATCGGCTACGGGATTGTTGAAGGACCTAACGATGCCGTGATGGCGGAGCAGATGCAGGACTGATGCATAAGCTGACAACAGGCCGCCAACACCTTGAACGCGCAAATCGTCTGATCGCATTTGTGAGGCCTAACGAATGAATTCAGCGGACCAGCCAGCGCAGCTGGCGCAGGTCCGCTGCATTGAAGGGTTGGCCGGCACTCTGCTCATAGCGAATATTTCGCTGCAAGGTTATGAAGCGGCTGCACCAGCAGAGCCACTAGAACGCAAGTGAGGGTGAGCCACTTGGAGGCTTTCCGATTCTCTGGGGAGCCTTGCATAGCAAGTGCAAGTGCAGCAATCACGGAGACCGTCAAGACCAGTAAGAGAAGAACCCCCAGAATCAATTCGATGACATCTGAAATTCCATAAGGGTCGTTTGGCCCGATGTACATGCGGCTGTACATAGCGAATCGAAATATCAACCCACCGAAAAACAAGGCCGCGGCAGTGAAAGCAAGTGCCGTCGCCAGTCCTGGACGTAGGATTCTCATGCCGGCCAACGTTGGACGTAACGGGCGCCGGAGCGCAGCGGAGGGAACCAAAATGCGTAGCATTTTGGCGTCCCGTTGACGGACTTGTTGGGCGTCATGCGCTTCCAAACCTTCCTACGATGTTTTGGCAAGCCTCGGTTGCAAAGGGTTTGGCCCAGGCTTCAATCCGCTCGAACTCAGGCTGGAACTTCTTCAGTGCCTCCGGTGACCAACGGCTCTGAATATGGTGCGGGGGAAGATGGTCCGACTCTGATGCGATGGCAACGAACGCCATTAGGTCTGAGTCCCCTTCGGGAACGCCAACGCTTTGGCGGAGGCGAGTGATTTGAATTGCCGCCTCAAAGAACGAGAGTTCTTCCGCGAGCACTGCACGGCATAAGGAGACGAGTTGTCGCCGTGCATGCTCTTGCGATTCGTTGAGTGGTGCGCGATCGGGTTTCATGACGCCCAACGTTCGAATTCAGCGGACCAGACAGCGAAGCTGGCGCAGGTCCGCTGCAATGAATGGTTAGCCATCAGCTACGCGACCATAGTAGAGTTCTTTATAGTTATCTGTTCTGCGACAAATCTCAGTAGCGGAAGCTCTTTGCTGAGCGATCTGTCGTCTCTAAACGGAATGTAGCGCGTGCGCTCGGATTCCTTGCTATGAACGATCGAATTTCTCGTTCTGTAGATTCTTGCTGCCAATTGCTTGGCCGTATCGCCGCCCGAAGTTCCAAGGTCTACTTCATCGGCGCCAGCAAACGCGACCTTGGTCGTTGCATAGTAGGGTAAGAGCGAGGCGTCAAACCGGTCGAGATCCGCACGCAATTGTGTGAAGTCCACAAAGCGACTCAGCGTCAGTCGCAACGCCTCCTGCTCTGAAAAGACTACGCGTTCGTTTCGGAGCTGGATTGCCCGCCCGACTTCTTTGATCAGCGCCGATATGTCCTTCTTTCTCTTGTAGGAGAAGTCCGGCTGAGTTAGGCGAGCTTTTACCTTTTCGACTAGATCGTCGCTAAATATCTCTTCAAAGAAATGCTCAGCGACATGATAAAGCGACAGGTACGCCAAAGCGGCGCTCTCGGTAGCCACGGCAAGCTGATAGTGATAAACCAAATCTGGCAAGTACAGTCGCCGAGGAGGATCGATTTCTGTGATTGCAGCCCGCCGCATACCCTCGAGTCTTCCCGTACGAACAAGGTCCTCAAAGCTTTTGAGCGGCACAAGGGCTGCGTCCAAGTTGTATGTGACTTGGAACAAGAATGCGTTTAGATGGCGTTCAAGATCGACAACCGATCGTGGACGCTGGGATTGAATGCGGACAGTCAGAATCCGCGTTGCGCGCCTCAATATGTCGAGAACACTCGATGACTGTTCTTCGGGAATGCGTTCAATGGCGAATCTCGGCGGCACGCGCGAGAGTAGCCGTGGGCGGCCGACGGCCGCTGCGGCCTGCAATAGGAAAAGCGTGTACTCCGGCGATGCCGGCGCGATCATGTACCTCAGACCATTGTCGGGATCGTCAATCTCTGGCGCCTGATCGCGTAGCCGTAAGGGCAAGCTGGAGTACTGTGAAACGTCATTTACTGCGACCTCGTAGGTGGTACCCGAGGTAAGCGATGCACCGTCTCCTGACTCGAAGGCCCCAAGCGCTCGAATTAATGCCAGCAGTGCATCTCGCTCGAGAACAGGCTTGAGGTCTGGCCGGTATCGTGTCAGGTCAAACGTGTACTTGTCAGCGTCGCGAGTGACCTCGCTTCGTAGGAGGTCTGCTATCCACTGCGACCAAAGATCAGTGTCTTGACTTACGAGCACGGCGGCCCTTTCTTCTGATGGCTAACGTTTGAATTCAGCGGACAAGCCAGCGCAGCTGGCGCAGGTCCGCTGCAATGAAAGGTTAGGCGTCAAACGTCATTTCCTCTTTATCATTGCTTGAACGAATGACATTGAATACTCATCTCGATTGAAAACACCCACATCGTGTTCCAGCGTCTCACTTACCGATACGCCCCCAATAGGTTCCCACCCATTTCGCAAAAGATCGCGAACTTTACTCTCTAAAACTTCCACGGATGTTTCAAATACGACCTTGTAATCCATAATTTGACCCTCTTTGTGTAAATTCACGCAACTGCAGATGCTAAATTCTGAAACCTATATGTGACAGCCTGAACGCCTGCCTTCTTTGCAATTCCTTTCAGTGAAATGGAGCGGCGCCCTTCCTTTCCAGATAAATCAAATAATGCTCTTGGGAGCAGGTAAATCAAGGCTGTATCGCTTTCGAAATCAATGTATATCCACGCCAGGATGGCAAACTCATTCGCATTGCTAATGGTTGTCTTTCCCTGCGGCGACCCGGTTGCCTTTATTTCATAAATCGTCTTAGCTTCAGTAACAGCATCGTGAGTACGGTCAAGACCTACTTCTAGCCCAAGTAGAGCTCTGCAAAGCTGCTCCGAAAAGCCAGATGGGATATCTGGAGACTCCCCGAATTTAAACTTCCGATGCAGTTCATAGAGCTTCTTCAAAGCGAAATAGTACTCTCGATATTTCTCTTCCATAATCTCGCGACGCCCTTTGGTCTTTGACGCCTAACTTGGTTTTAGAGCGCGGTGGCGCGGTTTAACACCGCTTGCTGCGGTGTAACACTGCAGCAGGGGCGGTCCAAGAAGTCTTTTGAAATCAGCATCTTGCCTCTTCTTGACTGGATGTGCATACAGTACTAAATTCGCCGCAAAGTAGCGCAGCCAGTTCGCTCAGCCATTGGGGGAGGCGCTGAAGCTGCGGTGGGGGGTAAGTATGCGTCCCGTGCTTCCGCCGTTGAGCAGTTCCACCCGGGGCCAGTTGCGGCTGGTCAGTGGCGCCAGCGGCTCGGCTGCGCTGCCGCCGCTCAAGGCGCCCAGGCTGCTGGATCAGGTGCGCGAGCGCATCCGCAGCTTGCACTACAGCCGCCGTACCGAGCAGGCCTACCTGCACTGGATCCGGGGCTTCATCCGCTTTCACGGCATTCGGCACCCTGCGGAGATGGGCGGGCCGGAAGTCGAGGCCTACTTGAGCTGGCTGGCGGATGCTCGCAGGGTGTCGGCGTCCACGCACCGGCAGGCCTTGGCAGCACTGGTGTTTCTGTACGCCAAGGTGCTGCAACTGCAGTTGCCCTGGTTGAAGGAGCTGGGTCGTCCGCGCCAGCAGCGCCGCTTGCCGGTGGTGCTGAGCACGGGGGAGGTGGCGGCGGTGTTGGCGGGCTTGGAGGCAGAGCTCGGGCTGTTTGGGCGCTTGCTGTATGGCACCGGGATGCGCATCCATGAGGCGGTGAGCTTGCGGGTGAAGGATGTGGACTTCACCCACCGGGCCTTGCTGGTGCGCCAGGGCAAGGGTGGCAAGGATCGGCTCGTCATGCTGCCCGAAGTGCTGGTGCCGGAACTGAAGGCGCAGTTGCGGGCGGCCCATGGGCTGTGGCTGCAGGACGTGCAGCAGGGGCACGCCGGGGTGTTCATGCCGGACGCGCTGGAGCGCAAGTACCCGCGCGCAGGGGCCAGCTGGCCCTGGTTCTGGCTGTTCCCGCAGGCGGAACGTTCGGTTGACCCGGTGGAGGGCGTGGTGCGCCGCCACCACTGGCACGAAGACCGCTTCCAGCGCGCCTTCAAGCGCGCAGTGGCCGCCGCCGGCATCCACAAGCCGGCCACGCCGCACACGCTGCGGCACAGTTTTGCCACGCACCTGCTGCAGAGTGGGTATGACATTCGCACCGTGCAAGAGCTGCTGGGCCACGCGGATGTGGCCACCACCATGATCTACACCCATGTGCTGAAGCTGGGCGGCGGCGCGGTGCGCAGCCCGCTGGATGCGCTGGCGGCGCAGAGCGTGAGCTGAAGGGGCCGGGTGCAGGGCAGGGTGCGGGCCGGCTGGCGGTAGGGCGTGGGGCGGGGCCCCGGCACAGGGTTGAAACTGCGAGCCATGAGCCAACGCCCGCTACCCCTGGATCAACTGCCGCCCCTGCCCGCAGGGGCGCAAGGCCTGGACGCCGCTCAGGTGCAGGCGGAGCGCGCACGGGGCTTCAACGACATCGTGGCGGCGGGCGGCAGTGGCTGGCGCGAGGTGCTGGGCGATTCGCTGCGCGACCCGATGCTCTGGTTCCTGCTGTTCACGGCCGGCCTGTTCGGCCTGCTGGGCCAGCGTGCCGAGGCGCTGACCCTGCTGGCCGCGCTGCTGCCGCTGCTGGGCATGGACGCTTACCTGCACCGCCGCACGCGCGCCTCGTCGGCGGGCCTGGCCAGCCGCCTGGCCAGCAGCGCCCGCGTGCATCGCTCGGGCAACTGGCAGGAGCTGCCGGCGCGCGAGTTGGTGGTGGGTGATCTGGTGGAGGTGGCGCCGGGCGAGTACTTCCCGGCCGATGGCCTGTTGGTGGGCGGCACCGGGCTGCAGGTGGATGAATCCACGCTCACCGGGGAATCCCTGCCGGTGCCGAAGCGCGCGTTCGAAGGGGCTGCGCTACCGGCCAGCGCGGATGAAGCGCTGTGGGCCAGCGCCGGCACGCGCCTGCTCACCGGCAGCGCGCGGCTGCGCGTGCTCTGCATCGGGGCGGACACCCTGTACGGCGAGATCGTGCGCTCGGCCACCGCGGGCAGCCACGCCGCCACGCCGCTGCAGCAGGCCATTGCTGAGCTGGTGCGGGTGCTGCTGGTGCTGGCCTTGCTGCTGTGCGCCCTGCTGGCCGGCCTGCGCCTGTGGCAGGGGCATGGCTGGGTGGATGCGCTGCTGAGTGCCGTCACGCTCGCAGTGGCGGCGCTGCCGGAGGAATTCCCGGTCGTCTACACCTTCTTCCTGGGCGTGGGGGTGTTCCGGCTGGCGCGCCGCAAGGCCCTGGTGCGGCGGGCGGTGGCGGTGGAAAACATCGGGCGCGTGAGCTGCCTGGTGTCCGACAAGACCGGCACGCTGACGGCCGGCAGCCTGGTGCTGGCGCACCGCGTGCCCGCCGCAGGGTTGGGCGAGGCCGCGCTGCTGGAACTGGCCTGCCGCGCCGCGCGCGCCGACAGTGGCGACCCGCTGGACCAGGCGCTGCACCAAGCCCAGGGGCCGCTGCCGGTGGCCGAGAAGCTGGCCGACTTCCCCTTCACCGAGGCGCGCCGGCGCGAAACCCTGGTGTGGCGCCTGACGGACGGCCGCCGCCTGGCCTGCAGCAAGGGCGCCCCGGAGACCGTGCTGGACCTCTGCGCCCTGGGCAGCACCGAGCGCGCCGATTGGCTGGCCCAGGTGGAAGCCTTGGCGCGCGACGGCCACAAGGTGATTGCCTGCGCCCAGCGCGCCCTGGCGCCGGACGAAGACGCTGCCAGTGAAGCCGGCGCGGGCTTGCGCTTCGGCGGCCTGCTGGCCTTTGAAGACCCGGTGCGCGAGGGCGTGCCCGCCGCGGTGGCCGAGTGCCTGGCCGCGGGCATGCGCGTGATCATGGTGACGGGCGACCACCCCACCACGGCCGCGGCGGTGGCGCGCGAAATTGGCCTGGGCGGCGCGGGCGGCACCCCGCCGCGCGTGGCCGTGCTGGCCCCCGGTGCGGACCCCGCAGCCCTGCTGGCCGAGAGGCCCGACGTGGTGGCCCGCGCCACCCCGACGCAGAAGTTCGCCCTGGTGCAGGCCCTGCAGGCGGGTGGCGAGCGCGTGGCGGTGACGGGCGATGGTGTGAACGACGTACCGGCCCTGCGCCTGGCCGACGTGGGCGTGGCCATGGGCGAGCGCGGCACGCGCAGCGCGCGCGAGGTGGCGGCCGTGGTGCTGCTGGACGACCGCTTCCGCACCCTGGTGGACGCGGTGGCCGAGGGCCGCCAGCTGTTCCAGAACCTGCGCCTGGCCTTTGCCTACCTGCTGCTGGTGCACCTGCCGCTGGTGCTGGGGGCGGCGCTGCTGCCCATGCTGGGCCTGCCGCTGCTGTTCCTGCCCATCCACATCGTGTGGCTGGAGCTGGTCATCCACCCCACGGCCATGCTGGCGTTTCAGGCGCAGCCACGCCCCGGAGCGCTGGCACCGGTGTCAGCGGCGGCGGCGCGGGCGCGCTTCTTCACTGCGCCGGTCTGGTGGCACATTGGTCTGCTGGGCGGGCTGCTGAGCCTGGCAGTGATCGGCAGCTACCTGCACGCGCTGGGCGCGGACCGCGATGTGCCCCACGCCCGCGCCATGGCCCTGAGCCTGCTGCTGCTTAGCAGCGCGGCGCTGGCCGCCGGCCTGAGCGGCCTGCGCCAGCCCAGTGCGCGCTGGCTGGTGGCGGGCACGCTCGGCTCCGTGTTCGCGCTCGTGCAGTGGCCCACCAGCAGCCGCCTGCTGGGTCTGAGCCCGTTGCATGGCGCCGACTGGGCGCTGCTCGGTATGGCCTTCGCGCTGACCGTGCTGGCCTCCTGCGCGCTCGCGCGTCGCCTGCAGGACGTGCGCTGAAGCCACCCGGGCGGCTCAACTTTTCTGCAAGCGACGCCCTGTTGCGCCGCCGTGCCGTGGGCTTGCATCTCGCGGCCGTGGTGCCCGCGCGCCGGGGCACATTCGCGCCGCCCGCATCCAACCCGGTCGATCGCGATGAAGCTCAGGCTCCCCAACACATTTGTTCTCTTGTTTGCGCTGCTGGCGCTGATTGCCGCCGCCACCTGGCTGGTGCCCGGGGGTCAGTACGACACCGTGATGGTGGCGGGCAAGAAGGTCGTCGACCCCGACTCCTTCCGCCACATCCCGGCGCAGCCGCAGGGACTGGTGGCACTGCTCACGGCGCCCATCAAGGGCTTTGTGGAGGCGGCGCTCATCATCGGCTTCGTGCTGCTGGTGGGCGGCGCCTTCAATGTGCTGCACAAGACCGAGGCCATCGACGCCATGATCAAGTCGGTGGCCAAGGCGCACAGCCGCTCCGCCCTGGTGCGAGTGGGGCTGATTCCGCTCTTCGTCACCTTGTTCTCGATCGGCGGCGCCACTTTCGGCATGGCCGAGGAGGCGATCCCCTTCGTGCTGATCTTCATCCCGCTGGCGCTGGCCTTGCGCTATGACTCGGTGGTGGGCGTGGCCATCCCCTTCGTGGGCTCGCAGATCGGCTTTGCCACCGCCTTCCTGAACCCGTTCAACGTGGGCATCGCGCAGCAGATTGCCGGCGTGCCGATGTTCTCCGGCCTGGGTTTCCGCTTCCTGTGCTGGGTGGTGTTCACGGCGGTCACCATCGCCTTCCTGATGGTGTACGCCGCGCGCATCAAGGCCGACCCGCGCCGCAGCTTCACCTACGAGCTGGACGAGGAAAAGCGCAAGACCCTGGACCTGGCCGCCTTCGAGGCCTTTACCGGCATGCGGCTCACGCACAAGCTGGTGCTGGCGCTGTTCGCCGGCACGCTGATCGCCATGATCGTGGGCGTGGTGCGCTACCAGTGGTACATCCACGAGATCGCCGCGCTGTTCCTGGTGATGGCGCTGGCCGTGGGCCTAGTGGCGCGGCTGAAGGCGGACGACTGGGTGGCCGCCTTCGTGCAAGGCGCCAAGGACCTGGTGAGCACCGCGCTGGTGATTGCCCTGGCCAAAGCCACGGTGGTGCTGCTGCGCGACGGCCACATCATCGACACCCTGCTGCATGGCCTGGTGCCTTGGGTGCAGAGCAGCTCGGCGATGTTCTCGGCGCAGAAGATGTTCGTGATCCAGTCGGTCATCAACTTCTTCATCCACAGCGGCACCGGCCAGGCGGCGCTGACCATGCCCATCATGGCGCCGCTGGCGGACCTGGTGGGGGTGACGCGCCAGCTCGCCATCCTGGCCTTCCAGTTCGGCGAGCTCAGCACGCCCATCATCCCGACCTCGGGCATCACCGTGGGCGTGCTGGCGCTGGCCGGCATCCCCTACACCACCTGGGTGCGCGCCATGCTGAAGATGCAGGCGGCCTACTTCGCCATCGCGCTGCTGCTGTTGGCGCTGGGCGCGCAGCTGGGCTGGTGAGTCAGGCCGGTTGCGGCGCTCCGCCCAGCCGGCTGCGCAGGTCGTCCAGCAGGGTGCGGGCGGGCAGGGAGAGGGTGCGGTCCTGCCGCCACACCAGCTGCCACTGCCGGCGCAGCGGAAAGCCCTGCACCGGCAGCACCACCAGGCCCTCGCTGGCGGGGTCTTGCGCCAGGGTGTGGCGCGAGAGCACGGCCAGCCCCAGGCCGGCGCGCACCGCGTGCTTGATGGCTTCGTTGCTGCCCAGGGCCATGCGCGCCGGCCACTGAATGCCGTGCTCGGCAAAGGCTTGCTCCGTCACCACGCGCGTGCCGGAGCCGGCCTCGCGCACCAACAGGGGTTCGGCCACCAGATCGGCCAGCTGCAGGCGGCGGCGCCGGGCCAGGCGGTGGTCGGCCGGGGCGATGAGTACCAGCGGGTTCTCCAGGAAGGGCCAGCGCGCCAGCGGCAGGTGGGCGGGCGGCAGCATCATGGCGGCCAGCTCGTCGTCGCCGCGCTCCAGCCGGGCCACCACGGCGTCGCGGTTTTCCACCGCCAGCTCGATGGCAATGCCCGGGTAGGCGCGCGCAAAGGGGCCGAGCAGGTCGGGCAGGAAGTACTCGGTGGTGGTGACGGCGGCAATGCGCAGCCGCCCCTGGCGCAGGCCCTGCAGCGCGGCCACGTCGTCCTCGAACTGCTGCCAGCAGGCGCCGAGCTCGCGCACCGTCTGCGCCAGGCGGCGCCCGGCCGGCGTGGGCACCAGGCCGCGGCCCTGGGGCTCGAACAGGGTCAGGCCCAGGCCCTGGGCCAGTTCGCGCAGCTGGGTGGAGACGGTGGGCTGCGCCAGATGCAGGGCTTCGGCGGCGCGGCCCACGCCCCCTAGGCGCTCCACGGCCTCGAAGCTGCGCAGCTGCGCCAGGCTGATGCGCCAAGGCTTTTCCAGGCCGGGTGGGGTTCGGTAATCCATCAAATAGTCCGATTTGTTGCATCGGAACATATCACTTGATCGGATGAGAGGACATGGCCACCATCGCGCCCCGCCATGCAAAACCTTCTCGATCCCGCCATCCTCTTCTTCGTGTTCGGCCTGCTGGCCGGCGCTGTGCGTTCCAACCTGGAGATTCCCCCGCCGATTGCGCGCTTCCTGTCGCTCTACCTGCTGATGGCCCTGGGCCTGAAGGGCGGTTTCGCCCTGGCCAAGACGGGCTTCACCCCCGAGGTGCTGGTGGGCCTGGGCTGCGCCGTCACGCTGGCCTTTGCCGTGCCCGCCCTGGGCTACGGGCTGCTGCGCCGGCTGCTCTCGCGCTTCGACGCCGCGGCCCTGGCCGCCACCTATGGCTCGGTGAGCGCGGTCACTTTCATCACCGCCGTGCAGCACCTGGAAAACCAGGGCGTGGCCTTCAGCGGCCACATGCCGGCGGCGATGGCGCTGATGGAGTCGCCCGCCATCATCATGGCGGTGCTGCTGGCCAACCACGCGCGTCGCCTGCAGGCCGCGGCACCCGGCGGGGGCGCTCCGCATGGGCTGCGCCAGGTGCTGCACGAATCGCTGACCGACGGCGCGCAGCTGCTGCTGCTCGGGGCCATCGTGGTGGGCTTCCTGACGGGCGAGACCGGCCAGCGCGCCATGCAGCCGTTCTCGGGCGATCTGTTCAAGGGCATGCTGGCCTTCTTCCTGCTGGACATGGGCCTGCTGGCCGCGCGCAACTTCGGGGCGCTGCGCGGCTGTTCACCTTGGCTGCTGGCCTATGCCGTGCTGGGGCCGCTGGTGCACGCCGGCCTGGCGTTGGGCCTGGCCCAGCTGTTCGGGCTTTCGGTGGGGGACACCACCTTGCTGATGGTGCTGGCGGCCAGCGCCTCCTACATCGCCGTGCCGGCGGTGCTGCGGGTGGCCATCCCCGAGGCCAACCCGGCGCTGTACTTCGGCATGTCGCTGGGGCTTACCTTCCCCTTCAACATCCTGCTCGGCATTCCGCTCTACAGCGCGGTGGCTCACCAGCTGAGCTGACGGGCCGCCACATCCATGCGCACCACCGGCCCCAGGGGCAGGGGGCGGTTGGGCTGGCCGTGGCCGCTGGGCCAGCCGGCCAGCACGGGCTTGTTCAGCGGGTGCAGGTGGTCGGCCAGCACGGCGCTGGCGTCGGCCGCCTCGCTGAAGCGGCCGAGCAGGAAGCCAGCCGCGGCGTCCAACTGCCCGGCCAGGCGCAGCTGGGTGAGGTAGCGGTCCACGCGGTAGGGGTCTTCGGAGATGTCTTCGAAGAACAGGATGGCGCCGTCGACGGGGGGCAGGCCATCGGTGGCCAGACCGGAGGCCCAGACCGAGAGGTTGCCGCCCAGCAGCGGCCCGTGCACCACGGGGGCGGGCCGGCTGAGCGGATGCGGCTCGGCCAGGCGCTCGGTCCACTCGGGTTCCAGGCCGCGGCGCAGGGCGGCGGCCAGGGTCTGGCGGTCGGCCTCGCCGCCCGCGGCCAGCCAATCTGAAGCCGGCATCGGCGCATGCCAGCCGGCCAGGCCCTCGCGGTTCCACAGTGCCAGCAGGGTGGTGATGTCGCTGTAGCCGATCAAGGGTTTGGGGTGGGCGCGCAGCAGCGCGCGGTCGATGCCATCCAGCAGGCGCAGGCAGCCATAGCCGCCGCGCAGGCAGAGCAGGGCGTCCACCTCGGGGTCGAGCAGGGCGGCGTGCAGGTCAGACAGGCGCTCGGCGTCCGGCGCGGCCAGGAAGTCGAGGTGGCTCGGGCCGGCGCAGCCGGGGAAGAGCTTGGCGCGGTAGCCCATGGCCTCGATCTGCGCCGGCACCTGTTCCAGCAGGCCGGGTTTGGGCGGCCCTGCGGGGGCGATGACGCCTAGGCAGGCGCCGGCGTCCAGCGGCGGCAGCGGGTTGAAGTCAAACGGCATCGCAGTTCTCCAGACGGTCGCGCATCAGGGCATCCACGGCCGCGCCCAGCTGCGCCAGTTGCTGCGGGCCGGTGGCCAGCGGGTGCCAGGCGTAGCGGCTGCCCAGGTTGCTGAGGAAGGCCACCAGGTAATGCCGGCGTGACGGGGCGATGCCCTGCGCGATGCCGGCATCGGCGGCGTAGTTCTCGGTGTTGCCGATCTTGTGGGCGAAGCGCACTTCACCGGCTTGGGTGAGGGGGCGCAGGTCACCGGGCAGCTCGTACTCGCCGGCCTTCCACCCACCATCGGCCTGCAGCCAGCGCGCGTTCAGGCGGGTGGGCAGGCCCGCAGCCTGGCCCGGCAGGCCGGCCAGGCTGCCGCTGCTCAGCACCGTGTCCAGCCCCTGCTCCTGCAGGCCGCGCAGCACTTCGTCGCGCAGCGCCGGTTGCAGGCGCGGGGCATCGGGCGGCAGCCAGGGCGGGGGCGGGGCCTGCGGGTCCAGCCACCAGAGCAGGCGCACGGTGTCCCAGGCGGTCATCTGGATCTGCCCGACGCCGGCGCCGGCGGCGTTGCCCCAGCCGCCGTCCGGCTTGGTATTCGCCAGTCGCAGCGTCGGCAGGCCGAGTGCGCTGAAAAGTGCGTGCAGTTCGTTGTGCACTTCCGCATCGCCCACACGGCGGATCGCCCCGCAGGCGTGCAGCCAGGCCACGGCGGCGGAGGTGGCGCGGTTGCAGCTCACCGCCAGCATGTCGAACTGCCAATCGCGCAAGGGGCGGCGCTCGCCCTCGAAGCGCCAGTCGTCTTCGTAGCGGCCCCAGCCCAGCTGGCAGCACCAGGCCAGGCCCACGGCCACCATCAGCTTGAGCAGCGAGGCGGGGTAGGGCGCGCGCATCGGCTCGCCCGCACCCCAGAGCGGCGTGGCGGGCAGGGCGCGCCAGTCGCTCTGTGGCCCCCAGGCGATGGAGACGCCTTCGGCATCGCGCACATCGGCCAGGAACTGGATGCCGCGCACGGGGCCGGCGTTGGGTGGCACATCTGCCAGCCAGCCTTCCGGCCGGGTGCGCGAGAACAGCACATTGGCGGCGATGGGCGCCTGGCCCGGGGCGAAGCCCACCACGGCCAGGTCCAGGCTGGGGAAGTGGCGCAGCGGCCCGCCGCCGTCCTGCGGGTCGGCAATCGTGTGCAGCTGCAGTGCCTGCACGGCGGCGCGCAGCGCCTGCGCCAGGTCGGGGTCGTTCATGCGGCCTGCAGTGTCAGGCCGTCCAGGGGCAAGGGGCTGCTGCGGCCCGAGACCAGCTCGGCCAGGATGCGCGCCGAGGCGAACGCAAAGGTGAAGCCCAGCGCGCCATGGCCTACGTTCAGCCACAGGCCGGGCACGGGGCTGGCGCCCAGGATGGGCGCGCCGCCGGGGGTGGCCGGGCGCAGGCCCGTCCAGGGGCGGGCGCGGCTGTAGTCGGCCGCCTGGGGGAACAGCTCGCGCACATGGCGCTGCAGGGCCTGCAGGCGGCGCGGGTCGATCTGCTCGTCCTCGCCCACCAGGTCCACCATGGCCGCCACGCGCAGCTGCTGGCCGATGCGCGCGTACAGGGTCTTGCGCTCGAAGTCGGTGACGCTGACCTCGGGCGCGCGGTGCTCGGGGGCGATGGGGGCGGTGAGGCTGTAGCCCTTCAGCGGGTAGAGCGGCAGTCGAATGCCCAGCGGCGCGGCCAGGGCGCGGCTTTGCAGGCCAGCGGCCAGCACCACGCCATCGGCCTCCAGCACGCCTGCGGCGGTGCGCACGCCGCGCACGCGGCCTTCATTCAGCGCGAAGCCGGTGGCGGCGGTGTTCAGCTGGCCTTCGAAGCGCGGGTGGGCGCGCAGTCGCTCGCCCAGGGCCAGGCACAGGCGCTGGCAGTCGGCCACCGCCTCGCCGGGGGTGAAGATGCCGCCGGCCAGCTGGCTGGCGCCGTCCTGCAGCGCGGGCTCCAGGGCCACGCAGGCGGCGCGGTCCAGTGCCTGCTCGGGGCCGGAACCGTTCAGCCGCGCCTGCACCTGGCGGAACTCCTCGGCACGCCGGTACACCACCAGCTTGCCCGGGCTGCGCAGCTGGATGTCCTGCAGGTCTGCCTGCAGCGCCAGGTCGGCAAAGGCGCGCTGGCTGAAGGCGCCCAGCGCCAGCAGGCGCTCGGTGGTGGCGCGGTTCACGCTGCCGCGGCAGCGCCACAAGAACTGCGCCAGCCAGCTCCACTGCGCCCAGCGGGCCTCGGGGCGGAAATGCAGCGGCCCCTCGGGGTCCATCAGCCAGCGCAGGGCCTTGAGCGGCACGCCCTGGTCGGCCAGGGGCGAGACGTAGCGGTAGCTGAGCTGCCCGCCATTGGCATGGCTGGCGCCCGCGGCCAGCTCGGGCTGCCGCTCCAGCAGGCGCACGCGATGGCCGGCTTCCACCAGGTTCCAGGCGGTGGACAGGCCCACCACGCCCCCTCCGATCACGACCAGCTGCTGCACGCGCACAGGCTCCCTGCTTTTTCAATCAAGACGGCCTGCAGGCTACGAGAAGGCCGCCCGCGCGCCCAATGAAAGCGCAGGCGCCGCCCATAACCGCACCGCATGTCCGAAGCCCATTCCGGGGCATTCCGCAGGGTGGCGGCGACGGGGCCGCTGGCACACTGGCGCGCATGCATCACTTTCAGTCCATCTGCCTGGAAAGCCCGCTGGCCGGCCCGCGTCTGATCGTCACCGGCGCGGTGCATGGCAACGAGGTCTGCGGCACCCAGGCCATCCGCCGCCTGGTGGCGGAGTTCGAGCGCGGCGAGCGCCGGCTCGCGCGCGGCCGTGTCACCTTCGTGCCCATCACCAACCCGCTGGCTTACCAGAAGGGCGAGCGCAATGGCGACCGCAACCTCAACCGCCGCCTGCGCGCTTGCGACCAGCCCAAGGACTTTGAAGACCACATCGCCAACTGGCTGTGCCCGCTGCTGGCCCAGCACGAGGTGCTGCTGGACCTGCACAGCTTCCAGGCCCAGGGCCAACCCTTCGTGATGGTGGGCCCCGAGGACAACGAGGGGGCGCTGCAGCCCTTCCGCCACGCCGCCAAGGAGCTGGCCCTGGCCAAGGTGCTGGGCGTGCAGCGCGGCGTGGACGGCTGGCTGCAAACCTATGCCGAGGGCGTGCACCGCCGCCGCGCCTGGGCGGTTTCGCTGGCGCCCGAAGTGGCCGCCACGGTGGACCTGGACGAGGCCTATGGCGTGGGCACCACCGAGACCATGCGCGCTTTAGGCGGCTGGGCGCTGACGCTGGAATGCGGCCAGCACGCCGACCCGCAGGCGCCTGAGGTGGCCTACCGCGCCATCATTAACACCCTGCTGCACCTGGGCCTCATCGAGGGCGAGGCGCCGCCGGTGCAAAGCATGGCCGGCCTGAGCCTGGTGACGGTGCAGGACAAGGCCCATGCCGACGACCAGTTCGTCAAGCCCTGGGTCAGCTTCGACCGCGTGCGCGCCGGTGAGCTCATCGGGCATCACCAGGACGGCCGCGCCGTGTACGCGCCGCACGACGGCGCCATCGTCTTCCCCAACCCCAAGGCGCGCGCCGGTCAGGAATGGTTCTACCTGGCGCGCGACACCGAGCGCTTCCGCTGAGCGCCCCGATGGACGAACTGGACCGTCAACTGATCGCCCTGCTGCGCAAGGACGCCCGCATGAACGTGGCCGCGCTGGCGGCCAAGCTGGGAGTCTCGCGCGGCACCGTCACCAACCGGCTGCGCAAGCTGGAGGACGATCAGGTCATCGTCGGCTACACGGTGCGGCTCAAGCCCGAGGCCGAGCCCGACTACATCCGCGCCTGGATGGGCGTGCTGGTGGAAGGCAACCAGACCCGCGCCGTCACCGCCGCTTTGCTGGGCGAGCCGGCGGTGGAAAGCCTGCACGACACCAATGGCCGCTGGGACTTGCTGGCCGAGCTGCGCGCGGAATCGATGGCGGAGCTCTCCAAGGTGCTGGAGCGCATCCGCCTGATCAAGGGCATCGCCAACACCGAGACCAACATCCTGCTGGCCACCTTCCGCTGATGCGTCCGGCTTAGTAGCGCCGCGGGCCGCGGTAGTCGCGGTCGTCGTAGCGGTCGAAACGGTCGTACCGATCACCATAGCGATGGGAATGCCCGCGGATCACCACCGCTGGCACCGGAACCCCGACGCGCACTTCCGAATGACCGTAATGGCCACCGCGATGGCCGGGGCTGAGCACGATGCAGCCCGACAGGCTGGTGGCCAGCAGGCCGAGCAGGGTGGCTTGGAACAGGCGGTTCATGGATCCTCCGAGGTCAGAAATGACCGAGGCCTCCACAACGGGAGGCCTCGATTCGGGTTGACCCGGGGGATGTAAAGAACTCAGGCGGCGCGCTTGAGCTGGGCGCGTTGCGAGCCCAGCAGACCGAACAGGTTCTTCGGGTCCGGGTTGTTCGGCACCAGCTCAATCTGTTCACCGATGCCGAACTCGGCCGCGGCGTCGCGCATGAAGCACAGGGCGGCGAAGTCTTCCAAGGCAAATCCGACGGAGTCGAACACCGTCACCTGCTCGGTGCTCACGCGGCCTGCCTTGCGGCCGGCCAGCACTTCCCAGAATTCGGTGACGGGGAAGTCGGCCGGCATCTGCTGCATGTCGCCTTCGATGCGGCTCTGCGGCTCGAATTCGCAGAACACGGCACCCATCTCCAGTACGCCGCGGTGCAGCTCGGTCTTGCCGGGGCAGTCGCCGCCCACGCCATTGATGTGCATGCCGGGCTCGACCATCTCCGGGGTGATGATGGTGGCGTTGGTCTTGTCGGCCGTCACCGTGGTGATGATGTCCACGCCCTTGACGGCCTCGGCGGTGCTGGCGCACACGGTGATCTCCAGGCCTTGGCCCTGCAGATTGGCGGCCAGCTTGGCGCTGGCGGCCGGGTCCACGTCGAACAGGCGCAGTTCACGGATGCCGACGATGTCGCGGAATGCGAGCGCCTGGAACTCCGATTGCGCGCCGTTGCCGATCAAGGCCATCGAGCGGCTGTTCGGGCGCGCCAGCTTCTTGGCAGCCAGGGCCGACATGGCGGCGGTGCGGATGGCGGTGGTCAGCGTCAGCTCGGAAAGGAAGCGCGGCGCGCCGGTCTCCACGTCGGCCAGCAAGCCGAAGGCCATCACGGTGGGCAGGCCGAAGCGGTGGTTCTTGGGGTGGCCGTTGACGTACTTGAAGCTGAACTGCTGGTCGTCGGCGATCGGCATCAGCTCGACCACGCCATCCGCCGAGTGGCAGGCGATCCGGGCGCTCTTGTCAAAGGCTTCCCAGCGCAGGAATTCCTGCTCGATGCGATCCGCGACGCCGACCAGACAGGCGCTGAGACCCTTGCGTTGGATCAGGCGCACCATGTTGGAGACGCTGACGAAGGTCGTGCTCAGGGGGCTGGCGGTGTGGCGGTTGGAGCGCATAGGCGTGGGTGGAAAGCTGCAATGACGTCAGTTTCGTGGGATGCCTTGTCAAACAGAAGTGGAAACTTTGCTGCGTTATGTAGTGCCTGCAGATCTAAATGTCAGTTGAAATTGACGAAATGATCAAAATTAGGGTTGATCCGGGGCCGCCTAAACTCGCCGCCCCAAAGAGGAAGCCACCATGACCACGCCCCGTGAACAAGCCGCCCTGGACCTGCTCGCCACCCTGATCGACCCCGGTACCGGCCAAAGCTGGAGTACCAGCAAGCAGGTCAAGGGCGTGCACGAGCGGGCGGGCCGCCTGCGGGTGGAGGTCGAACTGAGCTACCCCGCGGCCAGCCAGCATGCCGCCATCGCCAGCGAACTGAAGCAGGCGCTGGGCGCCGACGAGGTCCACGTCACCCAGCGCATCGTGGCCCATGCGGTGCAACGCGGGCTGCAGCCGCTGCCGGGCGTCAAGAACCTGATTGCCGTGGCCTCGGGCAAGGGTGGGGTGGGCAAGAGCACCACCGCCGCCAACCTGGCGCTGGCCTTGCATGCCGAGGGCGCGCGCGTGGGCCTGCTGGACGCCGACATCTACGGCCCCAGCGTGCCCATGATGATGGGCGCGCACGGCCGCCCCGAGAGCACGGATGGCAAGACCATGAGCCCGCTGGTGAGCCACGGTGTGCAGCTGATGTCGATCGGCTTCCTGGTGGACGAAGACCAGGCCATGGTCTGGCGTGGCCCGATGGCCACCGGCGCGCTGGAGCAGTTGCTGCGCCAGACCAACTGGGACGACCTGGACTACCTGGTGGTGGACCTGCCGCCGGGCACCGGCGACATCCAGCTGACCCTGGCCCAGCGCGTGCCGGTGACCGGCGCGCTGATCGTCAGCACCCCGCAGGACATCGCGCTGATCGACGCCAAGAAGGCCGTGCGCATGTTCGAGAAGGTGGGCGTGCCCATGCTCGGCTTGGTGGAGAACATGGCGGTGTACTGCTGCCCGAACTGCGGCCATACCGAACACATCTTCGGGGCCGATGGCGGCAAGGCCATGGCGGAACAGTTCGGCCTGGCCTACCTGGGGGCGCTGCCGCTGCAGCGCTCGATCCGCGAGCAGAGCGACGCCGGCACGCCGCCGGTGGTGGCCGAGCCCGAGGGCGCGATAGCCGGCCTTTACAAGGCGCTGGCGCGCCAGGTGGCGGTGGCGGTGGGCAAGCTGGGCAAGGACTACTCGGCCAAGTTCCCGACCATCACGATCTCGAAATCGACCTGATCAAAGCTTGATCTGAAAGCGCTCGGCAAAGGCCTGGGCGTGGCGGCTGCGGCCCAGGTCGCCCATCACCTGATAGGCGAAGAACAGCGCGTCCTGCAGTTCCTCCGCCGTCTTGCTGCGTTCAATGCGCAGGGCCAGATGGTCGCCCTGGGGCCCGAGCGCCTCGGTCACGGCGTGGGCCGCTTCCAGGCGCTTTTGCAGCGGATCGGCTGCGGGGGGCGGCGGCGCAGGGGTGGGCGCAGCCGGTGCCGGTGCCGCCGCCTCGTTGGCGACAAAGCCTTCTTGCAGCAGGCGGTCCAGCTCCTGGGCCAGCGCCGGGGGCATCAGGGCGCGCAGTTCGGCTTCGCTGCGCTTGCCGTCAATCATCAGCAGCACCGAACGGGCCGCCTGGCGCAGGCCATGGGTGCGCGTGGCGACTTCCTGTCGCCCCTTCTCGGTCTTTTGCAGCATGGACAGTGGGCGGCCTGGGACTCAGCGGGAATGGGCCAGATCGCGCAGGCGGCGCGGGCCGGCGTCACGTTCCACCTCGGCCCAGCACTGCTGCGCCCAACCCAGGCGGTGCAGGCCCTGCAGGCCCACGAACATCGGCGCCAGCAGCCAGCCCGCCAGACCCATGGCCGGGCGGCGCCCTTCATACCAGTGGCCCACCGACTGCAGCAGCAGGCCGGAGGTGGTGAAGGCCAGCGCCCAGCCCAGGTCGGAGAGGTCGCGCAGCAGCAGGCCCAGGCCCATCAGCACCATGGGCACGCCCCAGCAGTGCAGGGCGATGTTGCGGGGGTCGCGGTGGGCGGCGGCAAAACGCGTCATGGACGCTTGGGCGATGCAGTGCATGGTGGCCTCTCGGGGCGAAGACTTCGAGCCATTGTGCAAGGGCCTGCGCGGCCTGGGTGCCACAATTTCTCCATGCCCGTGCATATCTGTGAACAGCCTCTGGATTTGGCCCAGGCCTGGCAGCGCGGCCTGGCGGCCGAGGTCGGCGCCATCGCCAGCTTTCTGGGCGTGGTGCGCGATCTGCCCGGTGGTGGCCTGCAGGCCCTGGAGCTGGAGCATTACCCGGGCATGACCGAGCGCGCCATCGAAACCATGATCGAGCAGGCCCGGCCGCGCTTCGGCCTGCACCACGCCGAGGTCTGGCATCGCGTGGGCCGGCTGGCGGTGGGCGAGCCCATCGTCTACGTGCTGACGGCCAGCCCGCACCGCCAGGCCGCGCTGGATGGCTGCGCCTTTCTGATCGATTACCTGAAGACCCAGGCGCCGTTCTGGAAGAAGGAGCATGGCCCGGCCGGCGCCCAGTGGGTGGATGCCCGCGAGGCCGACGACGCTGCGCTGGCGCGTTGGGGCATCAGCGCCCGCAACTCCGCATGAACCAGGCCCTGGCCGTGGCCTTCGGTGCGGCTGCCGGCGCGCTGCTGCGCTGGCAAGCCGGGTTGTGGCTGAACGCCCGCTGGGGCGGCTTTCCGCTTGGCACCCTCGCGGTGAACCTGGTGGGTGGCCTGCTGATCGGTGCCTGCTTGGTGCTGCTGGCGCGAGCCGATCAGGCGCTGTGGCGCCTGCTGCTGGTGACCGGCTTCCTGGGCGGGCTGACGACCTTCAGCGCCTTTTCCGCCGAATCCCTGACCCTGCTGCAGCGCGGCGCCTGGGGGCTGGCCACCCTGCACAGTCTGGCCCATGTGCTGGGCGCCTTGGGCGCGGCCGCACTCGGGGCCTGGCTGGCGCGCAGCCTTTGACACGGCGCAAAGCGCGCCCGGCTTGAAATGCCAAGCTCAGGGCCCACATGGCAGGCATTCCGGAGGAAACCCCATGCGCCCTGACAAATTCACCACCCGCTTGCAAGAAGCCCTGGCCGACGCCCAAAGCCTGGCCGTCACCCGCTCCAATCCCTACATCGAGCCTGTACACCTGCTGGCCGCCATGCTGGCCCAGCCCGAAGGCCCGCGCGCCTTGCTGGACCGCGCTGGGGTGAAGGTGGCGGCGCTCAAGGGCGCGGTCGAAGGCCTGCTGGGCGGCTTGCCCCAGGTGGAGGGCGGCGGCCAGGCGGTGCAGCCGAGCCGTGACCTGATGGCCCTGCTGCAGGGCGCCGAGCGCGAAGCCGCCAAGCAGGGCGATCAGTACATCGCCAGCGAAATGGCCCTGCTGGCCCTGGCCGATGCCAAAACCGACCTGGCTGGTGTGGCGCGTGGCCATGGCCTGAACCGTGCGGCCCTGGAAGCCGCGCTGAAGGCCGTGCGTGGCGGCGACAAGGTGGACAACCCCGAAGCCGAGGGCCAGCGCGAGGCGCTGAAGAAATACACGCTCGATCTCACCGAGCGCGCCGCTCAGGGCAAGCTGGACCCGGTGATCGGCCGCGACGACGAGATCCGCCGCGCCATCCAGGTGCTGCAGCGCCGCAGCAAGAACAACCCGGTGCTGATCGGTGAGCCCGGCGTGGGCAAGACTGCCATCGTCGAGGGCCTGGCCCAGCGCATCCATGCCGGCGAGGTGCCCGATTCCCTGCGCAACAAGCGCGTGCTGGTGCTGGACATGGCGGGCCTGCTGGCAGGCGCCAAGTTCCGTGGCGAGTTCGAGGAACGCCTCAAGGCCGTGCTCAAGGAAGTGGCCCAGGAAGAGGGCCGCGTGATCCTCTTCATTGACGAGATCCACACCATGGTGGGCGCCGGCAAGGCCGAGGGCGCCATCGACGCCGGCAACATGCTCAAGCCCGCGCTGGCGCGTGGCGAACTGCACTGCATCGGCGCCACCACGCTGGACGAATACCGCAAGTACGTCGAGAAGGACGCCGCGCTGGAGCGTCGCTTCCAGAAGGTGCTGGTGGGTGAACCCAGCGTCGAGCAGACCATCGCCATCCTGCGCGGCCTGCAGGAAAAGTACGAGGTGCACCACGGCGTGGAGATCACCGACCCGGCCATCGTGGCCGCGGCCGAGCTGAGCCACCGCTACATCACCGACCGCTTCCTGCCCGACAAGGCGATCGACCTGATCGACGAGGCCGCGGCCAAGATCAAGATCGAGATCGACTCCAAGCCCGAGGCCATGGACAAGCTGGATCGCCGGCTGATCCAGCTGAAGATCGAGCGCGAGGCCGTCAAGAAGGAGAAGGACGAGGCGTCGCAAAAGCGTCTGGGCCTGATCGAGGAAGAGATCAGCAAGCTCGAGCGCGAGGCCGCCGACCTGGAAGAGGTCTGGAAGGCCGAAAAGGCCCAGGCCCAAGGCTCGGCCCATGTGAAGGAGGAGATCGATCGCATCAAGACGCAGATCGAAGAACTCAAGCGCAAGGGCGACTTCAACAAGGTGGCCGAGCTGCAGTACGGCAAGCTGCCCGAGCTGGAGAAGCGCCTGCACGAGGCCCAGGCCAAGGAAGTCAAGGGAGAAAAGGCCGACAAGCCCAAGCTGCTGCGCACTTTGGTGGGCGCCGAAGAGATTGCCGAAGTGGTGGCGCGTGCCACCGGCATTCCGGTGAGCAAGCTGATGCAGGGCGAGCGCGACAAGCTGCTGGCCATGGAAGACAAGCTGCACCAGCGCGTGGTGGGGCAGGAGGAGGCCATCGTGGCCGTGGCCGATGCCATCCGCCGCAGCCGTGCTGGCCTGAGCGACCCGAACCGGCCGCTGGGCAGCTTCCTGTTCCTGGGCCCCACCGGCGTGGGCAAGACCGAGCTGTGCAAGGCCCTGGCCGGCTTCCTGTTCGACAGCGAAGATCACATGGTGCGCATCGACATGAGCGAGTTCATGGAGAAGCACTCGGTCAGCCGCCTGATCGGCGCGCCCCCCGGCTATGTGGGCTATGACGAAGGCGGCTACCTGACCGAGGCCGTTCGCCGCAAGCCCTACAGCGTGCTGCTGCTGGACGAAGTGGAGAAGGCCCACCCCGACGTCTTCAATGTGCTGCTGCAAGTGCTGGACGACGGCCGCCTGACCGACGGCCAGGGCCGCACCGTGGACTTCAAGAACACCGTCATCGTGATGACCAGCAACTTAGGCTCCCAGCACATCATGGCGCTGGCCGGGCAGGGCGACGAGGTGGTGCGCGAGGCCGTGATGCACGAGGTCAAGGCCCACTTCCGCCCCGAGTTCCTGAACCGCATCGACGAGACCGTGGTCTTCCACGCGCTGGGCCAGGAGCACATCAAGTCGATCGCGCGCATCCAGCTGCGCCATCTGGAGCAGCGCCTTGCCGCACAGGAGATGAAGCTGGAGGTGAGCGAGGCCGCGCTGGACGAACTGGCCAAGGTGGGCTTCGACCCGGTCTTCGGTGCCCGGCCGCTGAAGCGCGCGATCCAGCAGCGCATCGAGAACCCGGTGGCCAAGCTGATCCTG
Organism: Inhella sp.; assembly: GCF_041912635.1. GTDB lineage: Bacteria > Pseudomonadota > Gammaproteobacteria > Burkholderiales > Burkholderiaceae_C > Inhella. Next base: position 22,603 of record NZ_JAYRMO010000025.1, read on the forward strand.
CAGGGCAAGTTCGGCCCGAAGGACATCGTGCCGGTGGATGTGGCCGACGGCGTGTTCAGCTTCGCCCGCGTCGTCCACTGACGCCGCGCTTTTTGGGCCCCGGCGAAGCGCGCCTTCGCCGGGGCCTTTTCATTGCCGGGACAATGGCCCGATGACCAAGCCTTCTGAGACCGGTATGGCACCGGTGGTGATCATCGGCGCCGGCCTGGCCGGCCTGACCGTGGCCCTGCACCTGGCCGACCGCACGCCCGTGCTGGTGCTGGCCAAGCGCGAACTCGGCGAGGCCGCCACGGCCTGGGCGCAAGGCGGCATCGTCGGCGTGCTGGGTAGCGACGACTCGATCGACTCCCACGTGCGCGACACCGCCGATGCCGGTGCCGGCCTGGTGGACGAGGCCACGGCGCGCTTCATTGCCGAGCGCAGCGCCGCCGCCGTGGAGTGGCTGGTGGGGCAGGGCGTGCCCTTCACGCAGGACGACGCCGGTCCGCTGGGCCTGCACCTGACGCGCGAGGGCGGCCATGCGGTGCGCCGCATCGCGCACGCGGCCGACGCCACCGGCAAGGCCATCCACGATGCCCTGCTGGCCAAGGCGGCCGCTCACCCGAACATCCAGCTGCGCCAGCGCTGGATGGCGGTGGACCTGATCACCAGTCGCCACCTGAAGCGCGAGGAGACCACCCGCTGCTACGGCGTGTACGCGCTCGACATCGACAGCGGCCGCGTGGACACCGTGGCCGCCCAGGCCGTGGTGCTGGCGACCGGCGGCGCCGGCAAGGTCTACCGCTACACAACCAATCCCGACACGGCCACCGGCGACGGCGTGGCCATGGCCTGGCGGGCCGGCTGCCGGGTGGCGAACATGGAGTTCATCCAGTTCCACCCGACCTGCCTGTACCACCCGCAGGAGCGCAGCTTCCTGATTACCGAGGCGCTGCGCGGCGAGGGGGGGCATCTGAAGCTGCCCAATGGCCACCGTTTCATGCCGGAGCACGACGAGCGTGCCGAGCTGGCGCCGCGCGACATCGTGGCCCGCGCCATCGACTTCGAGATGAAGAAGCACGGCGTGGACCATGTCTGGCTCGATGCCCGCCACCTCGGCGAGGAGTTCCTGAAGAGCCACTTCCCCACGATTCACGCACGCTGCCTGAAGTTGGGCATCGACATCGCCAAGCAGATGATCCCCGTGGTGCCGGCGGTGCATTTCACCTGCGGGGGCGTGGTCACCGATCTGGACGGCCGGGCCGATCTGCCGGGCTTGTTTGCCGTCGGCGAGACCGGCTACACCGGCCTGCATGGCGCCAACCGCTTGGCCAGCAACTCATTGCTGGAATGCGTGGTACTGGGCCAGACCTGCGCGGCACGCATCGCGGCCGAAGCGCAGGCCAGCACGGCAGTGCTGCCGGCCTGGGACGAGAGCCAGGTGGAGAACGCCGACGAGCAGGTGGTCATCGCCCACAACTGGGACGAGCTGCGTCTCTTGATGTGGAACTACGTCGGCATCGTGCGCACCACCAAGCGGTTGGAGCGAGCGCTGCACCGCATCGAGCTGCTGCGCGCCGAGACCCTGGAGTACTACGCGAATTTCCGCGTCAACCGCGACTTGCTGGAGCTGCGCAACTTGGTGGATTGCGCCGAGCTGATCGTGCGTTCCGCCCTGATGCGGCATGAGAGCCGCGGCCTGCACTTCAGCCGGGACTTCCCGGCCACGCTGCCGGTCAGCTTCCCGACCTTGCTGATCCCGCCGACGCGGCGCTGAGCCCGCGCAGCAGATGCTACTTGCAGTCGGAGGCGATGATTGCCTTCATTTGCTGAATTTCGGCCGCGCGGGCAGCATCGTCCAGGAGCACGCGCTCCCCAGACTCTGTGACTTTGGAAAGCCTGGCGCCTGATTCGAGCGTGGCCAACTGTTGTTTTGCGTTTGCGCAGTTTTCCGCACGAATTTCGGCGTTGCGCTTCTCCACCGCCTTCATGCGGGCTTCACCTTCCTTCGCTGCCCTCACTTTGGCATCGGCCTCACGCTTGGCTGCTGCTGCGCTGGCAGCATCGCCCGGGATACTGGCTGAGGGCTCAGATGCTTTCACGCCGAAGGGCACGATTTGAAGGGGTTTGCGTGCCCCGAGCGGGCGCGCCAGGATGTCTTTCTCAGGCGTGCCCTGGGGCGGCGGGCGGTCGCTGTACTGCACCTTGCCATTGGCGTCACGCCACTTCCACTGGCCCTGGGCCTGAGCAGAGCCCAGCGTCATCAACACACACAAAGCAAGAAGGCTGGCCGAACGGAGTGCAGTCATGGTGGTCAGGCGGGTGAACAGCGAGCAGCCAGTCTAGCCCGACCCCGCCCCGGCAGGGCTTACCCGCGGTGCTCTCTATAATCCCGCTTTGCGTCTGGAGCTTTCCCCATGCGCCTTCTTGGCAAAGCGTTGACCTTCGACGATGTGTTGTTGGTCCCTGCGTTCTCCACGGTGTTGCCGCGCGACACCGATCTTTCCACCCAGCTCACGCGCCGTATCCGCATCAACCTGCCGATTGTTTCGGCGGCGATGGACACGGTCACCGAAGCCCGGCTGGCCATCGCCATCGCCCAGGAGGGCGGCATTGGCATCGTGCACAAGAACCTGCCGGCCGCCGCCCAGGCGGCCGAGGTGGCTCGCGTCAAGCGCTACGAGTCCGGCGTGCTGCGCGACCCGATCACCATCGGTCCCGACCTGAAGGTGCATGAGGTGCTGGCGCTCAGCCAGCAGCATGGCGTCAGCGGCTTCCCGGTCGTCGAGGGCAAGAAGGTGGTCGGCATCGTCACCGGCCGCGACCTGCGTTTCGAGACCCGCATGGACGTGGCGGTGCGCGAGATCATGACTCCGGCGGAGCGTCTGGTCACGGTCAAGGAAGGCGTCTCGCTGGCCGACGCCAAGGCGCTGCTGCAGAAGCACCGCCTGGAGCGCCTGGTGGTGGTGAACGACAGCTTCGATCTGCGCGGCCTCATCACCGTCAAGGACATCACCAAGCAGACCAGCTTCCCGAATGCCGCCCGTGATGCCCACGGCAAGCTGCGTGTCGGCGCCGCCGTGGGGTTTGGTGACGACACCGAAGAGCGCGTCGAGCGCCTCGTCAAGGCCGGTGTGGATGTGCTGATCGTCGATACCGCGCACGGCCATAGCGCCGGCGTGCTGGACAAGGTGCGCTGGGTCAAGAGCCAGTACCCGCAGGTCGATGTCATCGGCGGCAACATCGCCACCGCCGCGGCAGCGCGCGCGCTGGCCGAGGCCGGTGCCGACGGCGTGAAGGTGGGCATCGGCCCGGGCTCCATCTGTACCACCCGCATCGTGGCCGGTGTGGGCGTGCCGCAGATCACGGCGATCGACAACGTCGCCAGCGCCTTGCGGGGCTCGGGCGTGCCGGTGATCGCCGACGGTGGCATCCGCTACTCGGGCGATCTGGCCAAGGCCATTGCCGCCGGCGCCGACGCCGTGATGATGGGCGGCGCCTTCGCGGGCACCGAGGAAGCCCCGGGCGACTTGATCCTCTACCAGGGTCGCAGCTACAAGAGCTACCGCGGCATGGGTTCGCTGGGGGCTATGGCCAAGGGCAGCGCCGACCGCTACTTCCAGGAAGGCGGCAACAACCCCAACACCTCCAAGCTGGTGCCGGAAGGCATTGAGGGTCAGGTGCCCTACAAGGGTTCGGTGGTGCAGGTGCTGTTCCAGATGGCCGGTGGCCTGCGCGCTTCGATGCACTACTGCGGCTGCGCGAGCATCCAGGACATGCAGGAGAAGGCGGAGTTCGTCGAGATCACCTCGGCGGGCATGCGCGAATCTCATGTCCACGACGTGCAGATCACCAAGGAAGCGCCCAACTACCGGGCGGAGTGAGCGACTGAAAGGCAGACAAGGCGGGGGCATTCCCCGCCTTGTCGTTTGAGCAATGCAAAACCGCCAGGCCTCGATGGCCTTCATCTTCGCCACGGTGCTGATCGACATGATCAGCATCGGACTCATCATCCCGGTGCTGCCGGCCATCGCGGGCAGCTTCTCCAGCAGCCAGGCCGACCACGCGGTGGCCTATCTCTGGGTGGCCGGCGCCTTCGGCCTGGCCAACTTCATCGGCTCGCCCATCCTGGGGGCACTGTCCGACCAGTACGGCCGCCGGCCCGTGCTGCTGCTGGGCTTCAGTGGGCTGGCGCTGTCCTTCTTCGTCACGGCCGCGGCCACGGCGCTGTGGATGCTGGTGGCCATTCGCCTCGTCAGCGGCGCCATGCAGGCCAACATCTCGGTGGCGAATGCCTATGTAGCGGACATCACGGCCCCGGCTGAGCGCGCCAAGCGCTTCGGTCAGCTGGGTGCGGCCTTCGGCATCGGCTTCATCCTCGGCCCGGCCACGGGCGGCATGCTGGGTGCGATTGATCTGCGCCTGCCCTTCGTCGTCGCCGGCTGCCTGGCCCTGGTGAACCTGGCCTATGGCTACTTCGTGCTGCCGGAGTCCCTGCCGCAGGACAAGCGCCGCGCCTTCGACTGGCGCACCGCCAACCCCATCAGCAGCCTGAAGAAGCTCGGCGAGCTCAAGGACGTGGGCGTGCTGGTGGTGGTGATCGGTCTCTCGGCCCTGGCGCAGTTCATCCTGCATGCCAGCTGGGTACTGTTCACCACCTTCAAGTTCGGCTGGGGGCCGAAGGAAAACGGCCTGTCGCTATTTGCCGTCGGCTTCATGTCGGTGCTGGTGCAGGGTTTCCTGCTGCCGCGCCTGCTCAAGCGCTTCGCCACGCCGCGCCTGGTCGTGCTCTCGCTCGTGTCCAGCAGCCTGACCTACTTTGGCTGGGCCCTGGTGCCGCAGGGCTGGATGCTGGTGGTACTGATCGTCTTCAATGTGTTCGGCTACGCCGCGTCGGCGGCCATCCAAAGCATCGTCTCCAACAGCGTGGACGCCACGCGTCAGGGCGCCACGATGGGCGCGGTGGCGGGCCTGAACAGCCTGATGGCCGTGCTCGGCCCGCTGATCGGCCCGGGCCTGCTGACGCTGGTGGCGCACCTGCCGCAGGGCGACTGGCGCATCGGCGCGCCCTTCCTGCTCTGCGCCGCGCTGCAGGCGCTGGCCCTCGTCTTCGCGCTGTCCTACCAGCGCCGTCATCCTTCCCAAGCTGCTCTTCAGGTGAATTCCCATGCATGACAAGGTCCTGATCCTCGACTTCGGCTCGCAAGTCACCCAGCTCATCGCACGGCGCGTGCGCGAAGCCCAGGTGTATTGCGAGATCCATCCGAACGACGTCTCGGACGATTTCATCAAGGCCTTCAAGCCCAAGGCCATCATCCTGAGTGGCAGCCATGCCTCCACCTACGAAGACCATGAGCTGCGCGCGCCGGCCCAGGTCTGGGTACTGGGTGTGCCGGTGCTGGGCATCTGCTACGGCATGCAGACCATGGCCGTGCAGCTGGGCGGCCAGGTGAGCTGGAGCGACCACCGTGAGTTCGGCTACGCCGAGGTGCGGGCGCACGGCCACACGCAGCTGCTCAGCGGGATCGAGGACTTCGCCACGCCCGAGGGCCACGGCATGCTCAAGGTCTGGATGAGCCACGGCGACAAGGTCAGCGCGCTGCCGCCCGGCTTCAAGCTGATGGCCAGCACGCCGAGCTGCCCGATCGCCGGCATGGCCGACGAGAGCCGCCGCTTCTATGCCGTGCAGTTCCACCCCGAGGTGACGCACACCCTCAAGGGCGAGGCCCTGCTGCGCCGCTTCGTGCGGGACATCGCCGGCTGCCAGGGCGACTGGCAGATGGGCTCTTACATCGACGAGGCGGTCGCCAAGATCCGTGAGCAGGTGGGGGACGAGGAGGTCATCCTCGGCCTGTCCGGCGGTGTCGATTCCTCGGTGGCAGCGGCGCTGATCCACCGCGCCATCGGCGACCAGCTGACCTGCGTGTTCGTCGACCACGGCCTGCTGCGCCTGAACGAGGGCGACGCGGTGATGGAGATGTTCGAAGGCAAGCTGCACGCCCATGTGGTGCGGGTGGACGCGAGCGAACTTTTCCTCAAGGAACTGGCTGGAGTCACCGACCCGGAGCAGAAGCGCAAGATCATCGGCCGGCTGTTCGTCGACGTCTTCAAGGCCGAGGCCGAGAAGCTCAAGGCCGGCGACCGTGGCCACAAGGGCGCCAAGTGGCTGGCCCAGGGCACCATCTACCCGGACGTGGTGGAAAGCGGCGGCACCAAGACCAAGAAGGCCACCACCATCAAGAGCCACCACAACGTCGGTGGCCTGCCCGAGCAACTCGGCCTGAAGCTCCTCGAACCCCTGCGCGAGCTGTTCAAGGACGAGGTGCGTGCACTGGGCGTGGCCCTGGGCCTGCCGGCCGAGATGGTCTACCGCCACCCCTTCCCGGGCCCGGGCCTGGGCGTGCGCATCCTGGGCGAGGTGAAGAAGGAGTACGCCGACCTGCTGCGCCGCGCCGACGCCATCTTCATCGAGGAGCTGCGTGGCTGGAAGGACGACGCCACGGGCAAGAGCTGGTACGAGCTGACCAGCCAGGCCTTCACCGTGTTCCTGCCCGTGAAGAGCGTGGGCGTGATGGGCGACGGCCGCACCTACGACTACGTGGTGGCGCTGCGGGCGGTGCAGACCAGCGACTTCATGACCGCCGACTGGGCCGAACTGCCCTATGGCCTCTTGAAGAAGGTGTCGGGTCGCATCATCAACGAGGTGCGTGGCATCAACCGCGTGACCTACGACGTGAGCTCCAAACCGCCCGCGACGATCGAGTGGGAATGAGCAAAGGGGCCTGCGGGCCCCTTATTCATTCCCCGAACAGCGATTGATTGCTGGGCTTGTGGGCCTTGGGCCGGGCCCGGAGGCCGCTGGCAGGGCCTTGCACCGCACCCTCCAGCCCCGCCGCCCGCACGCCCATCAGGCGCAGGCGCTTGCTCAAGTCCACCCGCTTCAGGCAGAGCCCGGCGGCGCGGCGGATGTCGGCGGCAGCCTGCACCGGGGCCTCCAAGGTCTGATCCCGGGTGACGGTCTTGAAACCCTCGAAGCGCAGCTTGATGCCGATGGTGCGCGCGCCCAAGTTCTTCTTCGACAGGTCGCGCGCGAGCGCCTCGCAGAGCCGGTCCAGGATGGCGCCCAGCTCGGCTCGGTCTCGCACCGCGTGCAGGTCGCGCTCGAAGGTGGTTTCGTGGCTGATCGAGACCGACTCGCTGTGCGTGACGACCGGGCGCTCGTCGCGGCCATGGGCGGATTCGTGCAGCCAGGCGCCGTAGCTCTTGCCGAAGCGCTGGATCAGCCAGGCCGGGTCGCAGGCGGCCAGCTCGCCAATGCTGTGCACCCCCAGGTCCTCCAGGCGCTGCGCGGCCTTGGGGCCGACGCCGTTGATGGCGCGCACGCTCAGCGGCCAGATGCGCGTGGCCAGGTCCTCGGGGCGGATCAGGGTCAGGCCATCGGGCTTGTCGAGCTCGCTGGCGATCTTGGCCAGCAGCTTGTTGGGCGCCAGGCCGATGGAGCAGGTGAGGGCGGTGGCGGCGCGCACGTTGTTCTTGATGTCCTGCGCGAGCTGCTTCAGCCCACCCAGCGGGTCGTGTGCCACGCTGCCGCGCCCCTGGGCGAGCTCGCTCAGGTCGATGTAGATCTCGTCGATGCCGCGGTCCTCGATGACCGGGGCGATCTCGCGCACGGCGGCCTTGAAGCGGCGCGAGGCGGCGCGGTATGCCTCGAAGTCCACCGGCAGCAGGATGCAGTCGGGCGCCAGCGCGGCGGCCTTCATCAGGCCCAGGCCCGAACGCACGCCGAAGGCGCGCGCCGCGTAGGTGGCGGTGGTGATGACGCCGCGGCCGGTGTAGTCACGCAGGCGGGAGAACTGCAGCTGGCCGTCGGCCCCGGCGCGCGGCTGGTGTTCGCGCCGGCCGCCGATGACCACCGGCTGGCCCTTGAGCTGCGGGTAGCGCAGCAGCTCGACGGACGCGTAGAACGCGTCCATATCGAGATGGGCGATCCAGCGCTCAGCCAAGCCGGCTGCGGTGGCGCGCGATCTGGGCGCGTACCTGCTCGGGCGCGGTGCCGCCCAGCACCTTGCGGCTGGCCAGCGAGCCTTCGAGCGAGAGCGGGCCGAACACATCGGCGTCGATGCGCGCGTCGATGGCCTGCAGTTGCGCCAGCGACAGCGCAGCCAGCTCCAGCCCTTGCTCGCTGGCCACGCGCACCGCGTGGGCCACGATCTCGTGCGCGTCGCGGAAGGGCACGCCCTTGCTGCGCACCAGGTAGTCGGCCAGGTCGGTGGCGGTGGCGTGGCCCTTCTGGGCGGCGGCACGCAGGTTGTCGGCGCGGGCTTCCAGGCCGGCCAGCATCTCCACAAAGATGCGCAGGGTGTCGCGCAGGGTGTCCACCGTGTCGAACAGCGGTTCCTTGTCTTCCTGGTTGTCCTTGTTGTAGGCCAGGGGCTGGCCCTTCATCAGGGTCAAGAGGCCCATCAGATGGCCATAGACGCGGCCGGTCTTGCCGCGCGCCAGTTCGGGCACGTCGGGATTTTTCTTCTGCGGCATGATCGACGAGCCGGTGCAGAAGCGGTCGGGCAGGCGCACGAAGCCGAAGCTCTGGCTCATCCACAGCACCAGCTCCTCGCTCAGGCGTGAGATGTGCATCATGGCCAGCGCGGCGGCATGCGTGAACTCGATGGCGAAGTCGCGGTCGCTCACGGCGTCCAGGCTGTTCTGGCACACGCCTTCCATGCCCAGGGTGCGCGCCACGCGCTCGCGGTCCAGCGGGTAGGGTGTGCCAGCCAGGGCAGCGGCCCCCAGGGGCAGGCGGTTCACCCGACGGCGACAGTCGGCCAGGCGCTCGGCATCGCGGGCGAACATTTCCACGTAGGCCAGCAGGTGGTGACCGAAGCTGACCGGCTGGGCCACCTGCAGATGGGTGAAACCGGGGGCGATGACGTCCGCATGGACCTCGGCGCGCTCCACCAGCACGGCCTGCACCTGGCGCAGCAGCTCCAGCAGACCGTCGATTTCGCCGCGCAGCCACAGGCGCACGTCGGTGGCCACCTGGTCGTTGCGGCTGCGGCCGGTGTGCAGGCGCTTGCCCGCCAGGCCGACCAACTCGGTCAGGCGCGCCTCGATGTTCAGGTGCACGTCCTCCAGCTCCAGCTTCCACTCGAACTGGCCGCTGGCGATTTCGGCGCGGATCTGCTGCAGGCCGCGCTGGATGTCGGTCCAGTCGGCGGCGGAGATCAGTTGCTGCGCGTGCAGCATCTCGGCGTGGGCCAGGCTGCCCTCGATGTCGGCGGCCCAGAGGCGTTGGTCGAAGCCGACGCTGGCGGTGTAGCGCTGCACCAGTTCGCTCATCGGTTCGGCAAACAGGGCGGACCAGGCTTGGGCCTTGTTGGCCAGGGGGTTGGAAGACATGGAGGCGCGAAGGCAGCAAGGAAGCCTAGGATTCTAGGAATCACCCCATGACGCAGACCGAAGCCCCCCTTTCCAGCCTGCTGGAGCCCGTGACCCCGAGTACCGCACCCTTGTTGGTGCTGCCCGTGTTCGAGTTGTGTCATGTGGGCGTGGTGTTGCGCGCCCTTCTGGGTGTGCAGGGTTTGCTGGCGCTGCTGCTGGCAGCTCTGGCGCGCAGTCCGCTCGAATGGATGGATGCCTTCATGAGCGCCAGCACGGTCAGCGTGCCGGCGCTGATGGCGTGGTTGGTGGTGGTGTGCGGGCTGCAGGTGCGCTTGGCCGCCTGGCCCTTGCTGCGTGTGCGGCTGGCCCTGGGAGCCTTGGGGGCGCTGTGTGCCTGGGCGCCCTGGTGGCTGGGTGCGCACTTCTTGGATTTGGCCCAGGCGGAACCCGTCAGCTTGTTTCGGGGTTCGGCGGTCGCGGCTTGTGGAGCCACCGCGGCAACCTTGCTGGTGCAGGCGCTGGTGTTGCGTGCCCGAGCGCAGGCGCCTATGGGTATGCAGGCCCGTTGGGTGGAGCTTCAGGCGCGCATTCGGCCCCACTTCCTCTTCAACACGCTCAACACCGCCATTGCCTTGGTGCGGGTGAGCCCGCAGCAGGCCGAGCAGGTGCTGGAGGACCTGGGGGAGCTGTTTCAGGCCGCACTGGCACCCGACGAGCAGGCCTGCACCCTGGCCGACGAGATCGAGCTCGCGCGTCGCTATCTGGACATCGAGCAACTGCGCTTTGGCGCGCGCCTGCGCCTGCACTGGGAGTTGGACCCGAGTTGCGGTGGCGCCCGCGTGCCCCCCCTTCTCTTGCAGCCCCTGGTGGAGAACGCCGTGCGCTATGGCGTGGAGCCCAACGAGGAAGGCGGCGAGTTGTGGGTTCGCACGCGACGTCGTGCCGGCGGCGTTGAGCTGAAGGTCTGCAACAGCCTGGGTGCGCCAGGTTCGGGCGGGCATGGCCTGGCGCTGGCGAATGTGCGTGAGCGTCTCGCCCTGTTGCACGATGTAGCGGCCACGATGCAAATCGAGGCCTCGCCCCGGCAATACTGCGTCCGCATCACCTTGCCCCTGTAGGGAAGCCCTTCGCATGCTCACCCAGCCGCCCCTGCGCGTTCTGATCGCCGATGACGAACCTCTGGCGCGTGCGCGCCTGCGCACGCTGCTCGAAACCTGCCGCGACCCCCATGCCGAGGTAGTGGCCGAGGTCGGCACCGCCTCCGCCGCCCAGACCTGGCTGCGCGAGCACGGCTGCGACCTGGTGCTGCTGGACATCCAGATGCCCGGGCCCGACGGGTTGATGCTGGCGGAATCTCTGCAGCACCGCCTCGGCAGCCCGCTGGTGGTGTTCGTGACTGCCCACGCCAAGCACGCCGTCGAGGCCTTTGGCCTGGATGCGGTGGACTACCTGACCAAGCCCTTCCGCGCCGAACGCCTGCAGTCCGCCCTGGTGCGGGTGGCACAGCGCCTGCGCGAGCGCGAGGCTGCGGCCCAGCTGGAGCCGCGCCAGGCCGAGGAAGGCGAGGCGCTCAGCATCCACGAGCGCGGTCGATTGCTGCGGGTGCCGCTGTCGGAGGTGCTCTATATCAAGGCCGAGCTCAAGTACCTGACCGTGCGCACCGCCCAGCACCGCTATGTCATGGACGGCAGCCTGAACGACATCGAGCAGCGCCTGGGCCACCGGTTCCTGCGCGTGCACCGCAACGCCCTAGTGGCCAAGGCCGCGGTGCGCGAATTGGCGCGTCACCAGCCCGGCGAGGAGGAGCTGCCGGCGGATTTCGGCGCGGCTGAACTCGAGTCGGCCGAGACCTGGTCGGTGCGCGTGGCGCCCGTCAACGAATGGCTGCAGGTGTCACGCCGCCAGCTCGCCGCGGTGCGAGAGGCGCTGCGGGCGCTGGCGGGCTGAGCGGCGCGGACGGCCATGCTCGCCACCCTGCTGCTCGCCGCCGGCCTCAGCGCCAGCCCTGCCGATCTCGCCTTCATGCAAGGCAACTGGGAAGGCCGCCTGGGCAGCCTGCAACTGCAGGAGCGCTGGACCGACGCGGCCGGTGGCCTGATGCTCGGCGTGGCCCGCAACCTCAAGGGCGAGGGTGCCGCGCGGCGTGCCGTCGGCTTCGAGTTCCTGCGCATCGAGTTCCGCCAGGACGGCTCGGTCGTCTATGTGGCCCAGCCCCAGGGCCGCCCACCCACCGAGTTCCGGCTGACGGCGCTGGAGACTGGTTCGGCCCGCTTCGAGAACCCGCAGCACGACCACCCCAAGTCCATCCGCTACCGGCTGGAGGGGCCGGACGCCTTGGTGGCCGAGTTGGAAGGCACCGAAGGCACGCAGCGCTTTCGCTTCCAGCGCGCACCCAGTGGCGAACGCTGAATTGCCCAGGCACCAAGGCCGCTGACGCCGGGTTTTCACGCGCGGCACCCAGAATCGGCGCATGGAGCGCCCCGTACCCAGTCCGACCGCCTTCCCGACCCGTTCGGACCTGCCGCTGCACCAGGAACTGCATGCCCGCCCCGCGCTGCCGGCGCGTGCGCCCTGTGTGGTGTCGTACTGGGCGCTGGCCGACATGGCCAGCGAGCGCGCCGACGCCGCGCTCCTGGCGCTCAGCCGCTGGGTGGGTGCACCCGACCCGCTGCCCGGCCAACGCCATGCCCGCGTGCCCGGCCCGGGCTGGGAGCTCAAGTTCGAGCGCCATGGCGAGTTCGTCAGCTGGCAGCTGAACCGCCCGCTCAGCGCCTGGACCTGGCCGCAGGACCCGCTGCAGGCGCGCACCGCGCTGCAGCAGATCGGTACCCTGGACGACCTGCCCCAGGCCCTGCTGGCCGAATTCCAGAAGCCCGACGCCGGCCGCCTGATTGCCGCCACCCATGTGCTGATGCTGGCCGCGCGCGGCGACGACGAGCTGCTCGGCCAATGCCGCGAGGCCTTGCGAGGCGGTGGCGGCGATGACAGCGCCCCGCTGATGGGCGCCTTCATCGGCGACGCCCGCAATGCCGCGCTGCTGACCCAGTTGCAGCTCGGCCCAGACGGCTTCACCCGCTTCGTGGTGCTGGACTTTGGCCTGCCGCGCGACCAGGCCGCGCGCGAGGCGCAGCGTCTGTGCGAGATCGAGGCCTACCGCATGCTGGCCATGCAGGGCTTTCCGCTGGCGCAGCAGGAGTCCCAGCGGCTCGATGCGCTGGAGCAGCGCCTGCAAGCCGCCGTGCACGCCCTGGCGCACGAACCCGACACCGACGACGCCGCCGCCTTTGCCGAGCTGACCGCGCTGGCCGCCGAGGTGGAGCACGCCAGCGCGCGCAGCGGCTACCGCTTTTCCGCCACGCGGGCCTACCACGCCCTGGTGCGCCAGCGCCTGGACGACCTGCGCGAGCAGCGCATGATGGGCGTGCAGACCCTGAGCGGCTTCCTGAGTCGGCGCTTCGCCCCGGCCATGGCCTATTGCGAGAGCACCGAGCGCCGCCTGGGCGCTTTGGGCGAGCGCATCAACCGCGCGGTGAACCTGGCGCGTGTGCGCATCGAGGCGCAGCGCGAGCAGGGCAACCAGGAACTGCTCCGCGCCCTGGCCACGCGCCAGCAGGCGCAGCTGAAGCTGCAGCAGACCGTCGAGGGGCTCTCGGTCGTCGCCATCAGCTACTACGCGCTGGGCTTGGTGGGCTACGGCGCCAAGGCGCTGGCCAAGCTGCCCGGCCTGCCAGCCTGGTGGCCCTCGGCCGATGCGCTGGTGGCCCTGGCGGTGCTGCCGGTGCTGGGGGCGGTGGCCTGGGGCTTGCGGCGGCTGCGGCGCGGGGAGTGATCAGGGCTTGATGCGGCGGGGCCTGACTTCCAGCCGCACCACACGTCGATCGGTTTCGGAGTTGAACTCCAGCGTGGCCAACTCACCGTTGGGGACCATCAGCCGCGGCTGCAAGTTGCGGCCCCCGACCTGCAGCTCGAAGCGCAGGTCCAGGTAGGCGGGCAGCCGGGCTTGCATGCGCAGCTTTCCGGCGATCGGCAGGGGGCCGTCGCGGCCCAATTCGATCCGGGTGTCCTGACCCAGGTCGCCACGGGTGTGCACCGTGTCGATGGACTGTCCGTCTACAAAGGCGCGCAGCTCCAGCTCCACCGCCCCCGACTGGTCCGGGTCCACAGGAGTGCTGAGGCCGCCCTGGCCCGGTTCCACGCGATCGATCGTCACCACCGCCCGCTGCTGGCGCAGCTCGGGCTCGTCGACGGCGATTTGCAGCGGCTTGCCGACGCTGATGAGGCCTTCGGCCTCTGACATCGTCACCCTCGGAAAACCCAGGTTCAGATAGGCGTGCACGCGCTGTGAGCGGTCGGCCTGCTGGGCCTGGCCACTGAGGGTCACGAGCAAGTCCTTCTGCTTGAAGCTGCTGAGGCGCACGGAGGCCTGGCCCGGGCTGCCCAGTTCGACCCGTTGCACATCCACCAGACGATCGCTCACATAGCTGCTCACGGCATAGGTCAGGCTCTGCCCCGCAGGTCCGGATGCCGGCGCTGCAGGGGGTGTCAGAGCCCAGGCGCTGCCCAGCAAGGCGAGGCAGCTCAGCACGGCGAGCCAGGGACGGGCGACACGGCGAGAAAGCGACTGGAGCATGGTGATTCTTTCGATCAAGGGATGGGGCGCGAAGGGGCTGATGGCCAGCGGCGTCGCCGCACCGGGTTGGGCTTTGGCCAGCGTGCGCAGATAGCGTCCCGTCTGCTCCGGCTGCGCGCGCAGCACGGCAGCATCGGCGGCCAATTCCTGGTCGGCGCGGAAGCGCCGCAGCGCCCACCAGGCCAACGGGTTGAACCAGTGCAGCAGCCACAGCAGGGCGGCCAGCAGGTTCCAGAGGTTGTCCCGCCTTTGCGCATGCACGCGCTCGTGGGCACGGATCAGGCAGCGCTCTTCGGGCGAGAAGCGCGCACGGAAGTCGCTGGGCAGAAGCAGGCGCGGCTTGAGCAGGCCGACCCAGGCCGGGCTGTGCCCCGCCGGCAGGCGGCGCCTGCGGACCTGGCGCTGGAACTGCCATTGGCGCCCGGCGAGCAGCAGCGCCAGCGCGAAGGCGCCGAGCGCCCACAGGCTCAGCCAAGGCAGGGCCGTCGGGATGGCGGCGCCAGCGGGTGCCGTGGCGGCGGCCGCTGACCAGCCGCCCAACTGGACTGTGTAAGCCAGCGGCAGTGCCGTGGCCGCAGGCCGGGGCAGGGCGGGGCTGAGCAACACCAGCGGCACCGCCATCCAGCCCAAGTACAGCGCCGGGGCGCCGCCCAAGCGCTTGAGCAAGGGGCGCAGCAAGAGCAGGGCTACCACGGTGCCACTCAGCAGCAGACTTTGCTGCAGTAACAGGGCTTCACTCATCACAACTCTCCGCCAGCAGCTTCTGCAGCGCCGCGCGGTCGGCCGCGCTGAGCTTCCTCTGGCTGCTGAACTGCGCCACCAGCGGCGCCAGCTGGCCGCCGAACAGGCGGTCGAGCAGGCCGATGCTCTGGCTGCCCACCCAGTCCTCGCGCGCCAGCAGGGGCCGGTAGAGGTAGCGCCGGCCGTCCTTGTCCGCGGCGATGGCGCCCTTGTTCAGCAGGCGGTTCAGCAGGGTCTTGATGGTGGCGAGCTGCCAGTCCTGCTGGCCGGCCAGGGCGGCGGCGATTTCATCGGTGGCCTGTGGCGCGCGCTGCCACAGCACTTCCATGACCTGGGCCTCGGCTTCGCTGATGGGGAGCTTCATGTGATTGATTACTGATGTAAACGCATTAAGTTTACGGGTGTAATCAAATCCATTGCCGCGGGCAAACCCGCGTTTTGCGCCATCGGCGTGTGCACAGGCGCGCGGGGCGGGGCCGTGCGCTAGCGCTTGTCATCGTTCTGACGTTAAGTTCCCGCTGTCGGTCCGCCAGGGCTTCGTCACGAGGGGCATGTCATGCGATGGTGGTGGGTGCTGGGGGTAGGTGTCATGGGTTCGGCGCTGGCGCAGGACGGCGGCAAGGGATTGAGCGACGCCGAGCGTGCCAAGCGCGATGCGGAAAAGGTGTTCAGCTTCATCAAGTTCCAGACGGTGAAGAAGCCCAGCGCCGCACCAGCAGCGGCACCCAGCGCCGCGGCACCAAGCCCCAGGCTGGCCCCTGCCCGCTCGGACGCCACGCCAACGGCCCGCAGCAAGCCCGCCGCGCCCGAGCCCGGCGTCGCAGCGGCGCAGGCCTCGGCACCAAGCTTGGCCTCTGCGCCGGCAACCGTGCCGCAAATTGTGCCGGAGGCAAGCCGGCCGCAGGGTGCGGCGGCGGAAGACCCGGCCCGCCCTGCGCTTGGGGCGCCGGTTCAACCGCCCGCCGCCGCGGCGCCGCCGCCCACGCCCGAGCCGGAGCCCGAAGAACAGGAGGTTGAGCTGAAGCTGGTGGACTTCGTGGCGCCGGAACTGACGCCGCAGATCCAGGCCACCCTGGGGGCGAGCAGCCCGGTGGTCAAGCTGCGCTTCATGGTGGGCACCGACGGGAAGGTGCAGAGCGCGCGTGCCGTGGAAGGCGTGCCGCGCCGGCTGGGTCAGGTGGCCGAGCGCGCGGTGTTGCAGTGGCGCTTCGAGCCCCTGCCGGCCGCCCGGGAGGTTGAAGTGGAAATCGCCTTCAAGCGCTGACGCCGAGCGCCCGCGCGATGTGCCCGCGCTTGACGGTGGGCTTGGGCACGCGGATTTCCTCGAACCAGCGGCGCACGTCCCAATCCAGCCCCACGCCGTGCATGAAGTTGTAGAGCCCGCGCTTCAGGCCCAGGCCCAGCCGGTCGTGGTCCACGCCGGTGGGGTCGATGAAGCCGATGTCGTTCTTGGCAAAGGTTCCGGGCGGCAGCGGGATCAGCTGCACGCCGAATTCCTCGGGCTTCTGGCCGACGGGCGAGTGCACGGTGCAGGCAAAGCGGTGGAAGAAGCCGCTGTGGATGCAGCCCTCTTCGAAGAGCTGGCGCACGTACTCCAGGGCATCGACGGTGTCCTGCGCGGTCTGGGTCGGGAAGCCGTACATCAGGTAGGCATGCACCAGCACGCCGTGGTCGGCAAAGGCCTTGGTGACGCGTGCCACCTGCTCCACCGTCACGCCCTTGTTCATCAGCTTCAGCAGCCGGTCACTGGCCACCTCCAGGCCGCCGCTGATGGCAATGCAGCCGCTCTCAGCGAGCTTTTCCACCAGGGCCGGGGTGAAGGTCTTTTCGAAGCGCACATTGCCCCACCAGCTGATGTCCAGGCGGCGCTGGATCAGTTCATCGGCCAGGGCTTTCAGCATCTTGGGCGGGGCGGCCTCGTCCACGAAGTGGAAGCCGGTCTGGCCGGTCTCGGCCACGATGGCCTCGATGCGGTCGGCCAGCACTTCGGCGGTGGTGGCCTCGTAGCGGCCGATGTAGTCCAGCCCCACGTCGCAGAAGCTGCACTTCTTCCAGTAGCAGCCCAGGGCCACGGTGAGCTTGTTCCAGCGCCCGTCGCTCCACAGCCGGTGCATGGGGTTGAGCATGTCGAGCAGGCTCAGGTAGTCCTGCAGCGGCAGGCCGTCCCAGGTGGGCGTGCCCACGTCCTCGAAGGGCACCTCGGGTTCGCCCAGGCCAGCCTGGTAACGCACCTGACCTTCCTCGCGCCAGAAGGTGCGCACCAGCCGGCTTTTTCCCCGTTTTCCCTTGAGGTGTTCCAGCAGGGCCAGCAGCACGCGCTCGCCAGCGTCCAGGGTGACGAAGTCAAAGTAGTCGAACACGCGCGGCTCGGCCAGCTCACGCAACTCGGTGTTCACGTAGCCGCCACCCAGCACCAGGGTGATGTGCGGGTGCGCTTGGCGGATCGCCTGGGCGATTCGGAAGGCGCCGTACACGCTGCCGGGGAAGGGGCAGGAGAGCAACACCACCTGCGGCTGGTGCGCTTCGATGGTTTCGAGCGTGAGCTGCTGCAGCGCTTCATCCACCACGGTGGGTGGCGCCGCCAGGGCCTCGGCCAGCGGGTCGAAGCTGGGCTGGCTCATGGCCAGGCGCTCGGCGTAGCGCACGAACTCGAAGCGCGGGTCCAGGGCCTCGCGGATCGCATCGGCCAGGTCATTCAGGAACAGGGTGGCCAGGTGGCGCGCGCGGTCTTGCGCTCCCAGGGTGCCGAAGGCCCAGGCCAGCGGGTCGGGTTCGTCTTCCTGGCCGGGGATGCCGGCATCGGCCGGCGCAAAGCGCGGCCCTTCGGGCAAGTAAGCGCGGCTGTTGATGCGGTGCGCCAGCGTGGCGTCGCGCCCCTGCAGAAAGGCCAGCACCCGGGGCGTGACCTGGGCGATGTGCTCGGCCTCCTGCAGATGGAACTGCAGGCTGGGGCTGGGCTGGGCCACCGCCTGGGCCGCACGGCGCAGGCGCTGCAGGCCCTGCGGGCTGAGCAGGTGCAGCACCAGGGCGAGGGCCAGATCGGCCTGGCGGGCATCCACGCCCTGGCGGCGCAGGAAGCCGGTGAGGTAGGCGGTGGCGGGGTAGGGGGTGTTGAGCTGCGTCATCGGGGGGATGAGCGACAGCACCCGGGGCGATTCGGTCATGGTGGGCAGGGGGTTGAGCCCGGATTGTCTGGCTTGCGCCCCGGCAAAGCCTGGCTTCGGCGGGGCCGGGGTGTGCCTGAATCCCGGACAGTGTTGCAGTGCAGCATTACGGGTGGTTTCGCGTAAGCTCGCGCCCTCTCTTCACGAGGCTGCCCATGAACAAGCTCTACCCGAGCGCCGATGCGGCACTGGCGGGCCTCGTCCACGACGGTCAATTGATCGCCGTGGGCGGGTTCGGTCTGTGCGGCATTCCCGAGGCGCTGATCGACGCGCTGCAACGCACCGGTGCGCAAAACCTGACCGCGATTTCCAACAACGCCGGCGTCGATGGCTTCGGCCTCGGCAAGCTGCTGGAAACGCGCCAGATCAAGAAGATGATTTCCTCCTACGTGGGCGAGAACAAGGAGTTCGAGCGCCAGTACCTGGCGGGCGAACTGGAGCTGGAGTTCACGCCCCAGGGCACGCTGGCCGAGAAGCTGCGCGCCGGCGGCGCCGGCATCCCGGCCTTCTTCACCCGCACCGGCGTGGGCACCCTGGTGGCCGAAGGCAAGGAGCTGCGCGAATTCGACGGCCACACCTATGTGATGGAGCGCAGCCTGCGCCCCGAGCTCAGCCTCATCAAGGCCGACGTGGCCGACAAGGCCGGCAGTCTGCGCTTCCGCCTGACGGCCCGCAACTTCAACCCCGCCGCGGCGATGGCCGGCAAGGTCTGCGTGGTGGAAGTGGAGAAGATCGTCGAGGTGGGCGAGATCGCCCCGGACGACATCCACCTGCCCGGCATCTACGTGCATCGCATCGTGCACAACCCCACCCCCGAGAAGCGCATTGAAAAGCGCACCGTGAGGAACTGAGATGGCCTGGAACCAAGACCAAATGGCGGCCCGCGCCGCCCAGGAGCTGGAAGACGGCTTCTACGTGAACCTCGGCATCGGCATCCCCACCCTGGTGGCCAACCATGTGCCGGCGGACAAGGAAGTCTGGCTGCAGAGCGAGAACGGCATGCTGGGCATCGGCCCCTTCCCCACGGAAGCGGAAGTGGATGCCGACCTCATCAACGCCGGCAAGCAGACCGTGACCACGCTGCCCGGCAGCTCGATCTTCGGCAGCCACGACAGCTTCGCCATGATCCGCGGCGGCAAGATCAACTTGAGCATCCTGGGCGCCATGCAGGTCAGCGGCAGCGGCGACCTGGCCAACTGGATGATCCCCGGCAAGATGGTCAAGGGCATGGGTGGCGCCATGGACCTGGTGGCCGGCGTGGCCCGCGTGGTGGTGCTGATGGAGCACGTGGCCAAGAAGAAGGACGGCACCGAGGACCTGAAGATCCTGCCCAAGTGCACGCTGCCGCTCACCGGTGTGGGCGTGGTGCACCGCATCATCACGGACCTGGCGGTGATGGACGTGACGCCCGCCGGCCTGAAGCTGGTGGAGCTGGCCCCCGAAGTGACGCGCGAGTTCGTGCAGAGCAAGACCGGCGTGCCGCTGATCTGACCGGATCCTGGCGTTAACAGAATGAAGCGGCCGCCAAGAGCGGCCGCTTCTACATTCGGCGCATGCAAGCGCCTGTGCCGATTGAAGGGGAAGTGGCCGAGGTTCCTGCGCCGGAGTTGAGCGCGGAGGCCTTGCTGGGCGCACTGGGCGCCGCCGCATTGCTGACGGCTTGCGGCGGAGGTGGCGGCGGGGCACCGGCCCCCGCGCCTGTCCCCGCACCGGCCCCGCCGCCTGCACCCAGCCCACCAGCGGCGCCGGCACCTTCGCCAAGCCCTTCCCCCGCGCCCAGCCCGGCTCCCACGCCGGCGCCCCCACCTGCACCGGCACCACCCCCCAGCCTTGCCGCGGCCGAGGCCGCGCGCTTCCTGCTGCAGGCCGGGCTGGATGCCCGCCCCGCCGAGATCGCCGCCGTGCAGGCGCAGGGCATCGCAGCCTGGCTGGACGCACAGCTGGCCCGGCCACCCGAAGGCAGCAGCCGCTACGACTGGATGGTGGCCAAAGGCTTTGCCGTCGAGGCCAACACCAACAGCTTCAACGGCGCCGATGCGGCCATCTGGCGCAAGCTGCTGACCGCTACCGACCCGGTGCGCCAGCGCATGGCCCTGGCCCTGTCCGAGATCCTGGTGGTTTCGATGAACGGCCTGCCCATCCCCTGGCGCGGCCTGGCCATTGCGCATTACGCCGATCTGCTGGAGCAGCATGCCTTTGGCAGCTACCGCCAGCTGCTGGAGGCGGTGACCTTCAGCGTGCCCATGGGCAGCTACCTGAACCTGCGCGGCAACCGCAAGGAAGACCCGGCCACCGGCCGCGTGCCCGACGAGAACTACGCCCGCGAGGTGATGCAGCTGTTCTCCATCGGCCTGCTGCTGCTGAACCCGGACGGCACGCCGCAACGCGCGGGCGGCCAGCCTGTGGAAAGCTACACGCAGGCCGACATCACCCAGCTGGCGCGCGTGTTCACTGGCTGGGACAGCAACCGCGCCGGCAACGACGACTACGAGTACGTCAAGCGGCCGATGATCCATGTGGCCAGCCGCTTTGCGGCAGGAGACAAGTCGGTGCTGGGCAAGACCATCCCCGCCAGTGCCGATGGCCCGGCCGC
The DNA here is from genome assembly GCF_041912635.1 of Inhella sp. Taxonomy (GTDB): domain Bacteria; phylum Pseudomonadota; class Gammaproteobacteria; order Burkholderiales; family Burkholderiaceae_C; genus Inhella. Next base: position 43,088 of record NZ_JAYRMO010000025.1, read on the forward strand.
GCTGCAGCAGGCGCTGGACATCCTGGCCAACCACCCGAACGTCGGCCCCTTCATTGGCCGCCAGCTGATCCAGCGCTTCACCCAGAGCCACCCCAGCCCGGCCTATGTGGCGCGCGTGGCGACGGCCTTCAATGACAACGGCCGCGGCCAGCGCGGCGACCTGAGGGCCACCTTGCATGCCGTGCTGCTGGACCCCGAGGCCCGCGCCGCACCCAGCGGGGTGCAGGGCGGGCTGTATGGGGGACGACTGCGCGAACCGGTGCTGCGCTTCGTGCAATGGGCGCGCACCCTGGGACTGAACTCGCCGGGCGACCTTTGGGCCATCGGCGACACCTCCGACCCCGCCACCCGCCTGGGTCAGAGCCCCTTCCGCAGTCCCACGGTCTTCAACTTCTTCCGCCCCGGCTATGTGCCCTCGGGCGGGCCGCTGGCCGCGCAGGCTCTTACCGTGCCCGAGTTCCAGCTGCTCAACGAAAGCAGCATCGCCGGCTACCTGAACACCATGCAGAACTGGATCACGAATGGCGTGGGCGACCTGCGCCCGGATGTCTCGGCCCTGATCCCGCTCGCCGCCGATGCCCCTGCACTGCTGGCGGCGCTGAACCTGCACCTGGCCGCCAACGCCATTCCGGGCGCTGTGCTCAGCCAGCTGTCCACGGCCGTGGGTCAGATCAGTGCCGGCACCGACAGCGGCAAGCTCGCCCGCGTGCGCGCCGCCCAGCTGTTGGTACTGGCCAGTCCGGATTACCTGATTCAGCAGTAGGCACAGTCCGCCATGCACATCAACCGCCTGCCCGAACTGCGCCGCCGAGCCTTTCTGCGCCGCGCCAGCCAGCTGGGCCTGGCCGGCGCCGCCGCGCCCTGGGCGCTGAACCTGGCCGCGCTGGGCGAGGCCGCCGCGGCCGACGCCAGCGGCGGCTACAAGGCCCTGGTGTGCGTCTTCCTCTACGGGGGCAACGACCAGAGCAACACCGTCGTCCCCTACGACACCGCCGGCCACGCCAGCTACACCACGCTGCGCGCCGGCCTGGGCCTGGCCCGCGACACCCTGGCCGCCACGGCCCTGACGCCGCGCCTGGCCTTGCCCGGCGCCACCCAACTCGCGCTGGCGCCGCAGCTGGCGCCGCTCAAGCCCTGGTTCGACAACGGCCAGATGGGCGTGCTGCTGAACGTCGGGCCGCTGCGTGCGCCCACCAGCAAGGCGCAGTACCAGGCGCGCTCGGTGCCGCTGCCGCCGCGCCTGTTCTCCCACAACGACCAACAGTCCGTCTGGCAAAGCAACGAGGCCGAGGGCGCCACGCGCGGCTGGGGCGGCGCGCTGGGCGATCTGTTCCTGGCCAGCAATGCCACCGCTGCCTTCACCTGCATCAGCACCAGTGGCAACGCCGTCTACCTGGCGGGCGATCAGGCCATCCGCTACCAGGTCTCGACCAACGGCGCCGTGCCCATCAATGGCGTCAAGTCCGCGCTCTTTGGCTCCACCGCCTGCCAGCAGGCGCTGCGCAGCCTGCTGACCACGCCGCGTGGCCACTGGCTGCAGAACGAAATCACCCAGGTGGCCGGCCGCGCCATCGACGCCGAGGCCCGCGTGGCCGCCGCGCTGGCGGGGGCGAGTGCGCTGCAAACCACCTTCCCGGCCACGGGCCTGGCGCGCCAGCTGCAGGTGGTGGCGCGCCTGATCGCCGCGCGTGGCGCGCTGGGCGCGCAGCGCCAGGTCTTCATGGTCTCGCTCGGTGGTTTTGACAACCACGACGACCTGACGGCCAACCATCCGGGCCTGCTGACGCAGATCGGCGGCGCGCTGGCGGCCTTCCAGACGGCGATGGTGGAGCTGGGCGTGGCCAATCAGGTCACCACCTTCACCGCCAGCGAATTCGGCCGCACGCTCACCAGCAACGGCAATGGCAGCGACCACGGCTGGGGCAGCCACCAGCTGCTGTTGGGCGGCGCGCTGCGCGGTCAGCGCTTCTGGGGCAACTGGCCGGTGCTGGCCAACAACGGGCCCGACGACGTGGGCCAGGGCCGCCTGATTCCTTCGACCGGCGTGGACCAACTGGCCGCCACGCTGGCGCGCTGGATGGGCGTGGCCGACAGCGAGCTGGCCCGGATCGCTCCCAACATCGGCCGCTTCGCCGCGCGCGACCTGGGCCTGTTCACGGCCTGAAGGGCCCGCTCAACGCCCGCCCGTGGCCGTGCTCAGCAGGGTTTCTGGCGCGCCGCCGGCGATCCAGACGGTCTTGGCGTCCAGCGCAAACAGGGTGGCGAGGCGGCGCTCGCTGCCGCTTTGCTGCAGCTGCCATGTCTGGCCGCCATCCTGCGTGCTGAACAGCAAGCCGCGCCCCAGGCGATCGAAGCGAACCCGAGCGCGCTCCAGCGCACCCTCGGCACGGGCCTTGTCCCATTGCTGGCCGCCGTCCTGGCTGTGCAGCAGCTCGCCCGCCTGGGTCAGGGCCTGCCAGCTGCGGCCGCCGTCTTCGCTGCGCCAGATGCTGCCATCGCTCTTGAGCATCAGACCCGTCTGCGCGTCGAAGAAGCCGAGGCCGTCAGTCCGGCGACGCTCATCCTCGGCGCCCGCGCTGCCGGGCAGGGGCTGCCAGGTGCGGCCCAGGTCTGCCGAGCCGTACCCGCGCCAGGCGCGCCCCTCGCCGAAGCCGGCCAGCAGGGTGTCCGCGCCGCTGCGGCGCAGCGTCTGCGGCCGGCCGGGCTCGCCGGGTACCTAGATCGGCACCGCCGCGGCGTTGCGCGTGTCCCAGACCATGGTGGTGCCGGCCTGCACGAACTGCAACGCACCGCTGTCCAGCAGCGGCTCGTGCTCCCAAAACTGATTGGGTTGATCGGCCAGCGGTGCGCCCAGTAGCTGCCAGCTGGCGCCGTCATCGCGGCTGCTCAGCACCAGGCGGGTCAATTCCTGCCCCGATGCACTGAAGAAGCCACCGCGCTCGAACAGGGCGATGCCTTGCCCACCCGGCCCCAGGCGCAGGGCCTTGAGGATGCTGTCGGCCGGCAACTCGGGCGGCCACTCGATGGGCGCGCTGCTGAACTGCAGCCCGCCATCTTCGCTGCGGCTCAGTTGGCCCGCATCGCCAACCGCCAGGCCCCATCCGGATTCGGCGAAGTGGATGTCATGGATCTCATGCACCGCCCGGGTGGGCATCTGCCAGCACCAGGCGCGCGAGTCGGGCTGGCTGCAATCCCGACCGATCAGGCGCTGGAAATGCCCGACTTCCACGCGGGTCTGCAGCGTGCGCTGCTGGCCCGCGCCATTGCGCAGGGTCAGGCGAACCTCGTAGTGGCCGGGCAGGGCGAACGGATGCTCGACCTGCACGGGCGAGTTGCTCGTGCCGCTGTCGCCGAACTGCCAATCCCAGCTCAGGTCTTGCGCGTTGGCCGCGCCGGTCAGGCCCGACAGCTGCAGGGTGATGAGCGGAGGCTTCGGTATGGTCTCGTGTCTGGGTCAGGGGGCTGAAAGGCCCCGCGCCTCAAAGCCGGTCCAGCTCGGTCAGGAAGCGCTGGCGCTGCACCGGGTCGTTGATGGCCTCGGCCAGGCGTGCGGCAAAGACCTCGCGTGGGCTGCTGGCGGCCTTCTTCACCAGCACCCGGGCGATGGGGCCGATCAGCTGCGCCAGCAGCTTCTCGGCCTTGGCCTGCAGCTCGGGGTCCACCTCTGCCAGGCGGGTGGCCGAGGCCGATCCGGTGGAGCGGCCAGCCCCTTGCGCGATCTGCTCCAGAAAGGCGTTGCGGGCGGTGGCATCGGCCACCTGCTCGGCCAGGCGCTGGCAGAGATCGGGCAGGTCGGCACTTTGGCGCGCGGTGCGCCGCACCATCACCGACGCCAGCGGGCCCACATGGCGCGCGAGCGTCTGTTCGACCTGGCTCAGCGCCTTGGCGTCGAAATGCGTGGGAGGCGGCGCGGCGCCGGTGGAGGCTTCGCTGCCGCGCGTCACCAGCTGGGTCTTGTCGTCGACCGGTGCCTGCGGGCGGCGCAGCGGCACGGCAATGACGGTGGCGTCCGACACCGTCGCGGCCAGCGGCGTGCCGATGCCTTGGGTGAGGGCCGTGCGGAACGCCGCCGCATTGGCAAAGCGGTCCTCCGGGTCCTTGGCCAGGGCCTTGGCGACGATGGCGTCATAGCCCGGCGGGCGGCTGAGGCCGAACTCCAGCGTCGAGGGCGGGCGCGGCGTTTCGTTCAACACCTTGTGCATCAGGCGCTCGGTGCTGCCCACGAAGGGCTGCTGGCCCGTCAGCAGCTGGTAGAGCAGCACGCCGGCGGCGTAGAGGTCGACGCGCCGGTCGATCGGGTTGCCCAGGAACTGCTCGGGCGCCATGTAGGAGGGCGTGCCGATCAGGCCGCCGGCCAGCGTCAGACCGGCGGACTCGATGCGGGCGATGCCGAAGTCCGCCACCTTGAGCTTGCCGCCGCGCGTCATCATCAAGTTGGCGGGCTTGATGTCGCGGTGCCAGACGCCCTGGTCGTGCGCATGCTCCAGCGCGTCCAGCAGCTGGGTCATCACGCTGAGGATGTCCTCATCGGTGAAGCGCACCTTGCGGCCCAGGTAGTGCGAGAGGTTGCTGCCCTCAACGAACTCCATGGCGATGAAGGCCACGTCCTCGTCCTGGCCGAAGTCGTACACCGCCACGATGCCGGGGTGCTGCAGGCGCCCGGCGGCGCGCGCCTCGTTGCGAAAGCGCGCAGTGATGGAGTCCGCCGCGTCCGAGCCGTCGTCGAGCGCGCGGCGAATGGTCTTGAGCGCCACCACGCGGCCGATGTCGGGGTCGAAACCCTTGTAGACGACGCCCATGGCGCCTTCGCCCAGCACCCCGCTGATCTGGTACTTGCCGAGCTTCTCAGGAAGAGGCAGCGGCATCAGCTTTCCAACATCTTCATGGCTTGGACGACGCTGGCGCGCATGCGGGCGAAGGACTGCGCCAGCGTGCCGATCTCATCGCTCGAGCCGGTGGCGAACTCGGGCGCTTCCAGGTCGCCCTGGCTGACGCGGTCGGCCAAGGCCGACAGGCGCGTGACCGGGCGCACCACGAAGGCCCAGATGGCGACATTGAGCAGCACGCCTACGGCCACGAACACGCCTACCAGCGCGGTGATGAAGAGCTTGAACGAGCGCTCGGCGCGTTCCAGCGGCAGGTTCATGGGCACGGACATGATCTGCGCCCCCACCACCTCGTTGTGCGTCCAGCCAAAGCCGTTGGCCGGGCCGTATTTGTCCACCATGGTCTTGGGTGCGGCCTCCACGCTGGAGTGGCAGCGCAGGCAGGCCGGGTCGGTGATGCGCAGCGGGCGCGAGATGAAGAGCGAGCGACCCATCGGCGTGTCGCGCTCGCCGACGAATTCCTTCAACTCCCCGTTGCTGCGGAACTGGCTGACGATGTCCACCTCCCAGCCCACGGCGCGGTCGCGCGGGTTGGTGGGGTTCAGCGTGGCTTCCTTGTAGGCGAACTCGGGGTGCTTGGCCTGCACGGCTGCCAGCACCTCCACGGCTGAGTAGCTGGGCACCGACTGCGGCAGGAACTCATACTTCATCTGCGTTTCCAGCAGCGGGGTGATTTGCTTGCTGGTGTATGCACGTACGGCCACGGCCTTGTCCATCATCAGGCGGGCGCTGTTGAGCACCTCTTCGCGCGCGTTCTCCTGCAGCATGTTGCGGGCAATCAGCCCGCTGCAGCCGATGCCCAGCAGCATGGCCAGCACGTAGAGCAGGTTGAACTTGACGAGCAGTTTCATGGGCGAACTCCGGAGGCGGGGGCCGAGGCAGGTTTTTGGAATCGTTCGGGAAAGAGCACCGGCTCCCATTCGGGGTGGGCGCCGAGGTTCTTGGCGACTTCCGCGCGGAAGGCGGGGTCGCGCACCAGCGGGGCAAAACGGCGCGGGAACTCGCGTCGCAGGCCGGGTTCCGCCTGCAACCAGGCGGCCAGGTTCTCGTAGCGCGGCGCGGGTTGGGCGGCGGGCGTCGGTGCCGGGCCGCTGAAGCGGGCCAGGCGCGGCGGGATGGGGTCGCGAAAGGCGCGCGGCACGGTGCGCAGCCAAGCGGGGTCCGGGCGGGGCAGCAGCTCGCCGCCCTTGCTGCCCTGGCGCTGGTAGCTGGCGCCGGCGGCCACAAGTTGACGGGCCTTGGCGCCACCGCGTTCGATCAGCTTGACCGAGCCACCTTCACAGAACAGCGCCACCTGGCTGGCGCTGAGCTGCAGCACCACCGAACCCGGTGTGGGTTCGAGTTCGAGCAGCGGGCTGAGCAGCCCGCCGTGCGGCTGCTTGGGTCCGCTTTGCAGCTTGACCCACCCCGAGAGCAGGTACAGCCCGGGCGATGCGGCACCGCGCCGGGGCGGCTGCAGCAGTGCGCGGCTGCCGGGGCCGAGGTCAATCAGGCTGCCATCCGCACCCTCAAGGCGCAGCAGCCCGGTGTTGGCCCCGGTTTCGATCAGCGCGCCAGCGGCCAGCCGCAGGCCTTCCTGGGCGTCAAAGGCCTGCGCGCCAATCACCAGCGCCGCCGGCCCTTCCAGCAGGGTGAGCGTGAGCTGAGCGGCCTGAGCGCCTTGAGCTCCTTGCGCGCTTGCCAGCCCCGGAACGGTGGCGCAGGCCGCCAACCAGCTCCTGCGTGTGCAACCCCAAGCCCTGCTCAATGAGCGCTCCCTGTCTGTTTGAAGAGCCTGGGATCGTACTGGGCAGGGCCTGTCGGCCGCCCCTGGGTTCAACCGGTGTTGCGCAGGCCCGCGGCGATGCCGTTGATGGACAGGTGGATGCCGCGCTGCACGCGCTCCATCACCGTCGGGTCGACCTGCTTGTCACTCGACAGTTGGCGGTAGCGCCGCATCAGCTCCACCTGCAGGTGGTTCAGCGGGTCGATGTAGGGGAAGCGGTGGGCGATAGAGCGCGCCAGCGAGGGGTTGCCGGCCAGGCGCTGGGCTTCGCCGGTGATCAGGCTCAGGGCCTCCTCGGTGCGCGCGAATTCGGCCTTGATGGCGGCAAAGATGCGCCGGCCCAGCTTCTTGTCTTCCACTAGCTCCACGTAGCGCGCGGCCAGCTCCAAGTCGCTCTTGGCCAGCACCATGTCCAGGTTGGAGAGCAGGGTGCGGAAGAAGGGCCACTGCTTGTGCATCTTGCGCAGCAGGGTCAGGCGCTGGGTGCGTTCCTTCGTGCCTTCCTCGCCCAGGTAGGCCATCACGCCCGAGCCGAAGCCGCACCAGCCCGGCAGGGCCACGCGGGCCTGGCCCCAGCTGAAGCCCCAGGGGATGGCGCGCAGGCCCTCGATGGCCTTGGGGCCGCCGCCGCTGCCCGGGCGCTTGGCCGGGCGCGAACCGATGTTGAGCTCGGCGATCTCGCGGATCGGCGTGGCGGCAAAGAAGTAGTCAGCAAAGCCTTCGGTCTCGTAGACCAGGCGGCGGTAGGCGCCGAAGCTTTCGTCCGATAGCTGCTGCGCGGCCTCCAGGAACTTGGCCGGCGCGTCCTGCGTGGGGTGCAGCAGGCTGGCCTCCAGCGTGGCGGCCACCAGGGTTTCCAGGTTGCGCCGGCCGATCTCGGCGTTGGCGTACTTGGAGGCGATCACCTCGCCCTGCTCGGTCAGGCGGATCTGCCCGTTCACCGTGCCCGGGGGCTGGGCCAGGATGGCCTGGTAGCTCGGGCCGCCGCCGCGGCCCACGGTGCCGCCGCGGCCGTGGAACAGGCGAAGGATCGGCCCGCCATGGCGGGCGCGCAGCTCGTCGAACAGCTCGACCAGGGCGATCTCGGCGCGGTAGAGCGACCAGTTGCTGGTGAAGACGCCGCCGTCCTTGTTGGAGTCGGAGTAGCCCAGCATCACGTCCTGCTCGCCGCCGCTGGCCATCACCAGCTCGGGGATGCCTGGCAGGGCGTAGAACTCACGCATGATGGCCGGGGCCTCGCGCAGATCGCCAATGGTCTCGAACAGCGGCGAGACGATCAGCGCGCACTGCGCGTCTTCACCCAGGCGCCCGCGCAGCAGGCCCACTTCCTTGCACAGCAGCAGCACTTCCAGCAGGTCGGACACCGACTCGGTGTGCGAAATGATGGCGTGGCGGATGGCGTCGCGGCCAAAGCGCTGCAGGGCTTCCTGGGCGGCCTCGAACACCGCCAGCTCACCCAGGGACTTCTCGCTGTAGGCGTGGCCGATGACGCGTAGCGGCCGCGCCTCGCCCAGCAGGCGCAGCAGCAGGGCGCGCTTGGCCAGTTCGTCGAGTGCGCTGTATTCAGGCTCGATGCGCGCGGCCAGCAGCAGCTCGGCCACCACGGCCTCGTGCTGGTCGCTGCTCTGGCGCAGGTCCAGGGTGGCGAGGTGGAAGCCGAACACGCTGAGGGCCCGCATCAGCGGCGTCAGGCGCGGGGCGATCAAGGCATCCGCATGGTGATGGCGCAGAGAAGCCTCGATGGTGCGCAGATCGGCCAGCAGCTCCTCGGGGTCGCGGTAGGCGTCCTGCGGTGCCACGGCATGGCGCAGGGCCTCGGTGCCGGTCAGCTCGTGCAGGGTGGCGGCCAGGCGCGCGTACATGCCGGTCAGCGCGCGGCGGTAGGGCTCGTCCAGGCGGTGCTCGTTGCGGTCCGGGCTGCGTTCGGCCAGGGCTTGCATCTCGGGCGTGATGCGCGCCAGGCGCGCCGAGATCGAAAGCTCGGCGCCCAGCTCGTGCAGCTCGGTGAGGTAATGGCGCAGCACCACTTCGCTCTGGCGCTTCAGCGCATGGCGCAGCGTGGCGGCGCCCACATTCGGGTTGCCGTCGCGGTCGCCGCCAATCCAGTGGCCCATGCGAAGGAAGGCGGGCAGCTGCTGGCCGGGCAGGGCGGCTTCCAGTTCGGCGTACAGGCGCGGAATTTCGCTCAGGAAGGTGGCCGGGTAGTAGGAAAGCGCGTTCTCGATCTCGTCCGCCACCGTCAGCTTCGAGTAACGCAGCATGCGCGTCTGCCACAGCTGGGTGATGCGGGCGCGCATCAGCTCCTCGTTGGCACGCTGCTCGCGTTCGCTCAAAGGCGCGTCGCGCTGCGCCAGCAGGTGGGCGATGGCGCGCTCGGCGTCCAGGATGGACTTGCGCTGCACCTCGGTGGGGTGGGCCGTCAGCACCGGCGAGATGTGCGCGCGCTGCAGCAGGGCGCCAATCTCCACCGGCCGCACGCCGGCGCTGTGCAGGGCCTCCAGGCTGTAGGCCAGCGAGCCGGCCTGCAAATGCCCGGCGCGCTCGTGGTGCTCGCGCCGGCGCACATGGTGGCGGTCCTCGGCCAGGTTCGCCAGGTGCGAGAAGTAGCTGAAGGCGCGGATCACCATCACCGCCTGATCGGCCGAGAGGCCCTTGAGCAGGCGATCAAACTGGCGGCCGGCCTGCTGATCCTGCCCGCGCCGCCAGGCCACCGAGAGCTGGCGGATGCGCTCCACCAGTTCGAAGGCCTCGCGGCCTTCCTGGTCGCGGATCACCTCGCCGAGCAGGCGTCCGAGCAGGCGAATGTCCTCGCGCAGCGGCTGATCCTTGTCGGCTTCAGGTTGGGCAGCGGGTGCTTTGGAGCGGGCAGGGCGTGGCATGGTCGATGTAACTTGAAAAGGCCAAAACAATGTAACCGAGTTACTTTGACGTTCGGCAAGAGTTTCCTCCCCAAGGCGAAGCCGCCTTCGCCTGCCAGATAGCATCCTGGCCATGAGCGAAATCCTGAGAATTGCCACCCGCAAAAGCCGTCTGGCCCTGTGGCAGGCCGAGCATGTGCGGGACCGTCTGCAGGCCGAATGGGGCGTGCAGGTGGAACTGGTGCCGCTGAGCACGCGCGGTGACGAGATCCTCGACCGCAGCCTCTCCAAGGTGGGCGGCAAGGGCTTGTTCGTCAAGGAATTGGAGGTGGCGCTGGAACTGGGCGAGGCCGATCTGGCCGTGCATTCGCTCAAGGACGTGCCGATGGCCCTGCCGGATGCCTTTGCCTTGGCTTGCGTGATGGAGCGCGAGGACCCCCGCGATGCCTTCGTCAGCCCCGGCTATGCCAAGCTGGATGAGCTGCCGCAAGGCGCCAGGGTGGGTACCTCCAGCCTGCGCCGTGCCAGCCAGCTCAAGGCACGCCGGCCCGATTTGGAAATCCTGCCGCTGCGCGGCAATCTGGACACGCGCCTGCGCAAGCTCGACGAAGGCGGCTTTGACGCCATCGTGCTGGCCGCTGCTGGCCTGAAGCGCCTGGAACTTGGCACTCGCATCCGCTCGCACTTTGCGCTGGACGAACTGATCCCCTGCGCCGGCCAAGGCGCGCTGGGCATCGAGGTGCGCGCGGGCGACCACGCGCTGCGCGAGCGCCTGGCCAGCCTGGCGCACACGCCGACCTGGCTGGCCTGCGCGGCCGAGCGCGAGGTTTCGCGCCGCCTGGGGGGCAGCTGCTCCATGCCGCTGGCCGCCCATGCGCAATGGCAGGGCGGTGCACTCTTCTTGAACGTGGCCTTGGGGGCGCCTGAGGGGGAACAGGGTGCGCTGCTGCGCGCCCAAGTGAGCGGGCCGGCCGCCGACCAAGCCGCCGCCGAGGCCTTGGGCGCCCGCGCGGCCCAGGCCTTGCTGGACCAGGGCGCCCAGCTCCCCGCCTGATGCGCGGCCCCCTGGTGCTGACGGCACCGCAGGCCCAGCAGGCGCGTTGGTGCAATGCGCTGCAGGCGCTCGGCGTGCCGGTGCAAGGACTGCCCCTGATCGCCATCGGCCCCGCGGCCGACCCGGACGCTGTGGTCAAGGCCTGGTCCGCCCTGCAGCAGGCGCCGCGCCTCGCCGTCTTCGTCAGCCCCAGTGCGGTGACGGCACTCGACGCAGGCGATTGGTCCTGCTGGCCGCCTTCCACCTCGGCCGCCTGCGTCGGGCCCGGCACTGCGCACGCCTTGCGCGAGCGGGGTGTTAGCCAAGTGCTGTGCCCCCCCGAGGACAGCGAACGCTTCGAGTCCGAATCCCTCTGGCCGCTGCTGGAGCAACTGGGCGGCTGGCGCGATGCGGATGTGCTGCTGCTGCGCGGCGATGGCGGCCGCGAATGGCTGGCCGAACGCCTGGTGGAGCAGGGCGCCAGGGTGCGGGCCATGTCGGTCTACCGCCGCATGGCGCCACCTGCGGAGGGCGACTGGGCTCGGCAGGCCCAGGCCTTACGTGGGCAGCCGGCGTTGTGGCTGCTGACGAGCACCCAGTCGCTGGAGCACGGGCTGCAGCTCGACGTGTTTGGCCCCGGTGCCACGGTGCTGGCCTCGCACCCGCGCATTGCCGCCGTGGCGCGCAAGGCCGGGCTTGCGGTGCAGGAACTGCGCGCCGACCCCGAGGCCGTCGCCCAGGCCTGGCGGCACTGGGCCGCTGCCTAGAATCTTCCGGATGTCCGCCGAGACCCCCCAATCCCCCGAACCCAGCCCCGTTGCGCCCGCCAGCCCGGGCCCGCGCGCACCCGCAGCCCCCTGGTGGATGGGGGCCGTGCTGGCCGGCCTGAGCCTGGCCGCGCTGGGCCTGGCCTGGCAGTCACAGACCCGGGTACGCGAACTGGAGCAGGAGTTGGTGCGCCGCCAGGCCGGCACGCAGAGCCTTGCCGGTGAAGCCCGCCAGGCGGCCCAGCAAACCCAGGAACAGGTGCGCGACCTGGCTGCCAAGCTGGCCTTGGCCGAGGCGCGTCTGGCCGAGGTGGCGGTGCAGCGCAGCCAGCTGGAAGAGCTGCTCTCATCGCTTTCGCGCTCGCGCGACGAGAACGTCGTCGGCGATCTGGAAGCCAGCCTGCGCCTGGCCAGCCAGCAGGCGCAGCTTTTTGCCAGCGCCGAGCCGCTGGTGACGGCGCTCAAGCAGGGGGAAGAACGCCTGCAGCGCCACAAGCAACCGCGCCTGGAGGGCGTGCGCCGCGCCATGCTGCGCGACCTCGATCGCGTGAAGGCCGTGGGCGCGGTGGACAACGCCACATTGGCACTCCGCCTCGATGAAGTGACGCGCCTGGTGGACGAGCTGCCCCTGCTGGTTGAGCCGCAGCGCCTGCAGCGCGCGGCGCCCGCCTCGGCGCCGGCCAAGCCGGCCAGTGCACCGGAGCCGCGCTGGCAGGAATGGCAGCGCTGGCTCGGCCTGCGCGCGGGTGAGGCCTGGAGCGAGGTCAAGGACCTGGTGCGGGTGACCCGCATTGAGCACGCCGACGCCATGCTGATCGCGCCCGAGCAGAGCTATTTCCTGCGTGAGAACCTCAAGCTGCGCCTGTTGAACGCCCGCCTGGCGCTGATGTCGCGGCAGTACGAAGGCGCACAGGCCGATCTGCGTGCCGCACTGGGCCTGGTGGAGCGCTACGCGGACGCCCGCCAGCGCCGTACCCAGTTGGCCATGGAGCTGCTGCGTCAGGTGCAGGGCCAGGCTCGGCCCATCCAGCTGCCCCGGCCGGAGGACAGTCTGGCCGCCCTGGCCGCCGTGGCGGGTGTGCGCTGATGCGCGGCATCGTCTGGTTGATCCTGCTGTTCACCGCTGCCGCGGTGGCGGCGCTGACGCTTGGGCGCAACGATGGCCTGGTCAGCCTGTTCTGGTCCGGTTGGCGCGTCGACCTGTCGCTGAACCTCTTTTTGCTGCTGCTGGTGGGCGCCTGCCTGCTGGTGTTTGCCCTGCTGCATACCCTGAGCCTGCTGTTCGGCCTGCCTGAGCGCGCGCGCGCCTGGCGTCTGGCCCAGCGCGATCGCGGCGCGCAGCAGCTGCTGCGCGAGGCGCTGGTGTCGCTCTGGGGCGCGCGTTTTTCGCGTGCCCAGCGCGTGGTGCAGCGCCTGCTCACGCTGAATGCAAAGACCCCCGAATTGCAGGCCGATGCCGGTGCTTTGGCGCTGGCGCACTTGTTGGCGGCCGAGGCTGCGCACCGCTTGCAGGACCGCACGCGACGCCAGGAGCAGTGGGATACCGCGCTGCGGCTGTGCGCCAGCCAGGGCCAAGCGCGCGCCCATGAGGAGGCCGCCCGGCTGATGGCCGTGGGCTGGGCCCTGGACGACCGCGACGCGCCCCGTGCACTCGACCTGCTGGCCGAGTTGCCGGCGGGTGCCGCACGCCGCACGCAGGCCTTGCGCCTGCGGCTGCAGGCGGCCCGCATGGCCGAGCGCCCGCTGGAGGCCCTGCGCACCGCGCGTCTGTTGGCCAAACACCAGGGCTTTTCCGCCGGAGTGGCGCAGAGTCTGATGCGCTCGCTGGCTTTCGATGTGCTGGCCAGTGCGCGCGATGCCGACCAGTTGCGCGGCCTGTGGCTGCAACTGGATGCGAGCGACCGGCGTGACCCCTTCGTGGTGGCGCGCGCCGCCGAGACCATGGCCGCGCAGGGTGCCGCGGCCGATGCACGCGCCTGGATTCGGCCGCTCTGGGATCAGCTCTCCCAACTCAGCGAGGAAGAGCGCGGCGTGCTGGCCGATGCGCTGGCCTTGTGCACGTCGGGCATCGGGGCCGATTGGCTGGCGCGCCTGGAAGAGGCGGTTGCGCGCTTCCCGCGCAATGTGCAACTGCCGCTGGCCCTGGGCCACACACTGGCCGAATTGCAGCTCTGGGGCAAGGCGCGGCAAGTCTTGGGCACGGCAGCCGAAGAGCAGCGCCTCAGCGCCAACCAGCGCCGCCGCGCCTGGCTGCGCATGGCGGAGCTGGCCGAACAGTTCGAAGACAGCGAGCAGCGGTTGCATTGCTTGGAAAAAGCAGCGCGCGCCACTTGATGATCATTCAAATTTCTTGTTATAGTCTCTGTCTTTCGGCGGCTGTAGCTCAGTTGGATAGAGTACTTGGCTACGAACCAAGGGGTCGTGGGTTCGAATCCTGCCAGCCGCGCCAGAAATTGTTGGAATCAAGAAGAAATTAGAAATCGCAGATCCCGGCCCGCCGGGTTTATGCAAAGCGGCTGTAGCTCAGTTGGATAGAGTACTTGGCTACGAACCAAGGGGTCGTGGGTTCGAATCCTGCCAGCCGCGCCAACATCTGAACGGGTCGATGCTTCGCATCGACCCGTTTTTCTTTGTCGAATCGACATGAGCAAGGCCTTCACACGCGAAAGCGATGCGGACGACGCCGAAGACGGCGATGCACCCGCGCTGCCGCCCCTGCCTCCCGGTCAGCGCAACTACATGACGCCTGCGGGCCACGCGCGGCTGCGTGCCGAGTTGTTGCACCTGCTCGATGAGGAGCGACCTCGGGTGGTGGAGATCGTGCACTGGGCGGCCTCGAACGGGGACCGCAGCGAGAACGGCGACTACCTGTACGGCAAGAAGCGCTTGCGCGAAATCGACCGGCGCATCCGCTTCCTGACCAAGCGCCTGGAAATTGCCGAGGTCGTTGACCCCAGCGTGCATCACGGCAGCGAACAGGTGTTCTTTGGCGCTACCGTCACTTTCGCCAATTCGCGCGGCGAAGAGCGCACGGTCACCATCAAGGGCGTTGACGAGGCCGACAGCCTGGCCGGCGAGATCAGCTGGGTGGCCCCGGTGGCGCGCGCCCTGTTGCGCGCGCGCGTGGGCGACGAAGTGGTGCTGCGCACTCCGGGCGGCGACGAAGCGCTCGAAGTGCTGGAAGTGAGCTACCCGACTAGGGCTTGATGCGCCACACGCGCATCACGGGCGAGACCCGGCGCACCACACGCAGCACATCGGCCAGGTGATGGCGGTCGCGCACGGCGATCAGCATGCGCATCTCCGCGGTTTCGCGGGCCACGTCCGAGTCCTTGTTCATCTCCACGTGGGTGATGTCGGCTTCGGCCTGGCTGACGCCCGCCGCCACTTGCGCCAGTGCGCCCTTGACGTTGTTCATCAGCACACCGACCTCGGCCTCAAAGGGGTGCTGAAGCTCGTCCGCCCAGGCCACATCGATCCAGTGCTCGCTGTCGCGCTGGAACACGCGCCGACCGGTCTGGCATTCGGCGGTGTGCACCAGCAGCCCTTCACCCCGGCCCAGATAGCCCCGAATTTCATCGCCCGGAATCGGGCGGCAGCAACTGGCGTAGCGCACGGATGCGCCCTCGCTGCCATCCAGTAACACCACGGCCGCCTGGGCGCTCTCGTCTTCGGCAAAGCGCCCCATGCTGAGCAGCACGGTGTCCGGGCGCTGACCGGACTCAACCAGCATGCGCGAGAGTTGCTTGGCCACCATGCTGGCGATCTTGCGACCGACGCCGATTTCCATCAGCAACTCGTCGGCATTGCGATGCCCGGCCCAACGCGCCAGGTTCTGCCACAGCGGCGCGGACTCACCTTCCAGGGCCGGGAGCGCCATGCCTTCGGCACGCAGGGCCTGTGCCAGTAGTTTCAGCCCCAGTTCGCGCGATTCCTCGTGCGCCAGGGTCTTGAGGTGGTGGCGGATCTTGCTGCGCGCCCGGCCGGTGCGCACGAAGCTCAGCCACGCGGGGTTCGGGCGGGCACTGGGCGCCGTGACGATCTCCACCACATCACCGCTGCGCAGTTCGGTGCGCAGCGGCACCATTTCGCCATTGACCTGGGCGGCCACGCAATGGTCACCGATGTCGGAGTGGATGGCGTAGGCGAAGTCGACGGGCGTTGCGCCCTTGGGCAGGGCGAGGATGCGCGAGCGCGGCGTGAAGACGTAGACCGAATCCGGGAACAGATCGATGCGCACATGCTCCAGAAACTCGCGCGCGTCGCGTGTCTCGTTCTGGATGTCCAGCAGCGACTGCAGCAGGCGCGAGCCGAGTGATTGCGCATCGGTCCCCTTGCCCTTGGTCTTGTAGAGCCAGTGCGCCGCCACGCCCTGTTCGGCCACCTGGTGCATGGCCTCGGTGCGGATCTGGAACTCCACCGCGGTTCCGAGGGGCGAGACGAGCGTCGTGTGCAGGCTCTGGTAGCCGTTCGGCTTGGGGATGGCGATGTAGTCCTTGAAGCGTCCGGGCTGCGGCTTGTAGAGCTGGTGCAACACGCCCAAGGCCAGATAGCACTGCGGCAGCTCGTCCACAACGATGCGGAAACCGAAGATGTCGCTGACCTGGGCAAAGCTCAGGTGCTTGTCGCGCATCTTTCGGTAGATCGAATACAGGGTCTTTTCCCGGCCCTGCACATCCACATTCAAGCTGGCCTTGGCGAAGGACTTGCGCACGTCCTGTTCAATGCGCGCGACCAGATCGCGCCGATGACCCCGCGCCTTGCCCACGGCCTTTTCGAGCAGCGCATGGCGCCAGGGGTGTTCGTAGCGGAAGCTGAGGTCCTGCAGCTCCCGGTAGGTCTGGTTCAGACCAAGCCGGTGCGCGATGGGCGCAAAAATTTCGAGCGTCTCGCGCGCGATGCGTCGCTGCTTGGCGGGTGCCATCGCGTCCATCGTGCGCATGTTGTGCAGGCGGTCGGCCAGCTTGATCAGAATCACGCGCACGTCGCGCGCCATCGCCAGCAGCATCTTGCGGAACGACTCGGCCTGCGACTCCTCCTTGGTGGAGAACTGCAGCTTGTCCAGCTTGGTGAGGCCATCGACCAGCTCGGCAGTCGGGGCCTCGAACTTCTCGATCAGCTCGACCTTGGTGACGCCGCAATCCTCCATGGCGTCGTGCATCAGCGCGGCCATGATGGCCTGGGCGTCCAGTCGCCATTCGGCGCAGATGCCTGCCACCGCCAGAGGGTGCGTGATGTAGGGCTCGCCGCTGGCGCGCAGTTGACCCAGGTGGGCGTTGTCAGCGAAGCGAAACGCCTCACGCACGCGCTTGATGTCAGCCTTGCTGAGGTAGTTCAGGTGCGGCGCCAGTACCTCGAACGAGGCCGCATGGGTGGCCGGGGTCTCGTTCGTGGGACGGTTGGGGCGGCTGCCCGGCCAGCGGACAGCGGCAAAAGTGCGCAGCATGCGTCGAATTTACTCGATGGCCCGTGCCAGTTTTGGAGTGCGGTGCCAAGCGAAAAAACAGAAAGGCGCCCGTGGGCGCCTTGTCTGTGGAGTGTGCGGCTTCAGATGGGCACGCGACGCAGCATTTCCAGACCCACTTCGCCAGCGGCAATCTCGCGCAGGGCGGTCACGCCCGGCTTGTTCTTGCTCTCAATCTTGGGCGAGTGACCCTGACTGAGCATGCGGGCGCGATAGGTCGCGGCCAACACGAGCTGGAAGCGGTTGGGGATCTTTTCCAGGCAGTCTTCAACAGTGATGCGGGCCATGGTTCTCGTTTGCTAGCAAGGGGTCAACAGAGGTCCAGCGCCTGGAACACCGCCGAGCGGTGCCGGAGCTGAGCCGCGTATTTTAGACGCTGCGCATGAACGATCGCCTTGAGATCGAAGAGCGCGGTCTCGAACAGGGCGTTCACGACCACGAAATCAAAGTGCTTGGCCTGCGCCACTTCGACGCGGGCGTTGGCCATGCGCTCTTCGATCACGGCGGGTTCGGTGTCTCCGCGACGCAGCAGGCGTTGCCGCAGCTCTTCCCAACTGGGCGGCAGGATGAAGATCAGCACAGCACTAGGAAACAAGCGCTTGACCTGCATGGCACCCTGGTAGTCGATCTCCAACACGACGTCCTCTCCGGCCTCAACCCGGGTTTGAATCGCCGCCTGAGAGGTGCCGTACAGATTGCCATGCACCTCGGCCCACTCGAGGAAGTCGTTGTGGTCAATCTTGGCGCGGAACTCCGCCTCGCCGACAAACCAGTACTCGCGACCGTTCTGTTCCTGGCCGCGCGGTGCTCGGGTGGTGTGGGAGACCGATACAGCCAGCTTGGCGTCCAGTTCCAGCAGCGCCTTGACGAGGCTGCTCTTGCCGGCTCCGCTGGGAGCGGCGACGACGAACAGATTGCCCGGGGTTTCTTGGGGGAGGGTGGTGTTCATTCGATGTTCTGCACTTGTTCGCGCATCTGTTCGATCAGCACCTTCATGTCCACCGAAATGGCAGACAGCTCCAGCGCGGTGGATTTGGACCCCAAGGTATTGGCTTCACGATGCAGTTCCTGGATCAGAAAGTCCAGCCGCTTGCCAAGTTCTCCGCCCTTGCGCAGCTGGGCCTCGATTTCATCCAGGTGGGCACGCAGTCGGGCCAACTCTTCGGCCACGTCAATGCGGATCGCATGGGCCGCCGCCTCGGACAGAGCGCGCTCGCGCGCGGCTTCCGATAGCTCGACATGGGCCAGGGCGCCGGCCTGGTTGAGTGCTTCCTGCCAGCGCTGCAGGAAGCGCTCCTGGTGGCGTTGCACCACGGCGGGCACGAGCGGCTCGGCGCGTTCGGCCAAAACCCGCAGTTGCGCAATCTTGTCCAGCAGGATCTGGGTCAGCCGGTCGCCTTCACGCGCGCGCGCCTCGCGCAAGCCGTCCACGCACTGTTGAACCAATTTCAATAACCAGCCGTCGTCCCAGGCCGGTTGGGCGCTGCCTTGACGGCACCAGTGCAGCAATTCCTGAACGGCCAAAGGGCTGGCAGACGGAAAGCGCGCCTGCAACTGACCTTGCAGTTCGGCCAGTTGATCCAGGGTGCCTGGGTGCAGGCGAGGCAGGGCGTGTTCGCCCTCGCGCCCGGCGGCGATGCGCAATTCCACCTTGCCGCGCCGGATGCCCTGCGCAATTGCGTCGCGGATGGGGGGCTCCAGGTGGCGCAGTTCGTCGGGCAAACGAAGAGATAGATCCAGAAAGCGTCCGTTGACCGAGCGCAGCTCGACCGCGAGTTGCGGCGCGGGCACTTGATCCGGGTTTTGCGGGGGTTGCCCCAGGGCACTGGCATACCCGGTCATGCTGTAGACTGGCATGAATCTGGCTGACAAAAAAGGCGATTCGCGATTATGTCAAAGCCGAAACCGGCGCCCCTTCCTGCCGGCACCGTGGTGGGCGGCTACCAGATCATCAAGAAACTCGCAGCTGGTGGCTTCGGCGTGGTGTATCTGGCCGAGGATCCTGACCACCATTTGGTGGCGATCAAGGAATACCTGCCGTCCTCGCTGGCCGAGCGCAGCCCTGGCGAGCTGGTCCCACGGATCAAGCCGGACAAGCTGCCGCTCTACCGATTGGGCCTGCGCAGCTTCTTCGAAGAAGGGCGCTCGCTGGCGCAGATCTCGCACACGAGCGTCGTTTCGGTGCTGAATTTCCTGCGCGAAAACGAGACGGTCTACATGGTGATGAATTACCTGCAGGGCGATACCCTGCAGGATTTCATCGTCACGGCGCGTGATTTGAAACGTGACAAGGTATTTCGCGAATCCACGATTCGATCTCTGTTCGATGAAATCCTGAAGGGCTTGCGCATCGTCCATCAGCACAAGATGCTGCACTTGGACATCAAGCCGGCCAATATTTTCATCACCAATGACAACCGGGCGGTATTGCTGGATTTCGGTGCCGCGCGCGAGGTGCTGAGCAAGGAAGGCAACTTCATCCGGCCGATGTACACGCCCGGCTTCGCGGCCCCGGAGATGTACCGGCGCGATGGCTCGCTGGGCCCCTGGACGGACATCTACGCCATCGGCGCCTGCATCTATGCCTGCATGCAGGGCTACCCGCCCAATGATGCGCCGCAGCGCCAGGAGAAGGACCGCCTCAGCCTCAGCCTGTCTCGCCTGCGCAATGTCTATTCAGACAACCTGCTGGAAGTGACCGAATGGTGCATGGCCATGGATCCCTTGGCGCGGCCGCAATCGGTCTTTGCCCTGCAGAAGGAGTTGGCGCGCGAAACCGAGCGCCGATATACCAAACTCAGTTTCAGTGAACGGTTGAAGATGCAGCTGGAGAACCTCAAGACAGGGGCCAAGGCGTGAAGTTTGGAGTTTTCCAGGTCAGCCGCAAGGGTGGGCGGGAAAAGAACGAAGACCGCATGGGCTACTGCTACACGCGGGATTCGGCGCTGTTTGCTCTGGCTGATGGCATGGGCGGCCACCCGGAAGGGGAGATGGCCGCGCAGATCGCGTTGCAGACCCTGGCCTCCCTGTTTCAGGCCTCCGCGAAGCCCCGCATCGCCGACCCGATGGTGTTCCTGCGAGAAGGGGTGCTGGCCGCCCACCAGCAGTTGCTGAATTACGCGGCCGAACGCAAGCTGGACGACACGCCGCGCACCACCATCGTGGCCTGCATCACCCAGGGCGGACAGGCCTTCTGGGCCCATTGCGGGGATTCCCGCCTGTACTGGGTGCGGTCAGGCGAGCTGGTGGCGCGCACGCGCGATCACTCCTACATCGAGCTGCAAGAAGCCCTGGGGCGCCAGGCCGACCGCGTCAATCGCAATGTGCTGTTCACCTGCCTGGGCAGTCCAGGTCGGCCGATGATCGACATCCAGGGGCCCTTGCCACTCACCGTGGGGGATCGCTTGCTGCTGTGCTCGGACGGCCTGTGGAGCCAGGTGACCGATCACAGCATCGTCGAGCAGATCAGTGCACGCGAGTTGCACGATGCGGTGCCGGATTTGGTTGAGGCCGCGCTGCGCCAGGGCGGCGCCAAGTCGGACAACGTCACCGTGCTCGCGGTGGAGTGGGAGGGTGAGGACCCGGCCGAGGTGGCGGAGACCGAGCGCCTGTCCACGCGCAACCTCGGTGAGTCGGCCTTCGCCACCACCATTCAAAGCTCCTTGCTCGAGCAACTCGAGCGCCGCTCGGAAATGACCGATGCGGAGATCGACCGCCAGGTCGACGAGATCAACGCGACCATCCGTCGCACCAAGAAGAAAGTCTGAGATGGAACCCATCAAGGGAATGCGCGCCGACGGCCGGCGCGCTGATGAGCTGCGCCCGCTGCGGCTGGAGCGGCATTACACGCGCCATGCCGAGGGTTCGGTGCTGGTGGCCTTTGGCGACACCCAGGTGCTGTGCACCGCCTCGGTCGAGGAGCGCGTGCCGCCCTTCCGCCGCGGCAGTGGCGCGGGTTGGGTGACCGCCGAGTACGGCATGTTGCCCCGCGCCACTCACACCCGGTCCGATCGCGAAGCGGCCAAGGGCAAGCAGAGCGGGCGCACCCAGGAAATCCAGCGCCTGATCGGAAGGGCCATGCGCGCCGTGTTCGATCTGGGAGCGCTCGGCGAGCGCACCATCCAGCTCGACTGCGACGTGCTGCAGGCCGATGGCGGTACCCGCACGGCCGCCATCACCGGCGCCTATGTGGCGGCCCATGACGCGTGCAGCTGGCTGCGCGAGCAAGGGCTGATCCAGGCCTGGCCGCTGCGCGATGCGGTGGCGGCGATCTCCGTGGGCATCGTCGAGGGCGTGCCCCTGCTGGACCTGGCCTACACGGAAGACTCTGCCTGCGACACCGACATGAACGTGGTCATGACGGGGCAGGGCGGCATGATCGAGGTGCAAGGCACGGCCGAGGGCGCCGCGTTCTCGCGGGCCGAGCTCAACCAGCTGCTGGATCTGGCGCAGGCGGGCATTGCGCAGCTGCATCGGGCGCAGCGCCTGAGTCTGGGTCTGGCTGATGTCTGACGCCATGCCGGAGCTGGTGCTGGCGTCGAACAACGCCAAGAAGCTGGCCGAACTGCAGGCCTTGCTGCCCGGCATCCAGGTGCGTTGCCAGGGTGAACTGGGCGTGGGCGAGGCGGAGGAGCCGCATGGCACCTTTGTGGAGAACGCGCTGGCCAAGGCACGGCACGCGGCTCGCATCACCGGTCGCCCGGCGCTGGCCGACGACTCGGGCCTGTGCGTCGACGCCCTGCAAGGCCGGCCCGGCGTGCAGTCGGCCCGCTATGCCGCGCTGGCGGGGGGCGAGCGCAGCGATGCAGCGAACAATGCCCTGCTGCTCGCTACTCTGCAGGGTCAAGAGGATCGCCGTGCGCACTTTGCGTGCGTGCTGGTCGCGCTGCGTCATGCGGACGACCCGCAGCCCCTGATCGCACAGGGGCGCTGGCTGCTGGAGGTGTTGGAGGCCCCGCGGGGTGAGGGTGGGTTTGGCTACGACCCGCTGGTTGCGCCAAGGGGCCAGTCCCGGTCAGTGGCCGAGATGAGCGCCGCGGAAAAGAACACCCTCAGTCATCGCGCGCAGGCCATGGCGCAATTGCGCGCCCAGCTGGCCGAGGCCTGGGGATGGCGCTGAACGCCAGCCCGGAGCGCCTGGCGCAATTGATGCGGCCGGGTACCTTGCAGCTGAGCAGCTTGCCGCCGCTCTCGCTGTATGTGCACCTGCCTTGGTGCCTGCGCAAATGCCCGTATTGCGACTTCAACTCGCACGAGGCCGCGCAGGGCCTGTCCGACTCCGCCGCGGAGGGCTATCTGGAGGCCCTGTGCGCCGACTTGGAAGGGGCCTTGCCGCTGGTGTGGGGGCGGCCGGTGATTTCGGTCTTCATCGGCGGTGGAACGCCCAGCCTGTTCACGCCAGAGCAGATTGCGCGGCTGCTCTCCGACCTGCGCGCTCGTTTGCCGCTGGAGCCGGGCGCCGAGATCACCTTGGAAGCGAATCCGGGCACCTTTGAGCGTGACCGCTTCCGCGGCTACCGGGAGGCTGGCGTGACTCGGCTGTCCATCGGTGTGCAGAGCTTTGATGACCGGCACCTGCAGAGTCTTGGGCGTGTGCACAACGGAGCGCAGGCTCGCGAGGCGCTGACCGAAGCCAAGGCCTGCTTCGAGACCTTCAATCTCGACCTGATGTACGCGCTGCCCGCGCAGGGCCTGCAGGACTTGGACAGCGAGTTGGATGAGGTGTTCCGGTTTGCGCCGCCGCACCTCTCCATCTATCACCTCACGATCGAGCCCAACACCCGCTTTGCGGTGCAGCAACCCACCTTGCCAGACCCCGATCTGGCCAGCGAGATGCTGGATCGCATCACCGAGCGCAGTGCTGCGCAGGGGTATGAGCGCTATGAGGTGTCGGCCTATGCCCAGGCCGGCCACCGCTGCGTTCACAACCAGAACTATTGGTCCTTTGGCGACTACCTGGGCATCGGCGCGGGGGCGCACAGCAAGCTGTCCTACCCGCACCGGGTGCTGCGCCAGGTGCGCTGGCGCGAGCCGCGGACCTACCAGGAGCAGGCTCTGCGTGGTCAGGCGGTGTCGAACGAGCACGAGGTTGCTCGGGCCGACTTGCCGTTCGAGTTCGTGCTGAATGCGCTGCGCCTGCGCGAGGGGGTGCCCTTGACCTTGTTCACGGAGCGCACGGGACTGCCGCTGTCGGCCTTGCGGCAGGGCCTGGAGCAGGGGGTGGCCCGCGGCTTGCTGGTGGACGAGCCGGGGCGGCTGCAGGCCAGTGCCAAGGGTTTTGATTTCCTCAGCGACCTGCAGGCCTTGTTCCTGGCCTGAGGCTGCGCCTCAGACGCGGTTCATGGACATGCCGGCGGTGCTGCGCAGGCGTTCGATCAACCGGGGGGCGATCTGGCCCAGCGGCAGGACCTCGTCGGCCGCACCCGCGGCGATGGCTTCACGCGGCATGCCGAACACCACGCAACTGGCTTCGTCCTGCACCAGGTTGTAGGCGCCAGCGTCCTTCATGGCGCGCATGGCACGGGCGCCATCGGCCCCCATGCCCGTGAGCATGATGCCCAGCGCATTCGGCCCCACCACCCGGGCGGCGGAATTGAAGAGCACCTCGACCGAGGGCTTGTGCCGGTTCACCGGTTCGCCGTCCTGCACGCGGGCGATGTAATTCGCGCCTGAGCGCTCGACGCTGAAGTGCTTGCCACCCGGGGCGATGTAGCCGTGGCCTGGCAGGATGCGCTCACCGTCGCTGGCTTCCTTGACGCGGATGCGGCACAGGCCGTCGAGGCGCTGCGCATAACTGGCGGTGAAGCCGGGCGGCATGTGCTGGGTGATGCAGACGGCCGGGCAGTCGGCGGGCAGGTTGATCAGCACATCCTTGGTGGCCTCGGTGCCCCCGGTGGATGCGCCGATGAAGACGATCTTCTCGGTGGAGAGCCGACCGACGCTGGCGATCTGGGCGGGGGCTGCAGCCGCGGCCGGTGCGCCGGCGGCCGGCGCGGGCGGCGCGCGGCGAATGTGGGCGCGCGCGGCGATGCGGATCTTTTCGGTGATGTCGGCAGCCAGTTGGCGGATGCCGTCGGCCACGCCGATCTTGGGCTTGGCGACGAAATCCACCGCGCCCAATTCCAGCGCCTTGAGCGTGACTTCGGCGCCGCGCTCGGTCAGCGTCGAGACCATCACGACCGGCATCGGGCGCAAACGCATCAGGCGCGAGAGAAAGTCGATGCCGTCCATGCGCGGCATTTCCACATCCAGCGTGATGACGTCCGGGTTGAGGTTGCGGATCATCTCGCGCGCCACCAACGGGTCGCTGGCAGCACCGATGCATTCCATGTCGGGCTGCTTGTTGATGATTTCGGTGAGGATGGAACGGACCAGTGCCGAGTCGTCCACCACCACCACACGTGTCTTGGCCATAGTGTTGTGAATCAGAAGAGATCGATGGAGCCACCGCCGCTGGCCACCGGCTGCACGCGCTGCACGGCGACTTGGTCTTGCTGCAGCAGGGCTTCGTTGGCGGCGGCCAAGCGCTTCACCATCGCCTTGCCGCTCTTGGGCAGGAAGCAGACCTTGCGCGGGTAGATGTCCATCACGTCCTTGGACACCACCGGGATGCGCTCGGTCTTCAGGAAGTCGAGCACGAAGTTGGTGTTGCGCTCGCCCACGTTGAGGCTGTTCATGCCGGAGATCACGGCGCCACCGCCGAAGACTTTCGCCTCCATGCGTCCCTTGCTGGCGCCACGCTTCATCATTTCATTGATCAGCAGTTCCATCGCGTAGGTGCCGTAGCGGCCCGACTCGCCATTGCCTTCGGGGAGCATGAAATGGTTCATGCCGCCGACCATGGCCGTGCGGTCCCACAGGCAGGCGGCAATGCAGGAGCCCAGCGTGGTCATGATCAGCAGGTCCTCGCCTTCGACGAAGTACTCGCCCGGCAACACCTTGACCGCAGCGTTCTTGAAGTGCGAATCGAAGAAGAAAAACGAGGCCTCGCCGTTCTTGCGGGGCTGGCTCTTGAGCTTGCTGACCCAGTTGATGCCGGGGTGGGCGCCAGCCGATGCCAGGCTGGAGGAGGCGATCGAAGCGCTGGACAGGCTGCTCATGTCGGACCTACACGCGTTCGTAAATGGTCTTGCCGCGCAGGCGGAACAAGTCCTTGGACTCGGTGAAGTTCTCCGAGTGGCCGACAAAAAGCAAGCCATGCGGTTGCATGACCCGGTGGATGCGCTCCAGCACCTTGCGCTGCGTAGGGGCGTCGAAATAGATCATCACATTGCGGCAGAACACCATGTGAAAGGGTTCGCCGAGCTGCCATTGCGTATGCATCAAGTTGACCACGCGGAAGTCGATGTTGCGGGCCAACTCGGGCTTGAAGCGGATGCGGCCGGAATTGGCACCCGTGCCGCGCATGAAATATTGGCGCAGGCGCTCCGGGGAGAGCCCGCGGGAATCGGCGCTGTACACGCCGCGGCGCGCGGTGGCCAGCACATTGGTGTCGATGTCCGAGCAGATGAGCTGAACCTGGTTCAGGTTGCCCAGCGCTTCGTGGCAAGTCATGGCGATGGAGTAGGGCTCCTCGCCGGTGGAGGCGGCGCAGCACCAGATGCGCAGGGGTTTGCCGACGTAGGCCTTGGCTTCCTGCGCCAGCGCGTGGAAATGGTGTTCCTCGCGGAAGAAGCTGGTGAGGTTGGTCGTCAGGCAGTTGACGAACTCCTGCCACTCCTGCTCGGCGCCTGGCCCGCTGCTGCGCTCCAGTGCATCCAGATAGGTGCTGAATGAGGATTGCCCGGTTTCGCGCAGCCGCCTGGAGAGTCGGCTGTAGACCATCGCATGCTTGCCGTCATGCAGGCTGATGCCGGCATGGCTGTAAATCATGCGCCGCACGCGATCGAAGTCTGCGCGACTGAAACTGAACTCCTGTTCACCGGCTTCTGCACGCGGGTTGTCGTAGGCGGCCATTGAGGGTTCTTCTGCGGATACGGCTTGATTGTGGGAGTCCCGCCAGGGGCGACACCCTAGTATCGTCACGGGGGAGCAGCACTGTATGGCCGCCTTGCCCCCCGAGTAGGCGCTGCTAGACTGGTTTGAGCCGATCCGGCCCCCGCAACCCGCCCAGATGACCGTTTCCGACCCTGGACCCCTGCCAGCCTTGCGCCAGCTCGATCTTGATCGGGCCTTGCAGCTCCTAGATCAGGCCGGGGCCTTGCTGCCGGATGCCGAGCCGTACAGCGTCGCGTGGCTGCAAGGCATCATCGACGCGCTGGCCGATCTGTCCAATCGCGACCCGCTCACTGGTTTGTCGAACCGGCGCAACTTCGAGATGCAGCTCACTCGCGAGATCGACCGCGTGGCGCGCTCGGGCGAGGCGGCCTTGCTGCTGGTGCTGGATATCGACCACTTCAAGAAGGTCAACGACACCCACGGGCATGCCGCGGGGGATCTCGTGATCAAGGCCGTGGCCGATGCCATCGCCCAGGCCGTGCGACCGATGGACACCGTGGCCCGTGTCGGGGGTGAGGAATTTGCGGTGGTGCTGCCCAACTGCTCGGTGAGCTTTGGCCCGACCGTGGCCGAGCGCATCCGGGCGAACGTAGCTGCCACCGAGATCGCCACATCCCCCGGCCAGAAGCTGCAGGTCACTGTCAGCCTGGGCGGGGCCTTTGCGCCGCAGTGGGTGCGCTCGTCGCCCCTGCTGTGGATGGAGCGTGCCGACCGCCAGCTCTACCGGGCCAAGGCCGAGGGGCGTAATCGCGCCTGCCTGGAGCCGCAGGTCGAATCCGTGGTCAGTGCCGATGAAAAGAGCATGTTGTTTGCCGTGACGCCCGAGGAGACCCCATGAGCAATGGCGCCAAGACTGTCGCCATCACCAGTGGCAAAGGGGGCGTGGGCAAGACATTCGTGACCGCCAACCTGGCCTATGCCCTGGCGGCGCGCGGCCAGCGTGTGCTGGTGCTGGACGCCGACCTCGGTCTGGCGAATCTGGACGTGGTGCTGAACCTGCACCCCAAACTCACGCTGCACGACGTCTTCACCGAGAAGTGCACGCTGGAGCAGGCCATCCTGCCTGCCCCGGGTGGGTTTTCGGTGCTGCTGGCGGGTTCGGGCATGGTTGAGTACTCGCGCCTCACGCCCGAGGTGCGCGACAAGCTGCTGCGCATCGTTGATCTGGTCAAACCGCGCTACGACTGGGTGCTGATCGACACCGGCGCCGGCATCTCCGACGTGGTGCTGTACGCCGTGTCGCTTGCCACCGATGTGCTGGTCGTGGCCACGCCCGAGCCCACTTCGCTGACCGATGCCTACGCCACCATCAAGGTGCTGGCCACGCAGCAGCAGCGCCGCCACGTCGGGCTGGTACTGAACCAGGCCAGCCGCGCGGGCGAGGGGCGCGTCATCTGCACGCAGCTGCAAACCGTGCTGGCGCGCTTTGTGGACACCAGCGGCAACAGCTTCCGCCTGGAGCTGATGGGCGAGGTGCGGTCTGACCCGGCGGTGCGCCAGGCGGTGCTGAGGCGCCAGCTGCTGCTGGAGCAAAGCCCCGGTACCGACGCCGCTCAGGGTCTGCGCGCCCTTGCCAATCGGCTGATTGGCTGAGACGGGACAGAGGACGGCCCTGAGGGCTGGCCGACGCCCGTCGAAGGACTGCGCCCGTCACGCGGGCGCAGGCTGGCTGGCGCTGGCAGTCGATGGATGCTTTCGGGCCGCCTCATAGACAAACCATCCCATGACGACCCCCTTCGAAACCCTCGGCGGCGAACCCGCCGTCCGCCACCTGGTCGACCGCTTTTACGACCTGATGGACCTGGAGCCCCGTTTCGCGGCCCTGCGCGCCCTGCACCCCACCACCCTGGAGGGCTCGCGCGACAAGCTGTTCTGGTTCGCTGGTCGGAGGCTGCTACGGGCTGCGCCGCACTGCTACTGCCTATGAAAGCCCAAGACTGACAGGCACTTGCGACCGCGCTGCACTGCTACCCGCTAACCCTCCATGCGACGGGTTTTGCGGACAGCGAACGTACACTGGCTCGACACCGGCCGCCCGGCAAGGCACCCGGTGCGGGTGCACCCCGCGACGGCGGCAACCGTCCGAGGTGCGTGGTCAACCTTCCTACAGAACAGGACGGTCAACGTGTTCACTCTATCAGTCGCCCACTCTGGGCGGCGGCGCAGCCTCGCGCCGCTTTCAACCGCTACCCGTAGCGCCACCGATTATCAAACTCACTCGGCCGATTCCCGAGAGACTGCACCGTGCAAGAGAGGTGCAGCATGAGCAAGACAAAACCGAAGAATCCGAGCCAGAAGCTCCCATTGACCGAGGCCGTCGTGGCGAAGTTCAAGTGCCCGCCCGACGCCAAGGTGGCGTTCATGTGGGACACCGTGCAACGCGGACTTGGTGTCCGGGTACTGCCCGACCACATGCGCAACGGCGAGAAGGTGCCGGGCGCGAAGACCTGGGTCGTTCAGGGCCGAGTCAAGGGCTCGGGCGTCGAGCGGCGCATCACACTTGGGCCGGTCTCTGAGTTCTGGCTCGGCCCCAAGAATGAGGCAGAGGCCGATGCTGAGATGAAGGAGCCGGACGCCAGCAAGGTGAGCGCGCGTGAGCAGGCTCGGCGCATGCGCGTTCAGATGAAAGGCGGCTTGGACCCGGTGGCCGTGCAGGCGGAGAAGGATGCGGAGGTGGCCGCCGCTGCGGCTGCCAAGGACGAACACGACGAGGCGCAGGCATGGACGCTGCGTGCGGTGGCCGAGCGCTACGTCGCCAACAAGAAGACGAATCGCGGGCCGCTCAAGCCGAACACCATCCGGGACATCAACGAGGCGGTGGATAGAGAGCTTCGCGCATGGGCCGACAAGCCCATTGCCTCCATCACCGAGGACATGTGCAAGCTACGGCACGAGGAGTTAGCCACACGTGGCCTCACCGGGAAGCGCCCAGCGCCCCACCAAGCGCGCGGCGCGTTCGTCATCCTTGGCGCGTTGATCAATTACACGATCAACAAGATCCGCGTCAACGGCAAGCGGCTGATGACGGAGAACCCCGTTGACGTGCTGAAGGGGGAGATGGCACCACCACGAAAGAAGACGATCAAGGTGCCAATGGACCGCATCGGCCACGTATGGGAAGCGCTGAGGCAACTGCGCAACGACCCGGCACAGTTCATCACGACGCATACCCAGGCTGACGCACTGGCGTTCATGCTGTTGACCGGCGCCCGCAAGGAAGAGGCGATGCAACTGACCTGGGACCGCATTGAACTGGGCGAGGACGCTGGCTCGTGGCACCTGCCGGACCCGAAGAACGGCTTGCCGATCACGTTGCCGCTCAGTGCCCCGGCGAGGGCGCTGCTGAAGGCGCGGCCCCGGCGCCAGGGCTGCGACTGGGTGTTCCAGCGCAAGGACTGGAAGGGCGGGCACAGCACCCCGCGCGGCCCGGCCATGGCCGCTGTCATCGCGGCGGCCGGGTGCCACCTCGACCGCCATGCGCTCAGAAGGACGATGACCTCTCTGGCGCTCACCGTCCTGGACATCCCTCTGTGGAAGGTCGAGCTTTTGACTGGGCACAAGCTAACGGGCAACGTCACCTTGAACCACTACACCGAGACCAGCGACCTGCGCTACCTCGCCCCCGAGGCCGAGCGCATCGGGGCCTGGATCGTTGAGCAGGGGAACATCGCGGCAGGCCGCAACGTGGTCACGTTGCCGGACCGAAAGCGGGCCTGATCGCTGCACGCGGCGCAGGGCGCGCCGTGAGCCGATGATGCAACACTGATCAAGGGATACCCGGTATAAAAGCGTCATAGGCAACCCGGGCCGCATCACAGCATGGCTGTATGCGGTGCGCTAGAACCCGCATGGGCGGGGCACGGATTTCGTCAATCCGCTGCCTCGCCCTTTTGCTTTCCGCGTGGCAGCTCGAATGGAGTTAGCCACATGGACGCCACCGACCCCAAGTCGCCCGAGTACCTGCTGAACGAGCAGGAGGTCTGCGACTGGCTGCGCATCTCGCTCGCCACTGCCCGCAAGTGGCGCTTCGTCGGGCGCGGCCCGACCTTTCGCAAGCTGGACGGCACGCACCTCGTTCGCTACCGCCGCGCCGATGTGCAGGCGTGGCTCGACGGGAACACCTTCGTCAGCACCACGCGTAGGGCAGAGCCAGCAGCGGCCTGACGCCCGACGCAGGACGCTCTGTCCTGCGCCCCCACCTATGCAACCGCCACGCGGTCGGCCCTGGCTGTCCGTGGGCTGTAGGGATTCACACGATGCAAGCTCAAAAGAATGGGCTGGTCGCCACCACAGCGCCAGCCCTGAACAATGCAAGAGCCTCCAGTATGGCGACAACCAGCGCCGGCAGGCTTGACCACAGGCCCAGCGGCAGCGCGCACCCTGGCTCCCGCACCCTACCCCCTTCCCAGGCGGCAAACGCGCCCCAGCGGGCAGCCAGCGCGGCCGGCGGGGCACTGCGGCAGGGGGTGCGGCATGGCTAAGCTGGACCCGCCCTTTGACGCCACCCGGTGGGCCACGCGGTCCGCACAGCCAACCACCGAACCGTCAACCGAGGCGGTGCTGTCCATGTTCTGGGAGGGTCAGCCGCCGAAAGCGGCCCAGGCACCACCACCCGTGCAACCGCCGCCGGTTGCGCCAAGCCCCACGCGGCCGCTTCAACTTCCGCCCGGCAACGCTGGCACGCTGGCGCAGTGGCTGCTGAACGTTGCGCTGCTGCCGATCCCTGAAGTAGCCACAGTGACCACGCTCGGCCTACTCGCCGGCATCGCTGGCCGCGCATGGACCACGCCGACACCGTGCACGGGCCTGAACATTTACCTCGGCCTCGTCGCACGCAGCGCGACCGGGAAGGAGATGCTCCACGAGGGCGCCGGCCGCGTGCTGGTGGCGGTGCGGCGCAAAGTCCCCGCAGTCGTCGAGCTGGTGAACTTCGACGAGTACGCCAGCGGGCCGGCCTTGGCGAAGCGCTGTGCCGGCCAGCCCAGTTCGTTCGCCAACTTCACGAGCGAGCTTGGCCGCCGGCTGAAGCGCATGGCGAACCCGAAGGACGCACCCATGGCCGACCTTCGGACCACGTTGCTGAAGCTGTACAGCAAGAGCGGGCCAACGTCGTTCGTCGGGGATCTGGTCTACAGCAACGCCCGGCATTCGGTCCCCGGCGCCGTGGCGTGCAGCCTGATCGGCGAAACAACGCCCGGCACGCTGCGCGCGGCCATGACGCAAGACATGATGGAGGACGGGTTCCTGTCGCGCTTCGGGTGGGTCGAGTACACGGGCGACCGGCCGGCCGAGAACCCGCACGTCGCTGCGCATGCCGAACTGCCGGCCGAATTGGTGGACTTGCTGGCGAACATCGCCCTCAGTGCGCTCGCCATGCTGCAGAACGGCACGACATGCGAGGTTCAGCGCGGCGCCGATGCAGCGGGCCGGCTGGAAGCGTTCAAGCGCCGATGCGACGCGGCCATTCGAGCGGCGGGCGACAACGAGTCGCAGCGGCAGATATGGAGCCGGGCGAACCTGAAGGCCATCAAGTACGCCTCGCTCCTGGCCGTGGCCGATAACCACATCCAGCCGTCCATCACCGACGCACATGCGGAGTGGGCCATTGCCTTGGTCGAGCGCGATGCGGCGATGTTCGAGCGCAGCCTGGCAGCCGGTGACGTTGGCAGCGATGTAGTCGCGCAGGAGAAGAAGCTGCTGCACGTCGTCCGCGAGTACCTGACCAAGCCGCTTTCGCCAAGCTACGGCTTCCCGCAGCAGATGAGATTGGATGGTGTCGTGCCGAGGAAGTACCTGCAACAACGCACGTCCGACACGGCCGCGTTTAAGAGCCACCCGCTGGGCGCCACGGCCGCGCTTGACCACGCACTGCGCAGCGTCTGTGACAGCGGCTACATGGTCGAGATACCGAAGGAGAAGGCCGGGGAGCTGTACACCTTCCAGGGCCGATGCTTCCGAGTGGTGAGCTTGCCGAACCTATGACCACAGGTGCATCGGCGCTTAACGCGCTTTGAGTTGCTTAACGCCGATGCACCCTGCGCCATAGGGCAACAGCACAAAGTTAAGAGGTTAAGCAAGTTAAGCAGGACACCCCCTGTCTGGTCGTTGGTAGTAAGGGGTATGGGGGTCTTAACGCTTAACCCCTTAACGCTGCGGCCATCGGCCCGTTCGACCATCGCCGGCACGCAGGGCACAGGACCGCCCATCCTGCGCGCAGGTGTGGCTAACACATTGATTTATCAAGCGTTTTTGCCCAAACGAAGCCACAGTGCTACCCGTTGTGCGCCGGTAGTACGCACCCAGGAGCCCCCAGCCATGCAAGACACCGCCACCCAGGCCGACGAGCCCGACACCGACACCCTGCCCGACCAGCGCACCGTCGCGG
This sequence comes from Inhella sp., assembly GCF_041912635.1. Classification (GTDB taxonomy): domain Bacteria; phylum Pseudomonadota; class Gammaproteobacteria; order Burkholderiales; family Burkholderiaceae_C; genus Inhella. The sequence goes on from NZ_JAYRMO010000025.1 coordinate 75,243, forward strand.
AGCGCAAGGCAGACCGCATGGCGATCCTGTCGCCGCTCGGCCAAGCCATCGAGGGCCGGCCCATTGGCAACCCGCGCCGCGCCGAACTGCCGCCCGTGTGGGTCGATCAACTCAGTCGCCCCCCGCTTGGGTATGCACCGGACAGCGTCAAGCAGCTGCCCGAGTATGAAGAGCATTCTGGATTCGTGGCCGAGGCTGTCGATGCGTTGCAGGCCATGCACGACTTTCTGGCGCAGGTGATCGATGGGCGAGAAAAGGTCAAGCAGAACCCGGCGCTCGCGCCCGCCGCGCAAGTGCTGGAGATTGCCGGCTATGCCGACGGCAAGATGCCGGCAGTGACGCGCAAGCTCGACGCGGCCATGAAGGTGATGGACGCGCGCATTGCCGAAGCGGAGACCTCGTTGCGCAGTGGCATCGCTGGGTCGGCGGTGGGCACTGTGGCCACCGAGATTCGCCAGCACGTGAAGGCGATGAAGAACGGCGCGGAGCGCATGAAGTTCATGCGCGGCCTAATCGAGGCGGGCGACACGGAGAGCGTCGCCGCTGTGCTGAAAACGAAGAGCTACTTGAGCGGCCTGTCGGACGCCGAAGCGAACCTGCTGCTGCACGAAGTGAACGTGGCGGCACGCCCCGAACTGCCCGCGCGCATCGCTTTCATGAAGCGGGCGCGCGATCACCTGGAGCGCACTTCCGCCCCGTTCATCCTCGACGTGCAGCGCGCGGTCGGCGTCAAGTTCGACACCGTAAAGCGGCTGCGCGAGCAGGTCGCCGCAGCCAAGCTCAACTGAAGGAGAACGAAATTGGCCTCTATGACCGAAGCTGAACTGGCGCGTTACAACGCCCAGCGACAGGCCGCGATTGAGCAGCAGAACGCCCACAGGCGCCAGCACGGCGAGGCAATCACGCCCGGCCTTTCTGGCAGCAAAGATCCCAGTGCGACGCCCTGGTGCACCGTCACGCCCGGTCTGCCCGGCCAGCGCTTCGGTCGCCGCCGCTGAGCACCTGCGTTTCGCCTGCGTTCAATGTCCGCGATCCCCGAAGAACCCGACTGGCTGCGCAACTGGAAGGCAGCCCCTCCGCCCGCCGACCCGAAGCGCGCCAGCGGCGGCACGTTTGCGCCCGGTGTGTCCGGTAACCCGCAAGGGATGAAGCCCGGCACGAAGCACCGTCGCACGCTGCTGGCCGAGCAGTTTGACGAGGGCATCGAGCAGATCGTGGCTGTGGTCAAGGCCCGTGCGCTGGAGGGCGACTTGCAGGCGGCCGGCCTCGTGCTGGCCCGTGCCGTGCCGCCCAAGCGCGCAGTCAGCGAGCGCACACCGTTCGAGTTGGACACCAGCAAGCCCGCGTCGGACCAAGCGGCACAGATTCTCAAAGCGATGGCCGATGGCGACCTGCCCGTCGATGTTGGCCACACCGTGCTCGCCTGCCTCACGGCCAGAGTCGCCTTGCAGCAGGCCGAAACGCTCGAAGACCGCCTTGCCGCGCTGGAGCGTGGTCAACACCTGACCGGCACCCCGTCCGGCATCAAGTTCATCCCCATGGAGCAGCAACAGCCATGAACTACAAAGCCCTCTTCCTCCGCGACAACGAAGTGCCGCCCGTCGTGCGCGTGTTCACCTCCGAGGACGCGAAGAACCCCGCCGAGCAACGCACCCTCATTCGCGGCAAGGGCGAGAGCCCCGAGGAGTTCTGGGACCGCACGCAGCAGGCGTGCCAACAGGCCTCGCTGCTCTGCGGCTTCTCCCGTTGGGTGTTCTTCGAGTGCGTCTACGACCCGCCCAGCGCGGAGGAGTACCCGAACTACTACGACGATGAACGGGCCAACACGATCAAGAGCCTGCGGCGCATCCTCGCCAACGACCGGGAGCCGGCCGAGGTGCAGATCGCGGCCGTGAAGCTCTTGAACAGGGTCCAGGGACTGGTGCCGGCCACCGGCGCGGAGTGACCACGCATGCCGCGCCTCGTCACCAGTTCCCGCATCGTTGGCCGCATTGCCGCGCGCAAGGCCGAGCGGCCCCGTGTGGGCGTGATGCTTATGCCTGCGCCCATGTCGCTGGAAGAGTTTGAGGCCGACGCCATGAGCCAGCAGGCGCGGCTCCTGGCCGACTCCTTGGCCGACTTGGAGCGAGGTGTGGTCAATGCCGGCGGCATGTCGCCCGAGCTGGCGGCGGAGGCCGAGCGCAACGCGGCGGCGCTGACCACGGGCTACAGCCTGACGACCGGAGAACGTCACCTTATGGTCAACACGCCGACCGGCCCGACGCGCTTCCGCCCGGTGACGCGATGAAAGACCGGCTGACGCTCGTGCGCGAGGAACTTGCCGACACGGCGCTGGTGCTGGAGGGCCTGTCCTGCCGGCTGCTGAACATGGGCTACAAGGACACGGCGGCGGACTTGCGACTACAGGCCGTCAAAGCCGCGCGCCTCTGCGTGCGCCTGCACCGGGGCGACCCGGACAAGCACCTGACGACGGGCCTCCTGGCGCTCGTCATGGACCCGCCGGACAGCGCATAGCCCCCCCGGAAGCCAAGGCAGGGCGATTAGCGAACCGTCCGCACCTGCCCAGGCTCGACCGCCAGACCGACAACGGACGCAGCATCGGCCGGGCCCAAGGTGGCACCTCCTGCTGACCTTGGGCCGGTGACGGTGCCGGAGCCCGCCGCGTGCGGGCTTCGTTATGACCACAGGATGCCCTGTCCTCTGCGGCCGCCCAGGGCCAGGGCGACTCGCGCCGCTCTGCTGTCTGTCGCGGATCGCCGTATTGGAGCCACCCATGTCCGCCATATTGGAGCCAGCAACAGGTGGGGTAAACGGGCGTCCCGAGGGGGTTACGCCGGGATGGATTTTGACGGTTTGACGGGACTGGTTT
>NZ_JAYRMO010000026.1:0-70432 GCF_041912635.1 Inhella sp.
AAGCATGCCGACACTTACCTCGCCGCCTTCGCCTACCGCTTCAACCGCCGCTTCGAGCTGCGCGGCCTCGTCGCCCGACTCATCGTGAATGTGGCGCGCTGTCCGCCGCATCCAATTCCGGAGATCCGTGGCGGTGCTGAGGCACATTACTAATCAGACCGCCCCATGGACATGTGGACAGCCTACTGCGCGGCCTGCCCACATGCCCACAGGGCCCGAGCTACGACCACGATTGTTGGTGTTGGGTTCCACACGAAACGACGAGGGGCCGGATTTGGCCGCTACCAGCGCCAATGGCGGCGGCGGGCTCCCTTGCGATTATTTGCCTTGGAGACTTTGTGCTGGTCGGCTTGAGAAAATAGGAAGTCGCCCAGGTGCCGACTTTGCAAGCAGGACATGAACTCCTCGTCGAAGAAGCTGCGCCTGTACGCGTGCTGGGACAAGTCGACATCGCCAAAGGTATTAACCTCCAAAATCTTCGGACCGTCATCACAAATCGCTATGTCCCAGCCAGGACAGATGAAGCCTGGGAAAGCCTTCTGCGCATCGGTGACCAAATCAACGACCTCTCTCCAGTAAGGTATTTCAAAGTCGACTAAAGGGATCTGGGTGCGGGGATGTTGCTGGAGCTGTGTCTGGTGAAGTCCAACACCAGCAATGGCCCTGATCACTCTGCCCGAGCGGATGTCCAGGGCAGCCAGCATGTTGCCGCTTGCGCCGTGTTCGAAGTTGTCCGAGTCGCGCACACCGGCGTTGACCTTAAAAATGGCCTTGGTGACTTTGACTGCGTCACTCTGCAAAAAGGTGTGAACTCGAAGCCCGGAAATCTTGTTCGAGCCTGTGAGTGCTGCAATGTTTCTATGAGGGGTCAATGGATCCTGCAGGATCCAGCCCAAGGTGCGGCCGTCATCTAGCGAAGCGCAGAAGTCCGCGATTGGTTCCCTTTCGCCGTTGCCCAGGAGCACGAACCCCATCTCATACCCTTTGACCAACACATTACCTCTGCCGTACGAACCGAATGAGCGCTTGATGTAAAGCGGCAAGTTGTCTGGAATGGAGATGAACTCCGCCAGCTGGTCCGCGCTGTTCAGCGAGCCGATGGCGTTTGGTCGGAGCGACCGGTACACAGCTCTGATCTTCGGAATCGGCAAGTTCAAGCCAGCCAGCAAGGCGTACATCGTCACCTTGTCAAGGCTAAGGAATCGCGAGTAGTCATCAATCAGCAGTTCTTCCGCCGCTGCCTGCGTTCTCTGACCGCCAAAGGCTCTCTTCTTTTCCCACGCGATATCGGTCTTGTAGAGCTGGAAGTCGATGTATTCCGACAGGCCCAACCTTGTTGGGGAAAGACGAAGTCGGGCCGCTTCCATCAGCAGGGACAGGACGCCTCGGCCGGAATCTGCTGCAGCTTTCAAGTAGGCGTGGGTCAGGTTCATTGAGGTCTTGATTTGTGAGCTGATGTGGCCAATGCGTCGGATTCCAGCTGCAAACTTGCAGCGCGCCGGAGTTGTGAGGGCTTTGGCGATGGGATGAACTGTACGAGTTTCACTAGGAGCACCGACCTGCCCCCGCTGCCCGCCACCCCCACCGGCCGCTACCGCCACTACAAGGGCGGCGAGTACGAGGTGATCGGCTGCGCCCGCCACAGCGAGACCCTGGAGCCCCTGGTGGTCTACCGCCCGCTCTACAACGCCAGTGGCCTGTGGGCGCGCCCGCACGCGATGTTCTTCGGCACGCTGGAGGTGGACGGCCAACAGCGGGTGCGTTTCGAGCACATCGGGCCATGAGCCTGTATTTGCTCTTTCTGGCCGTCGCCGCGCTGACGGTGCTGAGCCCGGGCCCTGGCGTGGTGATGACGCTTTCCAACGCGCTGCGCTTTGGCCTGCGCGGCGCCTGGGGCGGCATCCTGGGCGTGGCCTGCGGCGCGGGCGTGGTGGCGGCGCTTTCGGCCACCAGCCTGGGCCTGCTGCTGGCCGGCTCTGCGCTCGCCTTCACGGTGGTGAAGTGGATGGGCGCGCTGTACCTCATCTACTTGGGCCTGCGCCTATGGCGCGCGCCGCCGCTGCACCTGGGGGCCCGGGAGGTGGCGGCGGCCTCTTTCTCGCGCCGCTTCGCGGCGGGCATCACCTTGCAGTTCTCCAACCCCAAGGCGATCTTCTTTTTCCTCTCGGTGTTCCCGCAGTTCATCGAGCCGGGCCGTGCCTACTGGCCGCAATTTCTGCTGCTGGTGCTGAGCTACAGCGCGCTGGTGGTGCTGATTCACTGCGCCTATGCCCTGGGCGCCCAGGGCGCGCGGCGCTGGCTCAGCTCGGAGCGCGGCGGGCGGCTGGTGAACCGCGGCGCCGCGCTGACCTTCATGGGCTTCGGCGCGGCCCTGGCCCTGGCACGGCGCTGATCAGCCGGCGGGCAGGAACTCCAGGCCGCTGGCGGCCAGGCCGACGAGTTCCACGCTTTGGGTGTTGAACTCGATCTGGCAGGCCAGCAGGGCCAGGGACTCCTGCGTGTAGACGCCCTGATCCAGCAGGGCCGTGAAACCGGCCAGGTCTGCCGCACTCGGCGCCATGCCCATCACGTTCTCGTAGACATGCTGCACAAAGGCGCTGTGGGAGCGCCCGCCCGCCAGCTGAGCAAAGAGCTCGGTGCCCAGCGCCAGCCGCACCACGTCGGCATAAGGCACGCCGGCATCAAAGAGTTGCAGGCCGATGCCCACGAAAGTGGGGTTGGCCAGGAAGTCCTTGCCGAACAGCGCACGCAGGATCTGCGCCGTGGAGCCGGCGTGCCCATCCAGGTCCAGTGCCACATGGGCATTGGCGAACTGCACGCGCTCTACCTGGCTGAGGAGGTCACGCCCTTCGCTGCCGGCGCTCAGGGTCCAGCCTTCGGTGCTGCGGCTCAGCGGCACGCGCGCGCCGGCGTACACGGCGGTGTCGATGCCGGCACCGCCGTCGATTTGGTCGTCGCCAGCGCCGCCGGTGATGCGGTCATTGCCAGCACCGGCTTCGAAGCGATCGGCCAACGGGCTGTCGCCCAGGACGTCAGGGCCGTCGGTGCCACGGCGGGCGGCCACCACGTCCAGCGTCACGCTGCGCAGGGTGATGCCGCCCTGGCCATCGCTGACGCTGAAGCTGAAGCGGTCGGGCCCGGCAAAACCGGCCGGGGCGCGGTACTCGAAGGCGCCCGCGGTGCCCACCAGGGCCGTGCCCTGGCCGGGTTCGATGGCCAGCGCATAGCTCAGGGCATCGCCATCGGCGTCGCTGGCCGGCGGCAGTTGGCCGCGCAGCAGGCCGCCGGAGAGCGCACGCACCGTGAGGTCGCTGACCTGGGGCGCTGCGTCGTTTACGGGCAGCACCTCCACATGCACGAGGTAGTGGTTGCTGCCGCTGCTGCTGCTGATTTCGAAGCGGAGCGCTTCCACGCCCCAGAAATTGGCCTTGGGCGTGTAGCTCAGCTGCCCATCGGCACTCAGGTTGGCTTGCCCGTTGCTCGCGCTGCCCAGCAGGCGGTAGGTCACGGCGGTGCGCGCCAAGTCGCTGGGGTCGGGCAGGCGCAGGCTGAGCGCGCTGTCCTCGTCTACTCGCACCACCACATCGCTGCCCAAGGCGCTGGCGGCCAGCGTCACCAGGCCATCGCTGAACTGCAGGCGTTCGATGTTCACCAGGGTGTCGAAGCCGCTCAGGCCATCGCGCGCCTTGACATAGGTCTTGCCGAAGGCCGTACTGAGCTCGTAGTCCGCACGGCGGCCGCTGAACACCGCGGTGTCGGTACCCTCGGCGCCGTCCAGCCAGTCATTGCCCAGGCCGCCAGTGAGCTGGTTGTCCAGGCTGTTGCCCAGCAGCACGTCGTCTAGCGCGGTGCCAATGGCGTGCTCAATCCAGCTGCCGCCCGCGATGCCCAGGTTGCCCACTGCCGTGCGGCCATCGTCCGCCGTGCCGGTGCTGCTTTGCCGCCCGGGCCGCAGGTCCAGGCTCACGCCGCTGCCCAAGGCAGAGGCGTCGAGGGTGTCGATGCCCCCGTCATCCACCAGGGTGGTCTGCATCTGGCCGTCGCTGGCGCTGAGGCGGTGCAGGGTGTCGCTTGCGGCGCTGCTGCGGCTGCCGTAGAGCTGTCGCAGAGCCAGCACATCCAGCGGCCCCCATTCCGCGCGGAACAGCCCGTCGCTGGAGAGCACCTGCGACATCACGCTCAGTGCGCTGCGGTCATCGGCTTCGCTGAGCTGGGTCGGCCAGCTGTCGCCCGGGTCCACGTTGCGTGGGTGCCGCAGTCCCAGGGCGTGGCCCAGCTCATGCAGCAGCGCCTGGTAGCCCTCGCTGCCGGGGCTGAGTTGGGCCATGGACTCCACGTCCATCCACACATCGCCCGCACGCTCGCCCCCGCTGCCGGGCAAATAGGCCTGGCCCTTGGTGCTGGCCTGCTGGCTGATGCCGAAGCGCAGCTGCCCGGCCGTGCTGCCAGACTCGGTCACTTCCGTGAAGCTCAGTTGCGTCAGGCTGGCGGTTTGCGCCAGCAGCTCGCGCACCAACTGCTGCTCCGCCGCTGTGAAGGGGCGAAAGCCCGGCTCGCTGGATTGCTGCACGAAGCTGTAGGTCAGCGCGACGGCACTGCCCAAAGGCTGGCTGGCATTCCAGCGCGCGCCGCTGCCGGCCAGCAGGCCTTCACGGGCCTGGGTCTCGGGTTGGATGAAGTCGGTCAGATCAAAGCGCACCAGGGTGCGCCAATCCCCCCCGGGCTTGAGCTGCACATCCACGTACTCGACATCCACCAGCTTGATGCTGATGCCCTTGCCGCTCTTCGGAGTGATGAGGGCGATGCGTCCGTCGGCCGAGACCTGGATGTCCAAGTCCGACAACAAGGCCTCGCGCCAGGGCTGGCCTGGGGCGGGCTCGAACCAACCGTTCAGGGCGGCGCCGTCGCGGCCCGCGCCACCGAAAAACTCGTCCGAACCACCGTTGGTCCAGTAGTACTCGTCCCGGTCTGAGCCTTGAAGCCAAGCGTTCTGTGCGCCACTGCCGTGGACGACGGTGACGCCGATCAAGGTGTCGCGGCCCCCCTGGCCATCCTCGGCCCATCCTTCTGCCAGGTTGACGCGCAGGCCGTCGCCGGCATCCCAGTAGGCAGCCTGCAGGGTGCCGAAGCCGCCCGCAATGCGCTCGATGTGGTCGTTGCCCTTGCCGCCAATGGCCACGCCCATGCGCAGCTTGATCGTGTCGTGGCCATCACCGCCATACACATCGTTCCATTCGTTGGCGGCCTCTTCGGGCTGGATGTAGACGTCATTTCCAGCGGTCAGTCGGATATCGGCCATGGCTCAGGCGCGCAGCAGCGGCAGGGTCTTGGTGGGGAAGTTCGCCAGCAGGGGGAACACGTCAAGCAAGGCAGCAGACTCCAAACCAAGCCACTCCATCAGCGTGGCACCGACCTGGTCGCTGCTGAGACTCGGCACCAGCCGGCCGTTCTTGCCGCCGTCGCTGTCGTCCGGGCCGCCCAGCACGAGGCTGGGGAAGGTGCCCACCGCCTGACCGCCTGCCACGGGGCCGCCGAACAGCCACCAGTGGTTGCCCCAGCCGTGTTCGCTGCCGCCGCCGGAGCCCGGCCGCAGGGTGCGGCCGAACTCGGTCATCACCAGCGTCACCACCTCCTGATCCATGCCACTGGCGCGATTGGCCGCGTCGAAAGCCGCCAGGGCCTTGGCCAGCAGGTCAAGCTGCGCGTCCTGCGTGGTGCTGCCGCTGCCACGCTGGTTGGCATGGGTGTCAAAGCCGCCCCAGTGCAGTTGGAAGACCTGGCGCTTCAGGCCCTGGGCCTTGAAAACGGGTAGCACCGAAGCCAGGCGGCGCAGCCCGGTGGCAATGCGGTCGTTGCTGCCGAAATCCTGGCTGGGTGTCTGGGCCTGGGCCATGGCCTTGGCCACGGCGGTGGCGTCACTAAAGCCCGTGGAAAAGGTACGTGCGTACTCAGCCTCGTAGGCGTTTGCGGACTGCCATTGCGCCATACGCGCCAACATTTGCATGCCGGCTTCTTGAGGTCGGAGCAAATCCCCCAGACCCCACCAACTGCTGCCCTCGGGGTCGAAGTAGGACACCGGTGAGCGGCGCCCCTGCACCAGAGTGCGATGGGTACTCCAGGTGAGGGCGCTCAGGCCGTGGCGCAGGCGCGCCGGCAGCAGTTCCAGCCCACGTCCGGCCCAGCCACTCTGGTCTTCCGAAACCCCCCAGCCCTGCACGATGGCGGTCTGGTCGCTGTGCGAACCCAGCAGCGGCGGCACATCGGACTGGCCGGCCAGGATGCTGGCGGCGGTGCAAGGCTCCACCAGCGGCCCCACGTTGGCAATGAAGCCCAGACGCCCTTGTTCGTAGAGCCCACGCAGCGGCCCCAGGGCCGGGTGCAGCCCAAAGCTGTGGCCGATGGTGGGGGCGGGCAGCGCGAGCAGGCTTTCCTTGGGCAGGGCCAGGTTCTGTCGGCAGCGGGCGTAATCGGCGTAGGCGCCATCGGTGGGCACCAGGCAATCGCTGCCATCGTTGCCGCCATCCAGGTAAATCACGACCAAGCTGCGGTAGTCGCCCGGCGCGGCGTTGCCCCGCAGGCTCCACGCACCCAAGCCGGTGGCTAAGCCGCCGGCCGCACAGCGGGCCAGCCATTGACGTCGGTTCAGGCTCATCGCATCACTCCGTAGCTGGGGGTGCTCAGGGCGTAGCCCAGGGTCATCAGGGCGCCGTGGCGGGCGTCCTCGCGCTGGAACGGGGCCTGGGGGTCGGCCATGAACTGCGCCACGGTGTTGCGCAGCGTCGGCGGCATGGCAGCACGGAAGTAGCGGCGCGACACCCAGTCGGCAAAGGCTGCGGGTGAATGCGCAAACTGGGCGGCCAGTTCATCGACGGGGCAACCGGCCTTCTCGTAACCGTCATAGCGCCGCCCGCCGCTCGGAAGCCAAGTGATCACGGCAGTCGGCAACTGCAGTCGCTCCCGCAGCTCGACCTGGGTGAACAGGCGTTGTTCGGGGGCGAGCAAGTTGCTGCCTGGCGCGCGATCAGTGGGCGCATAGAAGCTGAACACCGAGGCCGCATTGAAGGGCTTTTGCGCCTGCGTCATGGCCGGTCCTCCCCAGTCGTAGGCCGGGTAGCTGCGGCAGCCCAGGCCGCGCCACAGGGCCGTGGCGAAGAGCAGCGGTTCGCGGAACTTGCCGTCCTGCGTTGCGTTCGAGGTGGGGGTGTCGCCGGCGCGGGCCTCGGGGTCCAGGAGCACCGCCTTGAGCACCGCTTTCATGTCTCCCACAAGGCCTTGCCCGTTATCGCGGAACTTGGCTGCTACGCGCTGCACATAAGCCGGCGAGGGCTGGCTCTTGACGAAGTGCTGGATCAATCGCACGGCCACGAAGGGCGCGGCATTGGGGTGGCTGGTGAGCAGTTCCACCGCATCGCGCAGGTCTTTATCGTGGCTTTGCCCCGCCGGGAATTCGCGCCCCAGCACCCGTTTGGCGCCGGAGTCCCGCTCATGCGCGTAGGGCGAGGGCACCATGGGTTCGACGTAAAAGGTCCAGACCGAGGCGCCGGGGCCGGCCTCTTTCCAGCGCCAGCCTGACAGCACGCGGGCCAGTTCCTCGACATCGCGCTGGCTGTAGGTTTCGACAAACCTGCCCTTGGCGTCGCGCACCGGGGTGCCGTCCGGATTGAGCTTCACCACGCCGATGCTGAACAGCTGCATCAGCTCGCGCGCGTAGTTCTCGTTGGGGGCGCAGGCTGGGCATTGCGCGCTCTTGGGGCGGTTCTGGGTGTTGTCCAGGTAGAACCCCATGGCCGGGTTGCGGCTGATCTGCTCCAGCAACTCCGCGTAGCGGCCCAGGCCATGCTGCTGGAGCAGATTCAGGTACGTCGTGACGCCAGCGGGCTCGATCTTTCCGGAGGCAATCACCAGGAACTGCGACAGCGACCAACTCATGCGCAGGCGCAACTGATCGGGTGCGGCGTGAAACAGCTGCGCCATCTCCTGCTCGAAGCGGTGATAGACGCCCACTGGGGCTGGCTTGGGATCCTTGAGGTAGACGCTCAAGTCGAAGCCCGAGGCGGGCAGCGCCAGTTGCTCGTCAATCCAGCGCTCAAAACCTTTGGCCTGAACCTCCGCCACCAGGGCCGGTGTGGGGCCAAAGCTCGCTTGCTCGGCAAAGCGCGAGGCGGCGTAGAAGCTGACCTGCTGCGCCGCGCTCGCAGGCGCCACCTGCCCCTGCGAGGGACTCGGTGCGGGCGAAGCGTCTGGGCCGGGGTCGCTGCCGCAGGCGGACAGCAAGGCGAGCAGCGGCAGCACGCTGAGTGGCCACCGGGCAACGGTTCGGTTCAAGATGAGATCCTTCCTGGCATGCGGCGGCAGGCTTGCACCTGGGCTGGCCCGCGATTAGAACGGGGCTCAGGCGCACTTCTTGTCACCGATTTGAGGGACCCGACGGCTGGCGTGGACCGCGTCAGGCCGCCGCCAGCCTTGGCTTCAACCAACGCCACCCGCGCCACCCCAGCACCAGCCCAAACAGCAGGCTGTAGAAGAACGGATCGCCAAAGTTGTTCTTGCCCGCCCGCATCCACCAGAAGTGCAGGCCCACCGTGAACGGAATCAGATAGACCAGCCGGTGCAGGGCTTGCCAGCGCTTGCCGCCCAGCCAGCGCACGGCGGCGTTGAACGAGGTGGCGGCCAGCGGCAGCAGCAGGGCGAAGCTGAGCATGCCGACGAGAATGAAGGGGCGCTTGGCGATGTCGCGGGCGATCTCACCGAGGTCCAGCCCCATGTCCAGCCAGGCATAGGCCAGCAGATGCAGGCTGGCGTAGGCGAAAGTCCAGACGCCGATCAGGCGCCGAAAACGTAGCAGCGCGGGCAGGTGGAACTTCTGGCGCAGCGGCGTGATGGCGAGCGTCAGCAGCAGGCCCTTGAGCGCCCAGTCACCCAGGCCGCGGATCAGGGCCTCGGCTGGGTTGGCACCGAGCTGGTTCGTGGCCGCGGCATAGACCAGCCAAGCCAGGGGCAGCGCGCACAGCAGGTGCGCGAGGGGCTTGGCGGCGCGGTGCGTCAGGGCGTTCAAAACCACCGGCGCAGGTCCATGCCGGTGTAGAGCTGCCCCACCTGCTCGGCGTAGCCGTTGAACAGCAGCGTGGGGCGGCGCTTGGCGAACAGGCCGTCCTCGCCGATGCGGCGCTCGCTGGCCTGGCTCCAGCGCGGGTGGTCCACCTGCGGGTTCACGTTGCTGAAGAAGCCGTATTCGCGCGGCGCGGCGGCGTTCCAGCTCGTCACCGGCATCTTTTCGGTCAGGCGGATGCGCACCAGGCTCTTGGCCGACTTGAAGCCGTACTTCCAGGGCACCACCAGGCGCAGCGGCGCCCCGTTTTGCTTGGGCAACACCTCGCCGTACATGCCAAAGCTCAGGAGCGTGAGCGGGTGCAGGGCCTCGTCCAGGCGCAAGCCCTCGCGATAGGGCCAGTCCAGCACGTTGGCCGAGAGGCCGGGCATCTGCGCCTTGTCGGCCAAAGTCACGAATTCGACGTACTTGGCCTTGCCCGTGGGCTCCACCTTCTTCAGCAGCTCGGCGAGCGAGTAGCCGATCCACGGAATCACCATGCTCCAGCCCTCGACACAGCGCAGCCGGTAGATGCGCTCTTCCATCGGGGCGAGCTTGAGCAGCTCTTCCAGACCGAAGGTCTGCGGCTTCAGGCATTCGCCATCCACCTGCACCGTCCAGGGCTGGGTGCGCAGGCGCTGGGCCTGGCGGGCCGGTTCGTCCTTGTCGAGGCCGAACTCGTAGTAGTTGTTGTAGTTGGTGGCGTCGCGGTACTCGGTGGGCTTGTCCATCACCAGGGCGCCGGGCAGCGCGCTGCGTGTGGCCGCCAGGGGCGCGCCCTTGGCCAGAGCGGGGCTAGCCGCCAATGTGGTGGGCAGGGCCAGGGCGCTGAGCAGCAGGCGGCGCTGCTCGAACAGCGCGCGCGGGGTGATCTCAGAGGCGGGGACTTTCATGCGCGGACTCCTGATGGGCCACATGCGTCGCATCTGGGGCGGCACTCCTTACAACGGCCCAACTGCTGGGGCAGCGCACGTTGGTGCGCAGCTTGTTGTACTCGGGGGTCTCGCGCAGCTTCTTCAGACCGCGGTTGAAGTCGGCGCGCAACTGCTCGCTGCGCGCCTTGTCCTTCGGGAAGATGACATGGGTGCTGAACAGATCGGTCATCGGGCGCGGATGCGCGGCCAGTTGGCCGGCGGCGGCATCGTCGAAGTGCTGCACCAGCAGATCGCAGGCCACGTTGCGCTCCAGCGGCAGCACATCGATGCGGCCGGCCTGCAGCATCTTCAGCCCGGCCAGATCATTTGGAACCGAGGAGCTGATGAGTCGCCCGGCACGTGCCGCGGCCCACAGTTCGGGCGTGTAGGTGTAGTCGCGCGTCATGCCGATGACGTAGGGGTACAGGTCTTCGAGCGCGCTCCAGTCGAATTTCATCGCGCGCCGGTGCAGGAAGACCCATTGCTCGGTCAGCAAGTTGTCGCTGAGCAGGAACTTGGCCTTGCGCTCGTCCGATGCGCCCCAGTGCGCTGAGGCGTCCCAGTGGCCGCGTTCAGTTTCCAGCTGCGCGCGCGACCAGGGCAAAAAGGTGAACTGCACCTGGTGCCCGCCCAGTTCGAAGGCGCGATGCACGATGCTCAAGGCGATGCCTTGGTCCGTGCGGCCTGCCGTCGCGTAGGGTGGGAACTCGCCGGTCGCGATGCGCAGCGCCTCGGCCGCGCAGCCCCCGAACCAGCAGGCACCGAGGAGAAGCGCGGCCCACTTCTTCATCACAGTTCTCCGTAGCTATGCAATCCGCTCAGGAACATGTTGACGCCCAGGAAGGCAAAGGTGGTGATCAGCAACCCCACCAGCGCCCACCAGGCCGCCATGGAGCCACGCAGGCCCTTGATGAGGCGCATGTGCAGCCAGGCGGCGTAGTTCAGCCAGACGATCAGCGCCCAGGTTTCCTTCGGATCCCAGCTCCAGTAGCCGCCCCAGGCCTCGGCGGCCCAGAAGGCGCCCAGGATGGTGGCGATGGTGAAGAAGGCAAAACCCAGCGCGATGGCGCGGTACATCAGTTCGTCCAGCTGGGGCAGGGCGGGCAGGCGCTCGGTGACGCGTGCGCGTAAGCCCACGCACAGGGCCAGGAAGACGCCCACGCCGCCGAACTTGCGTGCCCAGGCGATCAGGCCGGCCGTGGTGCCCTCGGCGAAGCCGCCGAACAGCGCGAAGTTCAGCAGCACTGCCACCAGGCCCAGCGGCAGGGCCACCAGGCCCAGCCACAGCGAGCGGGTCGCAGCGGTCTTCAGCAGATAGGCCAGCGCCACCATGGCAGCCAGCGCAAAGCAGCCGTAGCCCACGAAATTGGCCGGCACGTGGATCTTCATCCACCAGCTCTGCAGCGCCGGCACCAGGGGCTGGATCTCATGCGCGCCCCGCGAGGCCGAGTACCAGAGCAAGAAGCCCACCGCGGCCGAGACCACCAGCATCACCCAGGCGCCCAGCGCACGGGTGCCGAAACGGTCCTCGAAATACAGATGGAAGAGTGTGGTCATCCAGGTGAACAGCACGAAGACTTCGTACAGATTGCTGACCGGGATGTGGCCGATGTCGGGGGCGATCTGGTGGCTCTCGAACCAGCGCACCAGGGTGCCGATCAGGGCCATCGTCACCGCCGCCCAGGCCAGCTTGGTGCCGCCCGATTCGAGCATGGCCGCCTGGCCACGCCAGGCCAGCGCGGCCCAGTAGAAGGTGGTGGAGAGAAAGACCAGGAAGGCCATCCACAGGATGGCGCTCTGGCTGGCCAGCGCGTACTTCATCAGGAAGAGCTGCTCGCCGGCCTGCAGATCGGCACCAAATCCGTCGCTCTTGCCGCTGTACAGCGCCAGCGCCAGCAGCGTGGCCGCACCCACCACCACGGTGAGCGTGCGCAGCGGCTTCCAGAACCAGCCCAGGGCAATCAGCGCCGGGGCGCTGCACAGCAGGATGCCCTGCTCGTAGCCGTCCATCGAGCCCGAGTAGCGCCAGAAGGCCAGGGCCAGGCCGGTGAGCGTGAGCGCGGCAAAGGCCCAGTCGGCCAGCGAGCGCCGCGCAAGCAATGACCGGGTCGGCAGGGGCAGGGCGGTGGTGTTCATGGCTGGATCAGGGTCTTGAGTTGCTCGAATTCACGCTCGGTTTCGCTGCCCTGGCGCTGGCTGGAGTAGGCCAGCAGCACCTGGGTGCCGCTGCCGGCTGCAGCCGGTGCCAGCCAGAGCCAGAGGCGGCGTTCGCGGATGTAGAGCATGGCGAACACGCCCAGCATCAGCAATATGGCGCCCAGATAGACCAGCTTCTGGCCAGGGGCACGCGTGACTTGGAATACCGAAGCCTGGCGCTGCTCGAAGCCCTGCAGGGTGAACAGGTGCTGGGCGGGGTAGAAGACCGAGTCGGAGAGCGAGAGCAGGGCCTGGGTCAGGAAGGCCTGACGCGGCTCGGAAGCGGGCGGGACGCTGACCTGGGCGGCCTGGCGCGCGGTCTCGTCCAGCTGCGACAGCGCGCCCGAGAGCACGCGCAGCAGCACGGCCGACACGCGTTCGCGCTCGGGCGCGGGCACGGTTTTCTCGATGTAGTGCGAGAGCGCCGGCAGGCCGCCGGGCGGGCCGTCGTCCATCTTCTCGGCGCCGGCCAGCAGGGCCAGGGCCTTGTCGGCCGAGGCCGACAGCTGGCCGCGCAGCTCGGGCTTGTCGGTGGCGGCATGGGCATAGGCCTGTGCGGCCGTGCTGCGCAGCACCGGGTCGTGCAGGGCGCGGCGCAGGCGCAGCCAGCCCTCCAGGCTGTCGTTCTCGTCGGCGGGGATGCGCAGGTAGCGGAACTCGGCATTGCTGCTCTCGCGCATGCCCATCAGGTAGACGCGCTGGCCATCCAGCTCCACCGGCTGCATGTAGTTGTGGAACTCGCGCGCCTGGCCGGCGGCGTCGCGCAGGCGGTAGGTGATGGCCGGGCCGATGTTGCGCAGGGTCTTCTTGCTCGGGTCTTTGGCGGCCGAGCCGCCGCCGAAGGCATGCTTGGCCGGCGCGCTGGCGGCCTCGGCCGCGCCTCTCACCTGGCCGAAGTCCTCGACGTTGATGACCCTGAGCTCGGCCACTTCCAGCGTGGTCTGGAAGCTCGGCAGGGGCAGCTTGCCGCCCACCTGGCCGTCGATCTCCAGCGCGCGGCCACCCGCCAGGGGCTCGGCACGCAGGGTCACTTTGGAGCCGCCATCCTCGAAGCTGCTCTGGTAGATCGCCATGCCCTTGTGGATCAGGGGCTTGTTCACCTCGACGCGCGCCGTGCGTTCGCCGTCGGCGTCGCGCAGCAGCACCTCGCTGGCAAAGAGCTTGGGCATGCCGGTGTCGTAGTACTCGACGATGAACTTCTTCAGCTCCAGCTCGAAGGGCAGCTCCTGCAGGGCAATGCCGCCGGGCAGGCTGAGCACCGCGGTGTTGGAGCGCTGCCCCTCGGGCACGAACAGATTGGCACGGAAGCTGGGATTGCGGGTGTCCAGGCGGTAGGGCTCGGGGTTCGTGACATTGCCGGAGCCGGTGAACAGCTGCTTGCCCTGCAGCTTCAGCGCCAGGCGCACGATCAGGTCGCCGTCCAGCAGCCCGCCCAGGCAGACCAGCACGATGGCGCCATGCGCGGCCAGGTAACCGAGCTTGTGCACCTTGCCCTTGCGCGAGGCCAGCAGGCGCCCGCTTTCGCGCTCCTGCTCCTTCAGCTGCCAACCTTGCGCGGCCAGGCGTTCGGCCAGGGTCTGGCGGGCGGCCAGCGCATCCTGGGTCCATTCGGCCACGGCGTGATGGTGGTAGGCGCTGAGTGACTGCTCGCGCACGCGCAGCTTGGCGTCCTTCCAGTCGTGCAGGATCTTGGGCGTCTGGCGGGCGATGCACAGGCTGGTGGAGATCACCAGAAAGGCCAGGATCACCAGGAACCAGGGCGCGCTGTAGACCGTGAACAGGTCCAGGCGGCCGAACAGCTCGGCCCAGAAGGGCCCGAACTCATTGATGTAGTTGTTCAGGGGTTCGCGCTGCTTGAGCACCGTGCCGATCACGGAGGCAATGCAGATCAGGGTCAGCAGCGCGATGGCGAAACGCATCGACGCCAGCAGCTCGAACAGCTCGCGGCGGGTCTGGGACGAAAACATGGCGGGCCGGATTGTCCCGGGGGTGGGAGGCTTTGCCTTAAGCGGAAACAAAAAAGGCCAGCGCGGGGCTGGCCTTTTTCAGGGGACGGGGCGTGGATCAGCGCAGGCCGGCGATGTAGTCGCTCACGGCCTTGATCTCGGCGTCGTTCATCTTGGCGGCAATCGCGCTCATCTGGACATTCACCCGGGAGCCGGCGCGGAAGGCGTTCAGCTGGGCCTCGGTGTAGTCGGCATGCTGGCCGCCCACGCGCGGGTACTGCACCGGCAGGCCGGCACCGTTCGGGCTATGGCAGCCGGCGCAGGCCGGCACGCCCTTGGCGGCAATGCCACCGCGGTAGATCTGCTGGCCCAGGGCCACGCTGTCCTTGTTCTTGGCAAAGCCCGGCTTGGCCGTCTTGCTGCCGTAGAAGGCAGCGACGTTGCGCATGTCGTCTTCGCTGAGCGTGCCGGCGAAGCCCGCCATGATGGCGTTCTTGCGCTTGCCGCTCTTGAAGTCGGCCAGCTGCTTGGCCAGGTATTCGGGGTGCTGGCCGGCCAGGATGGGGTTGGCCGGGCTGCCGCGCGAACCGTCGGCCGTGTGGCAGGCGGCACAAACCTGCGACGAGATGGCCTGTCCCTTGGCCAGATCGGGCTTGGCGGCGGGCTGCGGCGCACTGGCGTGGGCGCTGGCGGCGATCAGGGTCAGGGCGAGGAGGCGCAGCGGCGTCTTCATGGTGGCGGGCGCTTTCTTGGCTTTTGAGCGTCTTGCAAGACGGCCGCGCCCAGGGCAAACAGGGGGCGGGCCGGGAAAAAGGCCGCGAATCTTACAATGCCGCCCCTCATGACCGAGCCCACCCCCACCCCGACCGTTCCGGTCACCGACCGCGAGGTGCTCGGCTGGGCCCACACCGCGCGCTTCTTCACCACCGCGGCACAGCTGCACCAGCTGCCCGAGACCGGCCTGCCCGAAGTCGCCTTCGTCGGCCGCTCGAACGCCGGCAAGAGCACCGCCATCAACACCCTGGCCCAGCACCGCCGTCTGGCCTTCGCCTCCAAGACGCCGGGCCGCACGCAGCACATCAACCTGTTCCACGTCGGTCCGAAGGACGCCCCCAACCAGCTCTGGGCCGACCTGCCCGGCTACGGCTACGCGGCGGTGAACCGCGACGCCAAGGCGCGCTGGCAGAAGGTGATGGCCGACTACCTGGTGGAGCGCGGCCCGCTGGTGGGTGTGGTGCAGATGGTCGACAGCCGCCACGGCCTGACCGACCTGGACCGCCAGCTGATCGACTTCATGGCCGAGCGCATCTACGCCGGCGAGGTGCGTCTGTTGGTGCTGCTGACCAAGGCCGACAAGCTCACGCAAAAGGAGCGCGCCAAGATCCTGGCTGACACCCAGGAGCAGCTGGCCGCCTATGCCCTGACCGATGAAGCCGACATCGGCGTGGCGCTGTTCTCGGCGCTGAAGAACATCGGCGTGGCCGATGCCGCGCATTGCCTGCATGAGTGGGCGCAGCTGCAGCCGCCGCCGGCTGCAACGAATGAAACCGAGGGCGACGGCGCTGACATCTAGCTGAAACAGGGGGGCGTCACAGTGCAGTCATCGTCAGGAGACTGCCATGCAACACCCTCTGTACCGCAGTGAAGCCTTCGCCGAAGACCTGCTGGACGAGCTGCCCAGCGCCCCGCGCCGCGAACTGCCGCACTGGCTGCTGCCGGTGACGGTGCTGCTGCTGGGCCTGGCGATCGGCTGGATGCGCTGATATCCACTGAAACATTTGAAACAGGGTCCGGTGGGCCTGATACCGGGCTGATACGGCGCATGGGCAACATGGGCACACCGCTCAGAGCCCGTCCGCCATGTCCATCGCACCGCCTCTCTATCATTCCGCGCAGGAGGAATCCCGCGTGAATCAAGCCGCCCCCTTGCGTGTGCTGGTTGTGGATGACGAGTCGGAGCTGCGCAGTCTGCTGGCCGAGTACTTCGGCCGCCATGGGTTGGACGTTCGTCAGGCTGCAGATGCCGCGCAGGCGCGCAGCCTGATCGAGACCACCGTACCCGACCTGGCCGTGCTGGACGTCAACATGCCGGGCGAAAACGGCCTGTCGCTGGCGCGCTGGTTGCGCAGCACCCATCCGCGCGTCGGCATCGTCATGCTGACGACGGTCAGCGAGTCGATCGACCGCGTCGTCGGCCTGGAGCTGGGCGCCGACGACTACATCCCCAAGCCTTTTGAGCTGCGCGAGCTGCTGGCGCGCGTGCGCGCGGTGGCGCGCCGCCTGCAGCCGGCCGAGCCCGTTGCAGGTGCGGCGGCTGCCGCACCGGCGCCCAGTCAGCGTGTGCGCTTCGGTGTCTGCAGTCTCGATCTGGAAACCCGCCAGCTGCTCGGTGCCGATGGCGCCGAGATCGACATCACCGCCGCCGAATTCGACCTGCTGGCCCTGTTTGCCCGCCACCCCAACCGGCCGCTGAACCGCGACCAGATCATGGAGCAGGCGCACAACCGCGGCTGGGAGGTGTTCGACCGCTCGATCGACTTGCGCGTGATGCGCCTGCGCCGCAAGATCGAACGCAACCCCGATCGCCCCGAGGTCATCAAGACCGTGCGCAACGTCGGCTACGTGTTCGTGCCTGCGCCCGAGGGCATGTGAATCTGGAGCTGGACGCCGAGCTGCTGCGGGCGCTGCTGGAGGACGTGCCGGCACGCGTGGTGGTGTTCGATCGCGCGCAGCGCTACTGCTACGCCAACCGCGCCACGCTGGAGTTCCTGGGTCTGAGCGCCGAGCAGCTGATCGGCCGCACCGTCAGCGAGATCCGCGGCGAAGGCGTGGCCGAGCGCAACCGGGCCGTGTTCGACCAGGTCTTCGAGGGCGCGACCCTGCACTGGGAGGGCTGGGCCGATTACGCCGGCGTCGGCCTGCGCTACACCGAGGAGTCGCTGCGCCCCTACCCGGCGCAGGCGCGCCCGGTGCAATGGGTGCTGGGCTTTGCGCGCGATCTCACCGAGGTCAAGAATCAGGCGCGCGAGGCGCAGGAGCAGTTGGAGGCTGCGCTGCGTGCCGAGGTCATCAAGACCTCGATCGTCGACCACGCACTGGCGGCGCTGGTGACGAGTGACGCCGAGGGCCGCATCGTCGAATTCAACCCGGCCGCCGAGGCCATGTTCCAGCGCCAGCGTGACGAGGTGCTGGGCCGTACGGTGGCCGAGATCATGGTGCCGCCCGAATTCCGCGCGGCCCATAACGAGGGCATGCGCCGGGTCGGGCAGGGCGGGGCGCCGCGCATCATGGGCAAGCGCCTGGAGATGCAGGCGCTGCGCGCCGACGGCGAGCGCTTCCCGATCGAGATGGCGCTGTGGCGCATCGAGGTCAAGGGGCAGACCCATTACACGGCCTCGATCATCGACGTGAGTGAGCGAGTGCGTGCGCAGGCGCTGATCGAGCGTCAGCGCGAGGCCTTGCGCCAGAGCGAGAAGCTGGGTGCCATGGGCAGCCTGCTGGCCGGCGTGGCGCATGAGCTGAACAACCCGCTGGCCATCGTCATGGGCCGTGCCAGCCTGCTGGAAGAAAAGGCCCAGGGCAGCGCGCTGGCGGACGATGCGCTGCGCATTCGTGAGGCGGCCGAGCGCTGTGGGCGGATCGTGCGCACCTTCCTGAACATGGCGCGCAGCCGCCCGGGCGAGCGGACTGCGGTGGGCCTGAACGAGCTGGTGCGGGCCGCGCTGGATCTGCTGCAGTACGGCTTGCGCAGCCACGGCATCCAGCTCGATGTGCAGCTCGACCCGGCGCTGCCCACGGTGCATGCCGATGCCGACCAACTGGGCCAGGTGGTGCTGAACCTGATCGTCAACGCCCAGCAGGCGCTGGCGCAGGTCGAGCCGCCGCGCCGGCTGGGCATCAGCAGCGGGGTCGAGCAGCCGCGGGCGGGCCGCGAGTCGCGCGTCTGGCTGCGCGTGCAGGACAGCGGCCCGGGCGTAGCGGTCGAGCTGCGCGAGACCATCTTCGAGCCCTTCTTCACCACCAAGCCCGAGGGCATGGGCACCGGACTGGGCTTGGCGGTCTCGCGCTCCCTGGTGCGCGAGCATGGTGGGGCGCTGCAGTTGGAGCCGCCGCGGCCCGGCCAGGGCGCCTGTTTCCGCATCAGCCTGCCCATCAGCGGGCAGAGTGAGGCGCCGGCCGAGCTACCGCCAGCGCCCGCCGATGCACCGGCCCAGGCGCGCCTGCTGGTGGTGGACGACGAGGCTGAGATTGCCGACCTGCTGCGTACCCTGCTGGAGGGGGCAGGCTACGAGGTGGCCTGCGCCGAAACCGGTGAAGTAGCCCTGGAGCTGCTGCAGATGGCGCGCTTTGACGCGGTGATCTCCGACCTGCGCATGCCTGGGCTGGACGGCGCCGCGCTGTGGCGCGAACTGAAGGCCGGCTATCCGCAGCTGCTGCGCCGCCTGCTGTTCGTCACCGGCGACACCCTCAGCCCCGGTGCCAGCAGCTTCCTGGACGAGACGGGCTGCCCGCATCTGGACAAGCCCTTCGCCAAGGCCGAGCTGCTGGCGGCGGTCGAACGCTTGCTCCGCTGAAGCGCTTATTCACCGATTGCGAACAACTGAAACCTGTTCGCGCGGGTTTGAAACGCCTGGTTGACACCGCCGGCCCACACTTCGGGCTGTTCCCTGCCGCCGGAGTTCACCATGTCGCCCTTCCAGTTCCAGCTTGTGCGCCTGACCTGGGCCCAGATGCAGCCGCGCGCTGGCCAGTGGGCGCCGCGCCTGCGTGAACAGCTGGCGCTGCCGGCCGAGCTGGCCCTGGTGGGCCGAATCGATGCCTTGATCCATGGTCTGGGCCGGCCCGAGCCCGATGCCCGCGCCTGGCCGGCCGCGCTGGACCTGGATCAGTTGGGCCAGGCCCTGATGCCGGAGCTGGAGCAGGCCCTCGGTCCGGGCTTCAGCCCTGCGGTGCGCGAGGCCTGGGCAGCGCTGTGGCAGGCACTGCGCCAGCCGCAGCTGGCCTGAATCAGGGCCGGCCGAGGAAGAGATAGAGGCTGGTGGCGCCGTCGTTTGCGCGCCCCAGCGCCAGATAGAGCGGCCCGATGCCGGTGTCTGCGCCCAGATAGGCCGAGGCGCCCCAGCGCAGGCCACGCAGACTGATATCCCGCGGCGCCAGCCAGGTGTTGCCCGCCTCCAGCGAGCCTCCCAAAAACCAGCCACGCGTCAGCACCGGCGCGTCGGCCAGGCGCCGGTACCAGCCGGCGCGCAACAGCAGCAGGGCATTGCCGCTGAGCTGCTCGCTGCGCAAGCCCGAGAGCTGCAGGAAGCCGCCCAGTGCATAAGGCCCGCCGGGGATGCCTGGCACCGGTTCCGTGCGGGCCAGGCGGGCATGCAGGTTCAGCGTGTCGGGGCCCCAGCTGCGTGCCTGTGTGGCCTCCAGTTCCAGGCGGTGGGCGCGTTCGTCCACCCCAGTCTGGTGGCCCAGCACGCCGCTCATCACCAGGCGCCAGCCCTCGCGCGGGAAGTTGGCCTCGTCCAGCTGATCGACCCGAGCCTGCGCACGCAGGCCGTAGAGATGCTGCAACTGACGCAGGGCCGGGGCGGGTGCGCTCAGCTCGCCCAGCAGGCGTGTCCAGCGGGTGGCCTCCTGCCAGGGGCCGATGCGCAGCTCGCCCATGCGCCCGAAGGGCTTGCCCAGGTCCACGCCGGTGGCAAAGGCGCGCCGGCGCAACTGCGCGTATTCGGTGCCCTGCTCGTCAAACAGCCGCACGCGGCGCAGCAGCAGCTCGCCCCAGGCGGAGCCGAACCAGTCGCTGCCGGTGCCCGATTGGCTGGAAAGGGGCTGGTACCACTCGCTGAACAGGCGGGGCGAGCGGCCGATGGCCAGCTGGTTGCGCCATTCCGCGCCGAGCCGGTTGAGCCAGTGGCGGTTGTGCGTCAGGCGCAGATTGAAGCTGCCCAGGCCTTCGGAATCGGTGGCCAGGTCCAGACCGATCTTGAAGTAGTGCGGCCCCCAGGGCTTGTCTTCCAGATCGAACACCAGGGTGTCGCCCGCGGGGCCGGGTTCGAGGCGGAAGTCGACGCGCGCGTAGTCGCCACTGGCCGCCAGCAGGCGGGTGTCGCGCACGGCTTTGGTGGCGTCGAAGGCGGCGCCGGCCTGGCTGGCCAGCACCGGCAGCCAGCGCTCGGGGCGGGTGATCTCGCTGCCCTCGAAGCGCAGCGCGGCCAGGCGCGGGCTGGGAGGCTCGCTGCGGCTGCGCGCTTGGCGCCAGCGCGCGTAGTCGGCCGGGCCCAGCGCGAGCGGGCGCAGCTCGGCCAGCAGGGCCTCGGTGCTGGCCTCGCCGATGCGAATGAATTCGGCCGCGCGCTCGAAGTCCGCCGAGCTCAGCTCGCCGAGGCCGGGGCTGATGAGCACGTCCTCATCCCAGAGGGTGGCCAGGCTGCGCTTGACGTTTTGCTCGGTGAGGATGTTGATCATCTGGGTCGTCAGGCCCAGCAGGCTGCCGAGCGCAGCGCGGCCCGAGAGCGGCGTGCCCACATTCACGGCAATCACCCGCTGCGCGCCCATGCGCCGCACCACGTCAACGGGCAGGTTGTTGACCAGGCCGCCGTCGCCCAGCAGACGGTCCTCGCGCTCGATGGGGGCGAACACGCCGGGCACGCTCATCGAGGCGCGCAGGGCCAGCGCCAGGTCGCCTTGGTCCATCACCAGGGCCTCGCCGGTCTCCATGTCGGTGGCCACAGCGCGAAAGGGCGTGGGCAGGCGGTCGAAATGGGTGTGCTCCCGCACCGGCAGCGTCAGCCGGCGCAGCAGCACCTCGAGGCCGCGGCTGGAGACCGTGCCCTGCGGGGCGCGCAGCTCGCCGTTGCGGGCGCCGAGTTCCACCGCATCTGAGAACGCGAAGTCCTCTTCCTTGCGGCGCAGCGAGAGGTGCTGGCGGTCGACGCGGCTGGCAAACACCTGCGCCCAGTCCAGCAGCAGCAGCTCGCGTTCCAGGCTGGCGGCGTCCATGCCGCTGGCATAGAGGCCGCCGATGATGGCGCCCATCGAGGTGCCGGCGATCAGGTCGACCGGGATGCGCTCGCGCTCCAGCACCTTGAGCACGCCGATGTGCGTGAGCCCGCGCGCACCGCCGCCCGAGAGCACCAGGCCGATGCGCGGGCGCTCGGCCACGCCGGGCACTTCGGCCGCACCTGCCCCGGCCGCAATCAGCAGCAGGGCAATTCCCCACACCCACCTCACGGGTCGAGGTTCTGCATCAGCGTGGCAACCGCGCGCTCCAGCAGGCCTTCCTGCTCCAGGTACATCACCAGACCCTTGGCGTAGAGCTGCTCCAGCGCCCCCGCGGTGAGTGAGTGGCGCTCGTCGGCATCCTGGCCGACAAAGGCGAAGAACTGCCGGCCTTCGCTGATCCAGACCAGCTGGGTGGTCAGCCAATGGCTCTGCACGAACATGTGGAACCAGCCGCCGACCGCCAGCTGGCGCATCCAGACCTCGATGGATTGGCGCGCCTGTTCGTCGGGCACGCCTGTGAGGGGCAGAGGCTGGGTCGGCAACTCGGCGCGATTGACTTCGGCGTGCGCCCACACCGACGAGTACTGGCTCTCGCGTTCGTCCAGCAGGCGTCGCACCTCGCTGTCTTGCGCCCCGCCGGCGGGCTGGATGGGCGGCGCGGCTGCGCGGCGTGGCTCGGCCGCCACTCCGCGCAGCGCGCGCGCATGCTGGCCGGCCAGCCCGTTGAGGATGGCCTCGCGCTTGCTGTCCGACAGCGCGATGCCGCTCAGCCCATGCGAGATGCGCGCGATCAGCGCCGGCAGGCGCTGGCGCAAGCGCTCGCGTTCCTCGTCGGTGCGCACCGGCTGCAGGCTGTCCACCAGGTCGTCGACGACCTGGATCAGCGACATCACGGCCGGTGACTCATGCCCGTCCAGCACCATGGCCTGCACGATCACCTCGATCCAGATGCCGAGCAGGAACTCGCGCACCGAGGGGCTGATGCGTGCGCCGTGCAGCTGGGCGTCAAGCTGCTCGCGCAGCATGTTCGTCCACTCATGGCGCTGGCGTTCGCGCTCCAGGGCGGCCAGGGCCACGGTGGAAGGCGTGCTGCGCTCGCGTGCCTGGCGTGCAATGAAGGCGTCCAGCAGGCGCTGAAGGTTTTCGAACTGCTGGCGTCCCAGGGCGGGCGCGGCCAGCAGCATCTCTGTCTGATCGTCAAGGAACTGCAGGAAGTCGCGCAGGCGCTTGTCGCTGCCGTCGTGGAAGGCAGCGCCGTAGGCCGCCACGGCATTGATCAGACGCCAGGTCGGGTGGTCCTGTTGGCGCAGCAGCTGCGGGTCTTGCTGAGCCAGGCGGGCCACCACCACCTGCAGGCGTGCAAGCTGGGCCTTGACCGGGGGGAGCAACTTGGGGTCCGCCAGCATCTGGTCGTAGAGACGCTTCAGCAGATCGCCCCCGCCGGGCTTGGACGCACTTGTCGCCGCATCGTGCGCTTCGATGGCGTCGACGCGCGCGCGCAACTGGTCCAGGCCACCGGGCACGCTGCTGTAGGGGCGCCGGTCGGCCCGGCTGATGTCCGTGGTGCTGACCAGCTCCGTCAGGTTGTGCCGCTGCAGTTCCGCGGTGAGCGCCTGGTAGACCGGCACCAGCGCGCCGGCCATGGCAGGCGCTACGGCCTGCATCAGCGCGTAATGGCCATCGGCGCGCAGATCGGGGCCGGCCAGGGCGTCGGCCAGCGCGCGCGCGAACAGGGCCGGGCGCAAGAGATTGGGTTCGCGCGCCGGCCGCGCATCCTTGCGCGCCAGGCCAGCGAAGAAGTTGTTGAGCTGGAACAGCTCGGTGCGGCTGGCCTCGTTGGCCAACTCCACCACATGGGCCACGCCCACATCACGCAGCGCCTGGTGCTCGTCCACGAGGGCCAGCTCGTTCATGCCGACATGACGCTTCGGCGCCAGCGGGTCCACGCCTTGACGGGCCTGCGCGAGCAGCGGGCGCAGGCTGGTCTCGAACTCGAACTGGAAGCGCGAACGGCGGCGGTTCCAGGCCTCCTGCAGCCCGAGGTGCTTGAGCTTGATGGCCTGCTGGATCGATTCCTGCAGATTGCGACCCAACTCGGGCAATTTCGCCAGAACGATGTCGACCAGCGGGCCTAGCAGCGGATGCGGGTTCATGCGCTGCATTATGAAAAGCAAAAAGGGCTTCGCCCTAAGGCGAAGCCCTTCCACACAGGCAGGATTGCCGCAGTGCGCACCCCAAGGGGTACGCGTGCGGGTCTTACATGTCCATGCCGCCCATGCCGCCCATGCCGCCACCCGGCATGGCCGGAGCAGCGTCTTCCTTCGGCGCTTCGGCGACCATGGCTTCGGTCGTCAGCATCAGCGAGGCCACCGAGGCGGCGTTCTGCAGCGCGGTGCGGGTCACCTTGGTCGGATCCAGGATGCCCATCTCGATCATGTCGCCGTAGGTGTCGTTGGCGGCATTGAAACCGTAGTTGCCCGAGCCGTTCAGCACGGCGTTGACGACCACGCTCGGCTCGCCACCGGCGTTGAACACGATCTCGCGCAGCGGCGCTTCGATGGCCTTCAGGACCAGCTTGATGCCGGCGTCCTGGTCGGCGTTGGCGCCCTTGATCTCGCCAGCAGCCTGACGGGCACGCAGCAGGGCCACGCCGCCGCCGGCGACGATGCCTTCTTCAACGGCGGCACGGGTGGCGTGCAGCGCGTCTTCCACGCGGGCCTTCTTTTCCTTCATCTCGACTTCGGTGGCGGCACCGACCTTGATGACGGCCACGCCGCCGGCCAGCTTGGCCACGCGCTCTTGCAGCTTCTCGCGGTCGTAGTCGCTGGTGGCTTCCTCGATCTGGATGCGGATCTGCTTGACGCGGGCTTCGATGTCGGCCGCGGCACCGGCGCCATCGATGATGGTGGTGTTTTCCTTGGCGACTTCGATGCGCTTGGCCTGGCCCAGATCGGCCAGGGTGACCTTCTCCAGCGTCA
The DNA here is from genome assembly GCF_041912635.1 of Inhella sp. Lineage (GTDB taxonomy): Bacteria > Pseudomonadota > Gammaproteobacteria > Burkholderiales > Burkholderiaceae_C > Inhella. The sequence goes on from NZ_JAYRMO010000026.1 coordinate 24,119, forward strand.
GGCCGACTTCCTCGGCGATGACCTTGCCACCGGTCAGGATGGCGATGTCTTCCAGCATGGCCTTGCGGCGGTCGCCGAAGCCCGGAGCCTTGACGGCGACGACCTTCAGGATGCCGCGGATGGTGTTGACCACCAGGGTGGCCAGGGCTTCACCGTCGACCTCTTCGGCGACGATCAGCAGCGGACGGCCAGCCTTGGCGACGGCTTCCAGCGTCGGCAGCAGGTCACGGATGTTGCTGATCTTCTTGTCGTGCAGCAGCACGAAGGGGTTGTCCAGCAGGGCAACTTGCTTTTCCGGCTGGTTGATGAAGTAGGGCGACAGGTAGCCGCGGTCGAACTGCATGCCTTCGACGACATCCAGCTCGTTGTTCAGGCTCTTGCCGTCTTCGACGGTGATGACGCCTTCCTTGCCAACCTTGTCCATCGCGTCGGCAATGATCTGGCCGATCGACTCGTCGCTGTTGGCCGAGATCGAACCGACTTGGGCGATTTCCTTGCTGGTGGTGGTGGCCTTGGAGGCCTTCTTCAGCTCGGCGACCAGGGCGGTGACCGCCTTGTCGATGCCGCGCTTCAGGTCCATCGGGTTCATGCCGGCGGCCACGTACTTCATGCCTTCGCGCACGATGGCCTGGGCCAGCACGGTGGCGGTGGTGGTGCCGTCACCGGCGTTGTCGCTGGTCTTGGAAGCCACTTCCTTGACCATCTGGGCGCCCATGTTCTGGAGCTTGTCCTTCAGCTCGATTTCCTTGGCCACGGACACACCGTCCTTGGTCACGGTGGGGGCGCCGAACGAGCGCTCCAGCACCACATTGCGGCCCTTGGGGCCCAGCGTGACCTTGACCGCGTTGGCCAGGATGTTCACGCCTTCAACCATGCGAGCGCGGGCTTCGCCGCCGAAAATGACGTCTTTTGCTGCCATGTGTCTATCTCCGAATTCAGTTCAGTGAGGCGGGTGCCGGATTACTTTTCAACGACCGCGAACAGGTCGTCTTCCTTCATCACCAGCAGCTCTTCGCCATCGACCTTGACAGTCTGGCCGCTGTACTTGCCGAACAGCACGCGGTCACCGACCTTGATGTTCAGGGCAACGAAATCACCCTTGTCATTGCGCTTGCCCGGGCCGACGGCCAGCACCTCGCCCTGGTCGGGCTTCTCGGCGGCGTTGTCGGGGATCACGATGCCCGAGGCGGTCTTGGTTTCGTTTTCCAGGCGCTTCACGATCACGCGATCGTGCAGGGGACGCAGCTTCATGGGTTCTCCTTGCAGAAAAAACGGAGCGGCGCGAGGTGGGGACCAGGGCCGCCGAACTGTTAGCACTCAATGGTTGTGAGTGCTAGTAGACGCAAGTATAGGGGCGCCTCTCCAGGCTTCAAGGGGGTGCCGAAACAAAACCGCCGGCGCACGGCCGGCGGTGGGGTGGGCGAAGTGAAGAGAAGGGGGCGGGTCAGCTGGTGAATCCCAGCGGCCCGCGCCGGCCGCTGCCGGCCGCCGGCAGGTCAGCCAGCTGCACCTCTCCGCGTGCGGCCAGCTTGGCATTGCCAAAGCCCGTCATCCAGGCGCGTCGCATCTCGCGGGGCGGCACGGCGGCCAGCGCATCCAGCACGGACTCCAGCGGCTCCTCGCCAAACTGCCGGCCCCACTCGTGTGCGCCGCGGATGTTCCGGTACAGCCGCCGGGCAATGCCGCGCGCCGCCTCGAAATCGGGCGCTTCGATCTCGTACACATTGCAGCGGTTCAGGATGGGCTCGGGGATGGCGCGGGCATCGTTGGCGGTGGCGACCCAGATCAGCTGGCTGGCGTCCAGCGCCACCTCGGCGAATTCGTCGGTGAAGGCGCGGGCGGTGTCGTGCTCAAGCAGGCTGTAGAGCGCGCCCAGCGGGTCGTAGCTGGCTTCGGCGGCGGCCTTGTCGATCTCGTCGACCACCATCACCGGGTTGGCGTACTGGCCGTCCACCAGGGCTTCGAAGACCTTGCCGGGCTTGGCGCCCTTCCATTGGCTGGAGGCGCCGCCGATCAGCCAGCCAGCGGTGAGCGAACTCATCGAGACAAAGCCCATGCCGGTGCCCAGCAGCTCGGCAAGCTGGCGGGCGAAGTGGGTCTTGCCCACGCCGGGCGGGCCGAGCAGCAGCAAGGGCGTGATCTCCAGGGCGTCGCCGCTGTCGGCGCACAGCGCAATCTGGCGCCGCACGTCGTCCAGCACGTCGTGGAAGTTCGGCAGCTCCTCGTAGAGCTCGGCCATCACCGGCAGGCCACTGGGCTTGACCTGGAAGCGCTGCGCGCCCTTGGACAGCATGCGCTCGTAGGTGGCCTTGAGCGGCGCGTGCTCCTGGGCGATGAGCTTGTCCAGCTTGGTCTGGACCTCCTCACAGTCGTAGACGGTACGCATCTGCGCCAGCGGGATGCGCGGGTGGGGGCAGGGCACACAGGCCAGGGCGGTACGGCTCATCAGCGCCTCCGGAAATCAGCGGACGCCTTCTTTTACGGACGCCGGGCCGATTTGTGAAGGCGGAGCAGCCCGCAGCGGGTCGATCCGGCGCGGCAGATGCACGCCCCGGCCGGGTTCAGCGCGCCGCCATGCCCAACACAGCTTCGGGCACGCTGCGGCTCAAGGCGTCCAACTCGGACAAATCGTCAAGACGTGCGCGGTCGGCATCCGTCAGCGTCTCTTCATCGGCGCCCAGCAGGGCGATGGGGGCCAGAAGCTCCGCCCATTCCGGGTCCTGGAAGCGGGCCGTCCAGGCCTGAGCATCCAGATCGACCGCCAGCATGAAGCCGGCGCACCAGTCCAACGCGTCCACCCATTCGCCCTCATCGTCCTCCGCCACGCTCAGGATGGGTTCCCAGGCCTGGGGGTTCTGGTGCAGTTCGTGGTCGAGCGCGCGCAGATGGCGCAGCACAGCCAGCACCAGGCGCTTGCGTTGCTTGCCGCTGGCAAAGGGGTCGGCATCAGCGCCTTCGCTGCCCCAGATCAGCGGCAGCCAGTCCGCGCCGGGGCGCTCGGCCAGCGGCTGCGGGCTCAGCAGAAGGCCGCACAAATAGCCGTCCAGGGCCTCGATGTTCAGGGCGCCGTCGCCGGGCAGATCGGCAAGCTGATCATCCAGGGCGGACAGCTCGTCGTCGGAGAGCGGATCGAGCGGCGATTCGGGTTGGTACTGAGGGAGCTGCATGGTGCAAGGCGCAATCGGGGAAAGCCGGATCTTCGCTGGCCGCGCGCTCTGTTGGAACTCAGCAACGTCGCCCGGCGCCGCGAGAGGCCGCCGTCACAATGCGCGCCAACCCTATTCCACCCGCAGGAGACCCTTGTGAAGAAATCGGCTTTCGCCCTTTGCACCCTGGCCGCAGCCATGGCCCCGGTCTGGGCCCAGTCCAGCGTCACCATTTACGGCGTTCTGGATGCCGGCGTCAGCCGCACCACCGGCCTGCTGGGCGGCGACAAGACCCATGTCATCAGCGGCATCATGGACGGCTCGCGCCTGGGCATCCGCGTCAATGAAGACATCGGCGGCGGCTGGCGTGCCCTGGCTGTGCTGGAAAACCGCCTCGAAGTGGATACCGGCTCCAACAGCAATGTGCCGCCCTCGGGCCAGCAGGTGCCTGACCGCTGGGGCAAGCGCGAGATCATCTTCGGCGCCACCCCGGTCGCCTTCGCCCTGCCCGCACAGATCCCGGCCCCGGTGGCCGCGCAACTGATCGGTGGCGCCACCGCCGGCCTGAATGGCGCGCTGCAGAGCGCCCTGGGCACCCTGGGTAGCGGCCTGGCCGCTTCGGCCTTCGGCGTCAACATCGGCAACGCCCGCTTCTGGGACCGTCAGGCCTTTGTGGGTCTGGTCACTCCTGCCGGCGCCATCATGGCCGGCCGTCAGTACACGCCGGCCTATGAAATCAACGCCACCTTCGATCCGCTGAACACCCAGTCCAGCCTGGCTGCCGGCCAGGTGGCCGCCGTACCGGCGGTGATCGACATCCGCCAGAGCAACTCGGTGCAGTACCGCATCCAGACCGGCGGCCTGACGGCCAACTTCATGGCCGCCGCCGGTGAGGGTTCCAGCTCGCAAGGCAGCTTCTACGGCGCCATGGCGCAGTACAAGAGCGGCCCCTTCGCCATTGGCCTGGGCTACAACACCAAGAAGAACGAGCTGGGCCAGCGTTCCTTGCGCACCCAGACCCTGGGCCTGTCGATGGATGTCGGCCCGGGCAAGCTGAGCTTCCTCTACAACGACGTCAGCGACCCGAACCCCTCGGGCTTGTCTGCGCTGCTGAGCGGCCTGACCAACGCACTGAACGGTCAGATCATCCCGGGCCTGCGTACCCAGATCAACGCCGCCTCGAACGCTGCGGTGCCCAACTCCAACCTGGGCACGGTGCTGGCTGCGCAGATCGATACCAACTCGCTGGTGGGCATGTATAAGCAGGCCTTCGTCATGGACGGCCAGGCCATGAGCATCGGCTACAAGCTGATGACCGGCCCGCACACCGTGTACGTGGCCTACAACCGCTTCGACGACAAGACCCGCTTCAATGCGGACACCGACTCGTACGGCGCGGTCTACACCTACTCGCTGTCCAAGCGCACCGACTTCAATGTCGTGATGACCCACTTCAACAACAAGGGGCTGGGCCAGGCTGCCCCGGGTCAGGCCGGCTTCCTGGGCGGTTTCACCGCCAAGGCGGGCGAGGACTCGAACAACTTCGCGGTCGGCATGCGTCACCGCTTCTGATTGCAGCGGCCGCAAGGCCGCGCAAGCGAAACAAGGGCAGCTTCGGCTGCCCTTTTCGTTTCAGCGCTGGCTGCGTGCCTTGCGGCCGTCGAAGGCGGCGAGCTGGGTTTTCAGCAGGGCCATCAAGACGCGGGCATTGGCCTCACTCATCGTCAGCACGCTGGCCGGGTCGATGTCGTCTTCATCCGGCCGCCGGGGGCTGACGAGGGCGTCGACGCGAAAGCTCACGCTGCCGTGGCTGGAATTGCTGGCGGACTTGAACTTCTGGACTTCGATCTGGTGCGTCTTCATGGCCATGGTCGGCACCTTCCTTACTTCACAAAACTCTGCAACTGGATGATGGGCTGCAGCACTGAGAGCACGATCACCATCACCACCGCACCCATCACCACGATCAGCAAGGGCTCCAGCAGCGTGGCCAGGGCCAGCGCGCGGCGCTGCACTTCGTTGCCGAGCTGACGGCCGGCGCGGCTCAGCATCTCGGGCAGCTTGCCGGTCTGCTCACCCAGGCGGGCGAACATGGCCAGCAGGCCGGGAAAGCGCTTCTTGCCGGCCAGGGCCGCGCCCAGCGGGGCGCCTTCGCGCACCTGCACCAGGGCGTCGAGCGCATCGGCCCGCATGGCACGGTTGGAGAGCGTTTCGGCCGCGGCCTGCAGGGCCTTGAGGATGGGCACCCCGGCGCCCGCCAGCATGCCCAGGGTGGCGGCAAAGCGCGCGCCGTTGTAGCCGCGCGAGAGCCGGCCCAGCAAGGGCAGGTTTAGCCAGGCGGCATCGAAGCGCTGGCGGAAGGCTTCGCCACGCAGCGCCAGCGCCAACGCGATGCCGCCGCCGGTCAGCGCCAGCAGCAACACCCAACCCCAGTTGCGCACGAAGGCGCTCAAGGCCAGCATGAAGACGGTGAGTGCCGGCAGGGCCTTCTTGGTGGTGGTGAAGGCCTGCGCCACCTGCGGCACCACGTAGGTGACCAAGAAGGTGACGATGACGATGGCGATGACGCTGACGATGGCCGGATAGGCCATCGCCCCCACCAGCTTGGCGCGCAAGGCCTGGCGTTCCTCCAGGTCGTCGGCCAGGGATTCGAGCACCGCGCCCAGGGCGCCGCTCGACTCACCGGCCGCCACCACGCCGCGGTAGACCTCGTCGAACTCGCGCGGTGCCTGGCTGAGCGCATGGGCGAAGGAGGCGCCGGCGTTGACCTCGGCCTTGAGCTGGGCGATCAGCTCGCGCTGGCGTGGGTGCTCGCCTTCGTCCGCCAGGGCGGTGAGCGCACGCTCCAGCGGCAAACCGCTGCCCACCAGACCGGCGAGCTGGCGCGTCCACACGGCCAAGCTGCTGCTGGAGAACACCTTGGCCTTGAGCGTCCAACGGCCCTCCTGACCACTCTGCTGCGCCACCTGCTCGACGGCCAGCGGGGTGAGCTTCTGCTCGCGCAGCAGGGCGCGTGCGGCGCGCGCGTTGTCGGCCTCGATCAGGCCGTTCTGCGTCTTGCCGGCGGCGTTCAGGGCTTCGTACTTGAAGGCGGGCATGGGTCAGCGGGCGATGACTTCAGTCGCGGGTCGCGCGCAAGACTTCTTCCAGCGAGGTGACGCCGGCCTTGACCAGGCGCTCGCCGTCCTCGCGCATCGAACGCATGCCCTTGGCTCGCGCCGCCGCCCAGAGTTCGGACTCGGCAGCGCGGTTGTGGATCAGGCCGCGGATGGCATCGTCGGCCACCATCAGTTCGTACACGCCGGTGCGGCCCTTGTAGCCGGTGTGGCTGCATTCCGGGCAGCCCACCGGGTGCCAATGGCCTTGCTCGTCCTGGCGCTTGCAGCTGCCGCAGAGCTTGCGCACCAGGCGCTGCGCCTGTACGCCCAGCAGGCTGGAGCTCAGCAGGAAGGGTTCGACGCCCATATCGGTCAGGCGGGTGACGGCCGAGGGCGCGTCGTTGGTGTGCAGGGTGGCCAGCACCAGGTGACCGGTCAGCGAGGCCTGGATGGCGATCTGCGCGGTCTCGAAGTCGCGGATTTCGCCAATCATGATGACGTCCGGGTCCTGGCGCAGGATGGCGCGCAGGGCCTTGGCGAAGGTCAATTCGATCTTGGCGTTGACCTGGGTCTGGCCGATGCCCGGCAGCTCGTACTCGATCGGGTCTTCGACGGTGAGCACATTGGTGCCGGCGGTGTCCACCGTCTGCAGCGCGGCGTAGAGCGTGGTCGTTTTGCCCGAGCCGGTGGGGCCGGTGACGAGCACGATGCCATGGGGCTGCGCGGTCAGGCGCTTGAACTGGCTCAGTACCGCGCCGTCCATGCCCAGGCCTTCCAGGCTGAACTTGCTCTCGCTCTTGTCGAGCAGACGCAGCACCGCACGCTCGCCGTGAGCGGAAGGCAGCGTGGAGACGCGCACATCGATGGCACGTCCGCCAATGCGCAGCGAGATGCGGCCATCCTGCGGCAGGCGTTTCTCGGCGATGTCCAGCTCGGCCATGATCTTCAGGCGGCTGATCAGCGCAGCGTGCAGCGCGCGGTTGGGCTGCACGATCTCGCGCAGCGAGCCGTCGACACGGAAGCGCACCGAGCTGCTGCGCTCGTAGGGCTCGATGTGGATGTCGCTGGCGCCGTCCTTGGCGGCCTGCGTCAGCAGCGCATTGAGCATGCGGATGATGGGCGCGTCGTTGGCGGCCTCGAGCAGGTCTTCCACCGCGGGCAGGTCCTGCAGCAGACGGCTCAGGTCCACTGCCGATTCCACTTCGCCCACCACGGTGGCGGCGCTGCTTTCGTTACCAGCATAGGCCGCGCTGATGCGCTCGCGCAGCCGCCCCGGGTCCTCATGTTCCAGGCGGTCGACGGCATGGAGACGCTGCACCTCGGACACGGCGCTGAGCGGCAAGGGCTGCGGGGCCCACAGGATCAGTTCGTCCTGGGTGTCCTCCAGCAGCAGCAGCTGCGCCTTGGCGAAGGCGTAGGGCAGGGGGTAGCGGCTGGTGGCCATCAGGGGGCGACCGGGCCGGTGGACTTGGGCGGCACGGTGGTTTGAGCGGGCAGGACCGGGGCGCCGGTGTCGGGCAGCACGGCTGTGGCGGCCGGCTGCGCCGCCTGCTGGTGCGCGCGGATCTGCTCGTAGCGGCTCAGAGTCAGGCCGGTGGCCTCGTCGGCCGTGCGCAGCACCGTGGGGCGCAGGAAGACCATCAGGTTGGAGCGCACGCGTTTGCGGCTTTCGCTCTTGAACAGATTGCCCAGCAGTGGAATCTTGGACAGGCCAGGCACGCCGTCGTTGCCGTCCGTGTATTCGTCCTTGATCAGGCCGCCCAGCACCAGCAGGCCGCCGTCATCCACCGTTACCGTGGTCTCGATGGCGTTCTTGTCGGTGATCAGGCCGGCGCTGCTGGAGCTGCCTGGCACCACCGACGAGTTCTCGTGATAGACCACCATGCGGATGGCGCCGCCTTCACCGATCTGCGCTTTGACGCGCAGCACCAGGCCGACGTCCTTGCGCTCAATGGTTTGGAAGGGGTTGGCGGCGTTGCCCGTACCGCCGGTATTGGTGAAGCTGCCGGTCACGAAGGGCACGTTCTGGCCGACGACGATCTTGGCCTCCTCGTTGTCCAGCGCCACCAGATTGGGCGTGGAGAGGATGTTGGCGCCGGTCTCGGTTTCCAGGAAGTTGGCCAGTGCGGCCAGTGTGAAGCGCTCGCCCACCTTGTGCGCCAGACCCAGGTTCAGGCCGGCCGAGGGGCCGGTGCTGGGCAGCGTGCCTCCCTTGGCGGAAATCACGCTGGCAATCAGGCCCAGGATGTTCGAGTTGCCGCTGCCGAAGTTAGTGCCGGAGATGCCGCCGGTCTTGCTGTCGGTGCCGAACAGGTGCTGCCATTGCACGCCGAACTGGCCGGCCTTGCTGGCATCCACCTTGACGATCATGGTTTCGACGTAGACCTGAGCACGGCGGCCATCGAGCTGGTCGATAACGGCGCGGACCTGTTTGTAGAGCGGTTCCGGCGCCGTGATGATGAGCGAATTGGTCGAGGGATCGGCCTGGATGAAGCCGCCGGTCGAAGGGCCCGCGGATTGCGCGACCGGGGCCGTGGCCGCAGCACTGGTGGCACCGCTGTTGTTGCCCGCATTGGCCAAATTGGGCATTTGCGGCTGAGCCGCCGCGCCCACCGCTGCAGCAAAGCCCACCGCGCCGCTGCTGCCGCCCGAACTGCCGCTGCTCTGGGCGCCGAAGGCCGCCCGCAGGACCTGGGCCAGCTTGGCGGCGTCGGCGTTCTTCAGGTAGACGACGTGGATGCCCCCTGTGGCGCCGCCACCCGGGCGGTCCAGCTTCAGCACAAGGGCCTTCAGCGCCTCCAGGCGTGCGGCATTGGGGGCGCGCAGGATCAGGGTGTTGGCGCGCGGGTCGGCAATCACGCTGGTGGTGCCGCCAGCGCCCGGCGCGGCGCCGGGAATGGCCGCGCCTTCGCCAAGCTTCTGCACCAGGCCGGCAATGTCGCTGGCTACCGCATGCTGCAGCGGCACGACCTCGACATCCGAGCTGGCGGGGCTGTCGAGCGCCGCCACGATCTTGGCAATGCGCTTGAGGTTGTCGGCGTAGTCGGTGATGACCAGGCTGTTGTTACCCGGGTTGGCGTTGATGGTGTTGTTGACGTTGACCAGGGGCCGCAGCACCGCCACCAGGTTGTTGGCGTTCTCATGCTTGAGCAGGAAGACCTGGGTCAGGATCTGATCACCGCGCACCTTCAGCTCGTCCACCGCCACCGTGGTGGCTTGCAGCTTGGCGTCGGCCTCGGGCAGCACCTTGAGGATGCCGGCCACGTCCACCACTGAGAAGCCCAGGCCGCGCAGCGCCGCCAGGTACTGCGCAAAGGCGTCCTGGGCCTTCAGCGGCTGCTCGGCATAGAGCGTGATGGTGCCCTTGACGCGCGGGTCGACGAGGATGTTGCGGCCCAGCAGATTGCCCATCGCGCGGCTGACGGCCTCGATGTCGGCATTGACGAAGTTCAGCGCCACCGGGGCGTCGGACTTGAGCGCCGGGCCAGTGGCCAGCGCGGGCAGCGTGGGCAGGGCCAGGCTCAGGCCCAGCGTGGCGGCGCGCAGCAGGGTGATGGAGGTCTTCATCGTCATCCGATCGTGATCACCGAGCGCTCGCCCTGGCGGCGGCCGATGATGTTCAGCAAATTGTTCAAGGCCGCTTCCTGGCCCGGGTTGGCGCGCGCTTCGCCCTGGAACTGCAGGCGTCCTTCCAGGCGGCCGCTGCCCTGCAGCTGCAGCGCGCCTTCCAGGGTCTGCAATTGCAGCTGCACCGGGCCCTGCGGCACGGCCAGCAGCTGCAAGCGGTAGCTGCCCAGGCTGGGCAGGGTGGAAAGACGCGAGCCGAACTGGTGCAGCTCCAGGTCCAGTTGACCCTGCGGCTGCCAGCGGCCGCCCTGGTATTCGAAGGCTGCTGCCTGGGCCGAGAGGCGCAGCTGGCCGCTGGGCTGCAAGGTGTTCCAGGGCGTGCCCAGGCCGTTCAGCCAGGCGGCCGGCAGGCGCAGCAGCGGGCCCTGCTGCTGCGGCAGTTCCACGCGCAGGCGACCCCAGCTGGGCTTGAGCGGCAGCGCCAGCTCGCCGGCACTGCAGCAGTCCAGGTTCAGGCGCAGCTGCGGGCCGCTGCGCCAGCTCAGGCGCCAGTGCAGGCGACCGGGCAGGCGGCTGGCGTCGCGGCTGCCCGCGCCACCGCTCAACACCAGGCCAGCACTGCCGCGCCACAGGCTGCCGCGCGGCTCCACCAGCTGCAGCCGCCCTTCGCTGCCCTGGGCCACCCAGCTGCTGAGCCAGCGTGCCGGGGCCTGCCAGATCAATGCGATGAGCAGGCCGCAGACCAGGCCGATCACGACCCAGCGCTTCGTCACAGCCCACCCCCGAGCGCCAGCACGATGTGGCCGCTGTAGCCCCGCGGGCCGCGCTGCAGCTGGGCCTCGATGGGACGGGCGCGGGCGCTGCTGCGCACCTCGGCCAGCCAGCGGTTCAGGGCCTCGCCGTTGAGTTCGGTGACGCTGACGCGGGCGCGTTCGCCCTGCAGGTCCAGGCGTGCGCCGGGGCCGAGGAAATCGGTGGCGGCCTTCAAGGCCTGCTGGGCCTGGGCCGGCGGCACGGCGGGCAGCTGGCGCAGCTGCTGCGCCTCGGCTGCCCATTGCTGCATCTGCTGCAGCTGGGCCTCCAACTGGGATGCTTGGGCCGGGCCCTGACGCAAGGTGCGCCAGGCGGGCTGGATGCCAAGCCAGAACAGGGCCAGCACCAGCAGGGCAGCCGCGGCCAGCTGCAGGCCCAGGCGCTCGCGCGGCGCCAGGCCCTGCCACTGTTGCCGGGCGCGGGCCCAGGCGGGTTGCAGGGCGGTGGGCAGACGGGGGGCGTTCATGAGGGAATCAATTCTTGGCGCGGCGCAGGATCAGCCGGCCCTGCTCGTGGGCCAGGCTCCAGCCTTCGCTGGCCAGGCGTTGGCGCAGCAGCTCGATCTGGGCCTCGGTCCAGCCCGCGCTGGCCAGGCTGAGCTGGCCGGGTTCGAAGCCCAGGGCCTCGGCGGGGCCGCGGTCCTCGGGCCAGGCGCTGGCGGCGGCGGCCAGCAGCGGCTCCAGGTCCTGCGGACCCAGCGCCCCGGCCTGCGCGCGCAGCAGGTCCATCTGGCGCTGCATCTGCACCGGCGCATCCAGCACCGCGCGCACCTGCGGGAAGGTCTGGGTCAGGGTCTGGTCGATGGCCAGCTGCTGGCTGCGGATCTGCTGCCGCTGCTGCCACGCCAGCGCATTCAGGCCAACCAGCTGCAGGCCCAGCAGGGCCAGCAGGCCGATGCGCACCGGCCGCCAGGCCGGCTGCATGAAGCGGTGCAGGGCCTGGTGGATGCGCTGCAGGCCCTGGATGCGCGGGCGTAGCTCGAACTGGCGCAAGTCCCAGCCCGAGCCCAGCGCATCCAGCGCGAACTGGGCGCGGCTGCGCAGCGGCAGGGCCTCGCCCGCGGCGCCCAGCTGGGCGGTGGCCGCGGCGGCCACTTCGGGCTCGGCGCTGCACTGCGTGCCTGCGGGCAGCAGCGGGGCCGGGCCGCGCAGCGGCCGCAGCAGCAGGCCCTCGGCCTGCGCCAGCAGCAGCAGCGGGGCGCCTTGCTCGTCGGCCAGCACATGGGCGCGCGGGGTTTCGTCTGCCGAAGCCAGCGGAGTGCCGGGCGGCACGATGCGATCCACAAAGCGCTGCGCCGCTTCCAGGGTGGCCACGGCCTGCTCCAGCGGCGCGCGGGCGGTCACGCAGACCCAGAGTTCCTGCCCCGGTGCGGCGCCCGGTGGCAGCGCGAAATGCAGCTGCTCCGGTTCTTCCAGCAGCTGTTCTTCCAGCAGCCCGGCCAGCGCGGCGCGCCAGCGCGCGGCGGGCGCGCGCGGCAGCGTGGCGCGGTGGAAGCTGCAGTCCAGCGCATGGGGTTGCAGCACCAGTTGATCGGCCTTGGGCAGGGCAGCGGCGGGGCTGCGGCCCTGCTCCAGGGTGTCACCGCGCTGCAGCACCCAGTCGAACTCCGACGCCCGCGCCGTGGCGCCGGCCCGGGCGCTGCGTGCGCCGGCCTGCAGGCGTTCTCGGGGTGGCAGCAGGATCAGCAGGGTGCTCATGAAGGAATCAGGCGTCGGCCCGCAGGGGCTGGAAGGGCTCGGAGCAGAGGGCGGGCGATTCTAGGGAGCGCCCAGGGCGCCGGTCTGGGTGCTAGTACCGGGTGGCGGGCTGACGCGTTCGCGCCAGAGCAGCTTGACTTCGGAGTCGTTGGTGCGCTGCACCAGCGAGCGCTGTTCCACCACCCGGTCGTCCAGGCGCAGCCGGCCGGTGACGAGGAAGTGGTCGCTCTTGACATCAATGCGCTTGGCGTCCACGCCGCCCTCTGCGGCGCGCCCCAGCACCCGCTGGATCTCGGCGACGTTGCGGAAGGGTTGAGTGCGCCGCTGCTGCACCAGGCGCTCGGCGGTGGCGAGGTCCATGTTGTCGAACAGCGCCGCCAGCACCTCGCGCGGCGCCGTGTTGACGTTGACCGGGCTGGGCTGCGGCAGGATCACCACCCAGGGCTCCAGCGCGCGCACCGCATCCGGCGGCAGGCCCAGCCAGGCCAGTTGGGCCACGGTCTGCGGGCGCATCGGGGCGTCGGCGCTGTCGTCGCTGGCCTGTAGGGCGCGGTTCAGTTGCTGAACAAACTGCTCGGCCATGTCGGCCGGCAGGCCGGCGGACTGGAACAGGCGCCCCACGGTGCGCTTTTCCAGCGCCGGGATGTCCTTGCTGCTATCTATCAGGTTTCTGAGGTTGTAGCGCGCCTGGGCGTCGTCGATGCGGCCGGACAGAAAGGCCTCGGGGCCTTCATCCTCCTTGGCGTTCTGCTTGTCCGCGGCCAGGAAGGTTGACAGGCGTGCCTCGGCCAGGGGCACGGCCCAGACCTCACCGAGATGATCGACCGGCTCGCTGGTATTGGCGCGTTGGTCCTCGCGCAGGATCAGGCGGGCCCAGTCCAGCGCGCCCAGCAGCACCCAATGCGCCTGGGCGCGCGCGCGGTCCGCCGCTTCCAGGTGCACGGCGCGCAATTGCCGCCACACCATGGCCGCGGCCAGAGTGGCCACCAAGCTGACGATGAGCAAGGCGGTCAGCAGGGCCGCCCCGCGCTGGCGGGTTCGCATCAGGAAGCCCCCAGCAGGACCTGGCGCACCAGGGGGCCGCCGAACTGGCCGGGTTCGAAATCCAGCTGCATGCGCACGGCCTTGGGCAGAGTGGCGCGGGTGGGGCCCTGCGTGCCTTGACCGGCCTGGCCACCTTGACCCCCTTGACCACCTTGAGGGTTCTGCGGGTCAGGCTGCTGCGGCTTGCTGCCGGCCTCGCGCTCCCGCTTGTCGCGTAGCGCCGCGTCTTCCACCAGGTCGCCGCTCGACTGCGCATTGGCCCAGGCATTGTTGAAGTAGTAGGCCATCTGCCAGCCGGCCACGCCTTCCAGGGTGCTGAGCGAGCGGCTGGCCAGCGCCAGCGGCTGCTGGCTCTCTTCGAAGCTCTGCCGCAGCGCCTGCAGATTGCGCACCGGCGCACTGGCCCAGCGCTGCAGCTTGCCCTCGGCCAGCCACCACACCACCACCTGCAGGCCCTCGGGCTGGCGGCGTGTCAGGCGCAAATGCCGGCCGTCGAAGCGCAGCGCCGGGATCAGCTGGGTGTCCTGCACCTGCTCCAGGTCCTGCTGCCACTGCGCCATCACCGTGTGCAGGCGGGCGCTGCGGTCCAGCTGGGCCTGGCTGATGTCGCGCGCGCGCAGCATGCCGTCCACGCCGCGCCAGGCCAGGGTGGCCATCAGCGCCAGGATCAGCAAGGCCACCAGCACCTCGACCAAGGTGAAACCGCGTCGCATCAGAAGCGCCCCACGATGGTCGACAGCGTCAGCAGGCTGGCGTGCTCGCCGCTGCCGACCACGGCATCCACGCGGCGGAAGTTCGGGTTCGGCGTGGCCTGCACCTGCAGCCGGCCCTGCAGGCTGCGGCCGAGCTGCTGGCACTCGAATCGGCTTTCGCCCACGCCCGGGAACTGGCGCGACAGGCGCAGCTCCACCAGCTGGTTCTCGGCGCACCACTGGGCGGCGCTCATCAGCTGGAAGCGCTCGGCGTTGTCCGTCAGCGCGCCGGCGGCGCGCATGCCCGCGCCCAGGGCCACGGCCACCAGGGTCAGGGCCACCAGCACTTCGATCAAGGTGAAGCCGCGTGCGGGTTTCATTCCACTGCCTGGCTGCTGAAGGGGGCCAGGCCATCGGTGGCGATGCGCAGCTGCCGCGGCCCCAGGCTCAGGCGAAGGGCCTGCGGCGGAATCAGGGGCTCGGGGCCGAGCAGCAGCTCGGTCTGGTTGCCTTCCAGCAGCACCGCCGGCGGGTCGCCCAGCCATTGCGTGGGTAGGCTTTGGCGCTCGCTCAGGCCGAGGAAGCGGAAATGCCGGCCCTGGCTGTCCGGCCCGGGCCGCCAGCGCACGATTTGGCCGCTGGCGCGCGCTTCGGCGCGCGCCATTTCCAGCAGCGACACCAGTCGTTCGCCCTCGCGTTCCAGCTGGCTGGCGGCGGGGTCGCGCAGGGCCATGCTGACCGTGACGCTGGCGATGGCGATCAGCATCACCACCACCAGCAGCTCGATCAGGGTGAAGCCGCGGCGCTTACTGCCAGGAGCCAATGTCGGCGTCCGTGCCTTCGCCGCCCGGGCGGTTGTCGGCGCCCAGGCTGAAGACATCGATCTCGCCCTTCACGCCGGGGTTGGCGTACTGGTAAGGGTGGCCCCAAGGGTCCTTGGGCAGCTTCTCGATGTAGGGCCGCCAGTTGGGTGGGATGCTGCCCACGGTGGGCTTCTGCACCAGAGCTTCGAGGCCTTGCTCGGCACTGGGGAAGCGCTGGTTGTCCAGCTTGTACATCTTCAGGTTCTGCATCAGCTGGGCGATGTCGCCGCGCGCGGCGGTGATGCGCGCGTCGTCCGCGCGGCTGAGCAGATTGGGCACCACCATGGCGCCCAGCACGCCGATGATGACGATCACCACCAGCAGTTCGATCAGGGTGAAGCCGCGACGGCGCGCGCCGGGACCGGAGTAAACACGCATGGAATCAAGGGCCACGGCGGCCAGCTCAAGGGAGTCGGCTCATGATAATCGGCGGCCATGAGTGAACGAATTGCTACCTTCCTGGTGTGGACGTTGGTGGGCTGCAGCGCCGGCGCGCTGGCTCTGCGCCTGTGGCCGCAGGGCTCCGCCCCCGCCGTGCCGCTGGCCGCGAGCGAACGCCTGGCGGCGCCTTCGCTGGATCGACTGCTGGGGCCGAGCAGCCCGCCCCCCGAGGCCGCGCAGGCCCCGGCCGCGCCGGCCGATGCCCGCTTCCAGCTGCTGGGCCTGGTTGCGGCGCGTCAGCCCGAACGTCAGGACCGTGAAGGCCTTGCTCTGCTGGCCGTGGACGGCGGCACGCCGCGCAGCGTGCGCGTCGGGCAGGTGGTAGAGGGTGACTTGCAGCTGCTGCGCGTCGAGCCCACCGGTGTCTCGCTCGGCCGCCAGGGCGCGGTGCAGGTGCAACTGCGCCTGGACCCGCCGCCTCCGGCCGCCCAAGGCAGCCTGCCCAGCCTGAGCCTGGCGCCGGTGCCAGGCGCGCCCCAGGGGCTGCCGATGGCACCGATGGCGCAGCCCACGCCCGGGGCACCGCCCGCCGCCTTCGGCGCGCAAGCGCCGCAGCCGGCCGCCAACCCGGCACCAACGGCCTTCGGCGCGCCGCCCCAGGCGGCTCCGCCCATCAGCGGCCCCATGCCAGCTCCTGTCGACGGCCTGCCGCGCCGGCGCAACCCGGTGGAAACCTTGCGCTAGCCGGTCCTAGTCCAGCAAGGGATTGCCGGGATAGGTGCTGCGTTCGGCCAGTGGCAGAAGCTCGGTGGCGCTGGCCGGTACCGTGGTGGCTTCGGTGAAGTCGGCCGGCGTGGTGGCGGTGGGATCCGGTCCATCCGCTTCGGCGTCCTGCAGTGCGGCGACCGGAGCCGTGCCGCCGGCGATGGCCGACTGCATCGGAAATTCATGCACGTCCGACAGCAGGGCGGCAGCGCTGCGCACCAGTGGCCAGGCCAGCGTGGCGCCCGTGCCGTCGGCGCTGTCCATGCCCAGCGAGAGCAGTGCTCCGGCGTGGAAGCCGTGCAGGGCGGTGTCCAGGCCGGGTTCGCGGTTGCTGCGGCAGAACAGCACGTAGTCGGTGACGGGGGCGGCGATCGAGGCCGCGCAGCGCAGGGCTGCACAGGCCGGCAGGCCATCCACCAGGATCAGCATGCGCTTGCTGGCGGCCACCAGCATGGCGCCGGCCATCACCGCGATTTCATACCCGCCGAAGGCGGCCATCGCCTCCATGGCATCCAGGGCCTCGCGGTGGCGGCTCAGCACCGCCTCCAGCAAGTCCAGCGTCGCCATCGACTGCGGGCTCAGCAGCTCGCGTAGCAGGCGGGCGTCCAGGCGCGAAAGCAGCAGGGCCGCACATTCGTTCGAGGCCATGCCCATGCCGGCGCAGGCAAGCACATTGCCGTCCAGGTTGTTGGCGATTTCCATGCCCACGCGCAGCGCGGCATGCAGGTTCTCGCGCGACATGGCCGGGCCAAAGATGCTGTTGCGCGTGCCATGCGCCACCTTGCGCAGCTGCAGCTTGGGGTGCGGCGCCATGTCCTCGGCGATGCCGCAGTCGATTACCTGCAGATGCAGGCCATGCAGGCGGGCCAGCACGGCGCTGGGCAGCCGGCCCTGCAGGGCCAGCATGGCCTGGTCGTGCGTGCTGCGGCCCCACTGCGCGCCCACGCCTTCCACGGCCAGGCCATGGTCGGCCGCGAACAAGGCCAGCACCGGGTTCTGGAACTTGGGCGTGAGCGTGTTCTGAATCAGGCCCAGGCGCACCGCCAGCGGCTCCAGCTCCCCGAAGCCGCCGGCAATGGCGCTGCGCCGCGCCAGGCGTTCGCGCAGCGCGCGCTCCAGCTCCGGGTTGGCGGTGGGCGAGATCAGCGATTCATGGATGGTCATGGCGGCGGCTACGAAATGTTGCCGCGCCGATGCTAGCGAAGGAACAGGCGGTAGGCCGGGTTCTCACTTTCATCCACATAGGGGTAGCCCAGCTGCTCCAGGAAGCGCCGGAACGCGGCGCGCTCCTTGCTGGGCACCTGCACCCCCACCAGCACACGGCCGTAGTCCGCACCCTGGTTGCGGTAATGGAACAGGCTGATGTTCCAGTTCGGGTGCATGGCATCCAGGAAGCGCATCAGCGCGCCGGGGCGCTCGGGGAATTCGCAGCGCACCAGGCATTCGTGCTCGGCCAGGCTGCTGCGGCCGCCCACCAGATGGCGCAGGTGCTGCTTGGCCATCTCGTCATGCGTCAGATCCAGGGCCGCGAAGCCATGCTTGCCCAGCGTGTGCACCAAGCGTTCGGCGTCGTCGCGCCGGCTCATCGAGAGGCCGACAAAAATGTGCGCCTGGGCCTCGTCCGAGATGCGGTAATTGAACTCGGTGACGCTGCGCGAGCCGATCAACTGGCAGAAGCGCTTCAGGCTGCCGCGTGCCTCGGGGATGGTGACGGCAAACAGGGCTTCGCGCTGCTCGCCCACCTCGGCCCGTTCGGCCACGAAGCGCAGGCGGTCGAAGTTCATGTTGGCGCCGCAGGTGATGGCGGCAAAGGTCTTGCCCTTGCTGCCCGTGCGCGCCACATGCTGCTTGATGGCGGCCACGCCCATCGCGCCGGCTGGCTCGACGATGCTGCGGGTGTCCTCGAAGATGTCCTTGATGGCGGCGCAGACGGCGTCGGTGTCCACGCGCACCCAGTCGTCCACCAGGGCCTTGGCCACGCGCAGGGTCTCGGCGCCCACCTGCTTGACGGCGGTGCCGTCCGAGAACAGGCCGACGTCGTCCAGCATCACGCGCCGCCCGGTCTCGATGGAGCGGGCCATGGCGTCGGAATCGGTCATCTGCACGCCGATCACCTGCACCTCCGGGCGCACTGCCTTGATGTAGGCCGCCACGCCGGCGATCAGACCGCCGCCGCCAACGGCCACGAAAACCGCATCCAAGGGGCCGGTGTGCTGCTGCAGCATTTCCAGCGCCACCGTGCCCTGGCCGGCGATGACGTCGGGGTCATCGAAGGGGTGCACGAACACGAGGTCCTCGGCGGCCTGCAGGCGCAGGGCCTCGGTGTAGGCGTCGGAGAAGGAATCGCCGTGCAACACCACGTCGCCGCCCAGGGCCTGCACCGCGTCGCTCTTCATGCGCGGGGTGGTCACGGGCATGACGATGCGGGCCTTGCAGCCAAGTTTGCGCGCCGCCAGCGCCACGCCCTGCGCATGATTGCCGGCGCTGGCGCAGATGACACCGCGCGCCAGCTGCTCGGGCGCCAGCTGCGCCATCTTGTTGTAGGCGCCGCGCAGCTTGAAGCTGAACACCGGCTGCTGGTCCTCGCGCTTGAGCAGCACCTTGTTGTCCAGGCGCTTGCTGAGCTTGCGCGCCGGCTCCAGCGCAGTCTGCTTGGCCACTTCGTAGACGCGGGCGCGCAGGATGCGCTGCAGGTAGCTGTCGGGGCCGGGGGTCAGGGCAGGGCGGCTGGCCATGGGGCTATTTCTATGTGGCGAAGGGGCGAGCCATCATGCCAGCCTAGGATTCGTCAAATGGAATGCACAGTTCAATGGAATGGGCCGGGCAGCATGAGCTTTCATGCCGCCACCGGCAGCGGGCACTGGGTCAATATGGACGGCGCGCCCGAGGGCGGCGGCCGCAACCTGGCGCCCCGGCCGATGGAAATGATGCTGGTTGGGGCCGGTGGCTGCAGCGCCTATGACGTGGTGCTGATCCTGCAGCGTGGCCGCCACAAGGTGCTGGGCTGCGAGGTCAAGCTGCAGGCCGAGCGCGCCGACGTGGACCCCAAGGTCTTCACCAAGATCCACATGCACTTCGTCGTCAAGGGGCGGCAATTGAATGCCGAGGCGGTGGGCCGTGCGGTGGCGCTCTCGCACGAGAAGTACTGCTCGGCCACCGTGATGCTCGGCCGCACGGCCGAGGTCACGACCAGCTTCGAGGTGCTCGAAGCGGATTGATCAAACGTGGTGGGCCGTCCGGGTCATCACCTTGGCGGCCAAGCGCATCAGTTGTTTGATCGGGGCCGGCAACTCGGCTGCGCCGGCTTGCTGCGCCGCCAGGCCGTGGGCGGCCTCGTCCGCGGCCATTTGCGCCACGATGGCACGGGAGCTTTGATCGCCCGCCGGCAGCCGTGTGAGATGCGAGTGCAGATGCGCTTCGACCTGCCGCTCGGTTTCGACGACGAAGCCGAGTGACCAGCGATCGCCCGCCAAGCCGGCCGCCAGGCCAATGCCGAAGGCGCCGCCCCACCAGAGCGGGTTGAGCAGGCTGGTGCGCCCCCCCAGTTCGGCAATCCGCTCGGAGGTCCACTGCAGGTGGTCCTCCTCTTCTTGTGCGGCGTGCTCCAGGTGCACGCGCAGCGCGGCGTCGCGCGTGCTCAGGGCTTGGGCGCTGTAGAGCGCCTGCGCGCACACCTCGCCCACATGGTTCACGCGCATCAGTGCCGCCGCCTCACGGCGCTCTTCGGCGGTCAGCTCGGCGTCGGCTTCGCTGGGCCTGGGGCGCTCCCGCGCCGCATGGGGTGTGGCGAGCAGGGTACGCAGCCCCTGGTCCAAAACGACAAAGAGCTGATCCAGTTCATTGATGCGACGCATCAGCTCAGTTTAGGAAATCCCGAGTTCGTTGCCGGTGCGCAACGAGAAGGCTTGCTTGTCAGGGAGCTGTCACAGGAGTCTGGTTCAATTCTCCGCAGTCCGGGATTACCCGGTGTGTGACTTCCAACAGGAGCAATGCATGAAGAAGAGCGTTCTGGCCTTTGCGGCCCTGAGTCTGGTGTCGGGTCTGGCTGCAGCCCAGTCGTCGGTGACGGTGTACGGCATCATGGATCTCGCGGTGCGCAACCTGAAGGGCGCCGACTCGCTGAACCAGCTGGTCAATGAAGGCCGTTCGGCCAGCCGCCTGGGTTTCCGCGGCGTGGAGGACATCGGTGGCGGCCTCAAGGCAGGCTTCAACATCGAGCATGGCGTGGTGCCTGACACCGGTGAAGCCGGTAGCCCGTTCTGGGGCCGTCGTGCCACCGTCAGCCTGATGGGCTCCTTCGGCGAAATCCGCCTGGGCCGTCACAAGCTGTCGGACCGCACCATCGTGGACGACTTCGATCCGTTCGGCACCAGCGGCATGGCCTCCATCGACCGCATCTACAGCTCGCTGAGCGGCGGCTATGTGAACCGTAGCGACAACCAGATCGCCTACTACCTGCCGGCCATGGGCAGCTTCTACGGCAGCTTCGACACCTCGCTGGGCGAAGGCACCGACGCCAACAAGGCCAACACCTTCCGCCTGG
This sequence comes from Inhella sp., assembly GCF_041912635.1. Lineage (GTDB taxonomy): Bacteria > Pseudomonadota > Gammaproteobacteria > Burkholderiales > Burkholderiaceae_C > Inhella. The sequence continues at coordinate 44,728 of NZ_JAYRMO010000026.1, forward strand.
GCTACAAGGACAAGGCGCTGCACCTCTCGGCCGCCTACGGCCAACACGGCTCCGGCAACAAGCTGAAGACCGGTACTCTGGGCGCGGCCTATGACTTCGGCAGCTTCGCGCTCAGCGGCATGTACACCAAGAGCGAGCGTGGCGCGCTGGACCAGGACATCATCAACCTCGGCGCCACCGTCAAGATGGGCCAGGGCAAGCTGATCCTGTCGTTCGCCAAGGCTGACGGCAATGCCACCGGCACCGGCGCCATCGCGGGCAAGCAGATCAACGACGCCAAGCTTCTGGCCCTGGGCTACGACTACGCCATGTCCAAGCGCACCACGCTGTACACCACCGTGGCCAAGGTGGACAACAACGGCGCCACCACTTTCTCGCTGGGTGGCACCAAGGGCGTGGCCGCTCCGCGCGCCGCTACCGCCACCAGCAATGCCGGCGATTCGACCGGCTACGAAGTGGGCATCCGCCACAGCTTCTGATCGACCTTCGGTCGCATCGAGCCAAGCCGCCCTCGGGCGGCTTTTTCTTTGCCGCTGCTGCCAGGAGGCGCAACTGCATCACGCGGGGTTGGTGCCGATCGGTACCCCCGCGTAACCCTGGCATGATGCGCGCCCGCTGCCGCCGGGCGGCTGGACTCCAGGATCGCTCATGTTGGTTTTCATTCTTCGCAGATTGCTGCAGGCGGGCGTGGTGATGCTGTCGGTCGCCTTCATCGCCTTCAGCCTGTTCCAGTTCGTGGGCGATCCGGTGGCGAACATGCTGGGTCAGGACGCCACGCCCGAACAGCGTGATCAGCTGCGCCGCGACCTGGGCCTGGACCGCAGCTTCGTGGTTCAGTTCGGCAGCTTTCTGGGTAATGCCGCGCAGGGCGAATTCGGGCTTTCCCTGCGCCAGGGGCGCAAGGTCTCCACGCTGATCGCCGAGGCTTTTCCGGCCACCATCGAACTGGCCCTGATGGCTGCCGTGATCGCGGTGGGCGTGGGCATTCCGCTGGGTGTGTATGCGGCGCTCCGGCGCGGGCGCTTCTTCGCGCAGCTGGTGATGGCGCTCTCGCTAGTGGGCGTTTCGCTGCCGACCTTCCTGATCGGCATCCTGCTCATCATGGTGTTCGCGGTGAACCTGCAATGGCTGCCGAGCAATGGCCGCCATGAGGTACTGAGCCTGGGCTTCTGGACCACCAGCTTCCACAGTTGGACGAGCTTCAAGTACCTGATCCTGCCGGCACTCACGCTCTCACTGTTCCAGCTGACGCTGATCATGCGCCTGGTGCGCTCCGAGATGCTGGAGGTGCTGCGCACCGACTACATCAAATTCGCGCGCGCCCGCGGCTTGAGCGAGCGGGTCGTGCATTTCCGCCACGCGCTGCGCAACACGCTGGTGCCCGTCATCACCATCACCGGCCTGCAGCTCGGTTCGCTGATCGCCTTCGCCATCATCACCGAGACGGTGTTCCAGTGGCCCGGCATGGGCCTGCTGTTCATCCAGGCGGTGCAGAACGCCGACATCCCGGTGATGGCCGCCTACCTCTGTTTGATCTCGCTGATCTTCGTGACCATCAATCTGGTGGTGGACCTCTTGTATTTCGCCGTGGACCCACGCCTGCGTGTTCACAGCACCGGACACTGATCATGAGCGCTCAACCCACGCGCTGGCAGCGCTTCCTGGCCAGCAATCTCTGGTACTCCTTCCGGCGCTCGCCGGTGGCCCTGCTGGCCAGCCTGATCCTGCTGACCTGCGTGATCTGCGCGGTGTTCGCACCGCAGATCGCGCCGCACAACCCGCTCGATCTGGCCACGCTGAACCTGATGGACGCCACGTTGCCGCCGGCCTGGATGGCTGAAGGCAGCACGAAGTTCCTGCTCGGCACCGACGGCTACGGGCGCGACATCCTCTCGGCGCTGTTCTATGGCGCGCGCATCTCGCTTTTCATCGGCCTGGGCTCGGTGCTGCTTTCGGTGGTGATCGGCGTCTCGCTGGGCCTGCTGGCCGGCTTTGTGGGCGGCAAGGTGGACGGCTTCATCATGCGCGTGTGCGACGTGATGCTGAGCTTCCCGTCCATCCTGGTCGCACTGCTGATCAACGGCGTGGGCAAGACCCTGTTCCCGGACGCCGGCGAAACCTTGGCCTTCTCGGTGCTGATCCTGGCCATCGCACTGACTGGCTGGGTGCAGTACGCCCGCACCGTGCGCGGTTCGACCCTGGTGGAGCGCAACAAGGAATATGTGCAGGCCGCGCGTGTGGTCGGCGTGGGTTCGCTGCGCATCATGCGCCGCCATGTGCTGCCCAATGTGCTGGGGCCGGTGCTGGTGATCGCCACCCTGCAAGTTGCCCTGGCCATCATCACCGAGGCCACGCTGTCCTTCCTGGGCGTGGGTGTGCCGCCCACCAGTCCTTCGCTGGGCACCTTGATCCGCATCGGCAATGAATTCCTGTACTCGGGCCATTGGTGGATCACGATCTTCCCGGGCTTGATGCTGGTGCTGATCTCGCTCTCGGTGAACCTGCTGGGCGACTGGCTGCGCGACGCGCTCAATCCGCGCCTGCATTAGAGGGTCTGCAGATGACGACGAATCACAAGGAAGCCTTGCTGCAGGTGCGCGAACTCAGCGTCGAGTTCCCGACCCGGCAAGGGGTGCTCAAGGCTCTGGACCGCGTGTCCTTCGACATTGCGCCGGGTGAGATCCTCGGCGTGGTGGGCGAATCGGGCGCAGGCAAGTCCCTGACGGGCACGGCCCTGATCGGCCTGCTGGAGCCGCCGGGGCGCATAAGCGGCGGCGAGATCTGGTTCGAGGGCCAGCGCATCGACAACTTGAGTGCGGCTGCCATGCGCTCGCTGCGGGGCAAGAAGATCGGTGCGATCTTCCAGGACCCGCTGACTTCGCTGAATCCGCTCTTCACCGTGGGGCAGCAGCTGACGGAGACCATCCTGACGCACCTGCCCCTGAATGCCGCACAGGCGCGCGAGCGTGCCATCGACCTGCTGCGGCAGACCGGCATCCCGGCGCCCGAAGCGCGCATCGACCAGTACCCGCACCAGTTCAGTGGCGGCATGCGCCAGCGCGTGGTCATTGCCCTGGCGCTGGCGGCCGAACCGAAGCTGATCGTGGCCGATGAGCCGACCACGGCGCTGGATGTCTCCATCCAGGCGCAGATCATTCAACTGCTCAAGCGCGTCTGCCGCCAGCATGGCGCAGCGGTGATGCTGGTGACCCACGACATGGGCGTGATCGCCGAGACCTGTGACCGTGTGGCGGTGATGTATGCCGGCCGCGTCGTTGAACTGGGCCCCGTGCAGCAGGTGATCCATTGCCCGGCTCACCCCTACACGATCGGTTTGATGGGCTCCATTCCGGCGATGGACGAGGATCGCGAGCGCCTGCAGCAGATCGATGGCGCGATGCCGCGCCTGAATGCCATGCCCGGCGGCTGCGCCTTCCATCCCCGCTGCCCGCAGGCCCTGCCGCGCTGCAAGCAGGATGTGCCGCCGCTCATTGAGGTGGGCGCCACCCGTGCGGCCTGCTGGCTGCACCACGCGGAGGCCCGTGCATGAACCCGCTCGTGCAAGTCAAAGACCTGGCGATGCGTTTTGACGTGTCCGCGCCCTGGCTGAACCGGGTGCTGGAGCGCAAGTCCAAGCAGTTCGTGCATGCCGTCGACGGCATCAGCTTCGACATCCCCAAGGGCAAGACCCTGGCCCTGGTGGGTGAGTCCGGCTGTGGCAAGAGCACGGTGGCGCGCCTGCTGGTGGGCCTGTACAAACCCAGCGGCGGCAGCGTCGCCTTCGATGGGCGCGACACCCGCGAGTGGTTCGGTGCCAAGGATTCGCTGAGCTTGCGCCGCCGCCTGCAGATGATCTTCCAGGACCCCTATGCCAGCCTAAACCCGCGCTGGAAGGTGGCCGACATCGTGGCCGAGCCGCTGACTGAACAGGGCGTCCTGAAGGACCCGGCTGCCATCCGCGCCCGCGTGGCCGAGTTGCTCAGCATGGTCGGCCTGAACCCGCTCGATGGCGCCAAGTACCCGCACCAGTTCAGCGGTGGGCAGCGCCAACGCATCTCCATCGCCCGTGCCCTGGCCACGGCCCCCGAGATTTTGGTCTGCGACGAGCCCACCAGTGCGCTCGACGTATCGGTGCAGGCCCAGGTGCTGAACATCATGAAGGACCTGCAGGCCAAGCAGGGGCTGACCTATCTATTCATCTCGCACAACCTGGCGGTGGTGCGGCACATGGCGGACCAGATCGGCGTGATGTATCTGGGTCGCCTGGTGGAACTGGCTGACAAGGCCGCTTTGTTTGCCAACCCGCGTCACCCGTACACGCGCATGCTGCTGGATGCGATTCCCGACATCCATCTGACCGGCCGTGACCGCGTCGCGGTTCAGGGTGAGGTACCGAACCCGCTGAGCCCGCCCAGCGGTTGCAGCTTTCACCCGCGCTGCCCGCACGCCAACGAGCGCTGCAAGCAAGAACGCCCCGCTCTGCAGGACTTCAAGGGCATCCGCGTGGCCTGCCACGCGGTAGCCGAAGCACGGATCTAGGCTGCGGTGGCCTGCTGCGCGGGTGGGGGCTGCCGCAGCGGCCCCTTCTGCCCGCAGGCGCCAAGCAGCATCAATGCGGATAAGGCCAAAGCCCAGCCGGCCATGCCGCGCTGGGCACGGCTTTCTACACTGCAAGTTGTTTTCATTGCGCCAGTGTAGGCAGCGGCATGAACGATTCCGAATACCACGACCGGGCTGATGCCCTGCTTCGCCGCATCGAAGCCCAGGCCGACGCCTGGCTCCAGGACGATGTGATCGATATCGATACCCAGCGCGCGGGCGGGCTGCTGGAGCTGAGCTTGCCCAACGGCAGCAAGCTGGTCATCAACAAGCAACCACCACTGCACGAGATCTGGCTGGCCAGCCGCGCCGGTGGGTTTCACTTCCAGTGGCAGGACGGCGCGTGGCGCGACACCAAGAGCGGGTCTGAGTTCGTCAGCGTGTTCAACCGCGAGGCCAGCGCCCAGGCGGGGCGGACGCTCAGCCTCACTGCTTGAACAGATCTAGGATGCCCTTCTTCTCCTCGGCATTCGCCGGAGGCGGCAGATTGGGGTCGTCGTTCTCGATCCGGCTCACACCCTGCGGGCCGGCGTACTCATCGAAGAACCATTCGCCGTTGATCTGAACTACACCCTCGGGGGGCGGGATTTCGGCCACCGCCGTGCTGCGCAAGGCGAATTGCATGAAGTCGATCCAGATCGGCAACGCCAGCCCACCCCCCGTTTCGCGGCTGCCCAGCTTGCGCGGCTGGTCATAACCCACCCAGACGACGGTCACCAACTCAGGCTGGTAGCCGGCGAACCAAGCGTCCATCGAATCATTGGTTGTGCCGGTCTTGCCGTACAGGTCCGGGCGCTTAAGGGTTCCCTGCGCCCGCGCCGCGGTGCCACTGCGCGTCACCTCTTGCAGCAGGCTGCTCATGAGGAAGGCGTTGCGCGCATCCAGCGTGCGGGTGCCGTCGTCCAAGACGGGTGCCGGGTTGCTGAACAGTACGCGCCCTTGGTCGTCCACCACCCTCTGGATCAGGGAAGAGGGCAACAAATGCCCACCGTTCGCAAATACGGCATAGGCCTCGGCCATCTGCAGCGGCGTGACCGATCCTGCGCCAAGTGCCATGGTCAGGTAGGCCGGGTGCTTGGCCGCAGGGAAGCCAAAACGGCCGATCCACTCCTGCGCCTCCCGCGCTCCTACCGCGCGCAGCACGCGAATCGACACCATGTTCTTGGACTTGGCCAATGCGCGACGCAGGGTCATCGGGCCGTCGAAGGTTCCGTCGTAATTCTTGGGCTCCCACGGCTGGCTGCCGGTGGTGCCGGCGTCAAAGAACAGCGGGGCGTCATTCACGATCGTGGCCGGCGTGAAGCCGCGCTCCAGAGCAGCTGAGTAGATGAAGGGTTTGAAGCTGGAGCCCGGTTGGCGCCACGCCTGGGTCACATGGTTGAACTTGTTCTTGGCGAAATCGAAGCCACCCACCATGGCCCGGATGGCACCAGTGCGGGGGTCCAGGGCCACGAGAGCCCCTTCCACTTCCGGCAGTTGCGTAAGCACCCAGCCGAGCTTGGCATCGGCCTGCACCCGCACGACTGAGCCGCGCCGGATCTGGACCTTGGGGTTGCCGTTCTCCGCCAGACCCGAAGCGACGGGTTTCAGGCCTTCCCCGGTCACCGTGATCGAGTCACCATTCTGCAGAGCGGCCACCACCTTGCGCGGTCCGGCTTCCAGCACGACGGCGGCGAGCAATTCCCCATTGGGTGGGTGTTCGGACAGCACCTCCGCCACCCGGACATCGACCAGCTTGGGATCGGCAGGCAGATCCGCATGGGCTTCTGGCCCGCGGTAGAACTGACGGCGCTCGTAGTCCATCAGGCCCTTTCGCAGCGCCTTGTAGGCAACTGCCTGCTCATCAGCACGTACGCTCAAGGTGACGTTCAAGCCACGGGAGTAGAGGTCGTCGCCGTAGCGACTGAGCAACAGCTGGCGGGCGGCCTCGGCAGCGTAGTCAGCGCCAACCTGGGCCGGTTGGCTGCTGCGAATCTTGAGCGTTTCGGCCTTGGCCTGCGCATGCGCCGCCGCGGTCAAGAAGTGGTTCTCCAGCATGCGGTCCAGGATGTACTGCTGCCGGATACGAGCCCGCTTGGGGTTGGTGATCGGGTTGTAGGCAGACGGGGCCTTCGGCAATCCCGCCAGCATGGCGGCTTCCGCGGCGCTGATCTGGTGCAGCGGTTTGCCGAAATACACCTCGCTGGCGGCAGCGAAGCCATACGCCCGATGCCCCAGGAAGATCTGATTCATGTAAATCTCAAGAATCTTGCGCTTTGAGAGCTCGGATTCAATGCGCAGCGCCAGCAGGATCTCGTACAGCTTGCGCGCCAAAGTCTTCTCGGTGCTCAGGTAGAAATTGCGCGCGACCTGCATCGTGATGGTCGAAGCGCCTTGGCTGCGTGATTCCTGCAAATTCGCCAAGCCTGCGCGCAGCACACCCAGATAGTCCACACCGCCGTGTTCGTAGAAGCGTGCATCTTCGATGGCTAGCACGGCGTCCTGCATCACTTTGGGAATCTGGTCGATCGGCAGGTACTGCCGCCGCTCTTCCCCGAACTCGGCCAGCAGCTTGCCATCGGCCGACCAGATGCGCAGGGGTTGATGTGGTCGGTACTGGCTCAGTCCGGAGATGTCCGGCAGGTTCGGGTAGGCCGTAACGATCACAAGCGCGCCAGTCACCAGCCCGGCGAGCAAGAGGCACAGCCCCGCCACAAGCAACTGCAGGGCGGCGCGGTGCCAAGTGCGAGCCCGTGGGGCGGAAGAGGGAGGGGGCAGGGGCTCGGATGCTTTGCTCATGGGCGCACCCATTATAGAAATCCCCAGTGTGGCGACCTTTTCGCTTGCTGCTCCCTTCACAACGAGTTACACCCAACCCTTCGGACGTGCTCGGGTTGCAACGTGGGAAACCCCGAGTGGCCGGTTTTTCCATTGGCCACAAAGGCTTTACTGCTAGCATGCAAGTAAGTTCTTAAGTCGCTCCGTCGTTGGGGCAAAGGGTGTCGGCATGGGAATACTGGATGGGTTGCTGGGGCGCAAGAGCCCGCCCATGCTTGGACTTGATATCAGTTCCACCAGCGTGAAGTTGGTTGAACTGAGCCAGAACAAGTCTGGGGAATTCGTGCTGGAGCGCTTCGCTTCCGAGTCCTTCGAGAAGGGCTGGATTGCGGACGGGCACATTGAGAAGTTCGACGAGGTTGCGGACGCCGTGCGGCGCGTGGTGTCGCGAAGCGGCACCCGCACCCGTCAGGCGGTGCTAGCGATGCCCGCGTCGGCGGTGATCACGAAGAAGATCATGTTGCCGGCAGGGCTGCGCGAAGAGGAGATGGAGATCCAGGTTGAGGCTGAGGCCAACCAATACATCCCCTTCTCCCTGGACGAAGTGAGTCTGGACTTTTGCGTGGTCGGGCCCAGTCCGACGTCGGTGGGGGATGTTGAAGTCCTGATTGCCGCGTCGCGCAAGGACCGTGTCCAAGATCGCCAAGGTCTGGCTGAGGCTGCTGGGCTCAAACCTGTCATTCTGGACGTTGAGTCGCACGCCTCCCGACTGGCCATGTCGCGCCTGATCAAGGCGCTGCCCAGCGAGGGCAAGGATGCGCTGGTGGCACTGTTCGAAATTGGCGCGGATACCACCAGCCTGAAAGTCCTGCGCGATGACGAGTTGCTCTATGACCGCGATCAGGCGTTTGGTGGGGCGCAACTCACTCAGCTGATATCTCGCCAGTACGGGCTTTCGTTCGAGGAGGCGGAGCAAAAGAAGCTGTCCGGCGATTTGCCCGAGGACTACCGGGCTGAGGTGCTGGAGCCTTTTGTGGATAGCCTCTCGCAGGAGATTGGGAGAGCCCTGCAGTATTTCTTCACATCCACGCCCCATCACAAGGTGCATTACGTGATGTTGGCTGGAGGCACTGCAACGCTTGGGGGGCTCAAGGAACGGGTTACTGATCTGACCGGCTTCGCCTGTATGGTGGTCAACCCCTTCGAGAATATGGTGATCGGCAGTGGGGTGCGCGAAGGTGGTGTCCAGCGCGAAGCACCTTCCTATTTGACGGCCTGCGGCCTGGCCATGCGGAGGTTCCACGAATGATCCTCATCAATCTACTTCCGTATCGCGAAGAGCGTCGTAAGCGGCGCAAGCAAGCCTTCTTCGTGGGGCTTGCGCTTTCGTTCGGTGTTGGCGTGGGGGTCGCGGCGCTGGGCTGGCTGATGCTGCAGACCATGATCGAGCAGCAGCGGACGCGCAACACTTTTCTCCAGACGCAAATTAGTCAACTCGACGCCCAGATCAAAGACATTGCTAATCTTCGTGAGGAGATCGACGCGCTCACTAGGCGCCAAAAGGCGGTCGAGGCCTTGCAGGCTGAGAGAAATATGCCGGTCCACTTGCTGAACGAACTTGCTCGTCTTACACCCGAGGGTGTATACCTGAGCAGTATCAGGCAGTCAGAAAAGTCGGTGACATTGACGGGCTTGGCTCAAACGCAAGAACGGGTTTCAGAATTCATGCGAAATGCATCCCGTGAAGCGCAATGGTTGGAGCGACCGGAATTGGCGGAAATCAAGCTAACAAATGTCGCCACTAGTGCGCGCGATTCGAAGCGCCTGTTCGACTTTACGCTCAAGCTAACTTTCAAGGGCCTGAATCCCGACCCTTCTAATGATGCTGCTCCTGCGGCAAGGAAGGGCTGACATGGCCTCTAAAGCGCAGTTCGATCTCAATACGTGGGGTCGCGAGGTTGCCGAGCAGTTTCGTGGCCTAAATCCAAACGAGCCGGGGCAATGGCCGCCTTTGCCAAAACTCGCGAGCTTTACGGTGGCTGCAGTAATTGCCATCGTTTTGGGCTATGTCCTGGTTCTTTCTGACGAGCAAGCGATCCTTGAGGGGGAAGCTGCCAAAGAGCCGCAACTCCAGGCGGACTTCAAGAATAAAGTCGCGCAGGCTGTCAATTTGCCAGAGCTTCGAAAGCAAAAGAGTCAAGTCGAAGAGTATGTGACGCAGCTTGAGAAGCAGTTGCCTGGAAAGGCCGAAATGGATGCGCTGCTGTCTGACATCAATCAGTCTGGCGTGGGTAGAGGCTTGCAGTTTGAGCTCTTCAGGCCTAACTCCGAGATTGTGAAAGACTACTATGCTGAGCAGCCAATATCTCTTCGGATAGCCGGCAGATACCATGACTTCGGGTCATTTGCTGCGGATATTTCCAATCTTTCGAGGATTGTTACGTTGCACAATCTTCAAGTTTTCCCTCAGGCCGCCAAAGATGTTGGCGGCATATTGGTCCTAGAGGCCACGGCCAGGACGTATAGGTACCTAGATCCCTCTGAGGTTTTGGCGCAGCAAAAGACGAGATCCGGTACGGGGGCGAAAAAATGAAGCCGGGATCGATTCGTGGTTCTGTCCTTCCACTGCTCTTACTCGCGGCGTGCTCGGCGAACCTGGACGAGTTGCAGCAGTGGACCGAGTCGGAGCGTCGTGCAGCCAAGCCTAGCGTGCAAGCTCTGGTTCCGCCTAAGAAATTTTTGCCTCAGAGTTACGATGGTCTTGATGGAGTTGAGCCCTTCAGTATTCAGAAGCTCAGCGTAGCGTCAAAACAAGAAGCTGCCCAGCCAAACTCAGCGCTTGCTGCCGAAATGAATCGCCGCCGCGAGCCGCTTGAGGCATACCCGCTTGATAGTATGCATATGGTAGGGAGTATGGCTCGTCAGGGTGTGCGCCACGCTATCTTGAAGGTGGACAGCCTACTTTACTACGTCAAGCCTGGTGACTACCTCGGACAAAATTTTGGAAAAGTCCTCAAGATCAGTGAGGCAGAGGTCGTACTCCGGGAAATTGTCCAGGATCCCTCTGGTGAGTGGGTTGAAAAGACCAGTACCCTGACGCTTCAGGAGGCAGTGCGATGAATACTAAGCAGGAGAACCTTGTGAAGCGAAGTGGAGCAATACTCACCGTGGTGCTGACATTCTGCTTCCCCGGCTTGGGCTGGGCGCAGAACCTGATGAAATCAATTCAGGCAACGCAGCAGGCTGGGGCTGAGGTCGTAAGAGTGGATTTTGACAAACCCTTAAAGGATGTGCCTCGAGGGTTCACAATCCAAGCGCCGGCAAGAATCGCCATTGACTTGCCGGGCGTGAGTAATGCTATTGGTAAGAACTCAGTCGATATCAATCAGGGCAATGTGCGCTCGGTGGCGATTGCCCAGGCAGGAGATAGGGCACGTTTGGTTCTGAATCTTCGCAATTCGGCAAACTACAGAGCTGAGCTTCAAGGCAATGCCCTTGTGCTGATTTTGGAGTCTGCAGGAGCGACGCAGGAACCGCAGGCCATCGCAACCAAAAGCTCGCACTTCTCCCTCGCTGAGAATGTGGCAACTCTGAACCTCAAGGATATTGACTTCCGCAGAGGCTCCGATGGGGCGGGGCGTGTAGTTATTGGACTCCCCAGCGCACAGATGGGTGTCGACATACAGCAGCAAGGACAGTTCCTGGTCGTCGAAATTCTAAAATCTTCCGTCCCTGAGGCCTTGCGAAAGAGGATGGATGTAACTGATTTCGGTACCCCAGTACAGTCTGTCACTGTGACACAGCAAGGCGATAAGGTCCGATTGCAGGTCGAGCCCAAGGGCGACTGGGAGCATTCCGCCTACCAGAGTGACAATCAGTTTGTACTTGAGATCCGTCCTGTACGATTTGACTCCAACAAGCTAACACAGGGGCCTGGTTTCAACGGCGAAAAGGTTTCATTCAATTTTCAGAACATTGAGGTCCGCGCGCTGCTCCAGGTCATAGCAGACTTCACGCAGTTCAATGTGGTTACGAGCGACTCAGTTGGTGGCTCAATTACTTTGCGTTTGAAGGATGTTCCATGGGATCAGGCGTTGGACATCATCCTGCAAGCAAAAGGTCTTGGGTTGCGCAAGACGGGCGACGTCCTGTGGATAGCGCCCAAGGAAGAGCTAGCTACGAAAGAAAAGTTGGACTACGAGGCGCAAGCTGCAAAAGCCCAGCTAGAGCCGACTCGTACGCAGGCCTTCCAGCTGAACTATATAAAGGCTGAGGATGTGGTCAGAGTTCTGACTGGGTCTGGTTCCAGTGGTAGCGCGACTAGTGGGCAACAAGCCGGACGAGTTCTTTCCCCGCGAGGAAGTGTCAATCCAGAGCCAAGGACTAATCAGATATTTGTTTCCGACATTCCCTCAAAGCTTGAAGAGGTGCAAGGCTTGGTACGACGCATTGATGTCCCCATACGCCAAGTCTTGATCGAAGCGCGAATTGTGGAGGCGGACGATAAGTTCGGTCGTTCGTTGGGCGTAAAGCTCGGAGCCAGCGATTTGCGCGGATTGCAGGGTGGAATCCCGGGGTATTCTGTTGGAGGTAATAACTACTTGGCCTTCGGTGGAAATTACGCATCTTCTGGCTATCAAACTGGCCAAGGCGTGGAAGTCGATTTTGCCAATACCCAGTTCATCAACCTGCCCGCGGCAGCAATCAATAGCGTAAACGCAGCTTCGATCGCAGCAACTTTGTTTAGTGCTACTGCTAACCGCTTTCTAAACCTGGAGCTATCGGCGCTCGAGGCTGATGGCAAAGGAAAAATTGTATCCAGTCCGCGAGTTATTACGGCTGACCAAGTGAAGGCGCTGATCGAGCAAGGGGAGGAAATTCCTTATCTGGGATCCGCCCAAAATGGTGCAACAGCCGTAACCTTCAAAAAGGCCGTGTTGAAGCTGGAGGTTACGCCCCAAATTACGCCGGAAGGCAATGTTATATTGGATGTTGACGTAAATAAGGACAGCAGAGGTGTGCTTACGCCTGCCGGCTTTGCCATTAACAATAAACACGTCAAGACTCAAGTCCTGGTCGAGAATGGCGGTACCGTTGTGATAGGGGGAATTTTCACGCTTGAGGAAATCGATAGCGTGAATAAGGTGCCGCTGCTTGGTGATATTCCCTATATGGGGGCGCTATTCCGAAATAAGTCGCGACTTGCTAATAAGACCGAGTTGCTGATCTTCCTCACCCCGAAAGTGGTTAGTGAGCGTACAAGTCTGCGTTAAGTCTGGCGCGACGGGAGTTTCGATATGAGTTTGTGTGCACAGATTGGTTTGGTCAGGTTTGCTGCTGCGGCACTGCTAAGCGCGATGGTGGCTTTGGGGCTTACTGCGTGTGGAGGCGGCGGTGGATCTGCTGGGACGCCGGCAATAGGAGGGGGAGGGGTGGGCAACACAGATCCCGCCGTCGTCACCGTTGCTCTGTCGTCCACAACTGTTACAACGGCCTCGCCAGCGACGGTTACTGTGAAACTGACAACCAAGGCAGGGGCGCCGATACCGGGGCAAGTGGTGTCGTTCACATCTAGCCAACAGCAGGCGCGTTTTAGTGCGCAAACTGCTTTGACCGACGAAAACGGCTTGGCCACGGTTCAGGTATTTCCTCTGAACTCGGACTCCTCTGGTGCGGATGCTGTGATTGCAACCACTACGGTCGGTGGTGTTCTGATTACCGGATCGACTGGCTTTCAGATGACTGCAACAAACGTTGCCATTGCTTCGTTTGTCTCGGATGTTTCAACGCTGGCTGCTTATGGGCAGACCACGCTTTCGTTACAACTCAGTGGCGTTACTTCGGGTGTGCCAGTGAAGGTGGTCGCTAGTTCGGCCTGCGTCGCTGCGGGGAGGGCGACCCTGACACCGGCCGACGTGACCACCACCACGGGGCGCGCTGCATTTACCTACCGCGATAATGGATGCGGGGCTACGTCCGCAACTGACTCTATACAAGTGTCGGTAACCGGGACGACTCTTACGTCTGCTCTTAGCTTGAGCTTGACGTCGCCGACGGTTTCGAGTGTGGGCTTCGTTTCGGCAACGCCTTCGACCATTTTCCTAAAGGGTAGTGGCTACGTCGAAAACTCGAACGTCAAGTTCAAGGTAAACGATGCGAATGGCAACGGTGTACCGGAACAGTTGGTCGAATTTGAGCTGACCACATTTTCCGGTGGCATTCTCCTGGATGGTCAGACGACCAAAATTTCGAAGAAGACAGACGCCAATGGAGAGGTCATAGTCCGAATCAATGCGGGGACAGTGCCCACCCCCGTGCGTGTCAAGGCCACTCTAGTCGGCAGTACCATATCAACTGTATCTAGTAGCTTGGCTGTTGCTGTCGGGTTGCCGTCCCAACTGAACTTCTCGCTGTCGCAGGGAACCATCAATATTGAAGGTTACAACTATGACGGTGTAGCTAACACGTACACCATCATTGCTTCTGACCGACTCGGCAACCCTGTACCCGAGGGAACGGCAATAAACTTCGTGGCGGAAGCGGGTCAAATTCAGTCAACAAAGTTGACCGCGATCGCGAATGGACTCAGTTCGACAACGGCCAACTATCTGAGCTCTGAGCCTAGGCCGCTGGACGGGCGCGTCACTTTGGTCGCCTATGCGCTTGGTGAGGAGTCATTTCTAGACGCGAATGGCAATAACGTTTATGACGCAAATGAGGACTACCAAGACCTGGGCGATATATTTGTCGACCGACTCTTCAATTTTGGGGGTGAAGACCCTGCAACTGTCTATACCAGTGGGCGATTCAATCCGAATGTTGGGTATAGCAACAGCCAAGACCAGTTTGTTTCGCTTGGGTTGACAGGAGCTTCCGCATGTCGATCTGCAGTTTCTCCTTTGCTTGATTTGGGCGTAACCATTCCTGTCAAACCGAATTCCTGTAATTCTGGATGGGGACGAGCGTACGTTCGGAGATCTATTCAAACCATTCTCTCTACATCATCCGCCCGTCTGCTCGACTTTTCTTTCCCAGTTTCAGGGGCGCCTCAGGGTGAGGGAATTGAATTGATTCACTACTACGATGGCAGTGATGCACCAGTGAAATTTACACACCGGTTGGCACCAGGCGCGTGTATTTCGGGCCTTCCGCAGTCAGGGGCCATCTCTTTTACCGTGGCCGACGCCAACCCCATTGCCTACAATCCCATGCCAGCCGGAACGGTGATAACGGCGTCAGCTACTGGCAAAATTAAGGTTTCCGTGGCGGGTGGATCCCCCGTTCCTAGTACCTCCAAACCTACCGGGGGTGCTGTTGTGTTCGATTTTGATGTTGACTCGAGTGGTACGATTTTTATTAGCACTGTTTCGCCTCGAGGGCTGGGAAGCACCCATAGCATTTGCGTCTCCAAGCAGTAGTGCTCACCTCTCGATGGCAATTTGTACGGCCTGAGGAAGCACAGGAGTTCGTGGAGCGTGGATGACGGAAATATTCGTATCAGCTTGATTGGGTTACCTGGCTCGGGTAAAAGCAGCATCGCGCGCTTGCTGGCTCAGCACTTTGCATTGGAGCTTTTAGACACGGATGCGTTGGTTGAAATTGCGTCTGGCATGCGTATCAGGGAATTTTTTGATCGGTGCGGAGAGGAGCAATTTCGACAAATGGAGAGCACAGTGCTCGCTTCCTGTTTGAGTAGGCCGGAATCCATGGTTCTGGCAACCGGGGGTGGAGTTGTTTTAAGAAGCGAAAATAGGCAACTCCTCCGCGATAAATCGCTTGTTTTTTACCTGCGAAGTACTCCGACTGAGCTGGCGCATCGCCTGCGGAACGACAACAAGCGGCCGCTGCTACAAGGGGTTGACGCATTGCGAAAGCTAAGGGAGTTGGCCGCGCAGCGCGACCCTCTCTACAGGCAGACCGCTCACTATGTGGTTGAAGCCAACCGAAGTACTGCTTGGGGGCTTGTCAATTGGATCTGCATGCAGTTGGAGCTTGGGGGGCACCTGCCTTCTACGATTAAACTGGCCGGATGAACCTTCCAACGGTCCCGCCCCTTTCGCTGACGCCCTTTGACTTTGGAGCAGAGCCTTCTGGCTTGTTGCGAGTGCAGCTCGAAAGTCGAAACTATCCAATCTGCATTGGTGATCTAACGTTCCGGGATTGCTTGGAGGTGGGCCAATGGGGCGGGGAGCTGGCGGTGGTCGTGACGAACCCGCTTGTGGATGCACTCTATGGGGACCGACTCGAGGAAGCGTTGCTGGGGCGCTTTAAGCGAGTGGACCGACTGCTGGTGCGCGACGGCGAGCAGGCAAAGGACTGGCAGACTCTTCAATATTTGCTTTCTGAGTTGGCGGCGCGTGGTGCTGATAGGCAAACGGTGTTGTTCGCTCTAGGTGGAGGGGTCGTTGGCGACATTACTGGCTTCGTTGCTGCGATCTACATGCGGGGTGTGCGATTCGTCCAAGTACCCACTACACTGTTGGCGCAGGTGGATTCTTCAGTAGGCGGCAAAAATGGCATCAACCTACCGCAGGGAAAGAACCTAGTCGGTACTTTCTACCAGCCTGAAGCGGTTTGGGCCGATATCTCAGTGCTTGATTCGCTATCCCCGCGGGAATTTGCGGCGGGGCTTGCCGAGGTAATTAAGTACGGCCCCATAGCAGACCCGGCCTTCTACGCGTGGCTGGAACAGAACATAGAAGCATTGCTTCGGCGGGACCGTAAGGCTCTGACCCTCGCTATCCGGCGAGCATGTGAGATCAAAGCAGCGGTTGTTGGCGCTGACGAACATGAATCGGGTGTTCGTGCCATTCTGAATTTCGGGCACACGTTTGGCCACGCCTTAGAAGCGGGATTGGGTTACGGGCAACTCCTGCACGGTGAGGCAGTTGGGCTTGGGATGCTGATGGCAATGGAGCTATCGGTGGCCACTGTGGGTTTGCCCGCAGAAGAAGTACCTCGGCTCCGGGAGCTATTGCAGCGTGCAGAGTTGCCGATCAAAGCGCCCTGCTTAATTCGAGATGATTTTTTGCGCCTCATGCAGGGCGACAAGAAGTCGGCTGGAGGGCAGATCCGGTACGTTCTGATCCCCAGAGTGGGTCAGGCCTGTGTGCGCTATGCGCCAGAGGACACCGCTTGGATAGCGATTTCAGCTCATACCGCCTGAGCCGCTAAGTGGCTCCCACTCTTGCGCCCTTTGCTTGTGACCCGGAGCGGTCAATTGGTCGGCGAATGATCGAGGAGGCAGCCTGGGATCGTGACGACTTCCAGCGCGATCGGGATCGAATCGTTCACTGTTCGGCGTTCAGGCGCTTGGTCTACAAGACGCAGGTCTTTCTGAATCATGAAGGGGACTTGTTTCGAACGCGCCTGACACATTCGCTGGAAGTGGCTCAGCTCGCACGTTCGATGGCAAGGAACCTCCAACTGAATGAGGATCTGACCGAGGCCATTGCGCTGGCGCACGATCTCGGACACACGCCGTTTGGGCATGCTGGCCAGGACACACTGAACGCGTGCATGGCCGCGCATGGAGGCTTCGAACACAACCTTCAAAGCTTGAGGGTGGTGGACTGGCTTGAGCGTCGTTACGCTGAGTTTCCAGGTTTGAACCTTTGCTTTGAAACACGCGAGGGCATTCTCAAGCACTGCAGTGCCCAGAATGCGCAGCTGCTGGATGCGCAAGAACCGGGTGGTGTTGCCGCGCGCTTCCTGGCGGGGCGGCAGCCCGGCCTGGAGGCGCAACTGTGCAACTTGGCAGACGAACTTGCGTACTGCGCCCATGATGTCGATGACGGTGTGCGCTCTGGCTTGCTGAATGCTGAGGATTGGCTGGCGCAGCCCTTTCTGGCGGAGCTGGTGCACCAGGTGCAGAGCGAGCAGAAGGGCCCACTCAGTTCGCGGGTGCTGCTGTACACCGCCCTGCGGCGGCTTCTGCGCACAGGCGTCCAGGACTTGGTGCTGGCAACGCAGCAGCGCTTGCAGTCCTCAGGTGTGCTGACGGTCGACGATGTGCGGGCGGCGCCTCCGCTGGTTGGCTACAGCGCTGAGGTCGCTGGGCAACTGAGAGACCTCAAGCGGTTCCTCTTTGCGCGCCTGTACCGGCATCCTCAAGTCGAATCCCAGCGCGTGCTGGCCCAGAAACTGTTGGCGGACTTGTTCGCCATCTATATGCAAATTGGCGTGCCGGAGGCGCGGGAGGCGGAACCCGCGCGCGCCGTGGCGGACTACTTGGCAGGCATGACAGACCGGTTTGCAGTGCGCGAGCATCAGCGATTGACGGGGGAGCGCTTGTTCGACGCGGCGTGAGTCCTGCTCGGCTCCAAAATGGGGCCAGAGTCAACAAGGCCTCCGAAAATGGCACGCCAAGCCCGTCTGATCATCCCCGGTGCGCTGCACCACGTGCTGCAGCGCGGCAATAACCGGCAGGTCGTGTTCCACGACGATGAAGACCGACTGCAGTACCTCACGGCTCTGCGCGAGGCCACACGCTTGCATGGCGTGCGGGTGCATGCCTATGCCTTGATGGACAACCACGTTCATCTGTTGGTGACACCCCAGTCCGATTACAGCTTGGCCCGGGCTATGCAGACACTGGGCCGGCGCTATGTCGCTTATTTCAACCGGCGGCATGCTCGCTCCGGCACGCTCTGGGAAGGTCGGTTTCGCACCATGCTGGCGGAAGACGGGCCCTATTTTGAGAATCTGCTCCGCTACGTCGAGTTGCAGCCGGTGCGGGCAGGCTTGTGCGAGCTGGCGATGAACTACCCCTGGAGTAGCGCTGCGCATCACCTCGGCCTGCGTCGAGATGCGCTGGTCAGTGAGCACCCTTGCTATTGGGCCATGGGCAATACGCCATTCGAGCGCGAGCTTCGCCACCGGCAAGGCCTGGCAGAAGGGGTGCCGCCGGCGCTCCTGGAGCGCATTCGAAAACACGTGCACAGCGGGTGGCCGCTACTGACCCCTGCGGGTGCGCGGGCCTTGGCGGCGCAGACCGAACGATCGCTGGTTCCACGGCCAGTCGGACGGCCGCGCCGACAAACAACTCTGTCCCCGATAAAAAACGAAGCCTGACTTGTCGGCTTCTGATTTGCACTCTGACCCTAATTTGTTTCCAGGAGGTTACGGGCCGCTTCGCGCTAGGCTTCGGGCAGTCCCGAGCTGGAGTAGCCCATGTCCGATCAAGCCCACCTTGCACCCCAAATGAACGAGCGCCAAGCCTTGGCAGAGTCCGGCCTGTATCGGCCCGAGGCTGAGAAGGACGCTTGCGGCGTCGGTTTTGTGGCCCACATCAAAGGGCAGCGCACGCACGCCATCGTCCAGCAGGGCCTGAAGATCCTGGAAAACCTCGACCACCGCGGAGCGGTCGGGGCCGACAAGCTGATGGGCGACGGCGCCGGCATCCTCATCCAGATCCCCGATGAGTACTACCGAGCCGAGATGGCCGCCCAAGGAGTGAACCTGCCGCCACCCGGCGAATACGGCGTGGGGATGATCTTCCTGCCGAAGGAGCACGCCTCGCGTCTGGCCTGCATTCAGGAGCTGGAGCGCGCCGTCAAAGCTGAGGGGCAGGTGCTGCTGGGCTGGCGCGACGTGCCGGTGGACCGCGAGATGCCGATGTCTCCCACGGTGCGGGAAAAGGAGCCTGTCCTCAAGCAGATCTTCATCGGCCGGGGGCCGGATGTCATCGTGCCAGACGCACTCGAGCGCAAGTTGTACGTGATCCGCAAGACCGCCAGCTCCGCCATCCAGGCACTCAAGCTCACACACAGCCGTGAGTACTACGTGCCCTCGATGAGCTGCCGCACGATCATCTACAAGGGGCTCTTGCTGGCAGACCAGGTCGGCACGTATTACAAGGACTTGCAGGACCCGCGTGTGGTCTCCGCGCTTGCCCTGGTGCACCAGCGCTTCTCCACCAACACCTTCCCCGAATGGCCGTTGGCGCACCCCTACCGGATGGTTGCGCACAACGGCGAAATCAATACGGTCAAGGGCAACTTCAACTGGATGCGCGCACGCGAGGGGGTCATGAAATCGCCCGTGCTTGGCGAGGACCTGAAGAAGCTCTACCCGATCAGCTTCGAGTACCAGAGCGACACCGCCACGTTCGACAACACGCTTGAGCTGTTGGTGATGGCCGGCTACCCGCTTGCCCATGCCGCCATGATGATGATCCCGGAGGCTTGGGAGCAGCACGAACTCATGGACGAGCGCCGCCGCGCCTTCTATGAGTACCACGCCGCCATGATCGAACCCTGGGACGGCCCGGCGGCCATGGTCTTCACCGATGGCCGCCAGATCGGCGCCACGCTGGACCGCAATGGTCTGCGCCCGGCTCGTTACATCGTCACTGACGACGACCTCGTCGTGCTCGCTTCGGAAAGCGGCGTGCTGCCGATCCCCGAAAACAAGATCGTCAAGAAGTGGCGCCTGCAGCCGGGCAAGATGTTCCTGATCGACTTCGAGCAGGGGCGCATCGTCGAGGACGACGAACTCAAGGCTCAGCTGGCGAGCAGCCGACCCTACCGCCAGTGGATCGAGAACGTCCGCATCAAGCTGGACGGCATCGACGTTTCCCCGGCGGAACCCGCAGTCTTCGAAGACAGCTTGCTCGACCGCCAGCAGGCCTTCGGCTACACGCAGGAGGACATCAAGTTCCTGCTCAGCCCGATGGCCGCCACGGGCGAAGAAGGCATCGGCTCGATGGGCAATGACTCGCCCCTGGCCGTGCTGAGCGACAAGAACAAGCCGCTCTACAACTATTTCAAGCAGCTGTTCGCCCAGGTCACGAACCCGCCGATCGACCCGATCCGCGAGGCCATCGTGATGTCGCTCAACAGCTTCATCGGTCCCAAGCCGAATCTGTTGGACATCAACGCCATCAACCCGCCGGTGCGCCTGGAGGTGGAGCAGCCGGTACTGAGCTTCGAGGACATGGCGCGCCTGCGCGACATTGCCCGCCACACCCATGGCAAGTTCAAGAGCTACGAGCTGGACATCACCTACCCGGTGGAATGGGGCAAGGAGGGTGTGGAAGCCAAGATCGCCAGCCTGTGTGCGGAAGTGGTCGACGCGCAGAAGAGCGGCCACAACATCATCCTGATCACCGACCGCAAGGCCAATCGCGGCCAGGTGGCCATTCCGGCGCTGCTGGCGCTCTCGGCCATCCATCACCATTTGGTGCGTGAGGGCCTGCGCACCACGGTCGGCCTGGTGGTGGAAACCGCATCGGCGCGCGAGGTGCACCACTTCGCCGTGCTGGCAGGCTTTGGCGCCGAAGCCGTGCACCCCTACCTGGCCATGGAAACCCTGGTCAGCCTGCACAAGGAGCTGCCGGGCGACTTGAGCGCGGAAAAGGCGCTCTACAACTACACCAAGGCCATCGGCAAGGGTCTCTCGAAGATCATGTCCAAGATGGGCATCAGCACCTACATGTCCTACTGCGGTGCGCAGATCTTCGAAGCGGTGGGCCTGCAGAAAGTCTTGGTGGACAAGTACTTCCGCGGCACGCCCACGCAGGTGGGTGGCATTGGCATCTTTGAAGTGGCCGAAGAGGCCCTGCGCATGCACCGCGCCGCCTATGGTGACGACCCGGTGCTGGCTCAGGCCTTGGATGCTGGTGGTGAGTACGCCTGGCGTGCACGTGGCGAAGAGCACATGTGGACGCCCGATGCGATCGCCAAGCTCCAGCACAGCACGCGTGCCAACAGCTTCGAGACCTACAAGGACTACGCGCAGATCATCAACGACCAGAGCCGTCGCCACATGACGCTGCGCGGCCTGTTCGAGTTCAAGTTCGACCCGGCCAAGGCGATTGCCATCGAAGAAGTCGAGCCCGCCACAGAGATCGTCAAGCGCTTCGCCACGGGCGCCATGTCCCTGGGCTCCATCTCCACCGAAGCGCACACGACGCTGGCGATCGCGATGAACCGCATTGGCGGCAAGTCCAACACGGGCGAGGGCGGCGAGGACCCGGCGCGCTATCGCAGCGAGCTCAAGGGCATCCCGATTGCGGATGGCACCAAGGTCAGCGAAGTGATCGGCGCCAAGGTTGTCGAGGCCGACTACACGCTCAAGGGCGGCGACAGCCTGCGTTCCAAGATCAAGCAGGTCGCCTCGGGCCGCTTCGGCGTCACGACCGAATACCTGGTCAGCGCCGATCAGATCCAGATCAAGATGGCCCAGGGCGCCAAGCCGGGTGAGGGTGGCCAACTGCCCGGCGGCAAGGTCAGTGAGTACATCGGCTTCCTGCGCTACTCGGTGCCGGGCGTGGGTCTCATCAGCCCGCCGCCGCACCATGACATCTACTCGATCGAGGATCTGGCCCAGCTGATCCACGACTTGAAGAACGTCAATCCGCGGGCGGACATCAGCGTCAAGCTGGTCAGCGAGGTGGGTGTGGGCACCATTGCCGCCGGCGTAGCCAAGTGCAAGGCCGACCATGTGGTGATCGCCGGCCACGATGGTGGCACCGGCGCATCGCCCTGGAGCTCCATCAAGCACGCCGGCACGCCCTGGGAGCTGGGCCTGGCCGAGACGCAGCAGACCCTGGTGCTGAACCGCCTGCGCAGCCGCATCCGCGTGCAGGTGGACGGCCAGCTCAAGACCGGCCGCGACGTGGTGATTGGTGCCCTGCTGGGCGCCGACGAGTTCGGCTTCGCCACCGCGCCGCTGGTGGTGGCCGGCTGCATCATGATGCGCAAGTGCCACCTCAATACCTGCCCGGTGGGCGTAGCTACGCAAGACCCGGTGCTGCGTGCCAAGTTCAGCGGCCAGCCGGAACATGTCGTCAACTACTTCTTCTTCATTGCCGAAGAAGTGCGCGCGCTGATGGCCCAGCTGGGGGTGCGCAAGTTCGACGAGCTGATCGGCCGCGCCGAACTGCTGGACATGAAGAAGGGCATTGCCCACTGGAAGGCACAAGGCCTGGACTTTGGCCGCGTGTTCCATCGCCCCACCGTACCGGCCGAGGTGCCTCGCTACCACGTCGAGGCCCAGGACCACGGTCTGCACAAGGCACTGGACAACAAGCTGATCCAGCGCTGCCTGCCCGCGCTCGAAAACGGCGAGCGCGTGCAGTTCATGGAAGACGCGCGCAACCTCAACCGCTCGGTGGGCGCCATGCTCAGCGGCGAATTGATCCGCCGCCGCCCGGAAGGACTGCCCGACCACAGCATCTTCATGCAGATGGAGGGCACCGGAGGCCAGAGCTTCGGCGCCTTCTTGGCCGCGGGCATCACGCTCTACCTGATCGGTGATGCCAACGACTACGCTGGCAAGGGCCTCTCGGGTGGTCGCGTGGTGGTGCGCCCGTCCATCGATTTCCGCGGCGACGCGGGCAGCAACATCATCGTGGGCAACACGGCCTTGTATGGCGCCACCAGCGGCGAGGCCTTCTTCCGCGGTGTGGCGGGTGAGCGCTTTGCGGTGCGCCTCTCAGGCGCCACGGCGGTGGTGGAAGGCACCGGCGACCATGGCTGCGAATACATGACCGGCGGCACCGTGGTGGTGCTGGGCAAGACCGGCCGCAACTTCGCTGCGGGCATGAGCGGTGGCGTGGCCTATGTGTACGACGAGGACGGCCAGTTCGCCAAGCGCTGTAACACCGCCATGGTGGCGCTCGACAAGGTGCTGCCGCGCGAGGAGCAGGAAAGCACACAGGATCCGGCCACCTGGCACCACATCGATCGCAAGGCCGAACCGGATGAAGCCATCCTGAAGCGCTTGATCGAGGCTCACCACAAGTGGACCGGCTCGCTGCGCGCACGCCAGCTGCTCGACCACTGGGCCGACAGCCGCGCCAAGTTCGTCAAGGTCTTCCCGCACGAATACAAGCGGGCGCTGGCCGAGATGGCGAGCAAGAAGCTCAGCCGTGCGGCCGTTGAGGAAGCCGCTGAAGCGGTGGCCAAGGCCAAAGCCGTCAAGTCCGCTGCCGCGCGCGCGGCTGCCAAGTAAGCCAGTCAAGGAAAGCAATCATGGGAAAAGTCACCGGCTTCATGGAGTACGAGCGCCTGGAAGAGGGCTACGAGCCCGTCAAGGTGCGCCTCAAGAACTGGAAGGAATTCGTCATTGGCCTCTCGGCCGAAGACAGCAAGACCCAAGCCGCGCGCTGCATGGACTGCGGCACACCCTTCTGCAACAACGGCTGCCCGGTCAACAACATCATTCCGGACTTCAACGACCTCGTTTACCGCCAGCAGTGGCAGCAGGCCATTGAGGTGCTTCACAGCACCAACAACTTTCCGGAGTTCACCGGCCGTGTGTGCCCGGCACCCTGCGAGGCCGCCTGCACGCTGAATGTCAACGGCGATGCGGTCGGCATCAAGTCGATCGAGCACGCGATCATCGACCGCGCTTGGGCGGAAGGCTGGGTGCAGCCCCAGCCGCCTGCACAGAAGACCGGCAAGAAGGTGGCCGTCGTCGGCTCCGGCCCCGCCGGTCTGGCAGCAGCACAGCAACTGGCGCGTGCCGGTCATGGCGTCACGGTGTTCGAGAAGAACAGCCGCATCGGGGGCCTGCTGCGCTATGGCATTCCGGACTTCAAGATGGAGAAGTCCCACATCGACCGTCGCGTGGCCCAGATGCAGGCCGAAGGCGTGGAGTTCCGTGTCAATACCCTGGTGGGTGAGCTGCCCAAGGAAGGCCCGGCCGCCAAGATCACCAACGACGCCACCACCGTGGTGACGGCAGCCCAGCTGCAGGCGGAATTTGACGCCGTGCTGCTGGCCGGCGGTGCCGAGAGCCCGCGCGACCTGCCCGTACCCGGCCGCGAATTGGAGGGCGTGCACTTCGCCATGGAGTTCCTGCCGCAGCAGAACAAGGTCAATGCGGGCGACAAGCTCAAGGACCAGCTGCGTGCCGACGGCAAACATGTGATCGTGATCGGCGGCGGTGACACCGGCAGCGACTGTGTGGGCACCAGCAACCGCCACGGCGCCGCGTCCGTCACCCAGTTCGAGCTGATGCCCCAGCCGCCGGAAGTGGAGAACCGCCCGCTGACCTGGCCCTACTGGCCGATCAAACTGCGCAGCAGCTCCAGCCACGAGGAGGGCTGCGAGCGCGTCTTCTCCATCGCCACCAAGTCCTTCAATCCGGGCACCGGCAAGGACAAGGGGCGCATCAAGAGCCTGACCACCGTCCAACTGGAATGGCAGGGCGGCAAGTTCAAGGAAGTGCCCGGGAGCGAAAAGGAATGGAAGGCCGACTTGGTGCTGCTCGCCATGGGCTTTACCGCCCCGGTGGTCTCGGTGCTGGAGGCCTTCAATGTGCAGCGCGATGCGCGCGGTAACGCTCAAGCAGGAACCGACGCCAGCGGTGGCTATGCAACCAGCGTCCCGAAAGTCTTTGCCGCGGGTGACATGCGGCGGGGGCAGAGCTTGGTGGTGTGGGCGATTCGCGAGGGGCGTCAGGCCGCGCACGCGGTGGACCGATTTCTGATGGGATCTTCAAGCTTGCCACGCTAATTGAGCCTCAAGAGTGGCTCTTTGCTCGTTGGCTATGGCCGCTCGAATGCGAAGGCTTGATGTGTCGGAAAAGAGCCGGATGCGGGAGATCCGCGGTCCGGTTCGATGAGGGGGATGTGGAGACGGAGCTACGGCGAGGGTACTCGGGCACCGCCAGACGAAAGGGGCGGCCAACAGACAACCTGGACCTACGGCCACCGCGCCACATCTCTACTCTACCAATGGGCAGTATGCGTCCGGCCAAGTCGTCTTGAACACAGCAGCCGAGGCAGCAAGGATCGTGTCCACGTAGCTTAATGTGGAAGACACCTGTTGGCGCCGACCGAAATTTGACCCACTTGTGAAGGATCTGCCGATCCAAATTTGACCCAGGTGTTCAACCTACCCTGCCCGATTTATCCACAGAGGGCGGGGGCGTGAGGAGTGATCACCATGGCCAAGATTGGCAAGGTCTTGCGGATGCATCACCGCGAGAAGAAGTCGGTGCGCGAGATCGTCAAGGCAACGAGCCTGGCACGCAACACGGTGCGCAAGTACCTGCGCATTGGCAAGGCCGAAGTCCCCCAGTACCGGCGCCCGCCGGTGTCCACCAAGCTGGCCCCCTTCATCGAGACCGTCCAGCAGGCCCTGCTGGCCGACGCGCGTCGGCCCAAGAAGGAGCGGCGCACCGCCAAGGCGCTGTTTGCGCAACTCGTTACGGCGGGCTATGCCGGCGGCTACAGCCGACAGACCGACTACATCCGCGAGTGGCGCGCCATGTATTGACCCAGTGAATAGCTGCTCAGGTGTTAGTGTCGAAAGGAAGAAGACATGAGCACCCTGATGGAAGACGAGATCAAGCGATGGACAGCCAAGCGCAAGACGGCGCTGGTGCTGGACATCAT
>NZ_JAYRMO010000027.1:0-70098 GCF_041912635.1 Inhella sp.
CGTAGCCTTCATCGATGCCCCGGTTTCCGGCGGCGAAGTGGGAGCGCAGAAAGGGCAGCTGACGGTGATGTGCGGTGGCGACGCGGCGGCGTTCGGGCGTGTGGAACCCGTGCTGCGCGCCTACGCGAAGGCCGTCACCCTGCTCGGCGAGAGCGGCGCCGGCCAGCTGGCCAAGATGGTCAATCAGATCTGCATCGCCGGCCTGGTGCAGGGTCTGGCCGAAGCCCTCGCCTTTGGCCAGCGCGCGGGCCTGGACATGCCCACGGTGCTCAAGGTCATTGGCGGCGGTGCCGCCCAGAGCTGGCAGCTGGACCAGCGCGGCCCCACCATGCTGGAAGACCGCTTCGATTTCGGCTTCGCGGTGGACTGGATGCGCAAGGACCTGGGCCTGGTGCTCGACGAGGCGCGCCGCAACGGCAGCAGCCTGCCCGTCACGGCCCTGGTGGACCAGTTCTACGCCGAGGTGCAGAAGCTCGGCGGCGGCCGCTGGGACACCTCCAGCCTGATCAGGCGCTTGAAGTAAGCGCCGCGCAGCGGCGCTGCTTCAGTTGGATTGTTTCGGTGGAACGAGACGGGCCAGCTCTTCCTCGCTGAGGATGTCAAACACCCGCACCACCTTCTGCACGCCGGGGATGCCACGCACCAGTTCACTGGCGCGGTGCGCTTCGCGCTCCGTTACGCGGCCCATCAGGTAGACCTCGCCGCGCTCCACCACCACCTGAAAAGCGTTGGACATCAGGTCGCGGGCGTCGATCAGCGTGGCCTTGATCTTCGCGGCCAGCACCAGGTCGTTCGAGCGCGAGCTCAGGCTGCTGATGAATCCCACCTGCAGCTCGTTGACCACGCGCGCCACGTTGTCCACCTGGGCGGCGATGGTCTGGGCGCGCTGCTTGTCGGCCTCGTCCTTCACTTCTCCGCTCAGCAGCAGTACGCGGTTGTAGGCGTTGACGTTGATGTGCACGCGGTCGCCGAGCTGCTCCTTGAGGCGCATCGCGGCCTTGAGCTCGATGCCTTGGTCTTCCAACTGCGTGCCGGCGGTGCGGCGGTCCGTGGCCACCAGGGCGCCGCCCATCATGGCGCCGCCCACCACCAGGGGCGCGCAAGCCGACAGGGACACCGTCAGCGCTGCCAGGGCCAGGGACAGGGGCAGGAATTTTTGGGTCAGGCTCATGGGTTCAGACGCCGGCGTCGAGGCCGAGCAGTTGGGCATCGATGGCATCGCAGAGCGCATGCAGCGCCAGGCGATGGGTTTCGCTGACGCGCGGCCAGCGCGCGTGGTTGACGCGGATCAGCAGATCGGTGTCGGCCAGGCAGTCACGCAGGCGGCCATCTTGCTGGCCACACAGTGCGACGATGCCGATGTCCTGCGCGCGCGCAGCCTGCACCAGCTCCGCCACGCCGGGTTCACCCAGCGGATCCACCCAGATCAGCAGATCGCCCGGGTGGGCCAGCGCCTGCAATTGGCGCGCAAAGGCGGGCACGCCCTGCAGATCGCCCAGTTGCGCGCTCAGCAGCTGCGCGCACAGGGCGGGGCGGTCCTGCTCCAGCCGGTTGAGCAGCAGCTGACTGGCCCACTGGGCGTCGAGCTGGGCCAGGCCGGCGCCGGCGAGGAAGAGCCGGCCGCCGCCAGTCATGGTCAGCACCGCCATCTGCGCGGCCGCGGCGAGCGGGCGCGTGAGCTGCTCGGCGGCCTGGTAGAACAGGTCGGCGCTCTCGAAGAACTGCTGCTGGATGCGGGCTTCCGTCATGGGGCGCGGATGATACGGCGCGCCCCCGTGATTACCCGCTTCTCATCCAGCATCAAAGGCGGCTTGCAGCCATTCGATGTGCTCGCCCTCGATCGCCACCACATCGAAGCGGCAGGGCGGAAGCTGGGGCAGCTGCAGCAGGTAGTGCTGGGCGGCTCGTACGAGGCGGCGGCGCTTGGCGGCGTCGATGCTCGCGGCCGCGCCGCCATGGCTGGAAGCCGCGCGCTGGCGCACCTCCACGAACACCAGCACGCCGGAGCGGTCGCGCATCACCAGATCGATCTCACCGGCGGGCCGGCGCGGCCCCCCCCCGATTCGATAATTGCGCGCTTCCAGCTTCAGCCCCTGCTTCTGCAGGTGCTTGAGCGCGCGCTCCTCGCCATCCGCCCCTTTGCTGCGGGTGCTACCAAAGCCCAGCATGTCTGCACTCCCCGACCTCGTTGCCGCCGCCGCCCAAGCAGCCGGCGCGCAGCAGTATCCGACTGGCGCGCTCTACGTCGTCGCCACGCCGATCGGCAATCTGGCCGACCTGAGCCTGCGCGCCATCCATGTGCTGGCCCTGGTGGACGCCGTGGCCTGCGAGGACACCCGCGTCAGCGCCCAGCTCCTGCGCCATCTGGGTCTGCACAAGCCCCTGCTGGCCCTGCACCAGCACAACGAGCGCGAGGCCGCGCAAGGTCTGATCGACCGCCTGCAGCGCGGCGAGCGCATCGCGTTGATCTCCGACGCCGGCACGCCGGCCGTCTCCGACCCCGGTGCACGCCTGGTGGCCGAGTTGCAGACGGCGGGCCTGCGCTGCGTGCCCATTCCCGGCGCCAGCAGCACCCTGGCGCTCCTCAGCGTGGCGGGTGACGCCCAGGCCCAGGGCTTTCGCTTTGCCGGCTTCCTGCCACCCAAGGGCGAGGCGCGTGCGCAAGCCCTGGCCGGGCTGGCGGATGCCCGCGACACCGTGGTGCTGTTCGAAGCGCCGCACCGCATTGCCGACCTGGCGGCCGAGCTCGCGCAGCGCTGGCCGCAGCGCCGCATCACGCTGGGCCGCGAGCTGACGAAGCAGTTCGAGACCCTGCGCACCTTGAGCTGCGCCGAGCTGCCGACCTACCTGGATTCGGACGCCCACGCGCAGCGTGGCGAGTTCGCGCTGGCCCTGCATGCCGAAGGCCAGCCGGCCAGCGAGGGCCTGCCGGCCGCGGCCGAGCAGACTCTGGTGCTGCTGCTGGAGGAGTTGCCGCTCAAGCAGGCCGTGGCCCTGGCCGCGCGCCTGAGCGGCGTGGCGCGCAACAGCTTGTATGCGCGCGCCCTGGAGCTGAAGAACGCGGATCAGTGATCGCGGTCGCGCGCGTTGTGCTTCTTGCGTTTGATGTCGCGGCTGGTGGCGTCCTGCGCCGCATCGAGCTTGGCGCGTTCGCGCCGCGTCACCTTGCCATCGGCCTTGGCTTTGTCTTCCATGCGGTCCACGGCGGCCTGCTCGCGCTCCAGCTTGCGCGCCTCGCGCTTCGTCAGCTCACCGCTGGCCACGCCTTGGTCGATGCGCTTTTCCTGGTTTGCCTGGCGCTCGTCCACTTTAGGGGTGTGGGTCTGGGCTTGGGCGCTCAGCACGGCAAGGCTGAGCAGCAGGGCGGTGCAAATCGTCTTCATGCAGGTTCTCCTGGGGTTGCCGGCGCGGAGTTGGCCGGGTTGAGGGCAGCAACGGCATGTCGCCTCCGGGCGGCGACCGAGCAACCGTAAACCGGAATGAAGTTTTGTGAAGCCCCCCACAATTGGGGCATGAATGCCCCCGACTCGATGCTGAGCGCGCTGGCTAGCGCCCAGGCCAGCCTGCTCACCCCCTTCGGCCTGGACGAGGCCGCGCTGAGCCGCGCGCTCAAGCTCATCACCGCGCACCGCGTGGACGACGCCGACCTCTACTTCCAGACCACCCGTGCCGAGGGTTGGAGTCTGGAAGAAGGCATCGTCAAGAGCGGCAGCTTCTCGATTGACCAGGGCGTGGGTGTGCGTGCTGTGGTGGGCGAGAAGACCGCCTTTGCCTACTCCGATTCCCTGAGCGAAGCCGCGCTGGCCGATTGCGCCATGACCGTGCGCAGCATCGCTGCCGCCGGCCAGAGCCGCCGCGTCAAGGTCAACCCGCGCCGCGCGCAAGGCATGCAGCTCTACGGCGCGGCCGACCCCATCGCCAGCCTGGACAGCGCCGCCAAGGTGGCGCTGCTGGAGCGTGTCGAGCGCATGGCGCGCGCCAAGGATCCGGCCATCGTGCAGGTCATGGCCGGCCTGGCGGCCGAGCATGAGATGGTGCTGATCGCCCGTGCCGATGGCCTGCTGGCGGCGGATGTGCGCCCGCTGGTGCGGCTCTCCATCACCGTGATCGCCGAGCGCAACGGCCGGCGCGAGGTGGGTAGCGGTGGCGGCGGCGGTCGCTTCGGCCTGGCCTACTTCACCGACGAGATGCTGGCCAGCTATGTGGAGCAGGCCGTGCACGGCGCGCTAACCAATCTGGAAAGCCGCCCCGCCCCAGCCGGCGAAATGACCGTGGTGCTCGGCCCGGGCTGGCCGGGCGTGCTGCTGCACGAGGCGGTTGGCCACGGTCTGGAAGGCGACTTCAACCGCAAGGGCAGTTCCACCTTCGCCGGCCGCATCGGCCAGCGCGTGGCGGCCAAGGGCGTGACCGTGCTCGACGACGGCACCATTCCCGACCGCCGCGGCAGCCTCAACATCGACGACGAAGGCCACGCCCCGCAGCGCAATGTGCTGATCGAGGACGGCATCCTGGTCGGCTACATCCAGGACGCGCTCAATGCCCGCCTGATGAAGGTGCCGCAGACCGGCAACGGCCGCCGTGAAAGCTACGCCCACGTGCCGATGCCGCGCATGACCAACACCTACATGCTGGGCGGCGACCGCGACCCGGCCGAGATCATCGCCAGCATCGACCGCGGCCTCTACGCCACCAATTTCGGCGGCGGCCAGGTGGACATCACCAGCGGCAAATTCGTGTTCTCGGCTTCCGAGGCCTATTGGGTCGAGAAGGGCAAGATCCAGTACCCGGTCAAGGGCGCCACCCTGATCGGCAATGGGCCCGAGGCGCTGACCCGCGTCTCGATGATCGGCAACGATATGGCGCTGGACTCGGGCGTGGGTGTCTGCGGCAAGGAAGGTCAGTCGGTGCCCGTCGGTGTCGGGCAACCCACCCTTCGCATCGAAGGGCTGACGGTGGGCGGGACCGCCTGATACATTCGTCGCCATGTTCCGCGTCGCCGCCTTTTTTAGCTTTTGGTTCTATCCCCGCCCCGGCGGTGGAGAGATCTGAGCGCACGCGCAACCCAGACTCCCCAAGAACCGCCGGGCCCCAAAGCCCGGCGGTTTTTTTATTCCCTCACGGAACCGGACCATGAACGCCAAAGCCCTGCCCGAGCGTGTGTACAGCCAGGAAGACCGCACCAGCCGCACCGATGACGAGCGCATTGCCGACATCACGCCGCTGCCGCCGCCCGAGCACCTGATCCGCTTCTTCCCGATTGCCGGCACGCCGATGGAGAAGCTGGTGCTGAACACCCGCCAGGCCATCCGCAACATCCTCGCCGGCAAGGACGGGCGCCTGCTGGTGGTGGTGGGCCCCTGCTCCATCCACGACCCCGCCGCCGCCCTGGACTACGCGCGCCGCCTGAAGCCGGTGCGCGAGCAGTACAAGGACACGCTGGAGATCGTCATGCGCGTGTACTTCGAGAAGCCGCGCACCACGGTGGGTTGGAAGGGCCTGATCAACGACCCCTATCTGGACGAGAGCTACCGCATCGACGAGGGTCTGCGCATCGCCCGCCAGCTGCTGCTGGAGATCAACCGCCTGGGCGTGCCGGCCGGCAGCGAGTTCCTGGACGTGATCTCGCCCCAGTACATCGGCGACCTGATCGCCTGGGGCGCGATCGGCGCCCGCACCACCGAAAGCCAGGTGCACCGCGAACTGAGCTCCGGTCTTTCCGCCCCGATCGGATTCAAGAACGGCACCGACGGCAACATCAAGATCGCCACCGACGCCATCCAGGCCGCCGCCCGCCCGCACCATTTCCTTTCGGTGCACAAGAACGGCCAGGTCGCCATCGTGCAGACCAAGGGCAACAAGGATTGCCACGTCATCCTGCGCGGCGGCAAGGCGCCGAACTACGACGAGGCCAGCATCGATGCCGCCTGCGCCGAGCTGACCGCCGCCAAACTGCCCAACCGCCTGATGGTGGATTGCAGTCATGCCAACAGCAGCAAGCAGCACGAGCGGCAACTGCTGGTGGCCGAGGAGCTCGGCCGCCAGTGGCGCGCCGGCCGCCGCCAGGTGTTTGGCGTGATGGTGGAAAGCCATCTGAACGGCGGCGCGCAGAAGTTCAGCCCCGGCAAGGATGACCCGGCCAAGCTGCTCTACGGCCAGAGCATCACCGACGCCTGCATCGACTGGGCCCAGACCCTGGAGCTGCTGGCCGGGCTGGACGCGGCGGTGCGCGGCGCCTGATCGATCAGAATCCCCGCTCTTGAAACCCGGCGGCACGCCCTCAGTTGGGCTGCCGCCGGTTTGTTTTTCACGCCACAAACACCATGAGCACCAAGCACACCCACGCCTTCCAGGCCGAAGTCAAGCAGATCCTGCACCTGGTCACGCACAGCCTGTACTCGAACAAGGAAATCTTCCTGCGCGAGCTGGTGTCCAACGCCAGTGACGCCTGCGACAAGCTGCGCTTCGAGGCCCTGGACAAGAACGAGCTGTTCGAGGATGCGCCGAACCTCGAGATCCGCCTGCTGGTGGACAAGGAAAAGCGCACGCTGACGATTCGCGACAACGGCATCGGCATGAGTGCCGACGAGGCCATCGCGCACCTGGGCACCATTGCCAAGAGCGGCACGCGCGATTTCATGGCCCAGTTGGACGAAGCCAAGAAGGGCGACGCCAACCTGATCGGCCAGTTCGGCGTCGGCTTCTATTCGGGCTATATCGTGGCCGACCGCATCACGGTCGAGAGCCGCCGCGCCGGCTTGTCGGCGGGTCAAGGCGTGCGCTGGAGCAGCGAAGGCACGGGCGAGTTCGAAGTTGAGCCGATCGACAAGGCCGAGCGCGGCACCGACGTCATCCTGCATCTGCGCGAGGGCGAGGACGAGTTCCTGCAGCCCTGGAAGCTGCGCGCCATCGTCGGCAAGTACAGCGACCACATCAGTCTGCCGATCCTGCTGAAGAAAGAGGTCTGGGACGCCGAGAAGAGCGCCTACGTGGCGACCGATGAGTGGGAAACCATCAACAAGGCCTCGGCCCTGTGGGCGCGCCCGAAGAGTGAGGTCACTACGGAGCAGTACGAGGAGTTCTACAAGACCCTCAGCCACGACAGCCAGGCCCCGCTGACCTACACGCACAACCGCGTCGAGGGCCGCAGCGAGTACACGCAGCTGCTCTACATCCCGGCCAAGGCGCCGTTTGATCTGTGGAACCGCGACAAGAAGCCCGGCGTCAAGCTCTACGTGAAGCGCGTCTTCATCATGGACGACGCCCAGGAGCTGATGCCCGCCTATCTGCGCTTCGTGCGTGGCGTGATCGACTCGGCCGACCTGCCGCTCAATGTGAGCCGCGAGCTGCTGCAGGAAAGCCGCGACGTGCGCGCCATCCGCGAAGGCTCGACCAAGAAGGTGCTGGGCATGCTGGAAGCCCTGGCCGAAAGCGACGATCAGGCCGACAAGGACAAGTACGCCGCCTTCTGGAAGGAGTTCGGCGCCGTGCTGAAGGAGGGCATGGGCGAGGACTTTCAGAACCAGGAGCGCCTGGCCAAGCTGCTGCGCTTTGCCTCCACCCACGCCAGCGAGAACGTCAGCCTGACGGACTACGTGGGCCGCATGAAGGAAGGCCAGGAGCACATCTACTACATCACGGCCGACAGCCTGGCCGCCGCCCAGAGCAGCCCGCAGCTCGAAATCTTCCGCAAGAAGGGCATCGAGGTGCTGCTGATGGTGGACCGCGTGGATGAGTGGATGCTCAGCCATCTCCACGAGTTCGAGGGCAAGCCGCTGCAATCGGTGGCCAAGGGCGCCGTGGACCTGGGCAAGCTGCAGGACGAGACCGAGAAGAAGGCGGCCGAGGAAGCCGCCGAGGCCTTCAAGCCGGTGCTGGAGAAGCTCAAGGAAGCGCTCAAGGACCGTGCCAAGGACGTGCGCGTCACCACCCGCCTGGTCGATTCGCCGGCTTGCATCGTGGTGGAGGAGGGTGATATGTCCGCCCATCTGGCGCGCCTGCTCAAGCAGGCCGGCCAGGCGGCACCGGAGGCCAAGCCCACGCTGGAGGTGAATGCCGAGCACGCCCTGGTGAAGGCGTTGGACGGCCACCCGAAGTTCGACGAGTTGGCCCAGGTGCTGTTTGACCAGGCCTTGCTGGCCGAGGGCGGGCAGCTGGAAGACCCGGCCGCCTACGTCAAGCGCGTCAACGCGCTGCTCTTGTCCGCCTGATGTCCGCCTGATCAGGAGAAGCCATCGCCGTCGAAGTCGACGAAGTCATCGTCGTCCTTCGGCGGCGGGGCCGGCGGTGCATCGTCCATGGCCTCCAGCTGCTCGGCCAGCTTGGCCACCTGATCCAGCCAGTAGTTCGGCGCGCCGAACCAGGGGAAGGCGATCGGAAAGGCCGGGTCGTCCCAGCGTTTCGCGATCCAGCCGCTGTGGTGAATCATGCGCAGCGTGCGCAGCGGCTCGATCAGGCGCAGCTCGCGGCGGTCGAAGTCCAGCACCTGCTGGCAGCCCGCCAGCAAGCTGCCAAGCTGCCGGCTGGCCTGCTCGGGCTCGCCGCTGAGCAGCATCCACAAGTCCTGCACCGCCGGGCCGCTGACGGCGTCGTCCAGATCGACGAAGTGCGCGCCGCCATCCGGGCTCCAGAGCAGATTGCCGGGATGGCAATCGCCGTGGATGCGCTGCAGGCGCAGGTCCGGCAGGCTGTCGAAGGCCAGCTGCACGGCCTGCAGGCAGCGCTCCACCATGTCGCTCCAGCGCGCTTCCAGCTCTAGTGGCAGCAGGCCGGTGGCCAGCACGGCGTCGCGCGCCATATCTCCCGGCGCACGCCCGGCCCAACGCGGTCGCTCCACAAAGCCCTGTTCGCGCCCCACGCGGTGGATGCGGGCAATGAAGCGCCCCAGCACCTCCAGCACCTCAGGGTCTTCCAGCTCGGGCGCGCGACCGCCCAGGCGCGGCGCGGCGGCAAAGCGCAGGCCCTGCCACAGCGCCAACGTGGGCGGCTGGCCCAGCAGCTCGGCGCCGGCGGCCTGCAGGGGCAGGGGGGCAGCCAGCGGCACTTCGGCGGCCTGCAGATCCAGCGCAAAACGGTGCTCTTCCAGCAACTGCTCATTGCTCCAGCGCGCGGGCCGGTAAAACTTGGCGACGACGGCGCCGCCGTCTTCGAGGTGAACCAGGAAGACGCGGTTTTCGTAGGAATTCAGCTGCAGCAGACGGCCATCGCCGCGCAGGCCCACGGCGTCCAGCGCGTCCAGCACGCGGCTGGGGTCGAGTTCGGCGTAATCGAGGTTCAAGTGGGGTCCGGTGGCGGCGCGGGGGCGCGATCATCCCCCAGCAGCTCGCGCACCTCGGTCTGCACGGAATCGACGAAGTCCTGCACCTGCTTGGCCTGCACCTTGAGGCGGAAGTCCAGCTCGCCCAGACCCTGCTCCAGCGCCTGCTCGGCGTGGCTGGCCCAGCTGTCGGCCGGCAGGTGCAGGCGCGCGCTGACGCTGCCTTCCGCCACTTCCTCGGCCCAGGCGCCAGCTTTCTCGGCGATGCGCAACATGGCCTGGTTCTCGCTCAGGGCGTGGATGAGCAGGAAGCGCATGTTGCGGTTGCGTGCGTGCAGGCAGGCGAGCTGGAAGAGCCGGCTGCCCAGCCCGCGGCCGCGGTAGCGCTGCAGCACCGAGACGCCGAACTCGGCCGTGTCGGCCTCCGGTCCGCCTTGGCTGAAGGCCAGATGCGCCATGGCCACGATCTCCAGCCGGCGGTTGAAGATGCCCAGCACCTCGTCGCGACCAAAATCCAGGCTCAGCGCATAGCGCTCGATCTGGCTGTCCCCGGCGGCATAGCCGAAGCGCAGGTAGCGGTCGGCCGGCGCCAGCGCCAGCAGATGGGCCAGGATGCGGCGGCGGTGCCGGCGCGCCAGCGAGCGGATCGGCACCCAGCCGCCACTCAGAACGGCCAGGGCACTGCGCAAGGGGGTGGCGGGCGCGGTCATGGCGATCTGATTATGGGGAGTGAGGCTCCTCGGCGTGCCCCGGCAGCGCCGTCCTTGCCCGATCCGTGCCAACCCTGGTAGACTCGCAGGCTTTTCCGCGTCCAGTGGGCTTTGGGCGCGGGGTTCGTCACGAGAGGCCGCCGGGGTTCTGCCCCGATTCCAATAAGCGGCGCCGAGCGGCGAATGTTCATCAAGCCCGAATGAAAGACATTCATGAAGACCTTCAGCGCCAAGCCGGCCGAAGTGACGCACGAGTGGTTTGTGATTGACGCCACCGACAAGGTGCTCGGACGTGTTGCCAGCGAAGTGGCACTCCGACTGCGCGGCAAGCACAAGGCCATCTACACGCCTCACGTGGACACCGGTGACTTCATCATCGTCCTGAACGCCGACAAGATCCGCGTCACCGGCACCAAGTCGGAAGACAAGATCTATTACCGTCACAGCGGCTTCCCCGGTGGCATCTATGCCACCAAGTTCAAGGACATGCAGGCCAAGCACCCCGGCCGCGCCCTTGAGAAGGCCGTCAAGGGCATGCTGCCCAAGGGCCCGCTGGGCTACGCGATGGTCAAGAAGCTGAAGGTCTACGCCGGTGGTGAGCACCCGCACGCCGCTCAGCAGCCCAAAGTCCTGGAGATCTGAGCATGATCGGCAATTGGAACTACGGCACCGGCCGTCGCAAGTCCTCGGTGGCTCGTGTCTTCATCAAGAAGGGCACCGGCAAGATCGTCGTCAACGGTCGTCCCATCGAGCAGTACTTTGGCCGTCAGACCTCAATCATGATCGCGCGCCAGGCTCTGGTGCTGACGAACAACAACGAGGCCTTCGACGTCAAGGTCAATGTCCACGGTGGTGGTGAGTCCGGCCAGGCCGGCGCCGTCCGTCTGGGCGTGACCCGCGCGCTGATCGACTACGACGCCGCCCTGAAGCCCGAGCTGAGCAAGGCCGGCTTCGTGACCCGCGACGCCCGTGAGGTCGAGCGTAAGAAGGTCGGTCTGCACGGCGCCCGTCGCCGGAAGCAGTTCAGCAAGCGCTGATGCACCGACGGACAGCCCGCGCTGTCCATCAAGAAAGGCCGCAGCTTGCTGCGGCCTTTTTGTTTGCCCTTGATAATTGCTGCCTTCCCCAAGGAATCTGCCATGAACGCCGTTGCCGAAACCCTCGACATTCCCGCCCCGCTGGTCTTCACCGACAGCGCCGCCGCCAAGGTGGCCGAACTGGTGGCCGAAGAGGGCAACCCGGAGCTGAAGCTGCGCGTCTTCGTGCAGGGTGGCGGCTGCTCGGGCTTCCAGTACGGCTTCACCTTCGACGAGGTGGCCAATGACGACGACACGCAGATGAGCAAGAACGGCGTCACCCTGCTGATCGACGCCATGAGCCTGCAGTACCTGATGGGTGCCGAGATCGACTACAAGGACGATCTGAGCGGGGCGCAGTTCGTCATCAAGAACCCGAACGCCACGACGACCTGCGGTTGCGGATCGAGCTTCTCGGCATGAGCGTTCCTGCCTAAGCGCAAAGCCGCCTACGGGCGGCTTTTGTATTTGTCGCCCTCTCAGGCTGGGTAGAGCGCGCCCAGCACCCGTGACCCCACCGCCCCGGTGACGGCAGGCAGATTGCCCGGCTGCCGCTCCAGGAAGGCCTTGGCCAGCCAGGCGAAGGCGGTGGCCTCGACTTGCATCGGCGGCAGGCCGCGCGCTGCGCTGCTCATGATCTGAACGGCGGGCAGGCGAGCCTGCAAGCGGCGCAGCAGGTCGCCGTTGAAGGCTCCGCCGCCGCACACGATCAGCTCCCGCGTCTGCGGTGCCTGCTGTTGCAGGGCCTCGGCCACGCTCCAGGCGGTGAGTTCGGCCAGGCTGGCTTGCACATCGACGGGGGCGATGCCGTCCAGTCCTTGGCGTTCCAGCCAGCCGAGGTCGAAGAGATCGCGACCCGTAGAACGCGGGGGGGGCAGCGCGAAATAGGGTTCGGCGCACAGGTGCGCCAGCAGCGCCGCATGCACCTGCCCGGAGGCGGCCCAGGCGCCGTCGGCGTCGTAGGCGCCGCCGCGGTGGCGCTGGTGCCAGGCATCCAGCAGCACATTGGCCGGGCCGGTGTCGAAGCCGCGGGTCCGCCCAGCGGCGCCCAGCAGACTGAGATTGCCCATGCCGCCCAGATTCAGCACCGCGACGTCCACACCGGGGCGGCCGAACACGGCGCGGTGGAAGGCCGGCACCAAGGGGGCGCCCTGGCCGCCAGCGGCGACGTCACGGCTGCGCAGATCGCAAACCACGTCGATGCCGCTGCGTTCGGCCAGGCGGGCGCCATTGAGCAGTTGCAGGGTGTAGCCGCGCTCGGGGCGGTGGCGCACGGTCTGGCCGTGGGCGCCGACGGCACGGACGCGCCCGGCCGGCACCTGGGCCTGGGCCAGCGCCTCGGCCAAGCGCTCGGCGTAGGCGTCGGCCAGTGCGTTTGCGGCGAGCGCGGCGCGTTCCAGTTCGTTGTCGCCGGGCTGATTCAGCGCCAGCAGTTCGGCGCGCAGCGTGGGCGGCAGGGGGCCAAACGAGTGGGCCAGAACGCGCAACTCGGCGTCCATCAGCACGGCATCAATGCCGTCCAGCGACGTGCCGGACATCAGTCCGGCATAGAGCCAATCGCTCAATCCGCGCCGGTGACGCCCGGGCCCAGGGTGGCGGCCACGGTCAGCTGGGTCTTGGCGCTGGCCACATGCTCCTGGAAGGCGGCGCGGGCGTGCGCGGGCAGCAGCACGGTCTCGCTGGCCTTGGCGATGGCGCGCGGGTCTTGGTGCGCGCCCTTGACGCGGAACTCGAAGTGCAGATGCGGGCCGGTGGCCCAGCCGGTGGCACCCACCGCGCCGAGGCGCTGGCCCTGCTCGACCTTCTGGCCCTTGCGCACGTCGATCTTGCTCAGGTGGGCGTAGACGGTGGCGCGCTCGCCGCCATGGCGCAGGTGCACCACGTTGCCGAAGCCGTTCTGCCAGCCGGCGAACTCAACCACGCCATCCCCGACGCTGCGCACCGGGGTGCCGGTGGGGGCGCCGTAGTCCACGCCCAGGTGGCGGCGCCAGGTCTGCAGCACCGGGTGGAAGCGCATTGCAAAGCCGCTGGTGACGCGTGAGAACTCCAGCGGGCTGGCCAGGAAGGCGCGGCGCTTGTTCTGGCCGGCGAAGTCGTAGAAGCTGGCCTTGCCGGTCTGGGCGTCCTGGAACCAGACGGCCTGGTGGGTGCGGCCGGCATTGACGAACTCGGCCGCCAGCACGCGGCCCTGGCCCCAGGGCACGGGCTCGCCGTCGGCGGTCAGACTCTCGAACACGAGGGTGAAGCGGTCGCCCTTGCGCAGGTCGCGGTGGAAGTCGATCTCGCCGGCAAACATGTCGGCCATCTGCGAGGCGGCGCTGTCGGGCAGGCCGACTTCGTCGGTGGCGGCGAACAGCGAGCTCTGGATGCTGCCGCTGGCCAGGCGCACCTGCGGCTCCAGCCGGCCCAGCTCGATGCGGGCGCTCAGCACGCCGGATTCGCTGCGGTCCACGATCAGGCGGTTGAAGTGCGTGCCGGCCACCTCGCTGGTGCCATTGGGATAGCGGGCGATCAGCTGCTGGACCCTGCCTTCGGCGTCGGCGCTCAGCTCCACGCGCTTGCCGGCGCGGCCGCTCAGCAGTTGGCGCGCGGTGCCATCCTGGCGCAGGAAGGCGGCGAACTCGGGGTCGAACGCGCCCAGGCGACCGAGCAGGCTGTCGACGGTGTCGCCGCTGCGGGTGGTTTCGAAGCGGCGCAGCGCCTGGCTGTGCGCGGCCAGGGCATTGAGCTGGTCTTCCAGCGCCAGTGCGGGCAGCGCCTCGACGACGGCGTTCTTGGGCAGCTCGTTCGGGTTCGGCACCAAGGGGGCGATACCGAAAGCCGTCACCGCAAAGCCGCCCAGCAGGGCCAGCACGCTGCCGGTGAGCGCCCGCGGGTAGCGGGCTGCAAAGTCTTCCAAGGGCTGGAGCAGGGGCGCCAGCCGGGTCATCCAATTCATGCCAGAACCACGAGGTGTGGGGCGCGGTCGCCTTGTGGGCAGCGCAGCCACCAGGGGTTGCAGGGGTTGGCCTCCCGGGCCAACGGCGGTCGGGGGCTTGGCCTCGGGTCGCGTGCTCGACCGGCTGTGCAAGCCGGGAGCGCGCCGGGGGCGGTCACCTAGAATTCCGGCCTTTCGCCGTTGGCGCCGCTGCTGGGCAGACGGGCCGGCGGGGCCGGAACGAAGGCGCGATTCTATCGGCGGGGTGCTGCCGTGGCAGCCGGGAAACTCCGGGCAATCTCCCGTTACAGATCCAGTTTCAAGGGTAAACCCTTGATTTAGGCCACCCATGAGCCCCACCGAACACCCGATCACCGATGCCGTGCGCGAGGCCATGGCCATCAGCCTGCGTGGCGCGCAGGAACTCTTGCCCGAGGATGCCTGGCTCAAAAAATTGGCCCGTTCAGCCGCCACTGGCCAGCCGCTGCGCATCAAGCTGGGCCTGGACCCGACGGCACCGGACATCCACATCGGCCACACGGTGGTGCTGAACAAGATGCGCCAGCTGCAGGACCTGGGCCACCAGGTGATCTTCCTGATCGGCGACTTCACCAGCCTGATCGGCGACCCGAGCGGCCGCAACAGCACCCGCCCGCCGTTGACGCCCGAGCAGATCAAGGCCAACGCCGAGACCTATTACAAGCAGGCCAGCCTGGTGCTGGATCCGAGCAAGACGGAGATTCGCTACAACTCCGAATGGTCGATCGCCCTGGGCAGCATGGGCCTGATCCAGCTCTCGGCCAAGACCACGGTGGCGCGCATGCTGGAGCGCGACGACTTCACCA
Organism: Inhella sp.; assembly: GCF_041912635.1. Lineage (GTDB taxonomy): Bacteria > Pseudomonadota > Gammaproteobacteria > Burkholderiales > Burkholderiaceae_C > Inhella. Next base: position 14,802 of record NZ_JAYRMO010000027.1, read on the forward strand.
AGCGCTACGCGGCGCAGACGCCGATCTCGCTGCACGAGTTCCTCTACCCGCTGATGCAGGGCTATGACTCGGTGGCGCTGAAGAGCGACCTGGAGCTGGGCGGCACCGATCAGAAGTTCAACCTGCTGATGGGCCGCCAGCTGCAGCAGGAATACGGCCAGGAGCCGCAGTGCATCCTGACCATGCCCCTGCTCGAAGGTCTGGACGGCGTCGAGAAGATGTCGAAGAGCAAGAACAACTACATCGGCATCACCGAACCGGCCAACACCATGTACGCCAAGGTGCTGTCGATCTCGGACGAGTTGATGTGGCGCTGGTATGAGCTCTTGAGCTTCGAGTCCCTGGCGGCCATTGCCAAGCTCAAGGCCGAGGTGGAAGCCGGCCGCAACCCCAAGGACGCCAAGGTGGCGCTGGCGCGCGAGATCACCACCCGCTTCCATGGCGCGGCGGCCGCCGAGGCCGCGCAGGACGACTTCGAGCGCCGTGCGCGCGGCGGCATCCCCGATGAAATCCCCGAGGTGACCGTGCACGGTGCGCCCATGGGCATCGGCGCGCTGCTGAAGTCCGCCGGCCTGGTGCCTTCGAATGGCGAGGGCCTGCGCAAGGTCGAGCAGGGTGGTGTGCGCGTGGACGGCGTGGTCATCAGCGACAAGGGTCTGAAGCTCGAACCCGGCACCTATGTGCTGCAGGTCGGCAAGCGCCAGTTCGCGCGGGTGAGCTTGCATGCGGCCTGAGGCTCGCTTCACGGCCAAGAGCCCGCGCAGCGCGCTGCGCCATGGCTGGTGGGCTCTGCCGCTGCTGGTGCTGCTGATCCTGCTGGTGCTGCGCCCCTGGGATGCCAGCACACCCCTGGTGTTCCGCCTCAAGCCCATGCCGGCGGCTTCCGCCCCGGCGGCGAAGACTTCAGGCCCGCAGCCGATCGACGTCCGCATCATTCCGGCGCGGCCGGCCAGCGCCGCCGCCTCGCGCTGATTCACCCCGTTCGGGGCGCTGCTGCGTACAAGGGTTCAGGTCTGCCAGCCCGGCAGGCCAGATCCCCTGAGCCAGGAGAGCCCCATGACCCGCACCCGCCGCACCTTTTTTCTGGCCGCCGCCCTGCTTGGCGGCCTGAGCTCGGGCTGCGCCCAATCCATCAGCCCGCCGCCGGCACCGCTGGACTGGCAGCTGATCGACCGCGCCAGCGGCCAGGCCTTGCCGCGCCATTGGCACCGTGGGCGCGGCTACAGCGCCGGCGAGCCCGGCGCGCGCTACGCCATCCGCCTGCACAACCGCGGGGGCGAGCGCCTGCTGGTGGTGCTTTCGGTGGATGGCGTGAACGTCGTCAGCGGCGAAACCGCCGCCTGGAACCAGACCGGCTATGTGCTGGACCCCGGCCAAGTGGCCGACATCGCCGGCTGGCGCAAGAGCGACAGCCAGGTGGCGGCCTTCGAGTTCGCGGCCCTGCGCGACAGCTATGCCGCGCGCACTGGCCGGCCCGACCATGTGGGTGTGATTGGCGTGGCGGTGTTCCAGGAAGCGCTGCCCGAACCGCCGCCGCTGCCCGCGCCGCAGGTCAACGCGGCACCCGCAGCGGAAGCGGCGGCGCGTGACCAGCTCTCCAGCCAGGCGGCCGCCAAATCTGCGGACGCAACCGCCGAGGCCCGCGCCGAGCGCCGCGAACGTCTGGGCACGGCACATGGTCCACGTGAGTGGTCGCCCGTCAGCCGCACCGCCTTCGAGCGCCGCAGCGCCCAGCCCACCTGGGTGCAGCAGCTCTGGTACGACAGCCGCGCCAACCTCGTCGCCCAGGGCGTGCTGCCGCGCCCACCGGTGGCGCAACTGCAGCCGAACGCTTTCCCGGCCAGCCCCGGCTATGTGCCTGACCCTCCGGCCAGGGGTTGGTGACACACTGCTGCGATGGAGGAGCCCAGCGATGCCGAACTGCTACGCCGCCATTGCGCCGGCGACGCGCAAGCCTTCGCGCGGCTCTACGACCGGCATGACCGCAAGAGCTTCGATTACCTGCGCCGCCTGCTGCATCCGGCCGATGCCGCCACTGCCGAAGACCTGCACCAGGAGGTCTGGCTGGCCGTGGCGCGGGCGGCCGCGCAGTACGACGAGTCCAAGGCCCGCTTCGTGACCTGGCTGTTCACCATCGCCCGCAATCGCGTACTCGACTGGCAGCGCCAGCAGGGCCGTGCCGGCTGGGAAGTGCTGGAGAGCGCCGAAGCCTTGCCCGATGCGCCGCGCCTGCAGCCGCCCGAGCGCGTGGAGGCCGGGCGCATGGCCGAGGCGGTGGTGGCGGCCGTCGAGGCCCTGCCGCTGGCGCAGCGCGAGGCCTTCGTGCTGTTCAGCTTCGACGAGCTCAGCCTGCAGGAGATCGCCGCGCTGACGCAGGTGCCGCTGGAAACCGCCAAGACCCGCTTGCGTTATGCCCGCGACGCGCTGCGCCAGCGCCTGCAAGCCTGGAGGACGGCCGATGTCTGAGTCGCGCCGCGAATTGCCCCCCGAGCTGGAAGGCCTGGACGAATGGGGCCAGGCCTACCGCGAGCAGGTGCAGGCCGAACCGGAGGCCGCGCGGGCGGCGCGCCGGGCGCGGCTGCTGGCGGCCCTGCCAGCGCCGCAGGCCCAGGCCGAGCCGGTGCTGCAGGCCGCCGGGCCGCACCCAACGCCGCGGGGGCACGGCCGCTCGCTGCTGCCTTTGGCCTTGGGGGCTGGGCTGCTGATCGGCGTGCTCTGGGCCCTGGCGCCCTGGCGTGCGGGCGAGCCGGCGGCCGACTGGCGCTTCGCCGAGCAGAAGGCGCCGGCCACCCGACCCGCACCGGCCTCGGCCGTGCAGATCGCCCAGGCGAATGTCGAGCCGCTGCCGTCTGCCGCTCCGGCGCAGGCGGAACACGCCGACGCGGTGCGCAGTCGGGGGGAGCCGGTGGCTGGCCCCACTCATCCCGCCCGCTCGGCCAAAGCGCAGCCCGAGGCCTTCCCGGCCAAGCCGCCCATCGTGGCCGCTGCACCGGCCCCGGTGGTCGAGGAGCGCCCGGCGATCGTGGCCGCGGCACCGCCCTCCGTCATGGCGCCCCCCGCACCGGCCGCGCCTGTGGCGCAGGCCGGGTCTGCGACCGACCAGGTGGCGGAACGGGTGGCAGCGGCCGAGCCCCTGGCCAAGAAGGCCGAGGCAGCGCGCAGCGCCGAAGCCCGAGACCACTCGGTGCCAGCCATGGCCAGCACGATGCCGGCCCCGCCAGCCGCGCGAGGCGACCTGGCCGCCGGGTTGGCGCGCCCGCCGCTGGATCAACCCGACGCCCAGGGCCGCACAGCCCTGATGCGGGCCGCGTTGCTGGGCCATGTCGACGCGGTGGAGGCGCTGCTGCGCCAGGGCGCGAACCCCAGGCTGCGCGACCGCGAGGGCTTGGACGCCGCCGCGCTGGCCGAACGTGCCGGCCACAAGGCCCTGGCCGTCAGCCTACGCGCGGCTGCGGCTTCCGCGCCTCAGCCCTGATTCGAAATCCCGGCGGCCACATGGCCGCTGGGCACATGCTGGCTGGCGTGGGCGCAGTGGCCGAGCTGGTCGTCGAAGAAGAAGTCAGGCTCGAACTCGCGCAGGAACTCGCCCTTGGGCAGGCCGCCGAGGAACATCGCCTCGTCGATTTCGATCTTCCAGCTCATCAAGGTGCGGATGGCGCGCTCATGGGCCGGAGCGCTGCGCGCGGTGACCAGCGCGGTGCGCACGCGCACGGCCTGGTTGCGTTGCTGCTGCAGCCCATGCAGGGCCAGCAGCAGGGGTTTGAAGGGGCCGGGCGGCAGGGGTTCGAGCGCGTGGTGGGTCTCGTGGCGCTGGAAGGCGTCCAGGCCTTCGGACTGAAACACGCGCTCGGCTTCGTCGCTGAACAGCACGGCGTCGCCGTCAAAGGCGATGCGCAGCTCATCCGGGTGGGCGTCGCTGGCGCGGGCGCTGGTGGGGTACACGCGCGCCGCCGGCACGCCGGCGTCGAGTGCGGCGCGCACGTCGGCCTCGTTGGCGCTCAGGAAGAGCTGGGCGTGCAGGGGCTTCAGGAAGCGCCAGGGCTCGCGCCCGCGCGTGAACACGCCGCGCTGGATCGGCAGGCCATAGGCCTGGGCCGAGCGATAGACGCGCAGGCCTGAGACGGGGTCGTTGCGGCTCAGCACCACCACCTCGACGCGCGGTGCCTCGCCGGCCTGATTGAAGCCGAGCAGCTTCTTCACCAGCGAAAACGCCACGCCCGGCTTGGCGGGCACGTCCAGGCGCTGCTGCTGCAGGGCCATGTAGGCGTGGTCGTCGCTGGCTTCGAAGAGCTGGTTCTCTTCCTCAAAATCAAACAGCGCGCGCGAGGAGATCGCGACAACCAGGCAACCGTCGAGGGATGCCGGCATGTCAGGGCTTCAGACCGAGCTTCTGCCAGCCTTCGATCCCCAGCTTTTCCAGCGTGTCCATGTTCGCCTCGAAGATGGATTCGGCCTCGGGGAAGGCGGCCACGGCGCGGTCGATCGACTCCTCGCGCAGCAAATGCAGCGTGGGGTAGGGCGAGCGGTTGCTGTAGTTCGTGATGTCGTCGGGCGCGGTGCCCTCAAACTGGTACTGGGGGTGAAAGCTGGCGACCTGCAGCACGCCTTCCAGCCCGATGTCGGCCACCAGGGCGTCGGCGGCTTCGAGGAAGTCGTTGTAGTCCAGAAAGTCCGTCAGCACCTGGGGGTGGATCAGCAGGGTGGTGTCGGTCTCGTCGGGCGGCGTGTCCACAAGCCGGTTCAGCTCATTGGCCAGTTCGTACAGCAGGTCCTCAACCTTCGTGGCCTGGCTGACGACGTAGCGCACCTGGCCCTTGACCTGCACCTGCTTGGCGAAGGGGCAGAGGTTCAGGCCGATGACGGCCTTGTCGACCCAGGCGCGGGTGTCAGCGATGACTTGTTCCTCGTTCATGCCTGCTGCTCCTTGAACCAGGCTTCGACCAGATTCACCCACATCGAGCCGCCGACCGGGATCAGGTGGTCGTTGAAGTCGTAGCTGGGGTTGTGCAGGGTGCAGGGGCCTAAACCGTGGCCGCCCTCGCGGTGCTGGCCCTCGCCGTTGCCAATGAGGAAATAGCAGCCGGGCTTGTCCAGCAGGTAGTAGCTGAAGTCCTCGGCGCCCATGGTGGGCTCGAAGTGCTCCACCTTCGCGCCCATGGCCGTGAGGGTGCGGCGCACGAACTCGGTCTCCTTGGCGTGGTTCACCGTGGGCGGGTAGTTGCGCCGGAATTCGAACTGGCACTGCAGCTCGAAGCCGGCGGCCAGGTTCTCGCTCAGTTCCTTCATGCGGCGCTCGATCAGGTCCAGCACCTCCACCGTGAAGGTGCGCACCGTGCCTTCCAGCGTCACCGCCTCGGGGATGACATTGGTGGCCTCGCCGGCATGGATCATGGTGACCGAGATGACGCCGGTGTCGATCGGCCGCTTGTTGCGGTTGATGATGGTCTGGAAGGCCTGCACCAGCTGGCAGGCGGCGGGCACCGGGTCCAGGCCGAGGTGGGGCATGGCGCCATGCGCGCCCTTGCCCTTGAGCACGATCTTGAACTCGTTGCTGCTGGCGAACACCGGGCCGCTGGCCAGCGAGAACGTGCCGGCGGGCATGCCGGGCCAGTTGTGGATGCCGAACACGGCGTCCATCGGGCATTGCTGCCACAGCCCGTCCTTGATCATTTCGCGCGCACCGCCGCCGCCTTCTTCGGCGGGCTGGAAGATCAGGTAGACCGTGCCGTCGAAGTTGCGGTGTTCGGCCAGGTGCTTGGCCGCGGCCAGCAGCATGGTGGTGTGGCCGTCGTGCCCGCAGGCGTGCATCTTGCCGGCGTGCACGCTGGCATGCGGGAAGTGGTTGTGCTCGGTCATCGGCAGGGCGTCGATGTCGGCGCGCAAACCCACAGCGCGCGGGCTGTCGCCGCCCTTGACGACGCCGACCACGCCGGTGGTCCCCAAGCCCCGGATCACCGGAATGCCCCAGGTCTCCAGTTGCTTGGCAATCAGATCCGAGGTGCGCTGCTCCTGGAAGCAGAGCTCGGGGTGCTGGTGGATGTCGCGGCGAATGCGGGTCAGGTCTTCGCCCGCGGCGAGCAGGGTGTCAAGCAGCTTCATCTTGGATCGTCCAGTTCAGTCCTGCGTCGTGCAGCAGGGGCAGGGCCTCAGGGCCGAAGGCGGCGCCGGGGCTGAGCACGCCGGCGCGGCCGCGGCCCAGGCGGCCCTCGGCCAGGGCCAGGCCCACGGCCGCCATCATCTCAGGGGTGGAGCGGTAGCCCGGGTGGCCGCGGGCGCTGAGCTTGCCGCGCAACTGGCTGCCGGCCTCGCCCTGCGCCTGCCAGTGCAGCTCGTAGCCCATGGCGTCCAGCGCGGCGTCCGAGGGGCCTTCGCCGGGCTTGGGGCCGAAGCGCTCCAGCAGGGTCTGCAGGGCCTGGCGCGCGGCGTCGGACTGCGTGGCCGAGGCAAAGGCCGCCAGCGGCGCGGCAATGGCCGCCGCGGCCGACCACTGCGCCGCCAGGCTGGCGCCGCCCAGGCCCGCCAGGGTCCAGCGCGCCAGCAGGCTGTCGCTGCCCGGGGCGTGGCGGCTGAAGGGGGCGAGCAGGCGCTCGGCCAGGTCTCGCATCGCCAGGCCCTCGCGGTAGCGGAAGTTCGGCGCAAAGCGCTCCGGCGCCAGCGCGGCCGAGCGCAGCAGCAGCGGTGGGTTGACGAAAGGCGCGGGCAGGGCCGGCGCCAGCACCGAGCCGGCGGCGTCGTCCCACCAGGGTGAGAGCGGTGCCGCATTGGCCAGAGCCACGGCATTGGCATTCCAGCCCGCTGGCAGGTCTTCAGGCAGCAGGCAGTCCATGCGCTGCAGGCTGTTGCCGTGGTCGTGCGCCAGCACCATGCGCATGGAAGCCAGGGTGCCGCCACTGATCGCATCGCCCAGGCGCGACAGCGGCGGGCCGGTGAAGTGCACGGCGATGTTCAGGCCGGCCAGGCGCTCGCCACTTCTTTGCTGCAGCGCCTGGGCGGCGCCCTGGGCGCAGAGTTCGAAGGGCAGGGCCTCGTAGCCGCAGGCGTGCACGGCCAGGGTCTTGCGGCGCAAGGCCAGGGCGTGGTGGCGCTGCACCATGCGGCGCATCCAGAAGGTCTCGCCGCTCAGGTCCAGGTGGTGGCAACCGGCCTGCAGGCAAGCCAGCAGCACGGCCTCGCCGCGCTCGGCATACGGCCCGGCCAGGTTCAGCAGCACACGGCCGCGACGAGCCAGGGCTTCGATGGATTCGGGCTGGTCCAGGTCGGCGGCCAGGGTGGCGAAATCGCTGCCGGCCAGTTCGGCCAGGGCCTCGGGCCGCCTTCCGGCCAGCGCCAGCTTCAGGCCGCGCCCGGCGGCTTGCCGGCGCAGGGCGCGCACCAGTTGGCGGCCGGTGAAGCCGGTGGCGCCGAGAACAATGAGATCAAAACGTGACTTGGGCATGGGATGGGACCTTGTCCGCTCCATGGGCGGGGTCGGCATGGCGGACGATTCAGGCGCTGGGCGGCGTTGCAAATCCTCGCAATGCCACCCGGCATTGCTGCGGTGTTGCGCCTTGCCCCGCATCCCGAATCATCTCGCCAGCCTCCGTCCACCCATGGACGGACAAGGTCTAAACCTTCTCTGCCATCATGCCCGCATGAATGCGAGTTCCGATGTGCGCGTGGTCAATGGCGCCTGCCCCCACGATTGTCCCGACACCTGTGCGCTGCAGGTGCATGTGCAGGCCGGCAAGGTCATCAAGGTGCAGGGCCGGGCGGACCACCCCAGCACCCATGGCGCGCTGTGCACCAAGGTCAGCCGCTACCCCGAACGCACCCACCACCCGGACCGGGTGCTGACGCCGCTCAAGCGCGTCAGCGCCAAGACCGAGCCACCGCGGTTTGAGCCGGTGAGCTGGGAAGCCGCGCTGGCCGACATTGCTGCCCGCCTGGGCGCCATCGCCGCGCGCGACCCGCAGCGCATCCAACCTTACTCCTACGCCGGCACCATGGGCCTGCTGCAGGGGGGCTCGATGGCCGACCGGCTCTGGAACCGCCTGGGCGCCGCGCGGCTGGACCGCACCATCTGCGCCAGCGCCGGCGCCGCTGCGCTGAACCTGACCTACGGCTCGCGCGTGGGCATGCACCTGCGCTTCTTTGCAGAGAGCCAGCTGATCTTGATTTGGGGCAGCAACAGCATCGCCAGCAATCTGCATTTCTGGACCTACGCCAACCAGGCCAAGCGCAACGGCGCCAAGCTGATCTGCATCGACCCGCGCCGCACCGAAACCGCCGACAAATGCCACGAGCACCTGGCTCTGCGCCCGGGCAGCGACGGCGCGCTGGCGCTGGCGCTGATGCACGAGCTGATCCGCAACGACTGGCTGGACCATGACTACCTAGAGCGCTTCGTCGACGGCTGGCCGCAGCTGCGCGAACGCGCGCTGCAGTGGGCGCCCGAGCGGGCTGCGCCCCTCACCGGCCTGAGCGTTGAACAGATCCAGAACCTGGCGCGCGACTACGGCACCACCGCGCCCGCGGCCATCCGCCTGAACTACGGCATGCAGCGCGTGCGCGGTGGCGGCAATGCGGTGCGCCTGATCGCTCTGCTGCCCTGCCTGGTGGGCGCCTGGAAGCACCGGGCCGGCGGCCTGCTGCTCTCCACATCCGGCTACGCGGCGCCCTACAAGAACAACGACGCGCTGGAGCGCCCGGACCTGCTGGGCGCGCGCACGCCGCGCATGGTGAACATGAGCGCCATTGGCGACGCCCTGCTGCGCGCCGAGCCGCCCATCGAGGCCCTGGTGGTCTACAACAGCAACCCGGCGGCGGTGGCACCCGAAAACGGCCAGGTGGTGCGCGGCCTGCAGCGGCCCGATCTGTTCACGGTGGTGATCGAGCAGTTCATGACCGACACCGCCGACCTGGCCGACTACGTGCTGCCGGCCACCACGCAGATGGAGCACCTGGACGTGCACACCAGCTACGGCCACACCGATGTGCTCATCAACGAACCAGCCATCGCCCCGCTGGGCCAGGCCAAGCCGAACACGCAGATCTTTCGCGAGCTGGCCGCGGCCCTGGGCTTCGGCGCCGAGGCCTGGGCGCAGGAGGACGACGAGACCCTGGCGCGCCAGGCCTTGAAGGACATCGACTTCGAGCAACTGCGCGCCAACGGCTTCGTGCCCCTGCCGCTGCCCGAGGCGCCCTTCGCCGAGGGCGGCTGGCCCACGCCGCATGGCAAGGTCTGGGCCGACCACCCCGAGATCGGCCTGCCCGATTTCGTGCCCAACTTGGAGAGCATGGAGACCGCGCCGGCCCTGGCCACGCGCTACCCGCTGGCGATGATTTCGCCGCCGGCGCGCAATTTCCTCAACAGCAGCTTCGTCAACGTGCAGAGCCTGCGCGACATCGAGCGCGAGCCGGTGCTGGAGATGCATGCCGAGGACGCCGCCGCGCGCGGCCTGAGCGATGGCGCCTGGGCCCGCGTGTTCAACGCCCGCGGCGAGCAGCGCCTGCGCGTGGCCCTGAACGGCCGCGCCCGGCCCGGCGTGGTGAACGGCCTGGGCGTGTGGTGGCGCAAGTTCGGCGTGGACGGCAAGAACGTCAACGAGCTGACCCACCAGGGCCTGACGGACCTGGGCGGCGGGGCCAGCTTCTACGACTGTCTGGTCGAGGTCGAAGCGGCTTGAAGCGGCGCGCGCTGCTGGCCCTGCCCCTGCTGGGCGGTTGCGCCGAGTGGCGCTACCGGGCCAATGCCTTGGGCAGCCATCTGGACCTGCTGAAGCAGGCGCGGCCGATTGACGACTGGCTGGCCGACACCAGCACCCCGGCCGCGCTGCGCGAGCGCCTGGCCCAGGCCCAGCGCCTGCGCGCCTTCGCCAGCCAGGCCCTGGCCCTGCCGGACAACGCGAGCTACCGCCGCTATGTGGAGCTGCCCCAGCCTGCCGTGGTGTGGAACGTGGTGGCCGCACCGGTGTTTGCCATCGAGCTCAAGCGCTGGTGCTTCCCGGTGATGGGCTGCGTGGGCTACCGCGGCTACCCGAGCAAGGCCGAGGCCGAGGCCCTGGCCGCACAGCTCCAGGCCGAGGGTTGGGACGTCTACAGCTACGGCGTGCCGGCCTACTCCACCCTGGGCTACAGCAACTGGCTGGGCGGCGACCCCCTGCTTTCCACCTTTCTGCGCGGCGGCCTGCCCGAGACGGCGCGCCTGATCTTTCATGAGCTGGCGCACCAAGCCGCCTATTCGCCCGACGACAGCGGCTTCAACGAAGCCTACGCCACGGCGGTGGAGCGCCTGGGCCTGCAGGCCTGGTGGGCCGCCCACCCCGACGCGCAACTGCAGGCGCTGGACGAGGCGCGCGAACAGCGCCGTGCCCGCTGGCAGGCCCTGGCCGTGCAGGCGCGCGACGAGCTGCGCGCGATCTACGCAGATGACACCCGGGATCGCGCCCGCGCCAAGGCGGAACGCTTCACGCAACTGCGCGAGCAGATCGACGCCCTGGCCGTGCAGGATCCGGGTTACTCGGGTTACCGCGCCTGGGCGCAGGCTGCCAACAATGCGCACCTGGCCCTGCTGGCCACCTACCACCAGCGCGTGCCGGCCTTTGAAGCCCTGTTTGAACGCCTGGGGCGGCACTGGCCGGACTTCCACGCCGAAGTGGCCCGGTTGGCCCGCCTTCCCCGCGCCGAGCGCGATGCCTTGCTAACCTGAAGCCCATGTCCACCATCCACATCCACCGCGATCACCACCTCGGCATGGCGCGCGCCCGCGAAGTGGCCTGGCAATGGGCCGAAGACGCCGAAGCCCGCCTGGGCATGGAGTGCACGGTCTACGAAGGCGACGACAGCGACACCATCGAGTTCACGCGCAGCGGCGTCAAGGGCGAGCTGGTGGTCACGGCCGACACCTTCGAGCTCAAGGCCAAGCTGGGCCTGCTGCTGGGCGCGCTGCGCGGCACGATCGAGAGCGAGATCGAGAAGGAGCTCGACAGGCTGCTGGCCGCCAAGGCCAAATCGCCTAAGAAGCGGAAATGAAACGCGGCCCGAAAGGGCCGCGCTCTTGATCCAGTGCCACCGCGGAACCGGCTTTGCCGGGCCGCTGGCGCCGCCGAGGGCCTGAGGCCTCGGCCTTCGTGAGGCTTGGTCAGTCCTCAGGACTGTCCAAGTCCGCACTCAGCCCCCTGGGGGACTATTTCAAGCTCTCGATCAGATCGATGTACTCCTGCATCGCATCCTCCGGGCTCTTGCCCTTGAGCTCATCCCAGGCGCCCCACTTGGCGCGGCCCACCATATCCATCATGCCGGGCTTCTTGGTCTCGTTGTCGCCTTCGGTGGCCTGCTTGTAGAGCGCGTACAGCTGCAGCAGGGTGGCGTTGTCCGGGCGCTCCGAGAGCTTCTTGGAATCGGCCACGGCTTTTTCGAATTTCGCTTTCAGGCTCATCGTGTCTCCTTGGGTCAACAGCCCGGCTAAAGAGGGAAGGGTGCGGGCCATGTTAGCGACAGAATCCCGGCGAATCCCCCCTTAGAGCCCGCACTCCATGAGCCTCAGCACCGAGCGCATGAGCCGTGTCGACACCGCCTGGCTGCGGATGGACACGCCCGAGAACCTGATGATGATCGTCGGGGTCTGGTTCCTGAAGCCCAGCATCTCGCTGGATGCGCTGCGCCAGCGCTGTGTCGAACGCCTGCTGCCCTACCGGCGCTTCCGCCAGTTCGTGCGCGAGGACGTGCTGGGCGCCGAGTGGGTGGAGGACCCGGATTTCGACATCAGCCGCCATGTGCAGCGCGCCGTGCTGCAGCGCGAACCGGGGCAGACGGCCACGCAGGCCCTGCAGGCCCATGTGGGCGCGCTGGCCTCCGAACCGCTGGACCCCAAGCACCCCCTGTGGAAGTTCGAGCTGATCGAGGACGTGGAGGGCCAGTCGGCGCTGGTGGCGCGCATCCACCATTGCATCGGCGACGGCATCGCGCTGATCGCCGTGATGCTCTCCATCACCGATGGCGGCGCGCCGCCGCCACGGCGCCGGCGTGAACCCGAACCCGAGAGCGAGGCGGATTGGATCGTCGACACCCTGCTGCGTCCGATCACCGACATGACGGTGAATGCCGTCCACCTGGCCGGCAAAGGCGCGGCCAAGGGCATGGACCTGCTGATCGCGCCCGACACGCCGGTGGACGCCACGCTGCACATGGCCAAGCTGGGCTACCAGGCGGTGAGCGATGTGACGGCCTTTGCGTTGATGCCGGATGACTCGCACACCCGGCTGAAGGGCAAGCCGGGCCCGAGCAAGACCGTGGCCTGGGCTGATGGCCTGGGGCTGGAGCAGGTCAAGGCGGTGGGCAAGGCGCTGGGGGCCTCGGTGAACGACGTGCTGCTGAGTTGCGTGGCCGGCGCCATCGGCGCCTACCTGCGCGCCAAGGGCGACGACCCCGAGGGCCAGGAGATCCGCGCCATGGTGCCGGTGAACCTGCGCCCGCTGGAAAAGGCCTACCAGCTCGGCAACCGCTTCGGCCTGGTGCCGCTGGTGCTGCCGATCGGCATCGCCAACCCGGTGGAACGCCTGTTCGCCGTGCGCGAGCGCATGCAGGAGCTCAAGGGCAGCTTCCAGCCCATCATGGCCTTTGGCCTGCTGGCGGTGGCGGGCCTGCTGATCAAGCCGGTGCAGCACGCCATGCTGAACATCTTCGCCAAGAAGGCCACGGCGGTGATGACCAATGTGCCGGGCCCGCAGAAGGCCCTGAGCTTCTGCGGCAGCACGGTGGAAAAGGTGATGTTCTGGGTGCCGCAGAGCGGCGATATTGGCATGGGCGTCAGCATCCTGACCTACGCGGGCAAGGTGCAGTTCGGCCTGATCACCGACGCCGGCCTGTGCCCCGACCCCGAGGCCATCATTGCCCAGTTCGAGCCCGAGTTCGAGAAGCTGACCCTGCTGACGCTGATGCTGCCCTGGGGTGACGAGGCGGGTTGATCAGACCTGCAAGCCGAACGGGTCGTCCACCGCGTGCGCCGGCGGCGTGAACCAGCGCGGGCCCTGGGCCGTCATGTAGAAGTGGTCTTCCAGCCGGATGCCGTAGCGGCCCGGCACCACGATCATGGGCTCGTTGCTGAAGCACATCCCCGGAGCCAGCGGCGTGCGTTCGCCGCGCACCAGGTAGGGGCGCTCGTGGATGTCCAGGCCAATGCCGTGGCCGGTGCGGTGCGGCAGGCCGGGCAGGGCGTAGTCAGGGCCCAGGCCGCCGGCCTCCAGCACCTGGCGCGCGGCGGCGTCGGCCACCTCACAGGGCTGGCCCAGCCGGGCGGCGGCAAAGGCGGCGGCCTGAGCGGCTTTTTCCAGGTTCCACAGGCGGCGCGTCTCGGCGTCGGGCGTGCCGAACACATAGCTGCGTGTGATGTCCGAGCTGTAGCCATGCACATAGCAGCCGGTGTCGATCAGCACCATGTCGCCGTCCTTCAAAACCTGCGGCTCCTTGACACCATGCGGGAAGGAGCTGGCCACGCCGAAGAGCACGATGACGAAGCTGTTGCCGGCCGCGCCCACGCGCCGGTGCGCCTGGTCGATGAAGGCCTCGACTTCGTCCGTGCGGATGCCGGTGCGCAGCATCGAGGCCGTGGCGCGGTGCACGGCCAGGGTCATGTCAAAGGCGCGCTGCATCAGCGCCAGTTCGGCGGGCGATTTGTGCATGCGGCACTCGGCCGTCAGGTCGTGGCCATTGCGCAGCACCAGGCCGGCGTGCTGCAGGCCGTCGACGACGAAGCAGGGCGCGCTCTCATCCAGCGCCAGCAGCACGGGGCCGGGCACCAGGCCGCGGATCAGCTCGTAGGGGCTCTCGTGCTCTTCCCAGGTGTGCAGGGGGCCGGGCAGCAGCAGCAGCTCTTCCACCGTGCCGCGCTCGAAGGCCGGGGCGATGTAATGCAGCGGCCCTTCGGCCGGCAGCAGCGCGCCCACGAAGCGCTCGCTGGCGCGCCAGCGCAGGCCGGTGAAATAGCGCAGGTTGGTGCCCGCGTACAGCAGCAGGCCGGCCAGCCCCTGCTCGCGCAGCAGGCCCTGCACCTTGGCGATGCGCGCCTGGTACTCGGCCGGCTGGATGTCCTGCGCACCGGCCAGCATGGGCTGCAGCGTTGCCAGGGCCTGTTCGGGGCTCAGGCCCCCCACTCCAATCGTCATCTCAGCTTCTCCGGATAATTGGATCCATTATGCAATCGAGGTCTCTATGTGCACCGTGATCTTCGTCGGCCCCGGCGCCAGCGCCGATGGCAGCACCCTGCTCAGCCACTCGGACACCGGCCAGGACTCGCGCGTGCGTCGCGTGCCGGCGGCCACGCATGAACCCGGCAGCGTGGCGAGCTTGTACGCCGGCATCCAGGATGTTCGCCCCGACCCGGAGGACTTCGGCGAGGTGCTGGGGCAGATTCCCCAGGTGGCGCGCACGCATGCCTACTTGCACAGCGCCTACCCGCACCTGAACGAACACCAGCTGGCCCTGGCCGAAAGCACCACCAGCCAGCGCCCCGAGCTGGTGGCGCTGCGCGGCGAAGGGGAGGGTTGCCTGACCATCGAGCAGGCCATGGCGCTGGCGCTGCAGCGTTGCACCCAGGCGCAGGAGGCCGTGGAACTGATCGGCCGTCTGATGGAGGCGCAGGGCTTCCTGCCCTCCTGCGGCGATGGCGGCGAGCTGCTGCTGCTGGCCGACCCGCAGGACGCCTGGGTGATGGAGGTCTTTGGCGTCGGCAAGGGCTGGCGCAAGGACAGCGGCCAGCCCGGCGCGCTGTGGGCGGCGCGGCGCATCGCCCGCGATCAGGCCCTGGTGGTGGCCAACTGGAGCGTGCTGACCGAGCTGGCCCCGGCCGACCCGGACGTGCGCATCGGCCGCGGCGTCATCGAATTCGCGCAGGCGCGCGGCTGGCTGGCGCCGGGGCAGTCGCTGCATTGGCGCAATGCCTTCACGCCGCTGCCGCGCGAATGGGCACTCTCGCGCCTGTGGCTGTTCCACCAGCGCTTTGCCCCCAGCCTGCGCGAATGGCCGCAGCGCCAGCTCGGGCCCGATGCGCACCAGACCCTGGACGCTTACGTCCAAGCCTTGGAGCCGATCGACCTTTACCCCATGTCCATCCGTCCCGAGCGGCCGCTGGCGCTGGCGGACCTGATGGCCTTTCACCGTGACACCTTCGCCGGCACGGTCTACGACCTGACGGCCCAGCCGCAGTGGACGGTGCAGGACTCCGAGGGCAAAAGCCGCAAGAGCGAGCTCGCCACGCCCTTCCCGGGCCCGGAGCTGACGCGCCTGCTGCGCCTGACGCGCCGGCGCCCGGTGGCGCGCCACTTCGGCCATTACGCCGCCATCAGCCAGCTGCGCAGCGACCGCGCGCACGACGCCGCCGGCGTGTACTGGCTGGCGCTGGACAACCCGATTGCCGCGCCCTGGCTGCCCTTCTCGCTGGCCACGCGCCAGATGCCCGAGCCGGTGCGCGACTACGACCCCGATCGCTTCAGTACCGGCTCGCTGCGCTGGGCGGTGGACTTCGTCGACAACCTGATGCGCCTGGGCTGGCAGCGCGCGCTGCCCCTGGTGCAGCAGCGGCGAGATGCCTTCGAGGCCGCCCTGCAGAGCGAATGGCTGCTGCTGGACGCCGCGCTGGCGCGCGAACCCGATGCCGCCAAGCGCAGCGCCCAGGCCACTGCCTTTGCGGAGAGCACGGTGCAGCGCGCGCTGCAGCGCTGGGTGGAGCTGCGCCATGAACTGCTGGTGCAGCTGACGAACAACCGCTGGGTTTGAAAAGCAACAAGGCCCCTCGCGGGGCCTTGTTGCTTACTGGGCCTTGCCGAGGTGTTGCAGCCAGAAGGCTTCGTACTTGCGATGCCAGCCGGCGGTCTTCACCGCGCCGCCCATGCCGTGCTCGCCCTCGGGGTCGAGGAACAGGTCCACCAGCGATTCCTTGCCCGATTCGAGCAGGGCGCGGTAGACATTGACGGTGTCCTGGTACAGCACGTTCGGGTCCATCATGCCGTGCACCAGCAGCAGCGGCTTCTTGAGGTTCTTGGCGAGCGGCAGCAGCGAGTACTTGCGCAGATTGGGCTTGCTGCGGTCCACCTTGCCGATGGTGCGGCCGCTGTACCAGCTGTTGTAGTTCTCCCATTCGGTGGGGCCGGCACCGGCAATGCCCGCGGCGTACAGGTCGGGTTTAGTGAACAGGGTGTGCTGGGTCTGGAAGCCGCCGAAGCTCCAGCCGTTCAGGCCCACGCGGGCGCCGTCCACCCCCAGGTTCTGCACGATGTGGCGGTGCAGGTCTTCCAGGTCCTCACTCTGCGGCACGCCGGGCTGCTCCCAGTTAGCGTTGCTGAAGCGGCGGCCGTAGTTGGAGTGGCCGCGCGTGTCCAGCGTGACGGTGACATAGCCATGCTTGGCGGCCATGTACATGCCGAACTGGTAGGCGGTGGGCTGGTAGCTGTCGGTCTCCACGCTGTGGCGGTCATTCAGCGGGCCCCCGTACACGTACACCACGGCCGGACGGCGGTCGCTGGCCTGCCAGCCATTGGGCTTGAACCAGTAGGCATGCAGGGTGTCGCCGTGGCGGTTCTTGAAGCTGAAGCGCTCGGGGGTGAGCGTGTTCATCAGCGAGGCCAAGGCCGGGTGGTGGCTGCTGGTGAGTGTGCGGGGCTGGGCACCCAGCAACTTGAGTTCAGGCGGCGCAGCCCAGTGGCCGGCCACGGCGGCGGCTTGCTGGCCGTCAAACGAGACGGCGGCGTTGCGGTGATAGTCGGGCGCCTGGCCCAGGGCCTGCATCTGGCCGCTGGCCATGTCTGCGCGGTACACGTTCATGGCGGCCAGGTCGTCCTTGTTGGCCAGCACGAACAGGGCCTTGCTGTCGGGCGTGAAGCCGAGCACCTGGTGGGCCTCGAACTCACCCTTGAGCAGGGGGCGCAACTGCTTGCTGGCCAGGTCCAGCGCGTAGGGCTGGCGCCAGCCGGCCTCGTCCAGCACCGTCACCAGGGTCTTGCCGTCGGGCGTGAACTGCGGGCGCAGCACGCTCACCACTTCATGGCCCACGTCGCCGCGGCGCTCGATCACCACTTCCGGCTTGGCTTGCTCGTCGGCGCGGCCCAGGTAGACGCGCAGCAGCTCCTTCTCGCGCTCCCAGGTGGCGAAGCTGTAGTGGCGGCCGTCGTCGCTCCAGGCCACCGGGCTCATCTCGAACCAGACGTCGCCGCCCTTGTGGGTGAATACCGGCTCGGGCTGCTTGGGCAGCGGGCCGTTGCCTTGCGGCACGGCGCGGATGTAGAGCGCCGTGGGCGGCACCATGCGCTTGTCGTCCGGCACTTCGCGGTCCACCTTCTTGGCGGTGGCAAAGCGTTGGTCGTAGCCCATGATCTCGACCTGGCGGCCGGGCTTGGGCGGCGGCTTGCCTTCCTCACCCAGCGGGGCGCGGGCCAGCAGGGCCATCCAGCGCCCGTCCTTGCTCAGGGTGGTGGCTTCGATCTTGTACTTGCGCTCGGCGTCGTCGGGGTGCACCAGCTCGTGGTTCAGCACCTGCACGCCGCCCTGGGCAAAGCGGGTGCGCAGCACACGGGTCTCGTCCTGGAACACCAGGCCCTGGTCGTCGCGGCTGTAGGCCACGGCGCGCAGGTTGCGGCCCAGGGCCAGCAGGGGCTGGGCCTGGGCTTGACCCGCCTGCCAGCGCAGCAGCTGGCCGCGGTACTGGAACACCAGCTCGTCCTTCTCATGTGCCCACACGAACTGGGCCACGCCGGGGTAGAGGTCGGTGGGTTTGAGCTTGTCCTTGGCCTGCTTCTTCTTCAGCTCGTCGCGCCACTCCCAGTCTTCCTTCTCCAGCGGTTTGGGCGGGGTGGGCGCCGCGGCCGAGGCGGCTGCGGCCGGTGGCAGGGGCTTGCCGCTGCGCTTGGCCTCCAGTTCGGCCATGGCGCGCTTCTCGGCTTCGGCCTCCAGCTTCTCGGCGGCCTTTTGCGCGTCCTCGCGTTCTTTCTTGGCCTGCAGTTCCTTCTTGAGCGCCTCGATCGCCGTGCGCTCCCACTGGTTCAGGTCCACGTTGGAGCCGCGCAGGTACGCAGCTTGCGCCTCCTCGCGCGCCTGGCGCTCGGCCCATTCCTGCTGGCGCTGCTGGCGCTTCTTGTCAAAGCGCTCCAGGTTCTCGGGCGTTTCCACCGCGGCTATCAGCGAGGGCGAGCTCAGGCGCAGGGTGTTGCCGCTGCGGGTGTCGTGCACATAAAGATCGCTGCCCGGCTCGCCGTAGGGGTTCCACAGATAGGCCAGATAGCGCCCGCTGCGGCTGAAGGCCGGCTGCTTGGCGGCTTCACCGCGCAGGGGTTGGGCACGGAACAGCTGCTCCAGGCTCAAGGCCGGGGCCTGGACGGGCGCCTGTTGGCTGTGCGAGGGCAGGGAAACGGCGGTCAAAAGAACCGCCAGCAGCCCGACGGCCGCTTGGTGACGAATGCGCATGGGGAGGGGAGGGCCGTGATGCCCGAGCTGGGCGGCCGTGGGACGAAATTCTAGGAAGCAGCGTCTGGGCGCAGCAGGGCCGAAAGGCATGGTCCTGTGCCGCATCGGTGGCGTTTTTCGCGAAAGTTCTCGGTGTCACTTCATCAGGGGGCTGGGGCGCTGTGCGCAGTGAAGTAAAGGAGGAGGCGCTGTCCGGCAGGACAGCGCCGGGGGACATGAACGGAGCACAGCGCCCCTGCCCCCTGATGGGCTCGGTGGTGGTGTGCGTCGTGCACTGTTCCTGCGTGAGTCTGGCGCGGCGAGGGCGCGGGGTGGGTGGCTCCGTTCATGTCCCCCTCCGCTGCGCTGCCGCGCAGCGGATTCCGCCTTGACTTCACTGCGCCACCCACCCCACACCCTCGCTTTGCAGCACCGAGCTCCAAGAACAGGCGAGGGCGCTGCAGAAACGAAAAACCCCCGGCGAGCCGGGGGTGGTGGTGAGGTCTGAGCGACTTATTCGGCCGCTGCAGCCTTCTTGCGGGCCGGCGCCTTGCGCGGCGCCGCCGGCTTCGCAGCGGCCTTCTTCGCCGGCTTGGCCACGGGTTCGGCGCTGCCGTTGCCGGCTGCCTTCTTCCGCGCCGCTGCCTTCTTGGCGGGCTTGGCGTCTTCCACCGCGCCGCCGGCCTTCCAGGTCTTGCGCGCTTCAAGTGCGAGCTTGACGACCTTGGCAATGTCCTTGTCGCTGAACACGCCGTTCACGCCCGAGATCGCGGCCAGCTTCATGCCGTGGCGGATGCCGAGCTTGTAGATCTCCTTGACCTTGGGCCACTCGGTGTCGCGGCCGATGGTGAAGACCTCGAAGCGGCCCTCCAGCGCCAGCACGATGGTCTCGGCCAAGCAGGCGTAGATGACGTTGTTGGGCAGGCCGATGCTCTTCATGCCGCGCACCTTGGTGGGCAGCTCGATCTCGCCACTTTCGATCACCAGCACGTCCGGGCGCTTGGCCACTTCCTCGGGCGGCAGGTCCAGCGGGCGGGCCACATCGGTGATGACGCAGCCGGGCTTGACCTTGGTGATGTCGAGGATCTTCTTGCCTGCACCCGAGGTGCTGGTGACGATCATGTCCATGTCGGCCAGCAGGCTGTCGTAGTCGGTGGAGCAGACCACCTTGGCGTCGGGCGTGTCCTTGAGGATGCTCTTCTTCAGCTCCTCAAGCTTCTTCATGTCGCGGCCGGCGATGACCACTTCGTCGAAGGCCATCGCCAGCAGGCGGGCGGAGACGGAACCGATCGAGCCCGAGGCGCCGATGACCATGGTCTTGGCGGGCACGCGCTTGTCGCCCTTCTTGACCTTGACCAAACCCATGCGGCGCATGGCATCGGCCGCGGCCCAGAGCGCGCCCGAGGCCGAGTAGCTGTTGCCGGTGGTGATGGGGATGCTGGAGCGCCGCGCCACGGTGATGCCGGCGTCGCCCACCACCTTGGTGAAGGCGCCCAGGCCCATGATCTGTGCGCCCAGCTTCTCGGCCATCTTGGCCGCCTGCAGCAGGCGGCGGTAGGTGAACTCGGGGCTGCGTGCCAGCATCTCCTTGGGCGTGCCGCCCACGGTGATGAGCCAGCCCTCGGCCTCGGCCCCGGTGGGCGAGACGATGTTCTCCATCTTGCAATAGACCATCGGCGGCATGTGCGCGGCCAGGGTCTCGACCTGGTTCATGATGAACTTGGGCGTGCCCTTGGGGATGGGCAGGCCCTTCTTGATGAACTCCTGCGAGAGCGGGTGGATCACGAAGGCGAAGCGGCGGATGTTGCGGAACTTGCCGGTCGGGTGCAGCAGGCGCGGGGCGATCTGCAGCTCGTCCAGGATCTCGGTGAAGTCGTCGTCCGACACCGCCTCGGGCGGCTTGCCCAGCGCGGCCAGGATCATGGCCTCGATGACGTTGATGCCCACCACCTGGTCGAACAGTTTGGGGCTGACGTCGATGACGAGGTTGACCTTGCACTGCTTGAAGAACTTGAGGCGGTCGTCGTCCACCGCGGAGGTGATGACAGTCTTGCCGTTCAGGTTGTCGGCATTGCCCACCGCCTTGATCTCGGCGAAGGTGCCGACGATGAGGTGGGCGCGCTCGACCTCGGCCATCACCTTGCGCTTCTTCAGGCCGGAGAGCGAGGCTTCCAGGATCTCGCGCGGCTTGCCCGGCAGCACCCAGCGCGTGCCCTTGGCGAACAGCTCCAGCTGTTCCAGCGAGGTGAGCATCGTGGGCGCGCCGGTCTGGAACAGCGCGTCGGCGAAGTTCAGGTTCTTGGTGTACTCGGACAGGGCCACGGCCATGTCGTAATTGCGCATGCCCGAGAGGAACAACACGATGTTGTTGTTGAAGTAGTTGCCCAGCTCGTGCTGCACATGGCGCACGGCGCGCACCTGCAGCAGGCGGCGCAGGGTGGCACCGGTGGTGGCGGGCACGCGCGTCACCACGTTCAAGAGGCGCCGGGTCTCCTTGTTGACGACCGAGTTCAGGCCCACCTGGTAGTGGTCGCCGATCTCACCCAGGCCCACGGCGTCGGCCTCGGCCTGGTGGCGGCGCAGCAGCTCCCAGGCCTGCGTCAGGTCGTCGTCGGCGCCCAGGCGCTGGACTTCGAAGTCCTGCCCCAGGAAGCGGGTCTTGAAGGAGAAATCCTGCTGGGAAGAGCCCAGGGTGACGGTGATGACTTTCTTCATGAGTCGGGTCCTTGGCGGTGGGTCAGGCGGTCTTCTTGCGGGGGGCGGCCTTCTTGGCGGGGGTCTTGCTGGGCGCCGTGGCCTTCTTGCGTGCGGGCTTCTCGGCCGGGGCGGCCGCGGGCGGCAGCACCTGGCGGATCAGCAGCTCGCATTGCTCCTGCGTCATGTAGCGCGGCACCGGGTAGCCGGTGTCGGCCTCCAGGCGGGCGGCGTGGGCGATGTCGGGGATATCGGCTTCCTGCAGCGCGGCCAGCTGGGTGGGGATGGCGAGGTCGCGGTTCAGCTGCTCGATGGCATCGAGGAAGCGCTCTGCCAGGTCGTCGTCGCGCTCGTAGGCCTCGCCCAGCTTGGCGCGCACCGCCAGCTTGGCCAGGCGCGGAATGATGGCCGGGGCCGAGAAGCGCAGCACCAGCGGCAGCATGATGGCGTTGGCCAGGCCGTGGGGCGTGTGGTAGCGGCCACCGAACTGGTGGGCGATGGCATGTACATAACCCACGTTGGCGCGTGTGAAGGCCATGCCGGCGTAGGTGGAGGCCAGCGACATGTTCTCGCGCGCCACCAGGTTCTTGCCGTCGCGGTAGGCGGTGCGCAGGTTGCCGAAGATCAGGCCCACGGCGGCCAGGGCCAGGCCGTCGGTGTATTCGGTGGCCCAGTTGCCCACAAAGGCTTCGACCGCGTGCGTCAGCGCATCGATGCCGGTAGCGGCGGTGATGTGCGGCGGCAGGCCGGTCATCAGCTGCGGGTCCAGCGCGGCCATGCGCGGCACCAGGCGCGGGTCCACCACCACGATCTTGTCCTTGCGTGCGGGGTCGGAGATCACGGCCGCCACCGTCACCTCGGAACCCGTGCCGGCGGTGGTGGGCACGGCGTACAGCGTGACCGGGTTGTGCCGGCCTTTGAAATAGCCGGCCAGCTTGCGCAGCGGCTTGGGGTTGGCGATGGCCATGCACATGGCCTTGGCAGCGTCGATCGAGGAGCCGCCGCCGAAGGCCACGATGGCGTCGCAGTCGTGCTCCTTGAAGAACTTGATGCCGCGCTCGATCAGCGGGATCGGGGCATCGGGGGTGATCTCGTCAAACACGACGAACTCGGCGCCGCCGGCGCTGAGCGCCTCCGTCAGGCCCTTGAGCAGGCCCATCTTGGCCAGGATGGCGTCGGTAACGATCAGCAGCTTCTGGTGGCCGAAGCCGGCCACGGCCTCGCCCAGCCGGATGCTGGCGCCTGGGCCCACCAGCAGCGTGGGTTGGGGGATGGGGATGTAGCGCGTCACCTTGCCGGCGCCCTTCATCAGGGCGCCCAGGCCGGCGGCGCGGGTGGCTTCGGGGATGAAATCGAGGATCACCAGGGTCTCCAGGGGCAAGCGTGGGTGCGGCCCATTCTGTAGCACCGGCCGCACGCTGCCCGGGCCCTGTGCGGGCGCGCAACAGGACAATGCCCCCCTTGGCCGCGTGGTGCGGCAGTTTTTCAAGGTGGCGCGTTTGTCGATTCAATGGTTCCCGGGGCATATGCATGCCACCCGCAAAGCGATTCAGGACCGCGTCAAGGAAGGCATCGATGTCGTCATCGAGTTGCTGGACGCACGCTGCCCGGGCTCCAGCGCCAACCCGCTGCTGGCCGAGATGACCGGGCACAAGCCCACGCTCAAACTCTTGAACAAGCAGGACCTGGCCGACCCGGTGCGCACCGAGGCCTGGCTGGCGCACTACAACGCCAAGCCCGCCACGCGCGCCATTCCCCTGGACACCGCCATGCGCGCGCCGGTGGCGGCCCTGAGCAAGGAATGCCGGGCGCTGGCACCGAACCGCGGCGGCATGGCCAAGCCGCTGCGCATCCTGATCTGCGGCATCCCGAACGTGGGCAAGAGCACCCTGATCAACCGCATGCTCGGCCGCAAGGCCGTGAAGGCGGCGGACGAGCCGGGCGTCACCAAGGTCGAGCAGAAGCTGGTGCTAGAGAACGACGTCTATTTGTTCGACACGCCCGGCATGCTGTGGCCGCGCATCGCCATCCCCCAGGCCGGCCAGAACCTGGCCGCCAGCGGCGCCGTGGGCCGCAACGCCTTCACCGAGGAGGTGGTGGCCCTGGACCTGCTGCAGACCCTGCGCGCCGACTACCCGGACCTGCTGGAGGCGCGCTACAAGCTGGGCGAGTTGCTGCACACCGGGGATGAAGAGCAGGTTCTGAGCCAGATTGGCCGCCAGCGCGGTGCGATGCAAAGCGGTGGGCGCGTCAATCTGCAGAAGGCCGCCGAGGTGCTGATCTACGAATTCCGCCAGGGCGTGTTGGGGCGTATCACGCTCGAAACCCCCGAGCAGTTCGCCGCCTGGGCCGCGGCCGCCGTGCTGCTGGATGCCGAGCGCGAGGCCAAGCGCGAAGCGCGGGCCGCCAAGCGCCGCAAGGGCAGCGGGCGGCGCGAGGACCCGGACGGCGACGACGACACCGAGATCGAGCCCGAGGGCTGACACCCGGCGGGCGCCGCCGCCCTTATGGCCAGCCGCCCACGCTGTCAGCCCAGCGCCAGGGCGGGCTCCTAAGATCAACCGGGCACCATGCTGCTGAGCCTGTCGCCCATCACCCGAGCCCTGGGCCGCGCGCCGCGCGCCCAGTGGGGGCTGTGGGCTGCGCTGGCGCTGGCGTTGCTGACCCTGGTGACGGCGAACCTCGTGCACCAGCGCGCCCGCACGCTGGCGCGCGAGACCGCACATCTGGCCACGCAGGCCCGTCTGGTGCGCGACAACCTGGGCGCCCAGCTGCGCGCCACGCGCCAGGT
The DNA here is from genome assembly GCF_041912635.1 of Inhella sp. Taxonomy (GTDB): domain Bacteria; phylum Pseudomonadota; class Gammaproteobacteria; order Burkholderiales; family Burkholderiaceae_C; genus Inhella. The sequence continues at coordinate 38,695 of NZ_JAYRMO010000027.1, forward strand.
GCTGGTCAGCGTGCCCGAGCAGCTGCAGCGGCGCCCCGGGCTCGACCCCGCCACGCGCGCTCAAGACCTGCAGGATCTGGTGCAGGCCATGCCGGGCCTGCGCACGCTGATCGTCACCGATGCCCAGGGCCGTGCCGTGGCCAGCAACCGCGTCGAGCTGGTGGGCCAGGATTTCAGCCAGCGCCACTATTTCCAGGCTGCGCTGGCGCAGCCCGATGCGCAGACCCTGTACGTCTCGCCGCCCTTCCGCACCGTGCTGGGGGTCTATGCGCTGAATCTGACGCGGGCCCGCGTGACGGCCAACGGCGCGCTTGCCGGCGTGCAGACCGCCACGCTGGACCCCAGCTATGCCCACACCCTGCTCGCCTCGGTCCGCCATGCCGAAGACGTGCGCGCCGAGCTGCGCCATCCGCACGGCGAGCTCTTTGTGGCCGAGGGCAGAGCGGTCGAGCCTGGCGAGCGCCTGGAGGTCTGGCTGGACCTGGCGTCGCCCGAGCTGCGGATGGACCAACCGCTGCGCATCGGCCTGAGCCGCGCGCGCGACGCGGCCCTGGCCGAGTGGCGCGACATGGTCGCCCTGCATGGCCTGGCCACGCTGCTGGTGCTGGGCCTGGGCGCAGCCGGCCTGGGCTTCCACCAGCGCCGGCAGCGCGTGGCCGACGCCCAGATCCTGGCCGGTACGCGCGCCCTGCACGAGGCGCAACGCATTGCCGGCCTGGGCAGCTGGCACATGGATCTGGCCAGCGGCCAGGTCGGCTGGTCGCCCCAGCTGTACGCGCTGGCCGGGCTGGACCCACAGCAGCCCGCGCCCGATTTCGCGACGCAGATCCGGCTCTTCACCCCCGAGAGCTGGGCGCGCCTGAGTGCCGCCGTGGCGCGCAGCCGGCAGGACGGCACGCCCTACGAGCTGGAGCTGGAGATGCGCCGCCCCGATGGCAGCCATGTATGGATGCTGGCGCGCGGCGAGGCCGTGCGCGATGCCGGCGGCACGGTGCGCGGCCTGCAGGGCGTGGCGCTGGACATCACCGAGCGCAAGGCCACCGAGGCGCGCCTGCAGCTGTTTGCCTCGGTCTTCACGCACTCGCGTGAGGCCATCATGATCACCGACGCCGAGCGGCGCATCGTCGAGGTCAACGAGGCCTTCACGCGCATCACCGGCTACAGCCGCGACGAGGTGCTGGGCCAGAACCCGCGCCTGCTCAGCTCGGGCCGGCAGGGCGCGGACTTCTACGCCACGCTGTGGCAGCGCCTGGAGCAGGCCGGGCACTGGAGCGGCGAGATCTGGAACCAGCGCAAGAACGGCGAGCCCTTTGCCGAGCTCATCACCATCAGCCGCCTGCTCGACGCCCAGGGCCAGGTGCGCAACTACCTGGCCCTGTTTGCCGACATCACGCCCATCAAGCACCACCAGTCCGAGCTGGAGCGCATCGCCCACTTCGACGCCCTGACCGGCCTGCCCAACCGCACCCTGCTGGCCGATCGCCTGCGCCAGGCCATGCTGCAGGCGCACCGGCGCGGCCTCAAGGTGGCGCTGGCCTTTCTGGACCTGGACGGATTCAAGGGTGTGAACGACCGCTACGGCCACGAGGTGGGCGACGCGCTGCTGATCGCCCTGGGCGAGCGCCTGCGCCAGACCCTGCGCGAGGGCGACACCCTGGCCCGCCTGGGCGGCGACGAGTTCGTGGCGGTGCTGCTGGATCTGGCCCAGCCAGCCGATGGCGAGCACCTGGTGCAGCGCCTGGTGCAGGCCGCGGCCGAGCCCATCGAGGTGGAAGGCCATGCCCTGCAGCTCAGCGCCAGCGTGGGCGTCACCTACTACCCGCAGGCCGAGGAAGTCGACGGCGACCAGCTGCTGCGCCAGGCCGACCTGGCCATGTACCAGGCCAAGCTGGCCGGCAAGAACCGCTACGCGCAGTTCGACGCCGAGCACGACCGCTCGGTGCGTGAGCTGCACGAGGGCCTGGCCGACATCCAGCAGGCACTGCAACGCGAGGAGTTCGTGCTGCACTACCAGCCCAAGGTGAACCTGCGCAGCGGCGAGCTGATCGGGCTGGAGGCCCTGATCCGCTGGCAGCACCCGGTGCGCGGCCTGCTGCTGCCGGGCCAGTTCCTGCCCCTGATCGAGAGCCACGTGGTGCAGGTGCAGATCGGCGAATGGGTGATCGAGCAGGCGCTGCGCCAGCTGGAGCACTGGCGCGCCGAGGGGCTGGAGCTGGCCGTCAGCGTCAACATCGCCGGCCAGCACCTGCTGCAGCTGGACGTGGCCGAGCGCCTGGCCGCGCACCCGCGCGTGCGCCCGGCGCAGCTGGAGCTGGAGGTGCTGGAGAGTAGCGCGCTGGGCGATCTGGCCCATGTGGCGCGGGTGATCGAAAGCTGCCGCAAGCTGGGCGTGAGCTTCGCCATCGACGACTTCGGCACCGGCTACTCCTCGCTCAGCTACCTCAAGCGCCTGGATGCGCAGCGCATCAAGATCGACCAGAGCTTCGTGCGCGACATGCTGGATGACCCCGACGACCTGGCCATCCTGGAAGGCGTGTTGGGCCTGGCCCGCGCCTTCCAGCGCCAGGCCATTGCCGAAGGGGTGGAAACCGAGGCGCATGGCGAGGCCCTGCTGAGCCTGGGCTGCGAGTACGGCCAGGGCTACGGCATCGCCCGCCCCATGCCGGCCGAGGCCGTGGCCGACTGGCTGGCTTGCTGGCACCCGCCCGCGCGCTGGCAGCAGGCGCGGCCGCTGCAGGGCCCGGCGCGCGCACGCCTCTATGCCGTGGTGGAGCACCGCGCCTGGATGGCCGAGCTGCAGGCCGCGCTGAGCGACCGCAGCCTCGCGCCGCCCCCGCTGGACCTGCACGAGTGTGGCTTCGGCCGCTGGCTGGACGGCCGTTTGGCCGCCGAGCCCGGGCGCGACTTCAGCGGCGTGCAGGTTGCGCACCAGGCCCTGCATGCGCGCGCGGCCGTGCTGCTCGATCTGCAGCGCGCCGGGGCGCTCTCGGCCGAACAGCAGGCCGGCTGCCCCGAGCTGCTGCGCCTCAGCGCCGAGCTGATCCGCCAGGTGGAGGGCCTGGACAGCGCGGCGGCGTACCGGCCGGGCTGAGCGGCGCGGCGCCGCGCTGCGTGCTCAGCGCCGCAGCCGCTGCTGGATCTGTTCCAGCGTGGCGCCGCGCGTTTCCACGCCGCGGCGCGCCAGCAGCCAGGCCGACAGCGCCATCGGTAGCGCCAGCAGCAGTGCGCTGAGCAGGAAGTGGTCGAAGAAGCCGACCAGCGCCAGCAGCGCGGCCAGGATGCCGCCCAGCTTGGAGCTGGCAGCCACCACGCCCGAGCCGCTGCCGCGCAGCTGCACGGGGTAGATCTCGGCCGCATAGGGAATCAGCATGGCGATGACGCCGCTGACGCTGACCAGCAGCGCCGCCGTGGCGGCGGTGGTGGCCACAGCTGAGCGCAGATCCGCCCAGGCCAGGAGTGCGAATGCCAGCAGGCACAGCGTGCTCAGCACAATGAACAGCACCAGGGTTCGGAAGCTGCTCCAGCGGTGGTAGAGCCAGATCACCAGCGCGATGCCCGGCAGGGCCAGCAGCGAGGACTTGGCCAGCAAGGCGTTGGCGGCCGAGGCGTCCACGCCGAGCTGCTGCAGATTGCTGGGCAGCCAGAGCAGGAAGCCGAAGTTCACCAGCCCCCAGCCCGTGCCACAGACGAGCAGCGCCGAGCTGATGCCGGCATGCGCCCCGCGCAGCAACTCGCGGGCGCCGGCCACGGGGTGGGCCTCGTCGTCGATCGGCGGTGCGCCCGGGTGGCGGGCATCGTCCGGCTCCAAGCCGGTGCGGCTGCCGGCAAAGCGGGCCAGCACCGCGCGCGCCTGCTCAGTCAGGCCGGCCTGCGCCAGGAAACGGGGGGATTCCGGGATGAAGCGGTTGAGAAAAATGATCACCGCCCCGGTGGGCAGGCCCAGCAGCCACAGCACACGCCAGCTGAACAGCGGCTCCAGCCAGGTGGCCGCGCCGGCCGCCAGCAGATAGCCCGCCGAGGTGCCCACGCCGCCCAGCAGCACCAGCAACCAGCCGCGGTGGTGGGCGGGCACGGTCTCGGCCATCAACGTGAAGGCGATGGGCAGCAGGCCGCCGGCCGAGGCGCCCATCAGGAAGCACATCGCCAGATTCCACTCGAAAGTGGGCATGGCGCCGCAGATGGCGGTGCCGATGAACATCAGCGCTGAGAGCAGGATGGCGGCGCGGCGCCCGAAGCGGTCGGCCACGCGACCCCAGACCACCGAGCCCACGGTGGTGCCGGTGAGCGCGAAGAGCGCCAGCAGGCCGGCGCGCGGGCGACTGATTTCGTACTCGGCGCTCATGCCTGGCATCACGAAGCCCAGGGTGGCGGGCTTCATGACGTCGATGGCCAGCGTGACGATCAGCACCAGCACCAGCTTCCAGTGCTCGCGGTTCAGCGCCACGCCATCGGCCACATGGAACTGCAGGCCGCCGGCCAGCGGCACGCTGCCGGGCCGGCGCGGCATCAGGCCGTAGCAGGAGAGCGCCACGCCCAGTGGGATCAAGGCCATGCCGACCCACATCTCCCAGGTCATCGGCATGCCCACCATGTGCCAGTGTGTGTGCTGGCCCATCAGGAACATCGGCCCGTGCGAGAGCACGCCCAGGGTGATGAGGGCGCAGCCCAGCCAGAAGGCCAACGGGTGGTGGAACAGCGAGGGCGCTGGCGCCGGGGCGCGGGCCGCCTTATTCCTCAAGCTCGGCGCGCGCCATCTCGATGTCCAGGCAGTCCATCGCGTCGATGGGCTTGCAGGCGGCGGCGTCGGCATAGAGCTTCTCGGCCTCAGCCATGCGCTTCTCGCCTTCGATCATCACCAGACCGTTGGCGCGCTCCACCATGGCGATGGCGCTCTTGGGATTGAGCTTGAGTGCCTGCTCGAACATCTTCAGGCCGGTGGCGGCGTCCGCCCCCTGCGTGCGGGCCAGCAGGCGCCCCACCTTGTCGATCACCTCGGCGTGGAAGGTGCCCAGCGCGATGTGGGCGTCGGCATGCTTGGGCGCGAGCTCGATGGTGGTTTCCAGCGCGCTCTTGATCGTCACGCCCAGGCCCTCGGCCAGGGCCTCGGCCACGCTGATGCCCTGGCCATAGCGGCCCAGCGCATAGGCCTGCCAGTAGAAGGCGTTGGCGTTCTCGGGGTCCTCGGCCTGCAGCGCCTCGGCGCGCTGGGCCACGGCCAGGAACATCTCCAGCTTGGTCTTCTCGTTCTTTTCGAGGTAGTTGGCGTAGATGGCCTGGGCCTTGTTGGCGCAGTTGATGCCGGCCGAGCCGCCCGCCTTGAGGCCGGCGTCGAAGGCCTTCTTGAAGTCGCCCGCATGGAAGTGGATCCAGGCCTGCTGCACGGCCTCGTCCTTGGGCCAGGGCTCGGCGTCGCCCTTGTGCAGCTTGGGCCAGGCCTTCTTCAGGCTGGCCGGGGTCTGGACGAAGGCGCTGTTGTCGTAGGGGAAGGCGGTCCACTTGGCCATTGCGGCTCCTCAGGAGTTGTAGTTCCCCGCCAGCTTGAAGAGGTGCTCGCGAGAGTTGGGTTCGAGATAGGGCATCAGGAGGCTGAGCACATGGAAGGCGCCGCGCAGCAGCGCCGAGCCGGCGCGCTCGGGCTCCAGCGCATGGCGCGGGTCCTTCACGTACTCGTAGCTCAGCCAGTAACTCAAGAGCACCACCATGCTGGCGCCCACGGGCGAGGCCTCGCGCGGGTCCATCTTCAGCGCGCCGCCGATCTTCAGCCCGGCCAGCACGCCGCGCATGGCCTCTTGCTTGCGCGCCAGCACGGTCTGGAAATGCGTCTCCAGCTTGCGGTTCTTGCTCAGCAGGTCGTTCAGGTCGCGGTACAGGAAGCGGTGCTTCCAGATCAGCTCGTACAGGGTGTGGAAGAAGAACCAGGCGTCCTCCACATTGCGCACGTTGTCGGCGGCCAGCAGCAGGTCGGCCAGCTCGACGTCAAAGCGCTGGAACAGCGCGTTGATCAGCTCATCCTTGGCCGGGTAGTGGTAGTAGAGGTTGCCGGGGCTGATGTTCAGTTCGGCGGAGATCAGCGTGGTGCTGACATTGGGCTCGCCAAAGCGGTTGAACAGGTCCAGCGTCACCTCCAGGATGCGCTCGGCCGTACGACGGGGCTTCTTGGGTGGGGCCATAGCTTCTTCTTGGGCGTGAGCGCCGGACGATAACCCTGGAATCGGGGCTTTCCACAGGGGCTTTCTAGAATGCCCACCCATGACCGCGACCCCCGCCATCCGCTTCGAGCGGGTGCACAAGACCTACCGCGGCGCCTCCCAACCTGCCCTCAGCGATGTCAGCTTCGACATCGCCCCCGGGGAGTTCTTCGGCCTGCTCGGCCCGAATGGCGCCGGCAAGACCAGCCTGATCAGCATCCTGGCGGGGCTTTCGCGCGCCGATTCCGGCCTTGTGAGCGTGCTCGGCCACGATGTGGTGAACGACTACGCCGCCGCCCGCGCGCGGCTCGGCGTGGTGCCGCAGGAACTGGTGTTCGACCCCTTCTTCTCGGTGCGCGAGACCCTGCGCTTCCAGTGCGGCTACTTCGGCATCGCCGCCGACGAGCGCTGGATCGAGGAGCTGCTGAACGAACTGGGTCTGCTCAGCAAGGCCGACGCCAATATGCGCCAGCTGAGCGGCGGCATGAAGCGCCGCGTGCTGGTGGCCCAGGCCCTGGTGCACCGCCCGCCCGTCATCGTGCTGGACGAACCCACCGCCGGCGTGGACGTGGAGCTGCGCCAGACGCTGTGGCAGTTCATTGCCCGCCTGAACCGCGAGCAGGGCACCACCGTGCTGCTGACGACGCATTACCTGGAAGAGGCCGAGGCCTTGTGCGGGCGCATCGGCATGCTCAAGGGCGGCCGGCTGGTGGCGCTGGACCGCACCAGTGCGCTGCTTTCGCACCGCAGCCACCAGGTGCTGCGCTTCAAGACCGATCAGACGATTCCGGCCGACATCGACGCCCGCGTGACGGGTCGCATCGCCCAGATCAAGGCGCATGACGCCGCCGAGGTCGAGCAGCTGCTGGCGCGCCTGCGCAGCGGCGGCGTGGTGGTGGAAGACCTGGAGATCGGCCGCGCCGATCTGGAGGATGTGTTCCTCGAAATCATCGGAGGCGCGCAATGATGGCCGTGGGCGCCCAGACGCTGTTCAAGAAGGAGCTGCTGCGCTTCTGGAAGGTGGCCTTCCAGACCATCGCTGCCCCTGTTCTCACGGCGGTGCTGTATCTGATGATCTTTGGCCATGTGCTGGAAGGTCATGTCGAGGTGCGCGGCGTGCCCTACGGCGCCTTCCTGATGCCCGGCTTGGTGATGATGAGCGTGCTGCAGAACAGCTTCGCCAACAGCAGCTCCAGCCTGATCCAGAGCAAGGTCACCGGCAATCTGGTGTTCCTGCTGCTCACGCCCTTGAGCCCGCGCGCCTGGTTCGTGGCCTACGTGGGCGCGGCGGTGGTGCGCGGCCTGTGCGTGGGCTGCGGGGTGGCGCTGGCGGCAGTGTGGTTCGTGCCCTGGTCGGCCTTCCAGCCCGCGCATCTGGGTTGGGCGCTGACCTTCTGCCTGCTGGGCGCGGCCATGATGGGCAGTCTGGGCTTGATCGCCGGCCTGTGGGCCGACAAGTTCGACCAGCTCGCGGCCTTCCAGAATTTCATCGTCATGCCCATGACCTTTCTGGCCGGCGTGTTCTATTCGGTCGACTCGCTGCCCGGCTTCTGGAAGGCCGTGTCGCATCTGAACCCCTTCTTCTTCATGGTGGACGGCTTCCGCCACGGCTTCTTTGGGGTCAGCGACAGCTCGCCCTGGGTCAGCCTGGGCGTGGTTGGCGTCGCCTTCGCCATCGTTGCTTCCCTCGCGTTGCACCTGCTGCAGCGCGGCTACAAGATTCGGCATTGATATGAGTGACCCCACCCCCCAAGAAGTGCGCGACTTCATCGCCGCCGGCCTGCCCTGCACGCATCTGGAGGTGGAGGGCGACGGCCGCCACTTCTTCGCCACCATCGTCTCAAGCGAGTTCGAAGGCCTGCCGCGCGTGCGCCGCCACCAGCGCGTCTACGCCGCGCTGGGCGAGCGCATGAAGGAGCAGATCCACGCGCTCTCGATGAAGACCCTGACCCCGACCGAATTCCAGCAAGGCGCCTGATGGACAAGCTCAAGATCCGCGGCGGCCGCCGCCTGAACGGCACGGTGGCCATCTCCGGGGCCAAGAACGCCGCCCTGCCCGACCTCTGCGCCACCCTGCTGACGGCCGACGCGATGGTGCTGCACAACGTGCCGCGCCTGCAGGACGTCAGCACCATGATCAAGCTGCTGCGCAACATGGGGGCGGCGGTGGATTGGGTGGAGGGCGAGAGCAACGCGCTGCGCCTGGATGGCGGGCCGGTCAACAACCCCGAGGCGCCCTACGAGCTGGTGAAGACCATGCGCGCCAGCATCCTGGCGCTGGGCCCGCTGCTGGCGCGCTTCGGCAAGGCCAAGGTCTCGCTGCCGGGTGGTTGCGCGATTGGCTCGCGGCCGGTGGACCAGCACATCAAGGGCCTGCAGGCGATGGGGGCAGAGATCCGCGTCGAGCATGGCTACATCCTGGCGGAAGTTCCCGGCGGGCGCCTGAAGGGTGCGCGCATCACGACCGACATGATCACCGTCACCGGCACCGAGAACTTCCTGATGGCTGCCGCGCTGGCCCAGGGTGAGACGGTGCTGGAGAACGCTGCCCAGGAACCCGAGGTGGTGGATCTGGCCGAACTGCTCATCAGCATGGGCGCGCAGATCGAGGGGCATGGCACCAGCCGGGTCACGATCCGTGGCGTCGACAAGCTGCATGCGCCCAAGATCCCGCACCACATCGTGCCGGACCGCATCGAGGCCGGCAGCTTCCTCTGCGCCGTGGCCGCCGCCGGTGGCGAGGCCTTCCTGCAAGGGGCGTGCGCCGACCACCTGGACGCCGTGATCGACAAGCTGCGCGAGGCCGGTGCGCAGATCGAGCCGCGCGTCGACGGCATCTGGATCCGCATGGACCAGCGACCCAAGGCCGTGGGCTTTCGCACCAGCGAGTACCCGGCCTTCCCGACCGATATGCAGGCCCAGCTGATGGCGGTGAACTGCGTGGCCGAGGGCGCCGCGAAGATCAGCGAGACCATCTTCGAGAACCGCTTCATGCACGTGAACGAGCTGGTGCGCCTGGGTGCCCACATCGAGGTGGACGGGCATACGGCGGTGGTGACCGGCGTGCCGCAACTCAGTGGCGCCACCGTGATGGCCACCGACCTGCGCGCCTCGGCCAGCCTGGTGATCGCCGGCCTGTGCGCCGAGGGCGAGACCCTGGTGGACCGCATCTACCACCTGGACCGCGGCTACGAGCAGATGGAAGCCAAGCTGCGCGGCCTCGGGGCTGACATTGAACGGGTGAAGTGATGAGTCTGACCTTCGCCCTTTCAAAGGGCCGCATCTTTGACGACACCCTGCCGCTCCTCAAGGCCGCCGGCATCGAGGTGCTGGACGACCCCGAAAAGAGCCGCGCGCTGATCCTGCGCACCAACCTGCCCGACGTGCGGGTGGTGCTGGTGCGCGCCAGCGATGTGCCCACCTACGTGCAGCATGGCGGCGCCGATGTGGGCGTGGCCGGGCTGGATGTGCTGCTGGAGCACGAGGCCGGCCCCTACGGTGGTGGCGCGCTGCTGCGCCCGCTGGACCTGCAGATCGCCCGCTGCCGCCTCTCGGTGGCCACGCGCGCCGACTTCGACTACCAGGCCGCCGTGCGCCAGGGCGCGCGCATCCGCGTGGCCACCAAGTACACCCAGCTGGCGCGCCAGCATTTCGCCGACAAGGGCGTGCACGTCGACCTCATCAAGCTCTACGGCTCGATGGAGCTGGCGCCGCTGACCGGCCTGGCCGATGCCATCGTCGACCTGGTGAGCACCGGCAGCACCTTGAAAGCCAACGACCTGGTCGAGGTGGAGAAGATCCTGCCGATCTCCTCGCACCTGGTGCTGAACCCGGTGGCGGCCAAGCTCAAGCGTGAACGCATCCGGCCGCTGCTGAGCAGCCTGCAGGCGGCCGTCCAGGCGCGCTGATGGACAGCATCCGCCCGGCGCGGGCGGCCGATGCGCCCCTGCTGGCCGCTCTGGGCGCGCAAGTGTTCTTCGACACCTATGCCACCGAGGGCGTGAACCTCGCCATCGCCCGCGAGGTGGCCGAGTTCTTCACCGCCGAGCGCTTTCTGGCTCTGTTGCAAGAACCCACCGTGGAGCTGCTGGTGCTGGCCCGCGGGGAAGGCCTGCTGGGCTTTGCGCAGAGCCAGTTGGATGTGAGCCACCGCCTGCTGCAGCCTGGCCGGCCGGCCGAGCTGCAGCGCCTTTACCTGCAGCGCCGCTGCCACGGTCAGGGCCTGGGCGCGCACCTGTTGCGCGCGGCCGAAAGCGGCATGGCCGCCCGCGGCGCCACCGTGTGCTGGCTGGACGCCTGGGTGCACAACCAGCAGGCGCGTGCCTTCTATGCCCGCCAGGGTTACACGGAACTCGGTGCCGATGTGTACCGCTACGAAGAAGATGTCCACGAGACACGGATCTACGCCCGTGCCCTCGGCCCGGAGAATCCAGCCCCATGAAGATCACCCGCCTCGCCACCACCGCCCCCGACTTCGATGCGCGCCTGCAGCAGCTGCTGCATTGGAGCGAGGACACCGACGCCGGCATCGAGCAGGCGGTGGCCGGCATCCTGGCCGAGGTGCGCAGTCAGGGTGATGCCGCCGTGCTGGCCCGCACCGCGCAGTTCGACGGCTTGCACGCCGCTTCGGTGGCGGAGCTTGAGATCGGCGCGGCCGAGCTGAAGGCCGCCTTCGACGGTCTGCCCGCCGTGCAGCGCCAGGCCCTGCAGCTAGCGGCCGAGCGCGTGCGCCGCTACCACCAGGCCCAGGCCCAGGCCTGCTGCCAGGGCTTCGAGTTCACCGATGACGAGGGCAACCGCCTCGGCCAGCAGGTCACGCCGCTGGATCGCGTCGGCATTTACGTGCCCGGCGGCAAGGCCGCCTACCCGAGCTCGGTGTTGATGAACGCCATCCCTGCCCAGGTGGCCGGGGTGGGCGAGATCATCATGGTGGTGCCCACCCCGCGCGGGGAGCGCAACGCCCTGGTGCTGGCCGCGGCCCACCTGGCCGGCGTGCACCGCGTGTTCACCATAGGCGGCGCCCAGGCCGTGGGCGCGCTGGCCTACGGCACGGCCACCGTGCCGCGCGTGGACAAAATCACCGGCCCCGGCAACGCCTACGTGGCCGCCGCCAAGCGCCGCGTGTTCGGGCAGGTCGGCATCGACATGATTGCCGGCCCGAGCGAGATCCTGGTGCTGGCCGACGGCACGGTGAACCCCGACTGGGTGGCCATGGACCTCTTCAGCCAGGCCGAGCACGACGAGCTGGCGCAATCCATCCTGCTCTGCCCCGATGCTGCCTACATCGACGCCGTGGCGGCGGCGATGGAACGCCTTGTCCAAGAGATGCCGCGTGCCGCGGTGATCCGCGCGAGTCTCGAAGGCCGTGGCGGCCTGATCCACACCCGTTCAATGGCGGAGGCCTGTGCGATCAGCAACCGCATCGCCCCCGAGCACCTGGAGGTCAGCGCGGCCGAACCGCGCCAATGGCTGCCGCATCTGAAGCACGCTGGCGCCATTTTCCTGGGCGCGTTCGCCTCGGAGTCCTTGGGCGACTACTGCGCCGGCCCCAACCACGTGCTGCCCACCAGCGGCACGGCGCGTTTTTCGTCGCCGCTGGGCGTGTACGACTTCGTCAAGCGCAGCAGCCTGATCGACATCAGCGAGCAGGGCGCGCAGGTGCTGGGCCCGGTGGCCGACACCCTGGCCCAGGGCGAGGGCCTGCAGGCCCACGCCCGCTCGGCCACGCTGCGGCTGTAAGCCCGGCGGGCAGTGCCCGCGCAGTCCGGTCGGGCAATCTGTTTGTCCAGGACAAACAAGGCCTGACCTTTCAGAATCGGGCCATGTCCACTGCCCTGGTCTGGCTCAAGCGCGACCTGCGCCTGCACGATCACGCCCCGCTGATGCAGGCCGCTGCCTGCGAGCGGGCGGCGGCCGTGTACTTCATCGAGCCCGAGTGGCTGGCCAGCCCGGAGTTCGACCCCCAGCACCTGCGCTTCGTACTGGAAAGCCTGGCCGAGCTGCGGGCGCGCCTGCAGCGGCGCGGACTGCCCCTGCATGTGCGCGTGCGCCCCGCCGTGCAGGGCCTGGCCGAATTGCAGCAAGAGCTGGGCTTCACGCACTTGTTCAGCCATGAGGAGACCGGCCCCGGCTGGACTTACGCCCGCGACTTGGCCGTGGCGGTCTGGTGCCGTGCTCAAGGCGTGGCCTGGCTGGAAACGCCGCAGCATGGCGTGGTGCGGCGGCTGCGCAGCCGCGCCGGCTGGGCTGCGCGCTGGCAGGCGCGCATGGATACGCCCGAGTGCGCGCCGCCGTCCGGCTGGCGCGCGGCCGGGGGGCTTTGCGAGCAAGCGCTGCCGAGCCCAGCTGACCTCGGCATCGCGCCAGACCGGCGCGCCAGCCAGCGCGGCGGTGAACGCGCCGCGCGCGCCACGCTGGAGAGCTTTCTGCAGGCGCGCGGGCAGGACTACCGCCGCGCGCTCAGCAGCCCGCTGAGCGCCGAAGCAGGCTGCAGCCGGCTCTCGCCGCACCTCGCCTTCGGCACCTTGAGCCTGCGCCGCGCCCACCAGGCCACCGAGCGCCGCATCGATGCCGCCCGCGGCCTGGGTGAGCGCGACTGGGCCTACGCCTTGCGCGGCTTTGCCGGGCGGCTGCGCTGGCACTGTCACTTCATGCAGAAGCTGGAGGACGAACCGGCCATCGAGTTCCGCGCCTTTGCTCCCGCCTTCGATGGCCTGCGCCCGGGCGATGAGCACCCCGAAGCCCCGCCCTGGGACGCTGCGGCCCAGGTGCGCTTTGCGGCTTGGTGCGAGGGCCGGACCGGCTGGCCGATGGTGGACGCCTGCATGCGCAGCTTGTGCGCCACCGGCTGGCTGAACTTCCGCATGCGCGCGCTGCTGGTCAGCGTGGCCGCCTACCCGCTGTGGCTGCACTGGCGCCCGGTCGGGCTGCACCTGGCGCGGCAGTTTCTGGATTTCGAGGCGGGCATCCACTGGAGCCAGCTGCAGATGCAAAGCGGCTGCACCGGCATCAACGCGCTGCGCGTCTACTCCCCCACCAAGCAGGCGCGCGACCAGGACCCCGAGGGCCATTTCATCCGCCGCTGGGTGCCCGAGCTGGCCGGTGTGCCCACCGAATGGCTGGCCGAGCCCTGGCGCATGCCGGCCAGCGTGCAGCAGCGCGCCGGCTGCCGCATCGGCAGCGACTACCCGGCCCCGCTGGGGGACGAGCGCGCGGCCATCCGCGAAGCCAAGGACCGCCTCTGGGCCGCGCGCCGCAGCCCGCAGGCGCGCGCCCAGGCGGATGCGGTGCAACAGAAACATGGCTCGCGCAAGAGCGGCCTGCCGCCCAGCCCCAAGCCACGCGCACCACGCGCACCACTCGTGCCGGCCACCCAAGGAGAACTGTTCTGACCTGGAAAGGCAACAAGCAGGCCCTGCCCAGCAAGCCCTGCGCCACCTGCGGCAAACCCATGAGCTGGGGCAAGGCCTGGGCGAAGAACTGGGCCGAAGTGAAGCATTGCAGCGAGCGCTGCCGGCGTGCGGCCCAGGCGGGGCGCACATGAGACATCTCGTCATCGTGCTGGGCGACCAGCTGGACCTGGACGCGGCCGCCTTCGATGGCTTTGACCCGGCCCAGGATGCGGTGTGGATGGCCGAGGTGGCGGAGGAGTCCACGCATGTGTGGAGCAGCCAGCCGCGCATCGCAGTCTTCCTGGCCGCCATGCGCCACTTCGCCGAGGCCCTGCGCGCAGCCGGGCGGCCGCTGCACTACCGCCGCTTGGACGAACCGGCCACCCGCGCCAGCCTGGCCGAGCAACTCGCCGCCGACCTGGCCCTGTTGCGCCCGCAAGCCCTGCGCCTGACCCGCCCCGGCGACTGGCGCGTGCTGCAGGCCTTGCAGGCGGTGGCGGCGCAGCAAACCCTGCCGCTGCAGCTGCTGGAGGACCGCCACTTCTTCACCACCCCGGCCGACTTCGCCGCCCATGCCCGCGGCCGCAAGGGCTTGCGCATGGAGTACTTCTACCGCGAGCAGCGCCAGCGCCACGGCGTGCTGATGGACGGCCTGGAGCCCCTGGGCGGCCAGTGGAACTTCGACGCCGACAACCGCGCCGCTTTCGGCCCCGAGGGCCCCGGTTTTGACCTGCCGCAGCCGCCGCGCTTTGCGCCCGATGCCATCACCCGCGAGGTGCTGGACCTGGTGCGCACGCGTTTTGCCGATCACCCGGGCCGGCTCGATTCCTTCGCCTGGCCGCTCACGCGTGCACAAGCGCTGCAGGCCCTGCAGGCCTTCATCACCGAGCGGCTGCCGCTGTTCGGGCCCTACCAGGACGCCATCTGGCCCGGCGAGCCCTGGCTCTACCACGCGCAGCTTTCCGCCGCGCTGAACCTCAAGCTGCTCACGCCGCGCGAAGTGGCGGCGGCGGCGGAAGACGCGGTGCGCGCCGGCCGGGTGCCGCTGAACAGTGGCGAGGGTTTCATCCGGCAGATCCTGGGCTGGCGCGAGTACGTGCGCGGCATCTACTGGACGCGCATGCCCACCTACGCCGAGGGCAACGCGCTGAGCGCCACCGCGGATCTGCCCGCCTGGTACTGGACCGGTGAGACTGACATGGCCTGCCTGCGTGATGCCATCACCCAGACGCTCGAACACGGCTACGCTCATCACATCCAGCGCCTGATGGTGACGGGCCTGTACGCGCTGCTCTACGGCGTGCAGCCGCAGCAGCTGCACGCCTGGTACCTGAGCGTGTACGTGGACGCGGTGGAGTGGGTGGAACTGCCCAACACCCTGGGCATGAGCCAGTACGCCGATGGCGGCCTGATGGCCAGCAAGCCCTATATCGCCAGCGGCAAGTACATCGCCCGCCAGAGCCCGCTGTGCGGCAGTTGCCGCTACCGGCCGGACGAACGAACCGGGCCGCGGGCTTGCCCCTTCACCACCCTGTACTGGGACTTCCTGCTGCGCCACGAAACCCGCTTTGCCAGTCACCCGCGCCTGGCCCTGCAGGTGCGTGGTCTGGCGCGCGTGCCCGAAGAGGAGCGCGCGCGCATCCGTGCCCAGGCCGCAGCCTTGCGCGCGGCATGATCGACACCGCCTGGCCCCCCACCCGCGCCGCCGCGCTGCAGCGCCTGGCTGCCGTGGATGCCGCGGCCTATGCGCGCAGCCGCAACCACCTGGAGGGCGCGGTTACCGGCCTGTCGCCCTACCTGACCCACGGCCTGCTGAGCGTGCCCGAATGTCTGGAGGCCTTGCGCCTGCCGCCGCAGCACAAGCTCGTCTACGAGTTCGGCTGGCGCGAGTACTTCCGCCATGTGTGGGTGCACCGCGGTGAGGGCATCTTGCACAGCCTGCACCCCGGCCCCTTGTCCGACGCGGCCTACGCCGCCGAGCTGCCGCAGGACATCCGCCGCGGCGCCACCGGCGTGCCCGTGGTGGATGAGGCGGTGCGCACGCTCTATGCGCGCGGCTGGCTGCACAACCACGCCCGCCTGTGGCTGGCCAGCTATGTGGTGCATGCGCGCAAGGTGCATTGGCGCGCCGGGGCCGACTGGATGCTGGCCCATCTGCTGGACGGCGACCTGGGCAGCAACCACCTGAGCTGGCAATGGGTGGCCGGCACCGCCAGCCACAAGCCCTACCTGTTCGATGCCGCGAATGTGGCGCGCTTTGCGCCGCCGCCCTGGCACAGCGAGGGCAGTGCCATCGACTTGGAGCGCGGCGCGCTGGAGGCCCTGGCGCGCGAGCCGCGCAGCCTGGCGGCGGGCCGCGGCGTGGGGGTGGAGGAACCCGCCCTGACCAATTTGCCGCAAGAGGCATCGACCGCAGAGCCCCTGCCAGGGGCGGACCTGTGGCTGGCCCACCCCTGGGCCTTGGGCGAGGCCCCTGCAGGGACGACGGTGGTGGCGCTGGTGCTGAAGGAAGCCCATGGGCAGCAGCCCTGGAGCCGGCAGCGCTGGGCCTGGGTGCAATCGCGCATGGCTGCATTGAGCCCGCGGCGGTGGGTTGTGGACCGCGCCGGTCTGGTTGCAGCGTTGCGCGGTGCGGCGCGCGTGCGCACGCTGGCCAATCCGCACATCAGCCCCTGGTTGCCGGAGGGTGTGCAGGCGCTGCCCGAGCCCCGGCACTTTCCCGATCCGGAGTGCTGTTGCAGCTCCTTTTCCAAGTGGTGGAGCCGGGTGAGCCGCTGACGCCCCTCCAGAACGGGCTGCACAGCGGCCGCCGGCCGGGGTACGCTGCGCAGGTCCCGGCAACCACTCGTTACAGGCATGGGCGAAAACCTCTGGGTCCTTGAAGGCTTGGGCGCCAACGGCAGCCATGTGCGGCACGAACTCAGCCAGTTCCCCTGCCATATCGGGCGCGACCCGGGCAACGAGCTGGTGGTGCCGTCCTCGGGCCTGTCGCGCCGGCATGCCGAGTTCCAGCTTGATGTCTCAGGCCAGCTGCGCCTGATCGACCTGAACAGCAGCAACGGCAGCTTCGTCAACCGCGAGCGCATCAATGGCTCGGTGCTGTTGAACGAGGGCGATGTGCTGCACTTCGCCACCGTGGAGTTCCGGCTGCTGCGGCGCGGCAACTTCCAGGAAACCGCGCCCTACGAGGACATCGGCCGCACCGTCATCGTGCCCAGCGGCCTGAGCCTGCCGGCGCACTTCGTGCCCAAGGAGCGCCAGTTCTTCGAGTTCCTGCAGGGCAAGGGTCTCTCGGGCGCGATTCAGCCCATCGTGCGGGCTCGCGATGGTCATTTGTTTGCCTGGGAGCTGCTGGGCCGCAGCACCCATCCCGAGCTGCCCAGCTCGCCGATCCGCCTCTTCAACATGGCCACCTTGCTGGGCCGCGAGGTGGAGCTGAGCGCGGCCCTGCGCGAGTTCGGCGTGCGCTCACTTGCGCCCCATGCGCGCGACATGCCGCTGTTCGTCAACACCCACCCCAAGGAAACCTTCGAGGAGACCTTCCTCGAATCCCTGGCGCGCCTGCAGCAGGACTGCCCGCAGCTGCAGCTGGTGGTGGAGATCCACGAGAACGCCGTGATGGAAGTGGACCGCATGCGCGAGCTGGCGGCGCGCCTGAACGGCATGGGCCTGCGCTTTGCGTACGACGACTTTGGCGCCGGCCAGGCACGGCTGAACGAGCTGGGCGACGTGCCTCCGCATTTCGTCAAGTTCGACATGGGCCTGGTGCACGACATCCACCTCGCCAGCGAGCGCAAGCAACTGGTGGTGGCCGACCTGGTGAAGCTCGTGCATGAACTGGGCTCCCAGGCCTTGGCCGAGGGCGTGGAGCTGGAAGAGGAGGCGGCGGTGTGCCGCCAGATGGGCTTCGACTTGATCCAGGGCTACCTGACCGGCCGCCCGGGACCCTTGCCCGGCGGTTGAGCACGGCTTGACACGAAGTTCGTGCAACACGAAACTCGTGGTGCACTGTTTTCGTGGAACAAGCCATGCGCAACGTCACCATCACCATGGAAGACGCCGTCGCCGATTGGGCGCGGATGGAGGCGGCCCGCCGCAACACCAGCGTCTCGCGCCTGGTGGGCGAGTTGCTGGCCGAAAAAATGCGGCATGACGACGCCTATGAGCGGGCGATGAACGAGTGGATGCAGCGCGAGCGCAATTGGTCCAGCGACGGCAGCCCCTATCCGACCCGCGATGAGATCTACGACCGAGGTCGCAAGTAATGGCGATGCCGCTGGTGTTTGTGGACACCAATGTCTTGATCTACAGCGAGGACCGCTCCGAGGGCGTGAAGCACCAGCGCGCGCTGGCTTGGTTGGATGCCTTGTGGCAGCACCGCCGGGGCCGGCTCAGCACCCAGGTGCTGAATGAGTTCTACGTCAACGTGACACGTCGGGTGCATCCGCCCATGCCAATGGGCGACGCCCGTGCCGAGGTGCGCCGCTACCAGCATTGGGCGCCGTGGCAGATCGATCACCAGACGGTCGAGACGGCCTGGGGCCTGGAGGCGCGCTTTTCGATCAGCTGGTGGGATGCCCTGGTGATTGCGGCGGCCATCCATCAAGGTTGCCAGTACGTGTTGACCGAAGACCTTCAGCATGACCAACAGATTGACAGCGTGCGCATCGTCAACCCCTTTCTCACCGGGCCGGAGCTCTTGAATGCTTGACGTGATCCGCTCCGACATCCAGCACCTGCACGCCTACGCCGTGCAGCCCAGCACCGGCTTCATCAAGCTGGACGTGATGGAGAACCCCCACCGCCTGCCGCCCGCGCTTCAGGCCGAGCTGGGCGCGCGCTTGGGGGCCGTGGCGCTGAACCGCTACCCGGCCGAGCGCCTGGACGACTTGCGCGCCGCGCTGGCCCGCCATGCCGGCCTACCCGAGGGCTGCGCGCTGATGCTGGGCAATGGCTCGGACGAACTCATCAGCCTGCTGACCCAGGCCATCGCCCGGGCCGGCGCCGTGGTGCTGGCGCCGCAGCCCGGCTTCGTCATGTACCAGCTGAGCTGCCAACTGCTCGGCCCGCGCTTCGTTGGGGTGCCCTGCCGGGCCGAGGACTTCGCGCTCGACCGCAACGCGCTGCTGGACGCCATCGCCCTGCACCGGCCCGCGCTGCTGTGGCTGGCTTACCCGAACAACCCCACCGGCACCCTGTGGGACGACGAGGTGATCGAGGAGCTGATAGCCGCCATGCAACACCACGGTCTGGTGGTGATGGACGAGGCCTACCAGCCCTTTGCCGCGCGCGATTCGCTAGACCGCCTGCGCCGCCACCCGCACGTGATGGTGATGCGCACCATGAGCAAGTTCGGCCTGGCCGGCGTGCGCATCGGCTACCTGATGGGGCGCACCGAACTGGTGGCGCAGGTGGAGAAGCTGCGCCCGCCGTTCAATGTGAGCGTGCTGAACGCCGAGGCCGCGCTGTTCGCGCTGGAACATGAGGCCGTGTACGCCGCGCAGGCGGCCGCCATCCGTGCCGAGCGCGGGCGCCTGTTCGCCGCGCTGCAGGCGCTGCCCGGCGTGACGCCCTTTCCCAGCCAGGCCAATATGGTGCTGGCGCGCTTCCCGGATGCCGCGGCCACCTTTGCCCAGCTCAAGGCGCGCGGCATCCTGGTCAAGAACGTCAGCGCCATGCACCCGCTGCTGCACAACTGCCTGCGCCTGACCGTGGGCACCCCGGAAGAGAACTCCGCTTTGATCAAGGCCCTTCAACCATGAGCCGCCAAGCCAGCGTCCAACGCGACACCGCCGAAACCCAGATCCGCGTCGCCCTCGATCTCGACGGCACGGGCAAGGCCCAGCTGAACACCGGCATCGGCTTCTTCGACCACATGCTCGACCAGATCGCCCGCCATGGCCTGATCGATCTGACGATCGACGCCAAGGGCGATCTGCACATCGATGGCCACCACACGGTGGAGGACGTCGGCATCACCCTCGGCCAGGCCTTTGCCCAGGCCCTGGGCGACAAGCGCGGCATCACCCGCTACGGCCACGCCTATGTGCCGCTGGACGAAGCCCTGAGCCGCGTGGTGCTGGATTGCTCCGGCCGGCCGGGCCTGCACATGGACGTGCGCTTCACCGCCGGCATGATCGGCCAGCTGGATACGCAACTGGTGTTCGAGTTCTTCCAGGGCTTCGTCAACCACGCCGGCGTGAGCCTGCACATCGACAACCTGAAGGGCCAGAACGCACACCACCAGTGCGAGACGATCTTCAAGGCCTTTGCGCGCGCGCTGCGCATGGCCATCACGCCTGATTCGCGCGCCGCCGGCACCATTCCATCCACCAAAGGCACGCTGTGAGCAAGACCGTTCTGGTGCTCGACTACGGCATGGGCAATCTGCGCTCGGTGGCGCAGGCCGTGCGCGCGGCCGCGCAGGGCAGCGGCGTCGAGGTCGTGGTTGGCCATGACCCCGCCCAGGTGCGCGCGGCGGATCGCATCGTGTTGCCGGGGCAGGGCGCGATGCGCGACTGCATGGCCCACTTCGAGGCCACGGGCGCGCGCCAGGCCGTGCTGGACGAGGTGCAGAACGGCAAGCCCCTGCTGGGCGTGTGCGTGGGCATGCAGATGCTGCTGCAGCACAGCGAGGAGCAGGACACCCCAGGCCTGGGCCTCTTTGAGGGCGAGGTGCGGCGTTTTCGTTTGAGCGGCCGCCTGCAGCCCGACGGCAGCCGCTACAAGGTGCCGCAGATGGGCTGGAACCGTGTGGACATCCAACGCCCCCACCCGGTGTGGGAAGCCATCCCCAGCGGCAGCCACTTCTACTTCGTGCACAGCTACCACGCGCAGCCCAAGCACCCCGAACAGGTGGCGGCCACCACCGAGTACGGAGATCGCTTCGCCTGCGCGATCGCTCGGGATACCATTTTTGCTACCCAGTTCCACCCTGAGAAGAGCGCCGACCTCGGTCTGCGTCTCTACCGAAACTTCCTGTTCTGGCAACCCTAAGGCCATGCTCCTGATTCCTGCCATCGACCTCAAGGACGGTCACTGCGTTCGCCTCCAACAAGGCGACATGAATGCCTCCACCACCTTCGGTGAGGACCCGGCCGCAATGGCGCGGCGCTGGCTCGATGCCGGCGCGCGCCGCCTGCACCTGGTCGATCTGAATGGCGCCTTTGCCGGCAAGCCGGTCAACGAGGCCGCGGTGAGGTCCATCCTGGCCGAGGTGGGCGACGAAATTCCCGTGCAGTTGGGCGGTGGCATCCGCGACCTCGACACCATCGAGCGCTACCTGGACGACGGCATCAGCGCCGTCATCATCGGCACCGCCGCGGTCAAGAACCCCGGCTTCATTCGCGATGCGTGCACCGCCTTTGGCGGGCACATCTGGGTGGGCCTGGACGCCAAGGACGGCAAGGTGGCCACCGACGGCTGGAGCAAGCTCAGCGGCCACGAGGTCGCCGACCTGGCCAAGAAGTTCGAGGACTACGGCATCGAGGGTGTGATCTACACCGACATCGGCCGCGACGGCATGCTCAGCGGCATCAACATCGAGGCCACGGTGCGCCTGGCGCGCCAGCTCAGCATCCCGGTGGTGGCCTCGGGCGGTTTGTCCGGCTGGGCCGACATCGAGGCCCTGTGCAAGGTGCAGGACGAAGGCATCAGTGGCGTCATCTGCGGCAAGGCTATCTACACCGGCGCGCTGGATCTGAAGGACGCCCAGGCCAAGGCCGACGCGCTGACGCCATGAAAGTCGCGGCCGTGCTCCTGGGCCTGCTCTGCCTGACGGGCTGCGCGGTCATGGACGCCGACGACTGCGCGCATGCCAACTGGCGCCAGCTGGGCGAGCGCGACGCCCTGGACGGCTACACGGCCGATCGCTTCGGCAAGCGCGCCAAGGCTTGCCGCAAGCATCAGTTCGGCGCCGACCAGGCGGCCTATGAATCGGGCCACGCGGCGGGGCAGCGCGTGTACTGCAGCGCCCCACGCGGCGAGGCCGATGCCGCGGCCGGCCGCAGCCCGGCCGCCCTGTGCCTGGCACCGCTGCAGCCGACTTACGACCAGGGCTTCAACCGCGGCCTGCAGACCTTTTGTCGGCCCCGCAATGCCTACGAGCATGGCCGTGCCGGTTCCAGCGACCCGCGCACCTGCCCCGAGATCAGCCGCCTGGGCTTTGAAGCCGGTTGGCGCCTCGGCCATGAGGTGTACGAGCTGGAGCAGCGCCGCCAGCGCCTGCTCAACGACGCCGCCGCCCAGCGCCGCCGCGCCGGTGACGATAAGCTCAAGCCCGAGGAACGCCAGCAGGCCAGCCGCCGCGCCAGCGAGCTGGAGGCCGAGGCCAACCGCGTGCGCAGCCGCCAGCGCGAGGTCGAGCTGGACGCCCTTTCCCTGCCGCGCTGAGAGCGATCCCTTGCGCCGCATCCCTTCCTTCCCGCGGGCTCGCATGCCCACCCCTCCCTGGAGCTCACCATGACGCTGAAACCCCTGCTTGCCGCCCTTGCCCTCGCCGTTGCCAGCCTGGGCGTGGCGCCCGCGCCGGCCCAGGCCGCCGGCCACCCCGTGCAGGCCAAGGCCGGCGTGCATGGCGCCCAGACCGTGGCCAAGAAGAAGGGCGCGAAAAAGGCCAAGAAGGCCACCAAGAAGAAGGTCACGAAGAAGCACAAGACCCTGCACAAGGCCAGCCGCCTGCGCTGATGGCCTCGCAGGGGCGGGGCCCCTGGCGCTGGCTGCTGCGCCCGTTCATCGGGCTGCTGGCGCTGCTGCTGCTGGCCGAGGAGTGGCTGTGGGACGTCCTGCAGCGCGGCATGCGCCGCCTCGGCCTGGCCCTGCACCTGCAACGGCTGGAAGCCTGGTTGCGCCAGCTGCCGCCCTGGCCCAGCCTGCTACTGCTGGCCGCCCCCGCAGCCCTGCTGTTGCCCTTCAAGCTGGCTGCGCTTTGGGCCTTGGGCCACGGCTACCAGTTTCTGGGGCTGCTGGTCTTCGTGGCCGCCAAGCTCTGCGGCACCGCGCTGGCCGCCTACCTGTTCGACCTGGTACGCGACAGCGCCCGCCGCCTGCCCTGGTTCGATCGCTTCTATCGCTGGGTGATGGGCTGGCTGGCGCGCGCCCGTGCCTGGCTGCATGCGCAGCCTGTCTACCAGCAGGCCCGCGCCAGCGCGCGTGAGTTCAAACAGCGCCTGCGCCACGCCCTGGCCCTGCGGCGCCCCGCAGCCTGGCTGCGCTGGTGGCGTTCCGCGCGCGCGCGCCGTCACCGTTCCGGATAGCTCTACCGATTCCCATGCTTGCCAAACGCATCATTCCCTGCCTGGACGTAAAGGACGGCCGGGTCGTCAAGGGCGTCAACTTCGTCGGCCTGCGCGACGCGGGCGACCCCGTCGAAGCCGCCGCCCGCTACAACGAGCAGGGCGCGGACGAACTGACCTTCCTGGACATCACCGCCACCAGCGATGGCCGCGACCTGATCCTGCCCATCATCGAAGCCGTGGCCGACCAGGTCTTCATCCCGCTGACCGTGGGCGGCGGCGTGCGCGAGGTGGCCGATGTGCGCCGCCTGCTCAATGCCGGGGCCGACAAGGTCAGCTTCAACTCGGCCGCGGTGGCAAACCCGGAACTGATCCGCGCGGCCAGCGACAAATACGGCTCGCAGTGCATCGTGGTGGCGATCGACGCCAAGGCCAATGACTCGGGCGGCTGGAACGTCTACACCCACGGTGGCCGCAAGGACACCGGCCTGGACGCCGTGGCCTGGGCGGTGCGCATGCAGGAACTGGGGGCCGGCGAGATCCTGCTCACCAGCATGGACCGCGACGGCACGCGCGCCGGCTTCAATCTGGCGCTGACCAAGGCGGTCAGCGACGCCATCGATCTGCCGGTGATCGCCAGCGGCGGCGTGGGCACCTTGCAACACCTGGTGGATGGCATCCGCCTGGGCGGCGCCGACGCCGTGCTGGCGGCCAGCATCTTTCACGATGGCCAGCACACGGTGGGCGAGGCCAAGGCATTCATGCGCACCGCGGGCATCGAGGTGCGCCTGTGAACAAGAAGTCCGGCGCCGCCGGCGAGGTCCGCATCATTGGCGGACGCTGGCGGCGCACCAAGCTGCCCGTGCCCGATCTGCCCGGCCTGCGCCCCACCGGCGACCGCCTGCGCGAGACGCTCTTCAACTGGCTGGGCCAGGAGCTGGGCGGCTGGAAGGTGCTGGACGCCTTTGCCGGCAGTGGCGCGCTGGGGCTGGAGGCGGCTTCGCGCGGCGCCCAGGTCACGCTGGTGGAGCAGGACGCGCGCGCGCTGCGCAGCCTGCGCGAGGTGGTCGCGCGGCTCGACGGCGCGGCCGACTGCGTGCGCGTGCAAGCCGGCGATGCCTTTGGCCAGATCGGCCCGGGCTGGGACCTGGTGCTGCTCGATCCACCCTTCGAGGCCGATCTGTTCGAGCGTGCCCTGCACGCTGCCTGTGGCTCCGCCTGGATCTATCTGGAGGCGTCGCGCGAGTTCGCCGCACCGAAGGGCTACCGCCTGCACCGCCACCTCAAGGCCGGGGCGGTGCACGCCCATTTGTTCGCGCTCGACAATCCGAGCCCATGAAAGCCATCTACCCCGGCACCTTCGACCCGCTGACGCGCGGGCACGAAGACATCCTGCGCCGCGCCGCCAAGCTCTTTCCTACTGTCATCCTGGCGGTGGCCACGGCCCATCACAAGAAGACCCTGTTCACGCTGGAGGAGCGCCTGGCGATGGCGCGCGAGGCGCTCGCCGATGTGCCCCAGGTGCAGGTGGTGGCCTTCGAGGGCCTGCTGAGCCGCTTCGTGCTGGAGCAGGGCGGCCAGGTGGTGGTGCGCGGCATCCGCGCGGTGAGCGATTACGACTACGAGTTCCAGATGGCCGGCATGAACCGCCAGCTGATGCCCGAGGTCGAGACCGTGTTCCTGACGCCCGGCGACGACTACCAGTTCGTCAGCGGCACCTTCGTGCGCGAGATCGCGATGCTGGGTGGCGACGTGTCGAAGTTCGTCAGCCCGGGCGTGCTGCAGGCCCTGATGGCCAAGCGAGGCAGTTGATGGCGCTCAAGATTACTGATGAGTGCATCAACTGCGACGTCTGCGAGCCCGTCTGCCCGAACCAGGCGATCTCGATGGGGCCGGAGTTCTACGTCATCGACCCGAACCGCTGCACCGAGTGCGTGGGCCATTTCGACACCCCGCAGTGCGCGCTGCTGTGCCCGGTGGCCTGCATCCCCAAGGACCCGGCCCATGTGGAAGACGCCGAAAGCCTGATGCAGAAATACCTGCGTCTGACGGCCGTAAAAGCCGAAAAGGCCTGATCAGAGTTCCGCGCTGATGCTGGTGTCTGGGAAACGCTCGTAGATCGCGCGCACGGCGTCCAGCCGGTTCAGCAGCAGGGTCACCAGGCGGGGATCGAAATGCAGGCCGGCCTGGCTCTCGATGTAATCGATGGCGGTCTCGAAATCCCAGCGCTTCTTGTAGACCCGGTCGGACATCAGCGAATCCAGCACATCGGCCAGCGCCACGATGCGCGCCGGCAGCGAGATCGTTTCGCCGAACAGGCCCTGCGGATAGCCCTGGCCATCCCAGCGCTCGTGGTGCTCCAGCGCGATCTGCGCGCCCATGCGCAGGATGCGCCGGTCGCTCTGCGCCAGCAACTCGTGGCCGATGCGCGCGTGCTGCTGCATCTGCGACCACTCATCGGCGTCCAGCTTGGCGGGCTTGTTGAGGATGTGGTCGGGGATGCCGATCTTGCCGACATCGTGCAGCGGCGCGGCCTGGCGCAGGTGCTCGACCTCCATCGGCTCCAGCCCCCAGGCCTGGCCCAGCAGGGCGGCCAGCTCGGCGATACGGCGCACATGGGCGCCGCCCTCGTTGGAGCGCCGCTCCACCGCCTCGCCCAGGATGTAGACGGTGGCGCGCTGGGTCTCCTGCACCTCCTCGCGCAGCAGCAGGGCCTCGTAGGTGATGGCCACGTTGGAGCAGAAGATCTCCAGCAGCTCCTGGGCCTCGTGGTCCACCGGGTCGGAGAACTCCATGTAGAGCAGGCTGACGCTGCCGCCGCTGGTGCGGTAGTAACCCACGCAGTGGTGCGGGTCGAAGTGGCTGCGCTGCTCGCGCTCGGCGCGGTCCAGCGCCTGCTTGACCTTCTCCGGCAGCTGCATCAGGCCCTGCTCGTCGAGCAGGCCGGCGTACTCGGGCGTGGCGGCCAGCACATGCAGCCGGCCCTCCATGTGCGAGGCGGCGTAGGCGGCAATGCGGTTGGCGCACAGGCCCTGGGCCTCGTAGCCGAGCAGGTGGGCGACCTGATCGAGCACGGCCGAGGCGAAGACCTTGAGGTTGTGCGAGTCGTAGATGCGCTGGATGGCCTCGATCGAGCGACGCAGCGCCATCTTGCTCTGCTCAATGATGAGGATGTCGCGGTAGGAGCGCAGCGCCGCGAAGAAGACCGTGTTGAGCTTGCGCTTGGTCAGCTCGGTCTTCTCCTTGTAGTCATTGATGTCGTAGTTTTTGATGACATGCTCTTCCGGCGCCTGACCGGGCTGGCCGGTGCGCAGCACGATGCGCGAGCGGTGGTTGCGCATCTGCTCGCGGATGTCGCGTGCCAGGTCCAGGCCGGCGTGCTCGGTTTCCATCACTACATCGAGCAGGATCAGCGCGACATCGCTGCGGCTGGCCAGCACCTGGCGCGCCTCGGCGGCGCTGTAGGCATGCAGGAAAAGCAGGTGACGGCCGGCGAACTCGAAGTCCGCCATCACCAACTCGGTCACTTCGTGGACCTGGGGCTCGTCATCGACGATCAGCACCACCCAAGGGTCAAGCGGATGCTCGGTAGGTACCAGCACCGACTCGGGCGCGAACAGCAGGTCGTGATCGTCTTCGTCGTGTGAGGACATGGCGCGGGAACCGGTCCAAGGTGCCGGCGATCATGCCAGAAGCATCGGCCGGGCTGCGCCGGGTGCGCTTCAGCGCTTGTTGGCAGGCGAGCGCGCCGTGCGCGTTTTCTCGTCTTTGCGCTGTTTGTTGCGCGCGGGCCGGTCGGGCGGGGCGGTTCGGGTGTCGGCCGAGGCCTTGTCCATACCCCGCGAGCCTGCCGGCTGGCTGGCCGGGGGTGCGCTGGCCTCGAAGCGTTCACGCTCGCGTTGCAGCCGAGCGGCCTCCCGGGCCTCGGCCGCCTGGCGCTGCAGGGCGGCGGCGCGGTCGCTTTGGCTGGGTTGATCGTAGGAGAGCGGCGCGGATGCCCCCGATTCCGCGGGGCAAGGGCGGTCGCGCAGCTCACGCCCGCCGGGCCCGCAGCGGAAGATCGGCGGGCCGCTCTGCCGCCGTGTCTGGGCCAGCCCGGACAGGCTAGTCAGCAGCAGGGGCAGCAGGAGCAGGGGGCGGCGGCGCAGGGTCATGGCTGGGGCTCCGGGGCGGGCGCGGCGGCTTGGGCCGCTGGGGCTTGGCGTGCAGGCGCTGGGTGGCGCTGTCGAATTGGCCGGCCAGCAGCAGGGGCAGGGCGGGCAGGCTTTTGTCGATGCAGGCCTGCAGCAGCTCGCGCTCCGGCCCCGGCGCCCGGCGCAGCACATAGCCGGCCACGGCATCGCGCTGGCCCGGGTGGCCGATCCCCATGCGCAGGCGCCAGAAGTCGTTCGAGCCCAGCTGGGCCGCCATGTCCTTGAGCCCGTTGTGCCCGGCCGCGCTGCCGCCGCGCTTGAGCTTGAGCTCGCCCGGCGGCAGGTCCAGCTCGTCGTGCGCGACCAGGATCTGCTGCGGCTCGATCTTGAAGAAGCGCGCCAGCGCCGCCACCGACTTGCCGCTCAGGTTCATGTAGGTCATCGGCTCCAGCAGCCACACATCCCCTGTGGGCGTGCGGGCCCGC
This sequence comes from Inhella sp., assembly GCF_041912635.1. GTDB lineage: Bacteria > Pseudomonadota > Gammaproteobacteria > Burkholderiales > Burkholderiaceae_C > Inhella. The sequence continues at coordinate 66,125 of NZ_JAYRMO010000027.1, forward strand.
GCGGCCAGCCCGAAGTAGCTGCGTTCGGCCACCAGCGAGACTTTGAGCTCGCGGGCCACCGCATCGATCCAGGCAAAGCCGGCGTTGTGCCGGGTGTCCTCGTATTCAGCGCCCGGGTTGCCCAGGCCCACCAGCAATCTCAGCATGCGGGGGATTATCCCGGGGGGGCACAGAGAGAATGCCCTGAAATACTGTTGCTCACAAAGCCCTCGCCCGGCTCAGCGGGGGCGCGCCGGCCGCCGCAGCTGCGGCGCGGTGCCTTGACGGAGTTCCTGCCCTTGCCTTTGCTGCGTGCCCGCACCGAACCTGGTTGGACGGCCCTGGTGCCCCAGGGTGAAACCCTGCGTGCCGCCCATCTGCTGCCTGCTGCGGCGGGCCGACCGGCCCGCCTGGCCTGGCATTGGCAGGGGCCTTGGGGCGAGCAGGAGGCGGTGCGCAGTGCCAGCCTGGCCGCCCTCCACAAGGCCCATGGCGGGCGCACCCGCCGCGTCTGGGTGCTGGAGCGCGGCCACTACCAGATCGTGCCCACCGAGGCCCCGCCCGACGTGCCGCGCGAGGAATGGAAGGACGCGCTGCGTTGGCAGCTCAAGGGCCAGCTCGACTTCTCCGCGGAGGATGCCGCCCTGGACCTGTTGATCCTGCCCGGCGACCAGAACCAGCGTCGCCAGACCCAGCTGCTGGCCGTGCTGGCGCCCAAGCATCGCTTGCGCGAGCTAGCCGCGCAGGCCGACGCCCAGCGCCAGGGCCTGGAGGCGATCGACATTCCCGAAACGGCACTGCGCAACCTCAGCGCCCGCCTGGAGCCCGAGAACCGCGCCCAGGCGCTGTTGAGCTTCGGCAGCGGCCAGGGCAGCCTGGTCATCACCCAGGGGGGTGAGCTGCTGATGTTTCGCCAGATCGAGCTCGCGGCCGAGGCCCTGGCCCACGAAGACGATGCGCGCCGCGACGCCGCGCTGGACCGCGCCGCGCTCGAGGTGCAGCGCACGTTGGACAACTTCGACCGCATGTTCAGCCACCTCAGCCTGGCGCGCGTGCTGGTGGCGCCGGGGCCGGGCATGGCCGGCCTGGTGGGGCATCTGGGGCGGCTGGTGACGGTGCAGGTCGAGGCCCTGGATGTGCAGGCCATGTTGGACCTGAGCGCTGCGCCGGAGCTTCAGGGCGCCGAAGCCGCCCGCTGGCTGCTGGCCCTTGGCGCGGCCTTGCGCGAGTAGGGGGCCGCATGCAGCACCTGAACCTCTTTGATGCCAGCCTGCGCCCCGAGCGGCGTTGGCTGAACTTGCCGCGCCTGGTGCTGGCCATGGGCCTGCTGCTGGTGCTGCTCTGGGGCGCGAGCCAATGGATGGCGCAGCGCACCCGCGCGCAGCTGGACCGCGGCGCCGCCGCCGAGCTGCAGATCCGTCAGCTCGGTCAGCAGGCACCGGCCCAGGCCGCCGCCGCGCAGCAGCAGGAACTGGACGCGCTGCGCCAGCGTCTGGCGCAGGCGCGCTTGTTCGAGGTGCAACTGCAGAGCCTGCCGCCGAGCGAGGCCGCACCCGAGCTGCTGGAGGCCCTGGCACGCGCCGCCGGCCCCGAGGTGTGGCTGACCGCCGCGCACTGGGCTGCGGCCGAGCCGCGCCTGGAGCTCGAGGGGCGCCTGCTCGATGGCCGCCAGCTGCCCGCCTACCTGCGCCGCCTGGAGCAGCAGCCGGCCTTCAAGGGCCAGCGTTTTGCCCAGCTCAGCCTGGGTGAACCGGAGGCCGGCGGGGTGCAGAAGTTCCAGCTGCGCAGCAGCAGCACGAGCGCCAGCGGGAGGGCCCGATGAAGAACAGTCCCTTGCTGCAGCGCTGGCAACAGGCCAACAAGGCCTTTGATGCCCGGGTGCCGCGCGAGCGCTGGTTGCTGGCGGTCGCTGGCCTGGCCTTCGTGCTCTGGCTGGGCGACCGGCTCTGGCTGGCGCCGGCGCAACGGCAGCTGGCGCAGGCCCGCCAGCAGGCCGAGCAGACCGAGAAGGCGCTGGCAGAGCTGCGGACGGCGCAGCAGCTGGCGCGCGATCAGGCCGAGCTGCAGCACAAGCAGCGCGAGGACGAACTGGCGCGCCTTCGCACCGAGTTGCAGGGCCTCGAGGGCCGCCCCGGCGCGCTGGAAGGGGCGCGCATGCTGGCGCTGCTGGAGGAACTGGTGCAGCGCCAGCAAGGCGGCCTGAAGCTGCGGGCCCTGACAGCGCTGCCGGATGCCGCCGCCGCGCCAGCATCCGCCGCGGCCCCTGCGGCCGGCCCGCGCCTTTACCGCCACGCCATCGAACTCGTCGTCAGCGGCTCCTATGGCGCCCTGCACCAGTACCTGCGCGATCTGGTGCAAAGCGAAGCCCGGCTGCGCGTGCGCCAGCTCTCTTTCACGGTGCGCGAGCACCCGGACATCGAAATGACGCTGCAGGTCGAAACCCTGAGCCCGCAAGCGGCCTGGCTGACGCTATGAAGCGCTGCCTTGCCGCCTGCATCGCCGCCGGCCTGCTGCCGCTGGCTCTGCCCTGCGCGGCGTTGCCGGACCCGACGCTGCCGCCGCCGGCTTGGCGCACGGCGGCCAGCGGCGTGGCGCCGGATGCCCCCGCAGCGCAGCCCGCGCGGCCCCAGCTGCAGGGGCTGCGCCTGGGCCCGCGCCCCAGCGCCCTGATTGACGGCCAGCTGATGCAGCCCGGCCAGCGCCTGAACGGCTACCTGCTGCTGCGCATCGACACCGAGGCCGCCGTGCTGCGCGACGCCGAGGGTCGCCAGCACCGCCTCCTGCTGCTGCCGCAGGATGACAAGAACAACACCCGCAAAGAGGCCCGCCCATGAATGCCTGGGTTCCCGCATTGATCCTCACCGGCCTGCTGGGCGCCGCCCAGGCCCAGGAGCCGCAACGTGCCGAGAGCCAGCCGGTGGCACCGCGCCCCGGCGCGGCCACGCAGTCCCTGCCGCGCCTTGAGCGCTTCGACATCGCCCTGGTCGATGCCCCGGCGGCCCAGGTCTTCCTGCAGCTGGCCCAGGGCTCGCCCTACCAGCTGCTGGTGGCGCCGGATGTGTCCGGCCGCATCAGCCTGAACCTGCGCCAGACCACGGTGCTGGAGGCGCTGGACGCCATCAAGGAGCTGTACGGCTACGACTACCGGCTCGCCGGCGACAAGGTCTACGTCTACAGCAATGCGGTGCAGACGCGCATCTTCCGCATCAACTACCTGCCGGGGCGCCGTCAGGGCGAGAGCGACACACGCGTGTCCACCAGCGCACTGGCCGTGAGTGGCGGCAACGGCAGCAGCGGTGGCAGTGGGTCGGGCAGCGGTTCGGGCAGTGGCAGTGGCAGTGGCAGTGGCAGCGGCGGCGGCACGCAGCTGCGCAGCTTCGAGTCGGCCCAGGTCAAGACCACCTCGGATGCGAATTTCTGGGGCGAGGTGCGCGAGTCGCTCGGGCTGCTGGTGGGCAGCGGCGGCGGGCGTTCGCTGGTGCTCAATCCCTCCGCCGGGGTGATCGTGGTGCGCGCCCCCGGGCCGGAGCTGGTGCAGGTGGAGCAGTACCTGCAGGCCATTCAGGTCAGCATCGAACGCCAAGTCATGCTCGAGGCCAAGATCCTGGAGGTGAGCCTGAGCGACGACGCCAAGACCGGCATCAACTGGGGCGCCTTCGGGCAGCTGCTCGGCGGCTCGCGCGGTGGCCAGCTCAGCATCGGCGTGGGGCAGCCCGGCGCCGTCATCAGCCCCACCGGCCCGATCACCGATGGCAGCACCGTCAGCCTGCCCGGCGCCAATCTGAATCTGAATTCGCTCGGCCGCGGCTTCTACGGCCTGGCCTTCCAGGCCACCAACTTCGCCGCGCTGTTGAACTTCCTGGAAACGCAGGGCGATGTGCATGTGCTCTCCAGCCCCCGCATCGCCACGCTGAACAACCAGAAGGCCTTGCTGAAGGTGGGTTCGGACGAGCTCTACGTCACCGGCATCACCAACAACAACAGCACCAACAACA
>NZ_JAYRMO010000028.1:0-68707 GCF_041912635.1 Inhella sp.
GCCGCCTGCTGTTCGAGCACGCGCTGCGCGAGCGCTTCCGCCACCCCGGCGCGCCGCTGATGCGCACCTTGCCGCATGGCGGCCGCGTGGTGGCGGGCAGCAAGGATGGCGAGTCCTTCTACTTCGTGGGCAGCGGCGCCAGCCCGAAGGGCGAACGCCCTTTCCTGGACCGCTACAGCATCAAGGACCAGCCCGTGCAACGCGTCTTCCAGGCCGCCGAAGGCGTGCTGGAAATGCCGCTCGCCTGGCTGGACGAGCGCCAGCTGCTGACCCAGGTCGAGCGCGCCCACGAGGCCCCGCAGCCGGGGGTGCGCGATGGCGCGCAATGGCGCGCGCTGCTGCCCCCGCGCGACCTCTCGGCCGCCTGGCGTGCCATCAAGCGCCAGCACCTGAGCTTCAAGCGCGAGGACGGCGTGGAGATGTCCGCCTGGCTGCTGCTGCCGCCGGACCACCAGGAAGGCCAAAGGCGCCCGGCGCTGATCTGGGCCTACCCGCGCGAGTTCACCGACGCCGAACTCGCCTCGCAGGCCGCCGCCTACAGCGAGCTCAACGGCCTGCCGCCACCCGGCAGCCCGATCTGGCTGGCGCTGGAGGGCTATGCGGTGGTGGTGGAGGCCACGATGCCGGTGGTGGGCGACTCGCGCACCGTCAACGACGGCTTCGTCGAACAGCTGCAGATGAATGCCAAGGCCCTGGTGGAGCAGCTGCGCGAGCACGGCGGCGTGGACATCAGCCGCCTGGCCATCGGCGGCCAGAGCTATGGCGCCTACATGGCGGCCAATCTGCTCGCGCACACCAATCTGTTCAAGGCCGGCATCGCCCGCGGCGGCGCCTACAACCGCACGCTCACCCCGTTCGGCTTCCAGAGTGAGCGCCGCAACCTCTGGGAAGCGCGCGAGACCTACATGAAGGTCTCGCCCTTTCTGCACGCCGAGCGCATCAAGGAGCCGCTGCTGCTCATCCACGGCGAGCAGGATGCCAACCCCGGCACCCCGGCGCTGCAGAGCGAGCGCCTGCACCAGGCCCTGGCCGGCTTGGGCCTGACGACGCGCCTGGTGCTGCTGCCGCTGGAAGGTCACAGCCTGCAAAGCCGCGAGGCCGCCGGGCAGGTGCAGTGGGAGATGCACAACTGGCTGCGCCGCCACCTGGGGCCCGGCCGGCCCACGCTTCCTTAACCCCCGCTGGGGTTAAGCCCAGACCTGCGGCCCCTCTCAACCCGTTCGGCCAAGATCCGGCAGTTGATTGCGGCCAAGGGACGGGCAAAGCGGGGGGCTGGCAAGGCGCGAGCTCGCAGCGGGCTCAGTGCCCGCAAAGGCGAGCAACGCAGCCAGCGGGCGCAAAGCGTTCTCACCAGGACGCTGAAGCCGGACGTGTGCGCAAGTCCTTGATGTACCGACTGCTTCATGCGGCGGGAAGCGGTCAACTGCCGGATCTAGGTTCAGATCGCCAGCGGATCCACGTCAATCGCCCAGCGCGTCAGCCCCTTGTGCTGGCGCTTGAGCGCATGCAGCTCGGGCACCCAGGCCGCGAGCGCACGCTGCAGCGGCGCGCGCTGCGGGCACTCCACCAGCATCTGCCAGCGCCACTGGTTGGCCACCTTAGGCACCGGGTGGGGCACGGGCGGGTACCAGAACAGTTCGCTGTCCGGCGCCAGCGCCTGGCCGGCGGCGGCGGCGGCCTGCAGGAAGTCGCGCGCCACGAACTCCTCGCGGCTGTCGGCGCGCAGCAGGGCCAGGTGGGCGAAGGGCGGCAGGCCGGCGAGCTGTCGCTCTTCGAGCTGGCTGGTGGCGAAGGCGACGAAGTCGTGCTTCTGCAAGGCCTGGTAGAGCGGGTGGCGCGGCTGGTGGGTCTGCACCCACATTTCCGCGGCGTGGCCGGCCCGGCCGGCGCGGCCGCCGGCCTGCATCAGCAGCGCGAACAGGCGCTCGGGGGCGCGGAAGTCGCTCGAATACAGCAGGTTGTCGGGGTTGAGCGCCGCCACCAGGGTCACGTTGCGGAAGTCGTGGCCCTTGGCAATCATCTGCGTGCCCACCAGCACGTCCACCTCACCGGCGTGCACGCGCGCCAGCTGGGCTTCCAGGCTGCCGGCTTTTGAGGTGCTGTCCGCGTCCAGACGCGCCAGGCGCGCCGTGGGCAGCAGGTGTTCAAGCTGCTCCTCCAGGCGTTCGGTGCCGCGGCCGATCGGGGCGATGTCCTGGTTGCCGCAGTCCGGGCAGGCGCTGGGCACACGCTCGGTGAAGCCGCAGTGGTGGCAGCGCAGCGTGCGGTCGCTCTTGTGGAAGACGCGCCAGGCGCTGCAATGCGGGCAGCCGCTGCGCCAGCTGCACTGGCCGCAATGCAGCACCGGGGCGTAGCCGCGCCGGTTCAAGAGCAGCAGGGATTGCTCGCCGCGCGCGATGCGCTGCTCGATGGCCTGCAGGAGCGGCGCGGCAAACGGCGGGGGCGTCGCGCCGGGGCCCTTGGGGGGCGGCTGGTTGTTGAGATCGAGCAGGCGCACCGTGGGCAGGGGCGCCGCACCAATGCGCTCGGTCAGATCCACCCGGCGGTAGCGGCCGGTCTGTGCGTTGTGCCAGCTCTCCAGCGAGGGCGTGGCCGAGCCCAGCAGCACCGGGAAGCGCCCATGCGCGGCGCGCCAGACCGCCAGATCGCGCGCCGACTGGCGCGCGCCGTCCTGCGCCTTGAAGCTGGGATCGTGCTCCTCGTCCACCACGATGAGCCCGAGGCGCGGCAGCGAGGCCATCACCGCCAGGCGCGTGCCCAGCACCAAATCGGCCTGGCCGCTGTGCGCGCGCAGCCAGTCGCGCAGGCGCTGCGGGGGCGTCAGGCCGGAGTGCAGGCAGGCCACGCGCTCCGCGCCAAAGCGCGCCGCAAAGCGGGCCTGCAGCTGCGGGGTCAGATTGATCTCGGGCACCAGCACCAGCACCTGGCGGCCCAGGGCCAGGGCTTGGGCGGCGGCGTGCAGATAGACCTCGGTCTTGCCGCTGCCGGTCAGGCCCCAGAGCAGCACCGGCTGGGGCGGCACCTCGCCGCGCAGCTGGGCGCTGAGCAGATCCACCGCGGCCTGCTGGCCGGCTTGCAGGGCCGGGCCGGCGCCGGGCGCGGCGGCCTCCAGCGCAGCGGGCTGACGCTTCAGGCGGCGTGCCAGCTGGGTGTCGTCCAGCTGGGCCAGGGTGGGCGGCAAGGCGGCCAGGGCCAACTCGCCCAGGCCGCGCTGGTAATAGGCGGCGGCAAAGCGCACCAGAGCGCGCCAGCCGGCGTCCAGCGGCGGCAGGGCCAGCACGCCGGCCAGGGCTTTCAGTTCCACGCCGGGGTCGGGGTCCGGCTCGCCGTCCCACACCACCCCCAGCACCTGGCGCTTCCCCAGCGGCGCGCGCACCAGGCTGCCGGGCGGCAGGGCCTGGTGGTGGCGGTAATCCAGCGGCGCACCCAGGCCGCTGTGCTGCGGGGTGGGCACGGCCACCTTCAGCACGACGTCACAGGAGTTTGAGGAATCCGTCACAAAGTGGCGCCAGGCTTGGGTTTTTCGAACGATCCACAGCCTGTGGATAAGTTTGTGGGAAAAAGCGGGGCAGCCGCAGGGCGGTCGTGCAGGCTCCGGGCCGGAAGCCCATTCTCACGCCCAGGGCGCCTGAAAAAACGCTTTCAGGACAAGGGTTTAGCACGGTCGACCGAGGGCGCGGCACCGACCCAGGGTTGGAGCCCCCGCTCCACAAAATGTGGGGACAAGTGCGCCCGGCTCGTGTAGCGCCGCGCCATTTCGCGCCCGCCCGAGTGAGCGGGCGCTAACCGACTAGCGCAGCGTGCGCGAGTGGTTGTGCACGGCCTCGACCAAGGCCGCGACCTGCTCGATCGGCGTGTGCTGGCTGATGCCATGGCCGAGGTTGAACACATGGCCGCCCCAGCTGCCATCGGCGCGCTGCGGGCGGCCGAAGCTGTCCAGCACCTTGATGGCCTCGGCCTGCACCACGGCGGGCGGGGCGAACAGGCACATCGGGTCCAGATTGCCCTGCAGGGCCACGCGGTCCTGCGTAAGGGCGCGGGCGCGGCCGAGGTCCATGGTCCAGTCCAGGCCCAGCATGTCGGCACCGGTCTCCACCTGTTCCTGCAGCCACAGGCCACCGCCCTTGGTGAACAGAATGTGCGGCACGCGCTGGCCATCGGCGCCGATGCGCTTCAGGCCGGCCAGCACACGCTGCGAGGCCGGCAGCGCGAAGCGCAGGTAGGCATCGTGGCTGAGCACGCCGCCCCAGCTGTCGAACAGCATCACCGCCTGGGCGCCGGCGTCGATCTGGGCGTTCAGATATTGGATGGTGGCGTCCACCAACTTGTCCAGCAGGCCCTGCATCAGGTCGGGGCGGCTGTACATCAGGGTCTTGACCTGGCGGTAGTCGTCGCTGCCCTTGCCCTCGACCATGTAGCAGGCCAGGGTCCAGGGGCTGCCGGCAAAGCCGATCAGCGGCACCTTGCCGCCCAGGGCCTGGCGGATCGAAGCGACCGCATCCACCACGTAGCGCAGCTGGTTGAGGTCGAACACGGCCTCCTTCAGCGAAGCCTCATCGCGCACCGTCTTGGCAAAGCGCGGGCCCTCGCCCTCGCCGAAGCTCAGGCCCAGGCCCATCGCGTCGGGCACGGTCAGGATGTCGCTGAACAGGATGGCGGCGTCGAGCGGAAAGCGCTCGAGCGGCTGCAGCGTCACCTCGGTGGCGTAGTTGGGCGACTTGGCCAGGCCCATGAAGCTGCCTGCCTTGGCGCGCGTGGCCTTGTACTCGGGCAGGTAGCGGCCGGCCTGGCGCATCAGCCAGACGGGGGTGTAGGGCGTGGCCTGGCGCAGCGCGGCGCGCAGGAAGACGTCGTTCTTGAGCGGGACGTAGGACATGGGCCGGGATTATCCGGACCGGCCCGAGCCCCGCTCCTTGTTCTGCATCAGCTTGGCCAGCAGTTCCGTCCGCAGTGCCGCCTCCACCCCCTGCGGCGCATGGGCGGCGCGGCTGGCCAGCTCCTGGCTCAGCACCCAGGTGCCGGGGCCGGCCTCGCGCAGCACGCGCTCGGCCGCCACCGCCACACGCGCCAGCGCCACCGAGCGCAGCGGGCGCTCGCTGTCCGGCAGCATCCAGCGCAGCTGCGACCACCAGGCCGCGGCAAAGCGCTCCAGCCAACTGCCCTGCACCGCCACGCGCTCGCGGCTGCTGCGCAGCAGCACCAGCTGGGTAAAGCCGAGCTGGCTGAGCGCCTGCTCGTCCTGGTCGGCAAAGCCATCGCGCAGGGCCACCGGCAGGCTGTTGGGCGCATGCGGCAGCACCACGAAGAGCCGCGCCACGCCGAGCGCACGCAGCTGGCGGCCCAGTTCAGGCAGCTGCGCGACGCTGGGCGCCACGAAGGCGGCATCGCGCGTGCCGGTGAGGCCGGGGCGCTCCAGCACCAGGTAGGCGGTGGCACCGGACCAAGTGCCGCGCAAGCGCTCATCGGGCGCCTGCAGCTCGGCCTGGCTCAGGGTCAGCAGCCCGCGGTGCGTGCTGGCCAGCGGGCGCTGCACCAGCGCGCCCACCTGGGCGTGTCCGGCGGCCAGCACCTGGGCCAGCAGGGCCGCGCCCAGCCAGCCGCCGGCACCGAGTACCAGGGCGGGGCCGTGCGCCGTACTCACTGCAAATGCCTTTCCAGGAAGCGCTCGACACGCTGGGCGAAGTCCACCCGGTTCTTCAACAGAGCCCAGAAGTGGCCTTCACCGGGATAGCTGACCCACTCGGGCTCATTGCCGGCCTTTTGCAGCGCCGCGCGCAAGCGCTGGCCGTGGGCCAGCGGAACCCGGCGGTCGTCCTCTCCAAAGCCCAGCAACACCGGCGCCTGAATGCGCGCCGCCTGGTGGACCGGGGAGTGGGCGCGCAGCATCTCGGCGTCTCGGACCGGGTCGCCAATCATCTCGGGCAACGAGTGCCGACGCGCCAGGTCGCTGGTGTCGTCATCGATCCAGACGGAGCCGTTCAGCAGCAGCTCCAGGTCGGTGACCGCCACCCAGGCCACGCCACAGCGGTAGAGCTCGGGGTGCCGGACCAACCCCATCAAAGCGCTGTAGCCGCCGTAGCTTGCACCGGCAATGCAGGCCTTCTCGCCCGCCAGGCCTTGTTTGCGTGCCCATTGCAGGGCGTCCGCGACATCGTCCTGCATCGCCTGCCCCCATTGCTTGTAGCCCGCCCGCTCGTGCGCGTCGCCGTAGCCGGAACTGCCACGGAACTCCGGCGCGATCACCAGGTAGCCACGCGAGGCCAGGAACTGCGTCCAGGGCTCCCACGTCCAGGACCAGCCGCGCACCCACGGCCCGCCATGCACCAGCACCACCGCCGGCTTGCCGGCGGCGGGTCGGCGCGGGCTGCTGACCCAGACCGGCAGCTCATGCCCGTCGCGCGCACGGATGCGGTGCAAATCCAGGGTTGCCATCTCGGCCGGCTGCAGCTCCTTGCGCGCGGCGGCCACCGCCGTCCACTCCGGCTGCCCCTGGGGCGGGCTGCCCCGGTAGAGCCAAACCCGACCCGCTTCGACATCGGCATAGGAGTGGATCAGCGCCACCACTTCCTTCGCATCGCAACGTCGGCAACTCATGCGATTCACGCGCCCTGGGAGCTGGGCGTCCACCTTCTGCTGCAACTGCTTGTGGGCCGCGCTGAACCAGACCGTCGTCTCGGCATCGTGCGTCAGACGCAGGCCCAGAGCCCGCTCACCCGGCGCACCGCGCAGCAGGCGCCCCTGGAAGTCGAAGCCCTGCAGCGACACCAGAACCTTGCCGGGTGCCTTGCTCGCGAAGTCGTACAAGCTCAGGACCGTCCGGCCTTCAGCGCCCTCGCTATGGGTCACGTAGAGCTGGCCCTTGTCGTCCACGCTGTGGGGTAGGAAGGGCATGCGCAGCACATCGCCACGCGCCAGCACCTGCCACTCGGTCTGGCCGGGTGCGCGCCAGTGCAGGGTCAAGTACTGGTCCTTGCGGGTCATCACCGCGCGCGCCTCACCCTGGCCGTCAAACCACCAACGCAGCGGTTCGCCGGGTGCGCGAACTTCCGCTCCCCGGGTACGACCGGTGCGGGTATGGAGCCAGAGCGGGTAATAGCTCACCGAGTCGTCCAGCCCGAACTTGAGCTCGGCAATAAGCACCTCCTCATTGGTCTCGGCCGCCCGGGGCTGCGGCACCATCAGCAACTCGTGATTCCAGTCCAAGGTGCGGCTGACGATATGGGTGCCGGTCTGCATCGGCGCATGGCGACGGCGCACCAACATGCGCAGGTTCTCGCCGCTCGCGTCCACCGCAAACAGCCCCGGCGCTCCGCTGGGGCGTCCGCCGCCCGCAGAGAAGTCGGTGGTACTGAAGATCAGACGTTCGTCATTGACCCAGTGGATGTCATCGACATCCACATCCGAGAAATGAGCCACGGCACGGCCCTTGCTGGTGTCATCGACCTCCAACACGAACAGCCCGACCCGGTGCCCGTCGCCGCCAAAGCTCAAAGCCAGCTTGGTGCCCGATGGAGACAACACCGCCTGGCGCAGTTCGCTCTCCTTGAAGAAGAGTTCGGCCGGCAGGCCAGTTGCCGCTTGCACCCAAGCCATGCAACACCATGCCATCAAGCCGCACAACCATTTCCGCACACCACCCCCCCGCTTCAGAAAGTCGCGCAGGGTAGCGGACCTGCGCTCAAAACCGATTCACGCCCCCGGCTCTCCAGCCGGAAGACGGCTCGACAGCTTGCGCACAGGTGCCCTCACCACTCCCCGCGGCGGATGCGCGCGACATGGGCGTTGATGCGCGGCCGCAGCAGGCGCTCGAACAGCCAGCGGCGCGGCCCGCGCAGGTTCACGCCCTGTTGCGCATAGAAGGCGTCGGGGGTATTGAACAAGCCGAAGTCCTGGCGGATGCCCTCGCGCTGAATGAAGGTGTCCTGGCCGCGCCACTGCACGGCCACGGTCTGCAGGTTCGGCGTGGCGGCGCCATAGCCGCAGAAGGGCCCGCCCTGGCGGGCGAAGCGGCGTTGCAGGCTGGCAAGGTAGCGGTCGTCGAGGATCAGTCCCTCCAGCGCGACCCAGCGCCCCTGATGCTGCACCTCGACCCAGCTGTGCAGGATCTCGCGCGGCGCCAGCGACTGGATGGGCGCCGGCAGGGCGCCGGCCTGCAGGGCCTTGTCGATGGTGAAGCCGTGCAGCCGGCAAGGCAGGCCCAGGCGGCGCAGCAGGGCCATGAAGAGCGTGGCCTTGGTGTTGCATTGGCCATGGCCATCGGCCAGCACCTGGGAGGCCGGTACGTCGTCCGAGGCGTTGTAGCCAAACACGATCTCGTTGCGCACGAAGTCATAGGCCGCCCGGATGCGCTCGGCAGGGGGCAGGTGCAGCCAGTGACGGCCTTGCACCAGTTGCTCGATGGCCGGGTGGTCGAAATCCAGCAGCGGGCTGGGTTGCAGCAGCAAGTTCACGGCGGGGGGCAGGAAGTGGGCGGGTGGCCATGGTGGCCTGGCGGCCCCGCGCGCGCTTGAACGAAACAGTCGCGCGGCCCTGCTTCAGAGCAGGCGCACGCCGCGCAACGCGATCGAGGCCGTCACACCCAGCATCGCGCGCAGGGTGCGGGCGAAATGCGCCTGATCGGCAAAGCCGGCGCCATGCGCGGCTTCGATGAGGCTGCGGCCGGCCAGCGCCTGCTCGATGGCCAGCAGCAAGCGCAGCCATTTGCGGTAGCTGCGCAGGGGCATGCCGGTTTGCGCTTTGAACCAGTGCGAGAAGCGGTCGGGGGACAGCGCACAGGCCTGCGCCAGGGCCTGACGCTCGCCCTTGTCCCCGCCGGCCAGGGCCTGGCGCAGCAGCGCCAGCACGCTCGCCAGCCGGGTGTCCGGCGCCGCGGCAACCGGTGGCTGCAACGCCATGAGCGTCGCAGCCTGCGGGTTCAGCGCCAGCGCCCGAAGGCGGGCGAACCAGGCGGGCTCCAGGTGGCCCCAGGCAGCGGGGCCCGAACCCAGCAGGGCCGGCGCCAGCGCGTGGGTCGGGTCCACCCACAGCAGCAAGCCCTGGTGGCCGAGCAGGCGGTGCCGCGTGCCGGCGCGCAGCCACAGCGCCTCACCTTGCACCACGCCCTCATCCAGCTCCAGCTGCGAGACCGTGCCGGGCCGCGCCAGGCAGACCTGGTGCGCCAAATGCCGGTGCGCCCGGTTGTCCCCGCTGTGGCCGACGAACAGCGCCAGCCCGGCACCCAGCAAGGCTTGGCCCTGCCAGGCCGGCTGCGGGCTGCCGCTCATCACTCCGCCTGGGCCGGGCAGGGCAGGCTCTCGCCGCCTCCGGGGGGCTGCAGGCGCTGGCTGGCCTGGCACAGCGCCGCCCAGAAGCCCTGCACGAACTGCGGGTGACGCGCCTGCAGCGCGCGGCTGCTGGCGGCGAAGTAGAGGGTGCGCTGCACCGGCGGGCCCACGGGCACCAGGGCCTCGGGGCCTTCGAGCGCAGTGCTGGGCAGGGCCTCGGGGTTGATGAGCAGCAGGTCGAAGCGCCTTGCCTTGAGCATCGGCAAGGCGCTGTCGAAGCCGCGGATGGGCACGGCAGTGAAGCCACGCCGCTGCGCCACGCCATCCTGCGTGGTGCCCTGCACCACGCCCACCGTCAGGCCGGGCGCCAGACGCTCGCCGTCCCAAGCCTGGGCCGGCACGCGCTGCGGCCAGGCGTACAGGCGCAGCGCGGTGGTGGCGATGGCGCGGCTTGCATCCGGGCGGCCCTGGGCATCAAGCGGGAAGCCGAGCCGCGTGCCTCGCTCCAGCGTGTAGCCGAACAGCAGGCCGAAGCCCAGCTGGCCGCCCTGCAGCTCCAGATCCATGCGGCGGTGCGGCAAGCGCAGCAGCTCGGCCTTGCAGCCCAGCTGCCGCAGAGCGGCGCGGGTGGCCAGCACCAGCCAGCCAGGGTCGTGCTCCTGGAAGCCCGGGCCCTGGCCCTTCAGGCTGGGCGGGAAGGCCTCGTAGTTGAAGCTGATGCGCAGCTGGGGCGGGCAATCGGCCAAGGCCGGCCCGACCACGACCAGCGCGGCCGTCAGCAGCAGCTTGTTGAATGGTTTTGTCCTCCCCATGGCGCTTGGATTCTGGGGGACGATGCCGGCCATGTCCGCGCCTGTCTTGCATGCCCCTTTCGATGGCGGCGTCGTCATCGTCTTTGCCGTTGTCTACCTGGGCATGTTCCTGGGCGGCCTGCCCAAGCTCAAGCTGGACCGCGCCGGCATCGCCCTGCTCGGCGCCATCGCCGTCATTCCGCTGGCGGGCGAGACCATTCATGACGCCGCCCGTGCGGTCGACCTGCCGACCCTGGTGCTGCTGTTCGCTTTCATGGTGGTGTCGGCGCAGATGCGACTGGGCGGCTTCTATACCGAGGTGACGCGGCGCGTGGCCGCGCTGCCGCTCTCGGCCCCGGCCCTGCTGGCGGCGCTGATCGCCGTGGCCGGCGCGCTCTCGGCCGTGTTCAGCAATGACGTGATCTGCCTGGCCATGACCCCGGTGGTGGCGCGCCTGGCCCTGCGCCGCGGCCTGGACCCGCTGCCCCTGCTGGTGGGCCTGGCCTGCGCGGCCAATATCGGCTCCGCCGCCACCCTGATCGGCAACCCGCAGAACATGCTGATCGGCTCGGTGCTGAAGCTGCCCTTCGGTGCCTACCTGCGCCAGGCCCTGCTGCCGGTGGGCCTGGGCCTGGTCCTGCTGTGGGCCTGGCTGGCGTTTGGCGTGCGCTGGCAGCCCACGGCGGCACGGGAGGCCGGTGCCGCGCAGGAGCCCGCCTTCGACGCCTGGCAGTCCACCAAGGGCCTGATCGTCGCCACCGCGCTGATGGGCGTGTTCCTGTTCAGCGACTTCCCGCGCGAGGTGGCCGCGCTGATCGGCGCCGGCGTGCTCCTGATGAGCCGGCGCCTGCACAGCAGCGAGGTGATGGGTTTCGTGGACTGGCAACTGCTGCTGCTCTTCATCGGCCTGTTCGTCGTCAACCATGCCTTCGAGGCCACCGGCCTGAGCGCCCAGGCCGTGGCCTGGCTGCAGGGCCAGGGCGTGCACCTGCACGAGCCGGGCACGCTGACGGTGGTGGCCGTGCTGCTCAGCAACCTCGTCTCCAACGTGCCGGCGGTGATGCTGCTGCTGCCGCATCTCGGGGCCGACCCACAGCAGGCGGGCGCGCTGCTGGCCTTGGTGAGCACCCTGGCGGGCAATCTGCTGCTGGTGGGCTCGATCGCCAACCTGATCGTGGTGGACCTGGCCGAGAAGGAAGGCATCGCGATCGACTGGCGCGCCCACCTGCGTCTGGCCGCCCCCGCCGCACTCGCCAGCCTGGTGATTTGTGTCCTCGTGATGTGAGTCTCGTCACTGTGGCGCGGGGCTAACACCCAGCGGGTTTCCCTGACCCACGCTAGGGCAGACACCCTAGCCCACCGTCCGCACAATCGACCGCCCTGGATATCTGTCCCCGGAGGTCAAGAGAATGAAAAACCCGTCCCACCTTCCGTTGGTCGGCGCGCTGGGCCTGGCCCTGCTCGCCTTCAGCCCGCTGGCCGCCCAGGCCTCGGGCTACCGCTTCGGCACCCAGTCGGCCGCCGCCGAGGGCACCGCCAACTCGAACGGCGCCGAAGCCCTCGACGCCAGCACCATCTTTGCGAATCCGGCCGGCCTGACCCGCCTGTCCGGCATCCGCTTCTCGGGCGTGCTGGACTACGTGGAGCCCAAGGTGCGCTTCACCGATGCCGGCTCCTTCATCACCTCGCCGGAGTCGGGCCTGCAGCCGCGCCCGACCTCGCAGCCCGGCAATGTGCAAAGCCCGGCCGGCCCGGCCTATGTGCCGCACTTCTACGCCAGCTACCAGCTGAACGATCGCATGGTGGCCGGCTTCGGCACCTTCGTGCCCTGGGGCGCCAAGCTCAATTACGACGACAACTGGGGCGGCCGCTACAACATCCAGAAGGTGGTGCTGAAGTCGATCGCCTTCAACCCCAATCTGGCCTTCAAGGTGACGGACGAGCTCTCGCTCGCCGGCGGCCTGGTGGCGCAGTACATGGAAGGCGAGATCAAGCGCGCCGTGCCCTATGCCTCGGCCTACACCCTGGGCCTGCTGAGCGCCGCGCGCCAGGCCGCTGCCGCCGGCGCCACCGCGCTGGCGCTGGAGCTGCAGCAGCAGGCCGCGCAGGTCTTCGGCAACCCGGCCTTTGACGGCTCGATCGCCGTGGACGGCAAGGACTGGGGCTTCGGCTTCAACCTCGCGCTGATGTGGGAACCGGTCAAGGACAGCACGCGCATCGGCCTGAGCTACCGCTCGCCCGTCAAGCAGCGCCTGAAGGGCAATGGCGACTGGACGCAACCGGCCAATCTGCCCGCCGCCGTTCTGGCCGCCATCAAGGCCGCCCCGTATGACGGCGCCGGCAAGCTGGACCACAACGACTCCGGCGCCTCGGTCTCGGTGCGCACGCCCGAGTCGCTCTCCACCCACATCTACCAGCAGATCACGCCGACCCTGGCCCTGCTGGCCGACGCCACCTGGATGCGCCAGTCGCGCCTGGAGCAGCTGCGCATCGACTTCGACAGCAGCACGCCCGACTCGATCAGCCCCGAGCACTGGAAGGACACCCTGCGCCTTTCGCTGGGCGCGAATTGGAAGGTGCACAAGGACCTGACCCTGCGCGCCGGCGTGGCACGCGAGAAGTCGCCCGTGCCCAGCTCCACCCGCAGCCCGGTGCTGCCCGACGCCCACCGCACCTGGACCACGCTGGGCGCGAACTTCATCGTCGGCGCCAACACCACGGTGGATTTCGCCGTCGGCCTGATCGACGTGAAAGACGCCGCCATGGACATCACCGACGACGCCGAGGGCGAGACCCCCTGCAACTGCAGCAAGGCGCGCGTGCGTGGCAACTACACCAGCAAGGCCAATTTCTTCGGCCTGCAGCTGAACCACAAGTTCTGAGGAGGCGCATATGGATCGCCGCAGTTTTCTCCGTCGCAGCGCCGTCCAGGCTGGCGCCCTCATCACCGCTTCCTCCGCCCTCGGCGGCCTGACCGGCTGCAGTGGCGGCGGGGGCGATGTCGGCACGCCCATCGTGCCGCTGCCGCCCACCTTCCCCGGCTCCAGCATTCCGCTGCCGGCCACGCCGGCCGCCACCGGCGCGCACAAGTTCCCGCAGTCCATCGCCTCGGGCGACCCCAAGCCCGATGGCGCCGTGCTCTGGGCCCGCGTGGTGCC
This sequence comes from Inhella sp., assembly GCF_041912635.1. Classification (GTDB taxonomy): domain Bacteria; phylum Pseudomonadota; class Gammaproteobacteria; order Burkholderiales; family Burkholderiaceae_C; genus Inhella. Next base: position 13,213 of record NZ_JAYRMO010000028.1, read on the forward strand.
GGCCAGCGCCGATGACGTGGCCTCCGTCAGCGGCGGCAACTTCAGCGTCAAGCTGCGCATCAGCGCGGCGGTGGCCAACGCCAGCGCCGTGGGCACCACCACGGCCCTGAGCGGCAACATCGATGCCGAGGCCGACGTGCCCGTCTACGCCCAGTACGACCACAGCCTGCGCCACCGCATCAGCGGCCTGCAGGCCAACACGGTGTACTACTACCAGTTCACCGCCGGCGACACCCGCTCCAAGGTCGGCCGCTTCAAGACCGCCCCGGCCGCGGATGCCGACAACGCGAGCCTGAAGTTCGCCTTCATGTCCTGCCAGGACTGGAGCGTCAACCACTGGGCCGGCATGGAAAGCCTGGCGCAGGAAGACGTGGACTTCATCGTCCACCTGGGCGACTACATCTACGAAACCGTGGGCGAGGCCTTCCAGACCGGCGGCGTGGAAGCCGGCCACCCGCTGCTGCAGCTGCCGCAAGGCACCGCCCTGCCCAGCGGCGGCAAGTACGCCAACGGCCTGGCCGACTACCGCTACCTCTACAAGCGCTACCGCACCGACCCGCGCCTGCAGGCCGTGCACGAACGGTTTGCGATGGTGGCGGTGTGGGACGACCACGAGTTCAGCGATGACTGCTGGCAGGACCGCAGCACCTACGAGAACGGCAGCTTCAACGCCGCCACCGGCGTGGCCGACAACACGGTGCAGACGAGCCGCCGCCTGGGTGCGAACCAGGCCTGGTTCGAGTACATGCCGGCCGACATCCCGTTCAGCTTCGAGCCCGGCCAGGGCATCACCAACATCCGCATCTACCGCGACCTCAAGTTCGGGAAGCTGATGCACCTGGTGATGACCGACCAGCGCCTCTACCGCGCCGACCACATGATCCCGGAGGCCGCGCCCAACCCGCTGACCGGCCAGCCGCTGGGCCAGATCGGTGCGCGCTACATGGTGCCGGAGGCCACGCTCTACGGCATCGAGGCGCAAAAGCTCGCCGCCGGCGCCGCCCTGCCCGACCCGATGGCCCTGGTCACCGTGCTGGGCGGCTCGCAGCGCCAGTGGTGGGCGCAGACCATGACCAGCTCGACCTCGCAGTGGAAGATCTGGGGCAACGAAACCTCGCTGCTGAAGATGGGCGTCGACGGCGCCAAGATCCCCAGTGCGCCGGCCGCCTTCAAGACCAAGTTCGTGCTCAACGCCGACCAATGGGACGGCTACAACACCGAGCGCAAGTACCTGATGGGGCAGCTGCTGGGCAAGGGCGTGAAGAACGTGGTGGCCGTCACCGGCGACATCCACGCCTTCTACGCCGGCGTGGTGATGGCCGACTACAACGCCGCCACCCCGGTGCCAGCGATGGTGGACCTGGTCACCGCCGGCATGTCCAGCAACAGCAACTTCACCTACTTCCTGCAGGCCGCCAGCCTGCCGGCCTTCGCCCCGCTCAAGCCCCTGGTGGCCATCAGCGAAGCCGAGGCCGAGGGCATCGCCATCCAGATGCTGAGTGCCGCCATCGCCTTGGGCGCGGGCATCACCGATCTGAGCAACACCGCCGCCATCCAGGCCGCGGTGGGTGCAGCGATCCAGGCCGGCATGGTGCCGGCCGCCGCCTTCGCGCCCACGCCCACGCTGTCGCGCGCCATCATCAACACCTTCGATGAGACGCAGGCCGGGGTGATGGGCACGATCGTGGCGCAGACCATCGCCGGTCTGGCCGCCACCGGCCGCTCGGCGGCGGCAATGACGCTGTACGGCGCCATTGCCGGCCGCCTGGCCGCGGCGCTGGGCATCCCGATGTCCTCAGTGCCGGCCAGCGAAGTGGTCAAGCGCCTCAACCCCTTCGCCAACAGCACCACGGGTGTCGGCCCAACCGTCAACAACCCCTGGATCAAGCATGTGGACAGCGATGCCCAGGGCTATGCGGTGGTCACGCTCAGCAAGACCGAGCTGCTGTGCGACTTCAAGAAGCTCAAGCGCCTGGCCAACGGCCAGGCCCCGGCCCAGCCGGCCGTGGCCAGCGTCAAGCGCGTGCGCGTGGCGGCGGGCGTCACGGATGTGACCGTGGTCTGAGCCCACACCGCTCTCATCAGGTCAAGGGGCCCGGCTTGCCGGGCCCTTTTTCTTGGCGTCTTGTACCGGTGGGGCCAGGGGTACAGCCTCGGCCGCCTGGGCCCGGCTTGTGCCTTGGCCCGCGCACCGCGCCTGCCTACTCTGGCGGCCCTGTGATGCGCCCGCGAACCCAACCCCGATGCCCGACCTGATCCCCCTGATGACCTACTGCTTCGTGATGTCGAGCACGCCGGGGCCCAACAACGTCATGCTCACCGCCTCGGGCGCCAACTTCGGCTACCGCGGCGCGCTGCCGCAGATCCTGGGCATCGGCGTGGGCGGCTTCGTGCTCACCCTGCTGAGCTGCCTGGGCCTGGGCAATCTCTTCATGGCCTGGCCGCTGGCGCGCGAGCTGTTGCGCGTCGTCGGTGCGCTCTACCTCGTCTATCTGGCCTGGAAGCTCAGCGGCGCGGGCGGCCTGCAGGGCGCCGAGCTGCCGCGCCCGGCCAGCTTCTGGCAGGGCTTTGCCTTCCAGGCGGTGAACCCGAAAAGCTGGGTCAAGGCCATCACCATCGGCTCGGTGTTCCTGCCCAGCGGTCTCAGCCCCGCCGAGGGCGGCCTGCTGGCCGCCAGCCTGGGCCTGCTGATCGGCCTGCCCTGCACCTCCAGCTGGGCGCTGTTCGGTGTCGGCATCCGGCGCTTCCTGAGCGACCCGCGCAAGCTGCGCGCCTTCAATCTGGCCATGGGCCTGAGCCTGCTGGCGCTGGCGCTCAATCTGCTTTCATAGACTCGGGCGCATGTTTGCCATCGACCGCACGAGCAGCACCCCGCTGGCCGACCAGATCGAGCAGCGCCTGGGCGGCCTGATCCAGAGCGGTCAGTTGCCGCAAGGTGCGCGCCTGATGTCGATCCGCCAGCTGGCCCAGCAGCTGGGGGTCAGCGTCAACACCGTGGTGCTGGCCTACGAGCGCCTGGCCGCCTCGGGCCTGGTCGACAGCCAGGGCACGGCCGGCACCTTCGTGCGCCGCGCCGCCGCCCCCATGCCGGATGCCGCGGCCATCGAGGCCGGCGAGGCGCAGGAGCCGGTCTGGCTGGCGCAGCAGGCGCACGACGTGCACGCCGGGCTGCTGCTGGCCAGCAGCGGCGCCCTGCCGGCCAGCTGGCTGCAGGACGCCGTGCCCGCCAGCACCGTGGCACGCGCGCTGGCGCACAGCCCGGCCGGCATGGCCACGCGCTGCCCGCCGCAGGGCCTGCCCGAGCTGCGCGAGCGCCTGGCCCAGCAGCTGCGCGCACAAGGCATTGCGGTGGATGCCGGACGGGTGCTGACGACCTTCGGCGGCACCCATGCGATCGACCTGATCTGCCGCGCCCTGCTGCGCCCGGGCGACGCGGTGCTGGTGGAGAACCCCGGCTACTTCCTGATGTTCAGCCGCCTGCGCGAGCTCGGCCTGCGCCTCGTGCCGGTGACGCGCCGGCCCGAGGGCATCGACCTCGAAGAGCTCGATGCCGCCTGCCGCGTGCACCAGCCGCGCCTGCTGTTCACGCAGACCGTGCTGCACAACCCCACCGGCTGGGGCAGCAGCCCGGCCCATCTGCACCGCCTGCTGGTGCTGGCGCAGCGGCACGGTTTCCTGATCGCCGAGGACGATGTGCAGGGCCATTTCCACCCCGGCCAGCCCACGCGGCTGGCGGCGCTTTCCGGCCTGGAGCGGGTCATCTACTACTCCAGCTTCTGCAAGGCCGTGAGCCCGGCGCTGCGCGTGGGCTACCTGGCCGCCGAGCCCACGCTGCTGCGCGCCCTGCTGCGCGAAAAAATCCACCAGGTGCTGACCGGCGCGGCGCTGAACGAGCTGGTGTTCCAGGAACTGCTGGCCGCCGGGCGCTGGCGCAAGCACCTGGAACGCCTGCAGCGCAAGCTGGCCGCGGCGCGCCACCACAGCCTGGGCCTGCTGCGCCAGGCCGGGCTGCGCATCGAGGTGCCGGGCGAAGGCGGCCTGTTCCTGTGGGCCCAGTTGCCCGCGGGCGTGGACCCCGAGGCCCTGGTGCAGGATGCCTACCGCCAGCAGATCCTGCTGGTGCGCGGCGCCACCTTCATGGCCGATGGCGCGGGCGACACCCATCTGCGCTTCAACGTGGCGCAGAGCCAGCACCCGCGGCTGGCCGCCTACCTGAGCCGCTACCTGGGCGAGCAGCCCGCGGCAGCGCGCTCAGGGAGCGCCGACACCCGGGCCTGAAGGCTCAGAACGCGGTCCAGGGCACGGGCGCCGGCGGCGCCGCGCAGAACCATTCTTCCGGGCTGGATTCGCATTCCGCCAGCCAGGCCTTGCCCTCGGGGCTGCGGAACTCGCGCAGGCGTGCCACCAGGTGCAGGGCCTGGTCGGTCTGGCCGTTGGCGTGCAGGCTGCGTGCCCAGGCCATCATCAAGCGCGCGTCGATCAGCTGGTGCCCCGTGCGCCGGGCCGCGGCCAGAGCATCGGGGCCGGTACCGAGCGCGGTGGCAGCGGCGTAATCGGCCTGGGCGCCGAAGAACAGGGTGCGCTGGCCGCGCGCGATGCGCTCGCGCAGCGAGGCCCCCTCATGCCCCGGCGCATAGATGGCGGTAAGGGCGCGGTACTCCCAGACGGCATACAGGCTGCCCAACAGCAGCACCAGGGCCACGCCCTTGTGCAGGGCGGCCTGCGCGGCCTGTGGGGCCTGCTGGCGTGCCGGGCCATCCTGCCCCTCCGCCGCCAGACACAGGCCGAAGGCATAGGCCGTGGGCAGCAGGAAGTAGGCGTACCAGAGCGGGTACTCCAGCATGCTGTGCACGCCGGCGATCAGGATCAGCATCAGCGCGGCACGGCGGTCCAGCGCATCGCCCCCCCGCGCGCGCCAGGCCAGGCGCACGGCGGCGGCAAAGGCCAGCGTCAGTGGCAGCAGCACCAGGGTGCCCAGGGGCACGCCCAGCTCGACCAGCAGCTGCAGCGGCAGGTTGTGGTTGTGGTCGAAGAAGGCGATCGGGCGGTCCGGGAAGGGCGTCAGCGTCCAGGCGCGGTTGAACTCGCCCCAGCCCACGCCGATCCAGGGCTGCTGCTTCAGCAGCTCCCAGCTGTTGAGCAGGATCTTGATGCGCGAGGGCGAGCCCGCGCCCTCGCTGTCCAGCCGCACCTCGGCGCCGAAGGTGGCACCGCTCAGTTCCGCCCAGAGGTGCAGGCCGCCCCAGGCCAGCAGGGCCAGCACGGGCGTGAGCAGCAGGGCGATGCGCTGCGGGCGCGCGAGCTGGCGGTCCAGCAGGCCCCAAAGCAGCAGCAGGGGCACGCCGAACCACAGGCCGGTGCGCGAGGCCGTCAGCACCAGGGTGGTGATCAGCAGTGCCAGCAGGCCCAGCAGGCGCGGCAAGGGCCAGCCGCGTCGCTGCGCCAGCCAGACGGCGGCGATGGCCGCCCACACCATCAGCGTGGCCAGGTGGTTGGGCTGGCGCAGATTGCCGACCGCGCGGCCCGCATAACCGCTGCGCGCGATCCAGCTGCCGTCGGCCCAGGCCGGCGCGAACACCTGCACCGCGCCGATGGCCGTGCCCGCCAGGCCGGCCGCCAGCAGGCCCAGCGCCAGGCCCTCGACCCCCAGGCGCGCCGCACCCAGCAGGGCCACGGCGGCAGCCGCCAGCACGAAGACGTTCAGCTCCAGCAGCGGCGCCAGCGGGGCCTTCAGCAGGCCCTGCGGCCCGGCCAGCAGCGCGCCCATCAGCAAGGCCACCAGCGCGGCCAGCAGCAGCTTGAGCCCCAGGCTGGCGCGGGCCGGCCAGCCGGCCGGCGCCAGCAGCAGCACGCCGCCCCAAGCACCCAGCGCCAGCAGCTGGTTGAACAGCGTGGACGAGGGGCTGAGGTTGTAGGCCAGCAGCGTGGGCGCCAGGCAGGCCAGCGCCAGGCCGGCCGTCAGCGGCCGGAGGTCCTTAGATCCAACCAAGATCGATCGCGCGCAGCACGGCCTGGGTGCGGTCGCGCACACCCATCTTGGCGAAGATCGACGAGCAGTGGTTCTTGATCACGCCCTCGCTATTGCCCAGCAGGCCGGCGATCTCGGTGTTCGAGCGGCCGCTGGCCACCAGGCGCAGCACCTGCAGCTCCTTGGGGCTGAGGGGTTCGGGGTCGGGCAGGCCCTCGAAGGCGCGCTCGGTGGCGCCGGGGCGGGTGGCGCGCTCGGTCAGGCCGGGGCGCAGCGCGGTGCTGCCGCTGGCCACGTCGCGCAGCGCCTGCGCCAGGGTCTCGACGCTGATGGCCTTGAGCAGGAAGCCCTTGGCGCCGGCGCGCACGGCCTCGTCGAAGGCCTCGCGGTCGTCGAAGGTGGTGAGCAGCAGCACCGGCACGGCCAGGGCACGCGCGGCCAGGGCGCGGATCAGGCCGATGCCGTCCAGGCGCGGCATGCGCATGTCGGACAGCACCACATCGGGCATCAGCGTGGGGATGAGTTCGAGCGCCTTGGCGCCGTCCTCGGCTTCGCCGACGAGCTCGATGTCGCCGCACAGGGCCAGCAGGCCCTTCAGGCCTTCACGCACCAGCTGCTGGTCTTCCACCAGCAGCACTCGGATCGGATTCGGGGCAGCAGCTTGCACTTAGAGCCTCTCTTGGCGCGGGATGCGCAGTTCCAGACAAAAACCGGGTTGGTGGCGCAGCACCGTCAGGCTGCCCCCCAATTCTTCTACGCGCTCGCGCATGCCCGTCAGGCCGTTGCCGGCCTGCAGGCGGGGCGCGCCCACGCCGTCATCTTCGATGCGGACCAGCACCTGGTCGCCGGAATCGACGCAGAGCAGTCGCATCGCCACCTCGACCTGGCGGGCGCGCGCGTGGCGCACGCAGTTGGTCACCGCCTCCTGCACGCAGCGCAGCAGCGCGTGGGCGCAGCGCGGGCTCAAGTCCTGCACGGCATCGGCCGCCACATCGAGCACGATGCGCGGGGATTCGATGCCGGCCTGCAGGGCCTGCAGCGCGGCGCGCAGGTCGATGCGGGCTTCGTCGCGCTGGGCGCTGACGGCCGCGCGCACGTCGGCCAGCAGCTGCTGCGCCACGGCGCGCGCCTTGCCCAGGGCCGGGGTGGCGGCGCTCGCGTCGCCGCGCGCGGCCAGGGCCTCGCCGAGCTGCAGCTGCAGGTTCAGCGCGGCCAGGTGGTGGCCCATCAGATCGTGCAGCTCGCGGGCGATGACCAGGCGCTCGGAGTAGCGCAGCTGCTCGTCGTGCAGGCGCTCGGCGCTCAAGCGCTCGGCCAGCATGGCCTGCAGCCAGCGGCGCTTCTCGGCCTGCGAGGCCGTGAGCCGGCCCAGACCGTAGGCCAGGCCGTGCAGGGCGAGCATGGACATGGCCGTCATCGTCACGCCGTAGAGCAGGCCCTGGTGCAGCTGCTCGTCGCGCTGGCCGGCATTGGGCAGCCAGAGGTAGTTGGCCAGGGCCAGCAGCACCTGCAGGGCGGCAAAGATCAGCGCGGCGCGCGCGCGCAGCAGCACCGCGGCCATGGCGGTGACGAGGAAAGGCAGGCCGGGCGTGACGGCGAAGGCCAGCACGTCCAGCAGCACCAGCCAGCGCAGCGCGTGGCGCGGCGGGTTGTCCATGTGCTGGGGCCGGGCCAGTCGCCACAGCAACCAGCCAAAGGCGCCCAGCAGCATCAGCGAAAGGATCAGCGGCGTGGGGTTGCGCGGCGCGCCACCCAGCGCGGCCCAGGCCTGGGCGATCAGGCCGTCATAGGGCTCGGTGGCAGCGCCCGCCAGCGTGGCCACGGCCGAATAGAGCTCCAGCGCACAGATCACCAGTGCGGCCATGCGCAGTGCCACGGCCGGCTCGGTGAAGCGGTCGATCCAGGGGCGGCGCGGGGCGGGGCTCAAGGGCGGGGGATTCTCAAAAAGCCGGCGAGCTTAGGGGCGGGCCGGCCAGACACCATTCGTCACGAAACCATCGGGGCGGCCTGGGCGATCACCCCGCCACCCAGGCAGACCTCGCCGTCGTACAGCACCGCGCTCTGACCCGGCGTCACCGCCCACTGCGGCTGCTCGAAGTCGAGTGCGAAGCCAGCCGTCGTGGCTTCGAAGCGGCAGGCGGCATCGGCCTGGCGGTAGCGTGTCTTGGCGCCATAGGCCCCGGGGGCGGGCGCGTGGCCGGCAATCCAGCTGCAGTCGTCCGCCACCAGGGCGGGAGACTGCAGCAGCACATGGTCGTGCCCCTGCACCACCACCAGGCGGTTGCGCTCCAGGTCCTTGCGCGCCACGAACCAGGGGGCGTGCTCGCCCCCCCCTCGCGGGGCGCCCTTCTCCTTCACGCCGCCAATCCCCAAGCCCTGGCGCTGACCGAGGGTGTAGAAGCTCAGGCCCACATGCTGGCCGAGCTTGCGGCCGCGCTCGTCGACGATGTCGCCGGGCGCGTGGCTCAGGTAGCGGTTGAGGAACTCGCGGAAGGGCCGCTCGCCGATGAAGCAGATGCCGGTCGAATCCTTTTTCTTTGCATTGGGCAGGCCCCATTCGGTGGCCAGGCGGCGCACCTCGGTCTTGGGCAGCTCGCCCACCGGGAACAGCACCTTGCTTAGCTGCGCCTGGCTCAGGCGGTGCAGGAAGTAGCTCTGGTCCTTCAGCGGGTCCAGGCCCTTGAGCAATTGCGACTCCCCGCTGGCCAGCACGCGACGGCGCGCGTAATGGCCGGTGGCGATGGCATCCGCCCCCAGGCGCATCGCGTGATCCAGGAAGGCCTTGAACTTGATCTCGGCGTTGCAGAGGATGTCCGGGTTGGGCGTGCGGCCGGCCTGGTACTCGCGCAGGAACTCGGCGAACACGCGGTCCTTGTACTCGGCGGCGAAGTTCACATGCTCGATCTCGATGCCGATGACCTCGGCCACCGATGCGGCGTCGACGAAGTCGATGTTCGAGGAGCAGTACTCGGAATCGTCGTCGTCTTCCCAGTTCTTCATGAAGATGCCGATGACCTCATGGCCCTGGCGCTTCAGCAGGGCGGCGGAGACGGCGGAATCGACGCCGCCGGAAAGGCCGACGACGATGCGTTGTTTCGGTGTGGCAGAAGACATGGTCTTGCGATTGTCGTTAGGCTGGCGACTTTTCCGATCTGGAGATCCTGACATGCGCCCTCTGCTCGCCGCAGCCCTGCTCTCCCTGCCACTGCTCGCGCAAGCCGCCCCGCCCCAGGCCGGTGGCCAGGCACCGGGCTGGTATCGGATGAAGCTGGGCAGCTTCGAGGTGACCTCGCTCTACGACGGCTTCTTCCGCCTGCCGGTGGACAAGCTGCTGCAGACCGACGACCCGACTCTGGTGGCACGCCGCCTGCAGCACCATTACCTGGGCCTGCCGCTGGAAACCTCGGTGAACGCCTTCCTGGTGCACACCGGCGAGAAGCTGGTGCTGATCGACACCGGCCACGCCGGCCAGGGCGGCGAGGCCACCGGCCGCGTGCTCGCGCATCTGAAGGCCAGCGGCTACAGCCCCGAGCAGGTGGATGAGGTCTACATCACCCACTTCCACGGCGACCATCTGAACGGCCTGGTCGACAAGGACGGCAAGCCCGCCTACCCCAACGCCGTGGTGCGCGCGGACCAGCGCGAGTCCGGCTTCTGGCTGAGCGACCCGGCGCAGGCCCCGCAGGCCGCCCGTGGTGGCATGGCCAACGCGCAGCGCGTGCTCAAGCCTTATCTGGATGCCGGCCGCTTCAAGCCCTTCGATGGCGCCACCGAGCTGGTCAAGGGCGTGCGCGCCGTGCCCGCCTACGGCCACACGCCCGGCCACAGCATCTATGTGGTGGAGTCCGGCGCCGACAAGATGGTGCTCTGGGGCGACCTGATGCATGTGGCGGCCGTGCAGTTCGCACACCCTGAAGTGACGATCGCCTTCGACAGTGACCCCAAGTCCGCCCGTCCGCAGCGCGAGGGCCAGTACAAGGCCGCGGCCGAGGGCGGCTACTACGTCGGCGTCACGCACGTGAGCTTCCCGGGCATCGGCAAGCTGCGCGCCGACGGCAAGGGCTACGAATGGATTCCGGTGAACTACCCGCGACCGTGAACATCGAGCTGCGCGAGATCACGGCCGAGACGGTGATCGCCATCATCAAGCTGCAGGTGGCTCCGGCCCAGCAGGGTTTTGTGGCGCCCAACTCGGTCTCGCTCGCGCAGGCCTTGTTCCACCCCGAGGCCTGGTACCGCGCCATCTACGTGGATGGCGAACCGGCCGGCTTCGTGATGCTGGAGGACCGCAGCGGCCTGCCCGACGCGCAGGCCAAGGACCGCGCGGAAGCCGGCCTGTGGCGGTTGATGGTGGACGCGCGCTACCAGGGCCTGGGGGTAGGCCGCGCGGCGCTGCGGCAGGTGATCGAGCAGTTGCGCGCACGCGGCTTCCAGCGCCTGCTGACCTCCTATGTGCCCGGCCCGGGCTGCCCGGAGCCCTTCTACAAGCGCCTGGGCTTCACGCCCACCGGCGAGGTGGATGGCGGCGAGGTGGTGCTGGCGCTGACGCTTTGATGGCGCCGGCTCAGTCCCAGCTGCCCGCCAGTGGTGCCAGCACGGCGTCCAGGCTGGGGCGGGCGAACCAATAGCCCTGCATCAGCCGCACACCCAGGTCGGCCAGCGCATCGCGCTCGGCGCGGGTCTCGATGCCCTCGGCAATCACCTGGATTCCCAACTCCTCGCAGGTGCTCAGCAGGCCGCGCACGATGGCGCGGCGCGGCTTGTCGGCATCGATGCCGCGCACCAGGTGCATGTCGAGCTTGACCAGATCGGGCTGGAAGTCGGCCAGCAGCTTGAGTCCGGCATAGCCGGCGCCGAAGTCGTCGATCGCCGTCAGGAAGCCGGTGCGACGGTACTCGCGCAGGATCTCGGCCAGCCAGGCGCCGTCCTCCACCTGCTCGCCCTCCGTCACCTCAAAAATGATGCGCTCCAGCGGAAAGCCGTGGGTGCGCGCCGCCGCCAGGGTGGTGCGGATGCAGACCTCGGGCCGGTAAATGGCGTTGGGCAGGAAGTTGATCGAGATGCGCTCGCTCAGGCCCTGTTCGGCGGCCATCTTGATGGCCTTGACGCGGCAGGCCTGGTCGAAGCGGTAGCGGTTGCCGTCGTTCACCTGGTCCAGCACCCAGCCGGCGCCCTGGCCCTCGGTGCCGCGCACCAGCGCCTCGCGCGCGAACACGCTGCGCGTACCCAGGTCCACGATGGGTTGGAAGGCGAAGCGGAAGTCAAAGCCGAGCGCATCGCCGCGTGCGCAGGATTCGCAGTCGGCGGCGCTGCCCTGCAAAGGCGTGAAGTTGGATGGAAACAGGGGGTGGGCCGAAGCCATTCAGTCCTCCATCAGAGACGGGCGAAATACCGCTCGGGCATGGCGCGAAAACGCGCCGACAACCCGGCGTTGGGCAGTTCCAGCACCTGCGCCCGCAAGGGCTCGGTGCGCTGCAGCCAGCGCGCGAAGCCCGGGCTGGCCGCCAGCAGGCGGCGCAGGCTGCCGTCCTCGAATGCCGACTCCAAGCCGCGTTGTAACGCGTCGCGCAATGCCAGGCGCCCGGGGGCGACGAAATAAAGGCGCGCAAAGCGGTAATGCAGCAGGGGTTGCTCCAGCACCTCGCAATCGGGCGCCAGCGCCTGGTGGCGCCGCAGCTGCTCCTGCGCTTCCTCGATGCCCAAGGGCAGCACATCGAAGCGGCCGCCCTGCAGCATGCGGAACAGGGCCTTGAACGGGGCCGTGTCCACCGCCAGGCCGGCAGCCTCCAGGATGCGCTGATCGGCCCAGCCCGGCCCCTGGCCGACGCGGAAACGGCGCAAGCCGGCCAGGCTGCGCACGGCCGCCACCTCGGCGGCGCGGTCGCGCCGCACCAGCAGGCAGCGCCAGCCGCTCAGGCCCAGATCGATGGGGAAGAACACCGGCTCGTAGCGGTCTTCCAGCTCGGGGCCGGTGCCCATGTCCATCACGTCCACCGCGCCACTGCCCAGAGCGCGGCGCAGGCCCTGCGGGCCCAGGGTTTCATCGCCCATGCGCAGCTGGTAGGGCTGGCCGCTCCTGCGCAGGGCCAGGTCCAGCAGGCGGTAGCCATAGGCCTGCTCGCCGCGTTCATCCACGCGCGGGTACACCACCTCCAGCGGCTCGGCCTGCGCGCGCAGCGGCAGGCCCAGGCCGGGGCTCAGCGCGAACAGGGCACGACGCTGCATAGGCGCCTTCCTTGGGTCGGGGAAGGCTCAGTTTAGGAGGCTCTGGTCCGTTTGCAGGTGCCCGTCCACCAGGGTCAGCACGCGGTCGGCGGCCTCGGCGAAATGCGGGTCGTGCGTCACCGTCACCACCGTGGTGTGCTGCTCGCGGCAGAGCTCGCGCAGGATGCTGCGCACATTGGCGCTGCTGGCGGAATCGAGGTTGCCGGTGGGCTCGTCGGCCAGGATGACCAGGGGTTCATTGGCCAGCGCTCGGGCGATGGCCACGCGCTGGCGCTGCCCGCCGCTGATCTGGTGCGGGCGCTTGTGCCCATGCCCCTGCAGGCCCAGCCGCTCCAAGAGGGCCTGTGCCCGCGCGCGGATGGCGGGCTCTTTCAGGCGGCCCAGGCGGCGCATCGGCAGCGCCACGTTGTCCAGCAGGCTGAACTCGGGCAGCAGGAAGTGGAACTGGAACACGAAGCCGAGCTTGGCCAGGCGCGTGTCGGCCAGGCGGTTGTCGTCCAGGTCATGGGTGTCCTCGCCGTCCAGCACCAGGCTGCCGCTGCTGGGACGGTCCAGCAGGCCGAGCAGATAGAGCAGCGAGCTCTTGCCCGAGCCCGAGGGGCCGACGATGGAGACGAACTCGCCGCGCTCGATGTCCAGGCTGACGCGTTCCACCAACGTGACGGGCACATCGCCCGGCAGCGTGCGCGTCAGCTCGCGGGCCTGCAGCAGGGCCGTCATGCCGCCCCCTCGGTGAGCGGGCGCACGAGGGGATGCAGGGCGCTGGCCGGGACCTGGCGGTAGACCGCGGGCAGCTCGGGGTTGGGCAGGCGCACGATGCGGTCCGGCACTTGGGCACGGGGCCCCAGCAGCGGCGCCAGGCCGGCTTGCTGCTGCAGCACCGCCAGCACCGCACCCTCGGCGTGGGCCTGCCGAAGGCCGCGCAGCAGGGCCTCGCGCAGCCGGGTGTGGCCGCGCGCCACCATGAACATGCGGGCCAGCGGGTAGTGCAGGGCCAGCCCCGGCACCACCACGGCCGAGGGCGCCAGAGACTGGTGCTGGCGCAGCGCCGCATGGATCTCCTCCGCGCCCAGCGGGTAGAGCTCGAAGCGGCCGGCTTCGAGCATGCGGAACAGGTTCAGAAACTGGCTGGTGTCCACGCGCAGGCCGGCGGCGCGCAGGATGCGCGTATCCACCCACTCGTCGCCCTGGCCGAAGCGGAAGGGCTTCAGATCCTGCAAGGTGCGGACCTCGGCCAAAACCGGCAGCAGGCTGCGCCGCGCCAGCAGCTGGCGCAAGCCGCTCAGGCCCAGGTCGAGGGCAAAGGGCACGAGCTCAAAATTGGCCTCGGCCTCGCGGGAGATCCCGCCGTCCAGCACCTGCACACGGCCCGCCGCGAGCTCCTCTCGTGCCCGGCGCGATGACAGGGTTTCGTCCGTCAGGCGCAGTTGGAAGGGTTCTCCCGAACGCTGCAGGGCCAGCTCCAGCAGGCGGTAGCCATAGGCATCGACCGGGCGCTCCGCCAGCCGGGGGTACACGACCTCCAGCACCGGCGTGTTGGCCCCACCCGGCCGCCAGCTCCCCGCCGCTGCGGCCACGGCCACGCGGGCCAGCGCGCGCCGGTGCAGCCGCCTGCCCAGGTCGTCGCTCACGCCGCCCCCCGCAGGATGTCCACCGGGTGCACGCGCGCGGCTTTGCGCGCCGGCAGCCAGGCCGCCGCCAGCGCCGAGGACAGCGCAAAGCCGGCCGCCAGCGCGAACTGCTCGGCCCCCCAGTAAAGCGGCAGGTTCGTCACCTCCACCGCGCCGGGCGGCTTCACCGCCACCTGCCCGAGTGCGTGCATCAGCAGGGCGCCCAGGGCCAGGCCGAGCAGGCTGCCCACCACGCCCACCGCCGCGCCCTGCAGCAAAAAGATGCGCTGCAGCTCGTTGGCGTGAAAGCCCATGCTCTTGAGGATGGCGATGTCCTTGGTCTTTTCAAGCGCCACGGTGCTCAGGGTGTTGTAGATGCCCAGGCTGGCCACCACCAGGATGGCCGACACCACGGTGTACATGATGAGGTTGCGGATCACCAGCAGGGCCAGGATGTCCTGGTTCGCCTCGCTCCAGGCCACCGCCTTGTAGCCCCACTCGGCCTCGATGCGCGGCGCCAGCTGGCCGGCGGCCTGCACATCGTCGAGCTGCAGGATCAGGCGGTTGGCGCGGTTCTCGCGCCCCAGCAGGGCCTGGGCGCGCTGCAGCTTCACGAAGGCCTGCCCCTCGTCGTAACCCTGGTTGCCTGTGTAGAACACCCCGACCACCTTCATTTGCCGCGCCAGGCCCGAGGCCGCCACCACGCTGACGGTGCCGCCCACACGCAGCTGGAACTGCTTCATCAGCCCGGCGCCGAGCACGATGCCGTTCGGGTCGGCATTCAGGCTGTCCAGATTGCCCTCGGTCATCTTGGACTCGATGGTCGAGACCCCGCGCATGGCTTCAGGCTCGATGCCCTGCAACTGCACGCCCTGCACGCGGCCGGCGAAGCTGAGCACCACGGCGCCATTCAGCACGGGGGCCACGCGCAAACCTGGCTGCTGGCGCAGGGCTTCGAGCACGCGCGGCCAGCCGCGGATGCCGCGGTTCTCGCGCTGCGGCTTGACGCGCGGCAGTTCCAGCGCGGCCTCAGGCCAGCGCAGCGCGGCGGGCTGGGGCTGGGCTTCGCGGTATTCGTCGTACACGGTGATGTGGGGCGCGTTGTCCACCAAGCGCTGCAGGAAGTCGCGCTCGGAGCCGCGCATCAGGCTGGAGGTAGCGAGGAAGAAGGCCACGCCGAGGATGACGCCGCCGAGTGCGACCAGGGTCTGGCGTTTGCGGCCGATGAGGTGGGCCCAGGCGACGGAGAGGACGACGCTCATGGGGTGCTGCTTCCTGCTGCGGGCTGCAACGCAAAAGCGCACCAAGTCACGGCGCCACCCTCACCCGTTGCCCCTCCACCAAAGCCTCCGGCTTCGCAATCACCTGCGCATCCGCGGCCAAGCCCGAGCGGATTTCCACGCGACCGTTGCCCGCGGCCCCCACTTGCACCTTCAAGGCCCGCGCCCGCCCCTCCACCACCTGCCACACCTGCCCCTTCAGCACGGCGGCGGTCGGCAGGAGCAGCGCATCGGCCCGGCGCGCGGCGATCAGGTTGGCGTCCACCGTCATGCCCACGCGCAGGGCGGCGGGTGGGGCGGCCAGGGCGATGCGCACGCGGTAGCTGCGCGCCACCGGGTCGCCACGCGGGGTGATGCTGTCCACCTTGCCCTCAAACACCTGGGGCCCAAGGGCCTGGGCGCGCAGCACCACGGGCATGCCGGGCTGCACGCGCGGGATGTCCTCCTCGTCCACCTCGGCGCTGACGCGCAGCTTCAGCGCGTCACCCAGGTAGAGCAGGGGCTGGCCGGCGGCGAAAAACTGGCCGGGTTCGGCGTCACGCCGCAGCACCAGGCCCGCC
Organism: Inhella sp.; assembly: GCF_041912635.1. Classification (GTDB taxonomy): domain Bacteria; phylum Pseudomonadota; class Gammaproteobacteria; order Burkholderiales; family Burkholderiaceae_C; genus Inhella. The sequence goes on from NZ_JAYRMO010000028.1 coordinate 28,856, forward strand.
ACCGGGGCCTGCAGCAGCGCATAGGCGCGCTGGGCGCGCACGCGCTCGATCTGCGCGCGCACGGCGTCGCGCTCGGCGCGCGTGCGGTCGGCCTCGCTGGCGGCCATGAAGTTCTGCTTGACCAGGGTCTCGACACGGTCGAGCGCCAGCTGGGCCTGGCGCTCGCGCGCCGCCAGCTCCTGCAGCTGGGCCTCCAGCTCAGCGGTTTCCAGGCGCGCCAGCAGCTGACCCTTCTTCACCGCCTGGCCCTCGTCCACCAGCAGCTCGATGACCCGTCCGCCCACCCGCGGTGCGACCGGCAGCTGCAGCACCGGCTCCACGCTGCCGGTGGCGAACACGGCCTCGATGGCCTCGCCGCGCGTGGGCCCCACCAGCTGCACCGGCGTGGGGCGCTGCCACCACAGCAGTGCGGCGATCAACAAGGCCAGGGGGAGCAGCAGCCAGAGCCAGCGTTTCATGCGGCCATCATCGGCCCAGGCCCGCCCCACCTTCCTTGCGCTGCGTCAGCCGCGCCACAGGGCCTGGCATGGCCGCCACGATTCTTTACCCACGGCGAGGCCGCTGCGGCCTAGAGTCGCTCCAGCTTGGGGAAGGAGGGAGCGCCATGTCACAGCCTTTGACGCCAGCGCAGGAGCGGGTGCTCGGCCTGCTGGCGCGGCACCTGTTCGACGATGTGCCGGCCCACCTGAAGACCTACTGCGCCGTCAGCTCGGCCATCTGCCAGGCGGTGCTGCGCCACTTCGGCATCGCGGCCGAGCTGCAACCCTGCCAGATCTGGCATGTCAGCGGCAAACGCAACCATGTGATCGGCTTCCTGGGCCGGCCCCCGAAGCCGCATTGCTGGGACGGCCATGTGGTGTGCCGCGCCGGCCACCATCTGCTGGATGCCGCCACCCAGCACTTCGAGGTGCAGTTCGGCCTGCAAGTGCCCTGGGTGACGGTGGTGCCGATGATCGAGCTGCCCACCCAGATGCTGGCGCGCTCGGAGCTGGCCAGCGGGGCACAGCTGTGGTGGCTGCGGCCGCCGCCGGGCTTCGACCCCACGCCGCCGCACGAGCCCGACGAGCTGGTGCAGGAGCACGCCGAGCGGCTCATCGCACGCCTGCGGCGCGAGCTGCCGGACATGCCGGCCGCCCCCTGGCCGGGCTACCGGGCGGACCCCTTCGGGCCGGCCTTGCAGACCCGCCTGCGCCCGCACAATCCGCGCCCCTGAGTTCTTCCCCGCCCTCCGCATGCTGAACCGCCGCCTCTGGCTGGCAGGCACCGCGCTGCCCGCCGCGGCCGGTGCGGCCCCGCCCTTTGCCCTGGCCCATACCGAGACCCAAGTGCTGGCCTCGGCCCGCCTGGGACGCCGCTACCCCGTGCACCTGAGCTGGCCGCAAGAGCGGCCCGCGAAGCCCTTGCCCGTCGTGCTGGTGCTGGATGGCGAGAGTGCCTTCCCCTGGCTGCACAGCGTCTGCGGCTTCATGCGCCGCCACGCCAAGGGCACCGGGCTGGGCGACTTCCTGCTCGTCGGCCTGGGCTATGCCGAGGGCGACAGCGGCATGCAGAGCCGCCGGCGCGACTACACGCCCTGGCCGAACCCCCAAGCGCCGGCAGGCAGCCAGGCCGATGACTTTGGCGGCGGCCCCGCCTACGCGGAACATCTGCAGGCGGAGCTGCTGCCCTGGCTGGCCCAGCGCGGCGGCGACCCCGCGCGCCGCGTGCTGATGGGCCATTCGTTCGGGGCGCTGCTGGGCGCCTGGCTGGCAGTCCACCGGCCCGAAGATTTCCCTGACCTGGTGCTCAGCAGCCCCTCGCTCTGGTTCGCCCGGCACCGCCTGCTGCAGGAGGCCCAGGCCCTGAAGGGCGGGCAGGCCGCGGGACGGATGTTCCTGGGCGCCGGCAGCTTCGAGGCCCGCAAGGCCGGCGATGCGCGCTTCAATGAAGAGGTCGACATGGTGGCGGACCTGCAGCGCTTCAGCCAGAGCCTGCGCCGCGCCGGCGGGCCGCGCCTGCAGCTGCGCAGCCAGGTGCAGGCCGGGCACGACCACGCCACCGCCATGCTGGGCACCTACACCGAGGCGCTGCGCTGGCTGCTGCCGCGCAAGGCCTGAATCAAGCGCTGATGCGCTCCCAGCTCAGTTCGTAGCGCGCCAGGTATTTGCGCAGGCGGTCGGCGTCGTTCACCACGCTGCGCTGGGTGCGGCTCACATTGAAGAGCGCGCGCCCGGCCTCGCTCAGGCTGGTGGCCTTGGCGCAGACGGTCAGCACGGCGTCCAGCTGCAGTTGCTCGAAATGGTCCAGCGCCGCCCAGGCCTCGCGGCCCAGCAGGGCCTCGGCGCGGCCGCTGGGTGGGGCGCCGGCTTCTTCGCGGCGCCACAGCCAGCGCAGGCGCTCGATCTCGGCCTCCACCAGCTCCAGGCCGATGCGCCCGCCCTCGGCCAGCGTGGCCAGGCGGGTGATGGAGGCCGAGAGGTCGCGGAAGTTGCCGCGCCAGATAGCCTCGGCGCTGCGCGCAAAGCGCAGATAGCGCTCGCGCGCCTCCACATTGAAGCGCGCCGCCTGGCCGTTCTCGCGCGCATGCAGTTGCAGCAGGTGCTCGATGTTGGGCGCGATGTCCTCGCTGCGCTCGGCCAGGCCGGGCAGGGTGTAGGTCCAGAGGTTGATGCGCGCGAACAGGTCGTCGCGAAAGCGCCCCGCCGCCACCTCGGCGCGCAGATCGCGGTGCGTGCCGGCCACGAGCTGGAAGTCGCTCTCGACCTCCTGATCCGAGCCCATCGGATAGAAGCGCTTCTCCTCGATGGCCTTCAGCAGCATGGCCTGCTCGTCCAGGCCCAGCTCGCCGATCTCGTCCAGGAACAGCAGGCCCTGGTGCGCCGTGCGCAGGTAGCCGGCGCGCTCGCCCGCCGCGCCCGTGTAGGCCCCCTTCTTGTGACCGAACAGCGCCGAGGCCGCGCCGTCGCCCCTCAAGGTGGCGCAGTTCACCTCCACGAAAGGCCCGGCCAGCTGGTGCCGCGCCTTCTTCAGCTCGTACATGCGCCGCGCCAGATGCGACTTGCCCGCCCCCGTGGGCCCGATCAGCAGCACCGGCGCCTTCGAGCGCACCGCCACGCGCTCGACCTCGTCGATCAGGGCGTTAAAGCGCGGGCTCTGCGTGGCGATGCCGCTCTTCAGGAAGCTGACCGCATCGGCGTGCGCGCGCTCGAAGCGCTGTGCGATCTGGTCGTATTTGCTCAGGTCCAGATCGATCAGCGCATAGCTGCCGGGGTTGCCGGCCCTTTGCTTGCGCGGCGGTGAGGTCTGCACCAACACACCCGGCACCAGCCGCGCCTCGGCCAGCAGGTACATGCAGATCTGCGCCACATGGGTGCCGGTGGTGATGTGCACCCAGTAGCGCTCGCGCTCGGGCTCGAAGCGGTAGGCGCGCACCCAGTCGTACAGCGCCGCGTAGACCTCGCCGAAGTCCCAGGGGTCCTTGAGCGGCATCTCGACCAGGTTCACCGTGGTCTCGGGCGAGACCGTGCGCACATCGGCCGCCACCAGCTCGGCCAGGCTGCGGTGATGCGGCGAATGCAGCAGCTCCAGGCGCTGCACCGCCATGTCCTCGTGCTGCACCAGGGAGATCGTGGGCCGCCACTTCTCCCAGCGCCCGGCGCCCTGGCCGGCGTCGAGCTGGGAGCCGAGGAAGCCGATGACGACGGTTTGCGGGCTAGCCATTTCGCTAGTTTACGCGCCGCCAAGATAACCACCTTAGAGCCGGATCGGTGACAAATGACCGGACCCGGAGATTTTTCCCCCATCAAATCAATAACTTACAAGCTTCACAGCGCCCCTGAGCCGGACTGGCACAGCTCCTGCAATGAAGAAGGCACCGAAACCACCTCCTGGGCTGCCCCTGCCAACAAGGGCACCCCAAGCGGCCGGGGCCTGGCGCCTCGGACGGTCGGGCCGGCGCAGCACCGTTTCACCACAGTTCGGCTGCGCCGGCCAGGCGCCGGAGACGGCCACTGCCCGATCTACACAAAGCCCCATGTCCACGCCTTCGCTTCTCGCTGCCGTTCGGAACGCCTACCGCGTGTTCGGGCGCCGCTCAGCACCCACCCTGCCGCTCAATGTCTGCACCGGCTGCTGCATGGCGCCCGAGCTGGAGCAGCAGATGCGCCGCCTGCCCCTGCAGCAGCTGGGCGCCCGCCACTTCTGGGAGTACGCCGATGGCGCGATGGGCGATCTGGTTCAGCCCGCCGCAGAGATCAAGTACCTGCTGCCGCGCTGGCTGGAACTGCTGGCCGAGGGCCATGAGCTGCGGCACTCGCTCGAGATCACGCTGGACCGGGTGGGCCGCTGTCCCGAGGGCTCCTTCACCGAGGCCGAGCGCAAGGTACTGAACGACTTCATGCTGGCCCTCTTCGACGCCCATATGAGCGGACAGGCCTGCAAGGAGGGCCAGTGGTACCGGGCCGACGACCCCATCGGCCTGCTGCTGATGGCGGATTACGCCGGCCTGGAGGTGCAGCCCCTGCTGCAGCGCTGGACCGAGATGGGGCACCCTGAGTCCACGCTGGCCTTCGTGCACGCCATCTATTGGGATTACCTGCCCACTGGCGACATCGGCTCCGCCTTCGCGGGGGAGCGCACGGCCTTCAGGGCCTTGATGCGCGAGTGGTTGGAAGACCCGGCCACCAAGGCTGCCTTCACGCGCAAGCTGCTGGATGCCGACCTGCTGACCCGTGTCGCCCAGCACCCACCCTGCGGACGCACCTCCATTGCCACCATGGTCGACGCCGTGTTCGACCAGATGACTGTTTGAGAACAATCCAACAAGAAGGAAGAGAAACCCCATGAACTACAACGAACTGCAAGTCGAAGGCGGGGTGACCGTCAAGATGTGGACCCAGGGCGTGCCCGTCGAGGCCGAGGCCCAGAAGCAGCTGGCCAACGCCGCCAAGCTGCCCATCGTCTTCAAGCACATCGCCGCGATGCCGGATGTGCACCTGGGCATCGGCGCCACCATCGGCTCGGTGATCCCGACCTTCAAGGCCATCATCCCGGCCGCGGTGGGGGTGGACATCGGCTGCGGAATGATGGCCTGCAAGACCACCTTGCGCGCCGAGGACCTGCCGGACAACCTGGGCCCGCTGCGCAGCGCGATCGAGCGCGCCGTGCCGCATGGTTCCAGCCCGCGTTCACGCGGCCGCGACCAGGGCAGCTGGGAGAACCCGCCCGAGACGGTGGACCAGGTCTGGGCCGGGCTGGTGGACGAGTTCGACGCCATCTGCGAGGCGCACCCGCGTATCAAGAACACCAACAACCACAAGCACCTGGGAACCCTGGGAACCGGCAACCATTTCATCGAGGTCTGCCTGGATGAGCTGGGCTTCGTGTGGTTCATGCTGCACAGCGGTTCGCGCGGCGTGGGGAACGCGATCGGCAACCACTTCATCGAACTGGCGAAGAAGGATGCCGAACTGCACCAGCGCAATCTGCCGGACAAGGACCTGGCCTACTTCGAGGAAGGCGCGCAGTACTTTGGCGACTACGTGAAGGCCGTGGGTTGGGCACAGAAGTTCGCGCAGAAGAACCGCGAAGTGATGATGGCCAACCTGATCGCCACCGTGCGCAAGGTGATCCCCAAGCCCTTCGAGTCGCACATCGAGGCGGTGAACTGCCACCACAACTATGTGCAGCAGGAACGCCACTTCGGCGAGGACGTGTTCGTGACCCGCAAGGGCGCGGTGAGCGCGAAGAAGGGCCAGCTCGGAATCATCCCGGGTTCGATGGGGGCGCGTTCCTACATCGTGCGCGGAAAAGGCAACCCCGAGAGCTTCGAGAGCTGCTCACACGGCGCCGGCCGCACGATGAGCCGTACCGCCGCGAAGAAGCGCTTCACGGTGGCCGACCAGGTCAAGGCCACCGAGGGCGTGGAATGCCGCAAGGACGCCGACGTGATCGACGAGATCCCGATGGCCTACAAGGACATCGATGCGGTGATGGCGGCGCAGAGTGATCTGGTGGAGGTGGTGCACACCTTGAAGCAGGTGGTGTGTGTGAAAGGCTGAGATCGGGCTGAGCGAGGTCCTGAGGACCTCGCGAGGCCGATCGAAGAGATCGCCACGTCTCGCGTGGCGATCGCGGTCTGCAAGACTGAGATGGGACCGAGGACAGCCCTGAGGGCTGTCCGACGCCCATCGAAGGACGCGCCGCGTCTCGCGCGGCGTGGCTGGGGAGCTGGTGTCAGTACGGCAGGCCGGCGGTCGTCGAAGTGAGAACAACATGAAGAGCAACAAGCAACGCCGTACCGAGATCAAGGCCCTGCGCCTTGCCCGCACTCGTGCGACCGCGCGCCCCGACCCCCGCGCACTCAGCGGCGTCGTACCCGCCGGCGAAGTGGCCGCCGACCCCGCCAAGCTCACTCACGTCAACAGCTACAGCCCGCTGCCCAGCTTCTACCTCGACCGCCCCTTCACCTGCTGCGACTGCGGCAGCCAGGAGGTCTGGACCGCCAAGCAGCAGAAGTGGTGGTACGAAGAACTGCAGAAGCCCATCGACACCCGCGCGGTGCGTTGTCGCGCATGCCGACGCGCCCGACGCGAACTGATCGAGTCGCGCGGCGACGCAGCCAATCACTGCGGACCGAGGTGCGCGCGCTGCGGGCGCTCGGTGATGCCGTCCCGACCGCCGCATCGCGTCGCTCGATCGAGTCCGCGCTCCACTCCAAATGGAACGGCCTGCGCGTAACCTCCGTCAAGACGCTGTGCCGCTGGAGCGATTCCGAGTCCCTGCGTCTTGCGCGCGAGGCGCTGGCGCGCGAAATCGCGGGCGATGGGCGCGGCCATGCAAGCCATCCCATGGCCCAGGCCTTGACGCCCCATCTGCGCGAGTCCGACCTCGAATGGCTGTTGGATCTCTATCTGAACCAGGCGCACTGTCGCCAGCGTTGGCAACTGCATGTGCTGCTGCAGGCGCTGGATCCTGCAGTCATCCACGCAAGGTTGAGCCCGCTGCGCGGGAAGATGCTGGACACGGAAGGCGAGCGCGAGCTGTCCACACTGCTGTACTGGGTCCAACGGGCCCTCGAAAGAACTTCGTGAACAACCAGAAGCTCCTCACCGCCCACCCCATCGCCCCCGAAGTCCGCCAACGCATCGCCCAAGAACTCGACCGCATCGAACAAGAGCATCAGGTCCAGATCCTCTACGCCTGCGAGTCCGGCAGCCGCGCCTGGGGCTTCGCCTCACCGGACAGCGACTACGACGTGCGCTTCGTTTACCTGCGCCGCCCCGAGCGCTACCTGACGGTTCGGCCGGAGCGCGATGTCATCGAGTGCCCGATCGACGCCGTGCTGGACATCAGCGGCTGGGATCTGCGCAAGGCCCTCGACCTGGGCGGCGAATCCAACCCCACGCTGCTGGAGTGGCTGCGCTCGCCGGTGGTCTACCGCCAGCACGCCGCCCGCGCCGCCCAGTTGCGCGAACTGACCGAGCGCTTCTTCGCGCGCGACCGGGCCTACCACCACTACCTCTCGATGGCGCGCAAGAACGACCGCGAGCATCTGAAGGGCGAGACGGTGCGACTGAAAAAATACCTCTACGTGCTGCGTCCGCTCCTGGCCGCCCGCTGGCTGCGCTTCCGCGAGGACGCGCCGCCGATGGTGTTTGCCGATTTGGCCGAGGCCGTGCTGCCCGAGCCCGAGCTGATCGAGGCCATCAACGAGCTGCTGGCCCTGAAGATGCGCGCCGGCGAGGCCGAGCGCGGCCCGGCGCGGCCCGTGCTGCGTGCCTTCATCGATGCCGAGCTGGCGCTGGCCATGCAGCAGGCACCGACCCAGGGCGAACGCCAGCCGCTGGCGGCGCTGGATGAATTTCTGGCCGATTGCGTGCTGAGCCAGCTCCACTGACAAACAACAAGAAGACCAAATGATCTACATCGACGCCTCCGCCGGCGAAGGCGGCGGCCAGGTGCTGCGCAGCAGCCTCAGCCTGTCCCTCCTCACCGGCACCCCCATCACCCTGACCGGCATCCGCGGCCGCCGGCCCAAACCCGGCCTGATGCGCCAGCACTTGACCTGCGTGCAGGCCGCCGAGGCCATCGCGCCGGGCTCGCGCGTGCAGGGCGCCGAGTTGGGCTCGCAACAACTGTGCTTCGTGCCCGCCCCCGTGCAGCCCGGCAACTACCGCTTCGAGATCGCCACCGCCGGCTCCTGCCTGCTGGTGCTGCAGACCGTCTGGCTGCCGCTGGCCTTGGGCGGTGGCGCCAGCGAGCTGGAGCTGAGCGGCGGCACGCACAACCCGATGGCGCCGCCCTTCCCCTTCATCGAGCAGGCCTTCGCACCGCTGCTGGCACGCCTGGGTGCGCCGGCCGAGCTGGAGCTGCAGCGCGCCGGCTTCTACCCGGCCGGGGGTGGGCGGCTGAGGGTGCGCATCCAGCCCGCCGCGCCGCTGCAGCCCTTTGACCTGGTCGATCCCGGCGCCTTGATCACGCGCCGCGCCCAGGCGGTGGCGCCGGGTCTGCCGCGCTCGATCGCCGAACGTAAACTGCGGACCCTGGCCGACCTGCTGGACTGGCCGATCGAAGACCTGGAGGTGGCCGCCTGCCGCCAGAACGAGGGCCCCGGCAACGCGCTCTGGGCCAGGCTGGAGCACGAGGCCCTGACCGAGCTGTTCTGCGCCTTTGGAGAGAAGGGCCGCACCGGCGAGGACGTGGCACGTGAAGTGGCGCGTGAGGTGCGGCGCCACCAGCAGACTGGCGCGGCCCTGGGGCCGCAGCTGGCCGACCAGTGGCTGCTGCCGCTGGCCCTGGCCGTCACCCAAACTGGCAAGGGGGCGACATTCACCGCCAGCGAGTGGACCGAACATGCCCGCACCAATGCGGGGCTGATCGAACGATTCCTGCCGGTGGTGATGCACGTCACCAGGGAGGCGGGAAATGCGGTGCGTGTCGAATTGCAGCCCCAGGCCCCTGAGCCAGAATTCGCGCCCTGACCCGCCCGGCACCCGGCCGCGCGGCAGCTGGCGTGGAAAGTCGTGATGAAGCAAGTGATGGGCAAGCGCGTGGCGCTGAAGGTGGCGGCGCTGGCCGCCGGAGTTTTGCTGGCCGGCGCAGCCGTGGCACAAACGGCGCTGACGGTGGGCACCACGGTGCGTGTGGCCACCGACAAGGGCCCGATCGACATCCAGCTCTATGACACCGATGCGCCGGCCACGGTGGCCAACTTCCTGAGCTATGTGCGCAAGAACGCCTACACCGGCGCCTTGTTCCACCGTTCGGTGAAGAACTTCGTGATCCAGGGTGGCGGCTTCAGCTTCAACGACGCCACCACCCCGCGCGTCACCGCCATCCCCACCGACCCGCCGGTCAACAACGAGTTCAGTGCCGCGCGCTCCAATGTGCGCGGCGCGGTGGCGATGGCCAAGCTGGGCAGCAACCCCAACAGCGCCACTATCCAATGGTTCGTGAACCTGGCCAACAACGGGGCCGGCAGCACCGCCAATCTGGACGGTCAGAACGGGGGCTTCACGGTGTTCGGCCGCGTCAGCACGCCCAGCATGATCACGGTGGATGCGCTAGCCAATCTGCCCACGGTGGACGCCAAGAACTGCACCACCACCCTGGGCGCCCTAGCCACCGCACTGGACACCCTGCCCCTGGCCCAACCCCTGACCCCGGTGACCTGCGCCAACATCAAGGCCGTCAACGTGGTGCAGATGCGCTGGGCCAAGGAACTCCCCGCCAAGGCCACGAGCACCGATACCGACCGCGTGCTGAACTACCTTGAGGCGCTGTACCCGCAGCACATCGCACCGGCCAGCCCGGCCACGCAGACGGCCCAGGGCTACACCTACCGCTACTACGCCAACACCAACGCCCATGTGGGCAGCAAGGACGGCGTCATGTACTACCTGGTGCCTTCGATCAGCGCCGAGATCAAGACCCTGGGCCCGCTGGCCGAGCTGCTGCAGCAGGCCGCGGCAGCGGGCTACTGAGCAGGGGCAGGCCATGAAGCAAGCCGCTCAAACCCTGCTGCGTCGCGGCGCTGTCCTGGCCGCTGGCTTGGTTCTGGCAGGCGCCGCCGCGGCGCAGACGGTGGGCACCACGGTGCGCATCAGCACCGACAAGGGCCCGATCGACATCCAGCTCTACGACAGCGCCGCCCCCGCCACGGTGACGAACTTCCTCAACTATGTGCGCCGTGGCGCCTACGACGGGGTGTTCTTCCACCGCCTGTCCCTGGGCTTCGTGCTGCAGGGCGGCGGTTTCAAGTTCAGTGACAGCGCCAGCCCGCGGGTCAGCGCCATCGCGCAGGACCCGCCGGTGGTGAACGAGTTCAGCGCCACACGCTCGAACGTGCGCGGCACCGTGGCCATGGCCAAGCTGGGCGGCAACCCCAACAGCGCCACCAACCAGTGGTTCATCAACCTGGCCAACAACGCGAGCAATCTGGATGGCCAGAACGGCGGCTTCACGGTCTTCGGCCGCATCAGCACGCCCAGCATGGCCACGGTGGACGCGCTGGCCGCACTGAACACCGTGAATGCCGCCGGCTGCACGAATGCGCTGGGGGGCCAGGCCGGGGCGATGGGCGAGCTGCCGCTGATCAAGGCCCTGAGCAGCCTGAGCTGCGACGCCATCCGCGCCGAGAACCTGGTGGTCATGCGCACCGTGAAGGAGCTGCCCAAGCCCACGGCGGCTTCCGACTCGGACCGCATCTTCAACTACCTGGAAGCCGCCTACCCGCAGTACGCCGCGCCGGCCAGCGCGCCCACGCTGAGCGCGCTGGGCTACACCTACCGCTACTACGCCAACACCCAGGCCTACGTGGGCACCAAGGACGGTGACGTCTTCTATCTGGTGCCTGCTCTCAGCAGCAACATCACGAAGTTGGCCTCGGTGGCCGAGCTGCTGGCGCAGGCCGCGGCAGCCGGTTACTGATCAGGAAGGCTTGACCGGCAGCGTGGCCGTCGGCCCGCTGCCCGTCTCCTGGTACTCCACCTCGCCGTCCTTGGCCCAGAGCCAATGCGGCACGCCGGCCGGCGCCACGTAGAGCGCACCGACCGGCACCGCCACCCAGCGGGCCTCGTCCACACGCTCGCCAAAGCCCACGTAGAGCGTGCCGCGCAGCACCGTGCTGTGGCGCGTGTCCGGGTGGGTGTGGGGCGGGATGCGTGTGCCCGGCGCCAGCTGCACGCGCAGCACGTAGGCGCCGGCATCTTTCTCGGTGCCCAGCAGCCAGGTGGCGCGCAGGCCCGGCAGCTGCGGTGGGCTGAACCAGGCGCGCGCCTCGGGGCGGATCGGCTCGGGCTGGGCCGCACAGCCCAGGCTCAGGCACAGGCTCAACAGCGTCAGCGCAGGCTTCATGGCGCTTCACCCTCGGCCACCGTGGGCTTGATGAGGCGCGGCTTGGCGCGCCACAGCCCGCCGGCGCTGAAGGCGCCCCAGGCCCAGCGCACCCAGCTCAGCAGCGCCGCGGCCAGCCACAAGGCCCACAGCAGCATGGCCATGCGGTAAGCCCAGATTGGCAGGCTGAGCAACCAGGCACTGCGCTCGGCCCCGCCGGTCACCCGGTCGGCGTACCAAATGAGCTGCTGGGCGTTCGAGCCATTGCCCTGGATCAGCAGGTCCGGGTGCCCGAGCAGGCCGACCGACAGCGCGTGCAGCAAGGCCGAGACAGTGAACAGCGTCCACAGCAGCAACAGCAGCTGCAGGCCGTTGAACTGCCAGCGCTTGAGCTCCGTGCCGGCCAGGCGCTCACGGGCGCGCAGCAGCAGGAACCAGGCCAGGATCACCGCCAAGCCCGAGAGGCTGGCCGGCGCCACGCCCAGGCCCAGCAGCAGCCAGCCCCAGCCCTTCAGGGGCAGGCCCTGCAGCTTGCGCAGGCCTAAAGCCACCGCCGCCAACAGCACCACCAGCACACCCCAGAACAGCACCGCCGGGCCCAACGCCGGGCCGCCGCTCAGGCCCATGGCCAGCGCCACCCGGTCTTGCGGTACCGCCAGCACCAAGCGCTCGTTCACGCCCTGCAGCTTGCCCAGGCCCAGCGGCGTGCTGCGGAACCAGCTGCCCAGGCCCTCGGGCTGGCGCCAGCGCAGCTTCAGCAGCTGCTTGCCCGGCGTCAGCGGCACGGTGATGGCGCCTTCGCGGGCCTGCACGGGCAGCGGCGCGCCGTTGAGCTGCAGCTCCAGCAGCTCGGCCCCGGGCGGCAGCTGCAGACGGTGGTCCTGCCCCAGGCTGACGCGCAGGTTCAGTTGCGTGCTGTAGGTGCTGGCGCGCTGGCCGGGCTCGATCTCGGTGTGCAGCGCGTCCAGCGTCAGGGTCTGGCCCTCCACGCCCTGCGGCTTGCTGATGCGCAGCTGCATCTTTTCGCCCGGCCAGGGCTGCCACTGCGGCGCCCAGCGGCCCTCGCGCTGGTGCCAGATCGGCGCCAGGCCCTGCAGCTGCACCTGCCAGGCGGGGCTGGCCGCCAGGCTCCAGACCTCGATCTGCTGCGCCTGCGTGCTGGCCTGGAAGTCCAGCTGCGGCAGGGGTTTCAGCGTGCTGTTCAGCAACACCTCGTCTTCGCCGCCCATCTGCAGCAGCAGCTGGCCGTCCTTGACCTCGGCGCCGGCCTCGGTGACGGATTCACCCGGCAACAACGCAATCTGCACCGTCAGCGGCGCCCGGCTGGGGCTGAGGCGCTGCACCCGCGTCAGCACCTGCCATTGCAGCCCCAGCTGCAGCTGGCGCTCCACCCGCACCAACGGCGGCAAGGCATCACGCGGGGTGCCGCTGTCGCTGCTCTTGGCCGCTTGCGTGCCGCCCTGCTCGCGCGCCAGCCGCAGCGCACCGCTGGGCAGGCCGCGCGCATCCAGACCACTCAGGGCCCAGCCGTCCAGCTGGGTCTTGAGCTCGCGCAGCGGCAGGGGCAGGTTGATGCCGACGTCCTGCGCGCTGCCGGCGTCCATCTCCAGCAGCACCTGGCTGACGCCAGCCGGCGCCAGCAGCCAGAGCAGGCCCTGCTCGTCGCGCCGGGTGGTGGCGGTCTGGCCGTCCAACGTGATGCGCTCGGGCGCCCAATTCGTGCCTTCGCCCGGCAGAGGCAGCGCCACCGCCGCCTGGGCGTGTACTTCCAGGCGCAGCTGAATGCGCGAACCCTGCGCAGTCAAGAGGCCGCGCGCCAGCTCGGCGCAGCGCGGCAGGCAGGGCGGCGGCGGGTTCAGGCGGGCGCGCAGCTCGGTCAGCAGGGCTTCGCTGGGTTGCGGGAAGGCGGTGGGCGCTTCGGGCGCCGTATCGGCCAAGGCCGGCAGAGTCGTCAGCAGCAGGATCAAGGCCAGCAGGCCGAGGCGTGCGCCCCCGCGCTGACGCCAACCCTGCCCACCGCGCCAGGCCGCCACCCGCGCTTCCGCCTGCGGCCAGGCGCCGCGCGCCAGCGGCAGCGCCGCCGCCACCAGCAGCAGCAAGGCCAGCACGCGCAGCAGGCTCAGTGCCCAGGGCGGCAGCAGCCAGAGCGAGAGCGTTTGGCCGGCTTGCACAGGGCCCTGCAAGCTCAGCGTGTGGTTCTTCCAGCTCCAGGTGGGCAGGCCGGGGCCGGTCTGCACGCGGGCGCGCGGGTCCTGTTCGCGCAGCTGCCGCATGGCATAGCCCTTGGAAGCCCCACCGCTCACGGCCAGGTCTTTGGCCGGCGCCTGCATGGCCTGCATCACCCGGGAGTCCACCGGCGGTGCCGGTGCCGCCTCGGGCATTTGCAGCTCGACCGGAATCCCTTCTTCTTCCGGATGGGCCATCACGACCTTTCGCGCCGGCTGCGGCCCCCAGGCATGCACGGCCCCCTCCAGCTGAGGATGCAGGGCGAAGCGCACCTGATCGACCGCAAAGCCCAGGAAGATCAGGCCCAGCAGAAGCAAGGCCGCGCGCTGCGCCCGCGCCACCCAGCGCACCAAGCCATGTCCGGCAGGCAAGGCCTGGCGAAGCGCCAGCAGGGCGACCAGCCCCAGCCAGAGCGCCTGTGGCGGCGAGCCTGGCAACTGCCAGGCCAGACACAGGGCCACACCGGTCAACGCGCCCGCGCGCCAGCCCAGCAGCTTGCCGGCGCCCAGACCGGCCAGCAGCAGGAAGAACAGGTCCCAGAGCGTCCATTGGCTGATCCAGCTGCCCTGGGCATGGTCCACGCCGCTGGCGTGCAGCAGCAGCCAGCCGGGCGGCAGGCGCAGCTGGGCGGTGGCGGATTCAAAGTCCTGCGCCCAGCCGCTGGCCGGCAGCGCGCCGCTGCGGCCCGTGATGCGGCTGTCGGCCTCGACCTGCACCTGGGCGTCGCGCAAGGCGAAGCCGATGGCCTCGCCGGCGCCGCGCGTCAGGGTCTGATCCGCGCCATTGACGGTGGCGCGGCCGAGCTGCCCGCGTGCGGGCATGTCCAGGCGGGTGGCGCGGCTGGCCTTGCCGCTGATGTGGTCCTGCACGGTGTAGCCACCGCCATCGAAGTCCAGCCAGAGCGTGCGGCTCAGGCGCAGCGCATCGGCCTCGGGCTGTTCGGTGCCGCGCCGGCTCTGCGCAAATTGCAGGGCCTCGCCGGGCAGCATTCGGTAGGCCGGCAGGCTGCGCCAGTCTTCGGGCATCTCGACCTGGCGCGGGTCCAGCGCCGCGCCGCCGCTCAGGCTCACCACGCGCAGCTCGTTGCGGGCGGCAAAGCTCCAGACCTCCTCGGCGCTGGCGCCGCCCTGGGGAAGCTCCAGCTTGGTCAGCGGCGCCATGTGGCGGGCTTCGAGCTCCAGCGTCCACTGGCCCGGGCGGGCCTGCACGCGCAGGCTGCCGTCCGGCTGCAGGCGCGCCGGCAGCGGGCTGCGGATCTCATGCGCCTGCCAGCCCGGCAGCAGGGCCAGCGGCAGGGTGATCTCGCGCGAGCGGCCGGCCACCGTCAGGCCGAACTGGGTGATCAGGCGGGCGGGGATGTCGTCCTCCAGCCGGCGCACGGTGCGGATCGCCTCACTGGCTTGACCCTCGGTCTGCGCGCCCGCGCCGGGCGAGAGCAGCAGGCGACCGTTCTCGTCCACGCGCTGGCGCAGGGCCTGGCCGTTCAGGCTGGCCTCCAGGCTTCCCAGGCCGGCCGGCAGTTGCAGGTCCTGCGGCAGCGTGCGCCAGGGCAGGCGGCCTTCGACGCTGTAGCGGCCGGGCGCCAGCCAGACGGTGGGGCGGCCCTCGATCTCGCTCACCGCCAGCGCCTGGCCGCCGGCCTTTACGTCCTGCGGCCACAGCCCCGGCTCACCCGCCAAGACCACCCGGGCCGGCGCGCCCAGCACCTGCAGCTCCAGGCGGAAGCTGGCGCCGCCGGCCTCGGCCTGGAGCTTCAGGTGCCCAGGCCAGACGCAGGGCTGCTCGGCCTGGCCGTCAAAGGCCTTGGGGCAGCGCTCGGCCTGGTGGCCATGCCAGGCCCAGGGCAGCCAGTCCTGCAGGGCCTTGGGCAGGTCTTCGGGTTTCAGCGGCGACTGGGCCGTGGCCAGCGTGCTGAGCAGCAGGCCGGCGGTCAGGGCCAGGGCTCGGATGGGTGTGGACATTTGAAGCTCCCCCTCAGGAGCGCGCCTTGTAGCTGATTCCCGGGGCGAAGTCGGTCGCGGCGGCGGCGCTCACGCCGTCACCACCCGGTTGCGGCCACTGCGCTTGGCCTCGTACAGCGCCGCATCGGCGCGCTTGAGCAGCGTGGCGGCATCGTCGCCCTCGGCCATCCAGGCCAGGCCCACCGACACCGTGTTGTCCACCAGCGGCTCGGTCAGCAGCGGCTGGCTGGCCACGGCGGCGCGCAGGCGCTCGGCAATCTCCAGCGCCTTTTCGTGCGTGGCGCCAGGCAGCAGCACGCAGAACTCCTCGCCGCCATAGCGGGCGCATTGGTCGCTGCTGCGCAGCTGGGCGCGCACGCGCTCGGCAAAGGCCTTCAAGGTGGCGTCACCCACCGCGTGGCCATGGCGGTCGTTGACGGCCTTGAAGTGGTCGATGTCCAGCATCAGCACCGCCAAGCCGCTGTCGGTGGGCGGACGCTGCAGCCAGGCGTCGAGCAGCTGATCGAGGCTGCGGCGGTTCGCCAGGCCGGTGAGGGCATCGGTGGCGGCCTCATGGGCCTTGCGCTCCAGGTTCTCGCGCAGCTGCTGCGCCATGCGCTCGTTGTCGATCTGCAGGCGCAGGCCCTCAATCAGGCGCGCCGACACCGGCCGCATCAGCCAGAACAACAGCACGTAGAACAGCAGGCTGCCCGCGGCCAGCTGCCAGGCCGGCGCGCCCTGCCAGGCCGTGCTGGCGGCCAGCGGCAGCCAGTAGGCCCCGAGCTGCCAGGCGTAGGCGCGCAGATGGGTCAGGTAGGCGGTGGCGCTGATGGCACCCACGCCACACATCAGGATGATCAGCCAGGCATCCAGCACCGGCGAGCGCCCGGCCACGGCCCAGGCGCACAGGCCCCAGCTCGCGCCATCCAGCACAGCGGCCAGGGCCAGGGCATTGGCATCACGCTCGCGCTGCGCACCGCGCGCCAGGATGCGGCGCAACTGCAACTGGCACAGCAGCCAGAGCGTGGCGGCCGCGGCCAGCCAGATCAACAAGGGCCGGGGGCCGATCGGCTCCCAGGCCACCAGCAGCACGAAGGCCCAGCCCGGTGGGGCGTTGCGCAGCAGCTGCTGAACGGCGCGCGCGCATTGCTCGAAACCGAGCTGTTCGGCACGCGCGAAGTCTTGGGCGGGCATGGCGCCAGTATGGCGCCCTGCCCGGGTCGGCGGTCAAGCCTCAGGCTTGCGTGGGCGGCGGGCTCGCCGGGGTGGTCGGGGCGGCGGGCGCCGCCGCAGCCAGGGCCGGGGGCGCCTCCTCGCCCACGAACAGCCACAGCGCCACATAGACCGCCAGGCTGCAGCCACCGAACATCAGCCCGACGACGAACAGGATGCGCCAGCCCCAGCTGGCCAGCCCGGTCAGGCGTTCCAGGCCGCCGCACACGCCCGCAAGCCAGCGGTCGCTGCGGCTGCGGCGGAACAGGTTCAGGGTGGCAATCGGCGGCGGCAGCGTGGCAGAGCGCCCCTCGTCCAGCACGCGCGCCTTGGCGCGGCCGAACTCGTCGTCGCTCAGGTGGCCTTCGCGGTGCAGGTCGGCCAGGCGTTGCAGGTCATCGGCGGGGTACATGGTGGGGCTCCTGTGGTTCGCACCGGGGTTCGGTGTGATTGAACGATAGGAGGGGATGGGCTGCCTTCCAAGCAGGGTGCGACACGCTGCAAACGGCGGGCCATGGACGGAAACCTGCGCCGATCGGCCGCAAGAACCTCGCTCGCGACAATCGTCCGCACCCATCGGAGCCCCCAACCAACCGCCATGCCCTCTCACGCGCAGCGTTTCCTGCTCACCCTCAGCTGCTATGGCATGGCCTACGTGCTTGGCTCCGCGCTCGGCAGCGGCCTTCATGCCGGCAACCTCATCACGCTGACGTTCATCGGCCTCCTCTGCGGTGGCCTCGGAGCCCTCTGGATGCGCGAGCCCAATGCATGGGAGTGGCCGCTGAGTTTGCTGCTCGGTGGCTGGATCGTCCTTGATCACATGGGCTGGCCTGCGCGTCCCAGTCCGCTCGAGTGGGCGGCGACATTGGGCCTGATCCTCGTACTCGTGTTGGTCAGCCGGTTGGCAGGAATTGGCGTCCGTCGCTTTGGACAAGGCATCCTGCCCTTGCTGCGCTCGCGTTTCGCACAAACCCTGCTGGCATTGGGTCTATTGCTCGGGGTCGCCTCCGGCTCGCTGTTCGCGCCCTTCTCCTACCCACTTCCATTGGCACGCATGCTGGCGCACCTCTGGGGCCAGCCCCCACTGGTAGCCCTTGCAGTCAGCTGGCTCACGAGCGCTGCCGCCATGGGGTATGCCGCTGGCTTTGCGCTTCCACGGGCCTATGCCCTGACCGGCCTTGCAGGGCTGGCGCTGGCTTGCGCAGCCCTGAGCCTGCGCTCGATCGAGCCCTGGCTGCGATCGGATGCGACCGGCCTGTGGCTTGGCGACGCCTTCGCGCTGCCTTGGACGATTGCGCCCGCCGCTGCACTCGCCGCCTGGCTGGGCGGACGCGCCGGCCGCGCGGTGGGCATTGCACGCGAGGGTGCCGCATGAATCGATGGATGCAGAACGCAGCAGGCCTGTTGTGGGCCGCCTTGCTGGCGCCGGCCCAGGCCTGCAGTTGCATGAGCCCGCCGCCTCTGGAGCAGCAGGTCCGCGACGCCTTCGACGCCAGGGACCTGATCGTGCTGGTAGAGATCACCGGGCACGAACGCCGCAGGGCCTCATTGGCTTTCACAGCCGAGCACCTGCTGGGTGAAGTGTCGCCCTGGCGCGGGGAAGAGTTCATCCAGGCCAGGATTCTGCGCAGCTGGACACCTGGGTTTCAGTCGAACCAGCGGCTGGAGATCCGCAAACTCGGCGGCGCCGCCTGCGGCTATGAAGATTGGGAGAACGGCAAGCGGCACCTGCTGTTCATGACCCGGCTGACCTGGTGGGTGGCGGGCCTCTGCGGCCCCAGCCAACCTGAAAGCAAGGCGGCTGAACTGATTCGCCTTCTGGATGCCGAAGCCCAGCGGCGTGCGGCCCGGCAGACCCCAGTGCAAGCGAAGAGCGCATCCAGGCCCTGAGAGGCGCTGCCCACGGGTCAGTATTCGGCGCTCAGGACGGCTTCGATGAAGCGGCTCTTGGCCGCCCGGTACTCGGCATCGCCCTGGTCCACATGGGCTTGCTAGAGCGCGTTGTAGGCCGCCGCACGTTCGGGTGCTGCACGCAGCCGGTCGCGGAAGCGCGGGCAATTGCGCTCGAACACCGAGCCCAGGGCGACCAGCTGCCGCGCATGCTCGAGCTGATCTGTGGCTGACTCCAGATTGCACATCTTGGGCGTGCGCAGGGTGTCGAGCATTTCCAAGTAGCCCTACGCCACCAGCACGGCGCGGACCGCCTCCAACAGCGCGCCTTCCAGCACAACCAGCACATCCAGATCGCCCTTGGAGCAGGCACCCGGGATGCTGGACGCGCCGATGTGCTCGATGCGTGCCGCCGGCAGTCAGGCCTGCAGGCAGGGGGCCAGAGATTCGAAAAGGGCTTGCTGACTTGGCTGATAGGCAGCCGCGGCGTGGAGCGTCAGCATCTATTGATTCTCAAAGGCGAGCAAAGACAGTGCTCCTGCCACCAGCTCCCCAGCCTGCGCCCTCACGACGGGCGCAGTCCTTCGGTCGGGGTCGGACAGTCCTCAGGACTGCCTCGCTCCGAACTCAGCCATCCAGCTTCTTCTGGAACACCAGGCCCGCATGCTCGCGCAGCGCATGGAAATGGATCTTGGGCCAGTTCTCCTGGATGGCGCGCAGCTCGGGCGCGTACTCGACCAGGATGGTGGGCGCGTCCACGGCGTCGTAGGCCATGCGGTGGTCGTTGGCGGCGATGAACTTCTTCAGCTCCACCTCGTCGTCCGCCGTCACCCAGCGTGCCACCTGGAAGCGGCAGGGCTGGATGCGGGCCTTGACGCCGTACTCGTGCTCCAGGCGGTGGGCCACCACCTCGAACTGCAGCTGGCCGACGGCACCGAGCATCAGCACGCTGCCCGCCATCGGGCGGAAGACCTGGATCGCGCCTTCTTCCCCAAGCTGCTGCAGGCCGGCGCGCAGCTGCTTGGTCTTGAGCGGGTCGGCCACCTCGACGTTGCGGAACATCTCGGGCGCGAAGAAGGGCAGGCCGGTGAACTGCAGCGCTTCGCCTTCGGTCAGCGTGTCGCCCAGGTGCAGCACGCCGTGGTTGGGGATGCCGATGATGTCGCCAGCGAAGGCCTCCTCCACCAGCTCGCGGCGTTGGGAGAGGAATGACACCACGGTGTTGGGGCGGAAGTCCTTGCCCGTGCGCGTGACCTTGAGCTTCATGCCACGCTCGAAGTGGCCGCTGGCACAGCGCACGAAGGCGATGCGGTCGCGGTGCGCCGGGTCCATATTGGCCTGGATCTTGAACACCACGCCGCTGAACTTCTTCTCGGTGGGCTGCACCACGCGCTGCAGGCTGGGGCGCTCGCCGGGCGGCGGGGCCAGTTCCACCAGCACATCCAGCACCTCGCGCACGCCGAAGTTGTTGATGGCCGAGCCAAAGAACATCGGCGTCTGGTGGCCGGCCAGGAATTCGGCGTGCTCGAAGGGCGTGGCCGCTTCGCGCACCAGCTCCAGTTCGCCCTGGGCGGTGCCCCAGGCCATGCCGAAGCGGCTCTCGTGGGCGGGGTTGTCGAGGTCGGTGATCAATTCCTCGTCGCCACCGGCGCGGTCCTCACCCGGGGCGAACACGCGCATGGTCTTGGCGCGCAGGTCCATCACGCCGCCGAATTGCTTACCCATGCCCACCGGCCAGGTGAAGGGGCAGACCGTCATGCCCAGTTCCTGCTCCAGCTCGTCCATCAGGGCCAGCGGGTCCTTGACCTCGCGGTCCATCTTGTTGACGAAGGTCAGGATGGGCGTGTTGCGGGCGCGGCAGACCTGCAGCAGGCGGCGGGTCTGCGGCTCCACGCCGTTGGCCGCGTCGATCACCATCAGCGCGGCGTCCACGGCGGTCAGCACGCGGTAGGTGTCTTCGCTGAAGTCCTGGTGGCCAGGGGTGTCGAGCAGGTTGATGACGCAGTCGCGGTATTCCATCTGCATCACCGACGACGCCACCGAGATGCCGCGCTGCTTCTCGATCTCCATCCAGTCCGAGGTCGCGTGCCGCGCGGCCTTGCGCGCCTTGACCGAGCCGGCGATCTGGATCGCGCCCGAGAACAGCAAGAGCTTCTCGGTCAGCGTGGTCTTGCCGGCGTCGGGGTGGGAAATGATGGCGAAGGTGCGGCGGCGGCGCACTTCGGCTTCGATGCGTTCGGACATGGCGGGCTTTCGGGCGGAACCCGCGATTATCGGGCTCGGGTTTTCACCAGGGATACCGCGGCGCTGCGGGTAACTCGGCTGGCGCGCCTTCCATCACGGCGGCAGACTGCCGCGCTTTGCTTGCCAGCCCCCACCGCTCCATGACCGCGCTCACCCTCGACCCCACCGACACCCGCCGCTGGGCTTGGCTGCCGCCCATCGGCACGCCGGCTTACTACACCCTGCTGGCCGCGGTGGGCATGCTGCTGCTGGGTCCGCTGGGCGGCGTGGCGGCCAGCTACATGAACTTCTCGCTCGGCTTCTATGTGGGCGGGCAGGTGCTGGCAGGCATCCTGGGCTCCGTCATCACGCTGGGCTACGGGCCGGCGGGGCGCCATGGCGCCAACTACATGCAGACCACCGCCGCCAGCGTGGCCGGCATGATGGCCATGAGCACCCTGCTGCAGGCGCGCGTGTGGATGGGTCTGCCCCCGGTGCCGACCTGGCAGCTGGTGGTCTACATGCTGTGCATCGGCATGCTGGGCGCGGGCGTGGGCATGCTGTACACGCCCATCCTGGTGGAGCGCATGAAGCTCACCTACCCCTCGGGTCTGGCGGTGGCCAACATCCTGCGCGCGCTCACCGACCCCGAGCTGCTGCGCCGCTCGGTCAGCCGCCTGTTCGGCGGCATGGCTGCGGGCATCGGCGGCGGCGTGGCGGCGGCCAAGGTGGCGGCGCTGGGAGCCATCGAGATGAGCCTCTCGACCTTCGGCGCCGGCCTGATCGTGGGCGCGCGCATCACCATCCCGGCCATCACCTCGGGTCTGCTGTTCTGGGCGCTGACGCCGACCTTCGTCTCGGTGGGCTGGCTGAACGAGGGCGAGCCCTTCCGCAAGATCGCCTTCCTGATTGCGCTCGGCCTGATCCTCGGCGCCGCCATCATCGATGTCGGCCTGATCCTCTGGCAGGCGCAGCGCCGGCTGCGTGGGCTGGACAAGAGCGCCGAACAAGGGGCCGGGAGCGAAACCGCCGGCCCGCGCCACAGCATCGCGCGCCTGCTGCTCTGGGTGGGCGCCTGGGCGCTGGCCGTGGTGTTCTGCGGCCAGGCCTTCTTCGGCGTGCCCACCCTGCTGATGCTGCTGGCCCTGGGCCTGGTGGCGATCTTCGTGATGGTCAACGGCATCTCGGTCGGCATCAGCGACTCCAACCCGATCTCCTCGGCCTTCGTGGTGGGCGTGATCGTGTTCGCCCTCACCGGCCTGAAGGACCCGGCCCTGGGCCTGATGGCCGCCACCGTGCTGCTGGTGGCCACCAGCATCGGCTGCGACATGCAGCAAGACCGCAGCACCGGCTGGCGCCTGGGTTCCAACCGCGCACTGCAGTTCCGCTTCCAGGTCGGCGGCATTCTGGTGGGCGCGCTGCTGGCGGTGGGCATCGCAAACCTCTTCATGGCCGCTTACCCCATCCTGCGCCTGGACCAGACGGTGATGAGCGCCGACCAGCAGCCGGCGCAATGGTCCTCGGCCATGACCTACAAATTCGTTGGTGTGCTGCGCGGTCTCTCCGAACCCAACCCGCACCAGACGGCCGCCATCGTGCTGGGCATTGGCTTTGGCTTCGGCATCGAACTGCTGCGCAAGCTGATCAAGCGCAGCGCGCGCTACCAGGCCTTCGTGGCGCGCGGCAAGGCGGGCTTTGCCACCGACTTCGCTGTCGACGCCCTGGTGCTGCCCAGCCCCTACGCCTTCAGCTTTGGCGGCTTCGTGAACCTGCCGACCTCGCTGTGGTTCGGCGCCGGGGGCGTGATCTCCAGCCTGATCAACACCTTTGCCAAGCGCAGCAAAGAAGACGAGGCCCTGCCCAGCGACATGAGCGCCACCTCCCTGGTGGGCGGCGGGCTGATTGCCGGCGATGCGCTGGCCGCGCTGGGCCTGGGCGTGGTGGGGCTGCTGAGCCTGCTGTAATCCGCGCATGAGCGCCCTGAGCCGCCGCCACAGCCTCTGCGCCCTGGCTGGGGGCGCGTGGGCTCTGGTGGCCGCCGCAGAGGGCGTGCTGCGCATGCCGGGGCCACCGGTGTTTGCCGGCCAGCAGCCCTTCTTCCAGGGCGATCTGGCCCGCCTGGCCCTGCAGAAGGCTGGGCGGCCGGAAGCCCTGCAGCTGCTGACCATGCCCACCTGGCCCCGCCAGGTGCGCGAGCTGCGCGACGGCCATGTGGACTTCGCGCCCCTGCCGGCGCATGCCGAGGCCTACGCCGAGTTCGGCCTGCGGCGCGTGGACTTCCCGATCCGGCGCGGCCTGCTGGGCTTGCGCCGCCTGGTGTGCCGGCGCGAGCGCCTGGCCGAGCTGGAGGCCCTGCCCGATCTGGCCGCGCTCAAGGCCCTGCGCCTGGGCTACGGCGCCGAGTGGGTGGACCGCCCGCTGCTCGAAGGCCTGGGCTTTCGCACCCAGCCCACGCGCAACACCGACCATCTCTATGCCGCCCTGCTGGCCGGCGAGTGCGACTACCTGAGCCGCGGCGTGAACGAGATCGGCCCCGAGCTGGCGCATTACGACCCCGAGGGTCGGCAGCTGGCCGCGCCGGCCCAGCGCCTGCTCTGGTACCCCCTGGACGACTGCTACTTCGTGCCCGAGCGCAACGGCAGGCTGCACGAGGCTCTGACGCTGGGCCTGCAGCGCGCGCTGCAGGACGGCAGCTACCAGCGCCTGTTCCGCCGCCACTACGCCGCGGTGATCGAGCTGCTGACCAAGGCCCGGGTGTGGACGGTGGAGGGCTACCCGCCGCCCGCCGGCCTGCCGCGCGCCAGCTTCGACCTGCTGCGCCACTGGCCCGCAGCGTAGGATCGCGCCACCCCCAGCCCCAGGAGCTTTCATGAGCGACGCCAGCTTCAGCAAGTTCGTGCCCGGTTTCGAGTTTCTGCAAGGTCTGGTGAAAAACGCCGGCACCGCCCTGCCCGGCATCGGCCAATGGGTGGCGCCCACGCTCAACCCCGAGGAACTGGGCAAGCGCATCGAGGAGCTGCGCACCGTGCAGTTCTGGCTGGAGCAGAACGCCCGCATGCTGGCCGCCACCATCCAGGCGCTGGAGGTGCAGCGCATGACGCTCTCCACGCTCAAGACCATGAACGTGCCCCTGCACGAGCTCAAGGAAGTGCTGAAGGTGCCCACGCCGGATATCTCCGCCTTCCCCGGCACGCTGCCCGGCATGGAGCCGGCCATGCAGGCCGCGAACGTGGGCAAGAAGGTGGCCAAGGCGGCGGTGAAGGGGGCGGTCTCGGGGGCCAGCAAGGTGGCCAAGGCGGCCGCGGGCGAGAAGAAGGAAGCCCCGGCCCTGGGCGTGGACCCGATGCAGTGGTGGAACGCGCTCTCGCAGCAGTTCAGCCAGGTGGCGGCCAACGCCATGAAGGACTCGGCCACCGAGGCCGCCAAGGGCCTGGCGAGCAGCCTGGTCAAGCAGAGCATCGACGCCGCGGGCGACACCCTGCGCAAGGCCGCCAGCGTGCCGCAGGCGGTGATGGACGCAGCCGGCGGCATGGCCCGCACCACGGCCGGCAAGCCGGCTGCCAAGGCCGCCGCCGCCAGCCCCGCCCCGACGCCCAGCCCGGCCAAACGCCCGACCAACCGCCCGGCCAAGGCCGCCAAGAAGACGGCGCGCAAATCGGCTTGATGGAGCGCGCCGAGCGCCAGCGCCAACTGCTTTCGCGGCTGCGCCCCATCCTGGGCGAGGCCGGCCTGGTGGCGCGCGCCGCTGGCTTCGGCCCCTACGAGAGCGACGGTTTCACCGCCTACCGCGAGCGCCCGCTGGCGGTGGCCATCCCCGAAGATGAGAAGCAGCTGCGCGCGGTGCTGCAGGTCTGCAAGGAACTGGGCACGCCCATCGTGCCGCGCGGCGCCGGCACCGGGCTTTCGGGCGGGGCGATGCCGCACCCGGAAGGCCTGTCGATCAGCCTCGCGCGCCTGAACCGCATCCTGGCCATCGACCCCGCCGCGCGCACCGCGCGCGTGCAATGCGGCGTGCGCAACCTCGCCATCAGCGAGGCCGCCGCGCCGCATGGCCTGTACTACGCCCCCGACCCGAGCAGCCAGATCGCCTGCACCATCGGCGGCAATGTGGCCGAGAACGCCGGCGGCGTGCACTGCCTGAAGTACGGCCTGACCCTGCACAACGTGCTGGGCGTGCGCGGCTACACGGTGGACGGCGAGCCCATCGAACTGGGCTCGATGAGCGGCGCGCTGGACGGCACCGGCCCCGATCTGCTCGCGCTGGCGATCGGCAGCGAAGGGCTGCTGTGCATCGTCACCGAGGTGCTGGTGCGCCTGACGCCCAAGCCCGAAACCGCGCGCTGCCTGCTCGCCAGCTTTGCCGACGTGGCCCAGGCCGGCGCGGCCGTGGCGGCGCTGATGGCCGGCGCCATCACCCCCGCCGGGCTGGAGCTGATGGACGGGCCGATGACTGCCGCGGTGGAGGACTTCGTGCACGCCGGCTACGACCTTGGCGCCGCCGCCATCCTGCTCTGCGAGGCCGACGGCACGCCCGAGGCGGTGGAGGCCGAGATCGCCGCCATGCGCCAGACCCTGCAAGCCTGCGGCGCCACGCGCATCGACGAGAGCCGCGACGAGGCCGAGCGCCTGCGCTTCTGGAGCGGGCGCAAGAACGCCTTCCCGGCCAGCGGCCGCGTCAGCCCCGATTACCTGTGCATGGATGCGTCCATCCCGCGCGCGCGCCTGGCCGAGATGCTCAATGCCATCGCCAGCCTGCAGCAGCGCTGGCATCTGCGCTGCTTCAACGTCTTCCATGCCGGCGACGGCAATCTGCACCCGCTGATCCTGTTCGACGCCAAGGACCCCGACCAGATCCGCCGCGCCGAGGGCTTTGGCGCCGAGATCCTGGAGCGCGCCGTGGCCATGGGCGGCAGCATCACCGGCGAGCACGGCGTGGGCATCGAGAAGCTCGGCGGCATGTGCGTGCAGTTCAGCCGCGCCGAGCTGGAGGCCTTCCACGCCATCAAGAGTTGCTGGGACACCGACGGCCGCCTGAACCCGGGCAAGGCGATTCCGCAGCTGCACCGCTGTGCCGAGGCCGGCCAGCTCTGGGTGCGCGGCGGCCAGCTGCCCCACCCCGAGATCGAACGCTTCTGATGGCGAGCTGATGGCGACCGACCCCTTGATGAATCTGGCCGAGCGCGTGCGCGCCGCCGCAAGCGAGGGCCATGCGCTGGAGCTGGTCGGCATGGCCAGCAAGCGCTTCTATGGCGAGACCCCGCGCGGCACGCCCTGGGTGCTGACGCGCGAGCCCGAGTTGCGCGGCCTGCGCTCCTACGAGCCGGCCGAGCGTGTCGTCACCGTGGGCGCGGCCACGCCCCTGGCCGAGCTGGAGGCGGTGCTGGCCCAGCACGGCCAAATGCTGGCCTGTGAGCCCCCGCGCTTTGGCGGCGAGGGCACGGTGGGCGGGCTGATCGCCACCGGCCTGGCCGGCCCGGCCCGCGCCTACGCCGGCGGCGTGCGCGACAGCCTGCTGGGCCTGACCTTGATCGACGGCCAAGGCCAGCTGCTGAAGTTCGGCGGCACGGTGATGAAGAACGTCGCTGGCTTCGACGCCGCGCGCCTGATGGTGGGCGCGATGGGCACGCTGGGCCTGATCGCCGAGGCCAGCTTCAAGCTCAGCCCGCTGCCCGCCGCCAGCCTGACGCTGCGCTACGACCTGCCGCAGCAGGAGGACGGCCTCTACGCCATGCAGCAGGCCGCTTTGCAGGGCTTCCCCTTGAGCGCCAGCGCCTGGTGGAGCGGCCAGCTGCTGCTGCGCCTTTCGGGCGCGCCCGAGCCCCTGCAGGCCGCCGCACGCCGCTTGGGGGGCGACGCCCTGCCGCCCGAGCTCGCGGCCGACTTCTGGGCCGGCCTGCGCCACCAGACGGACGAGTTCTTTGCCGGCGCCGTGCGCGCGCTGCAGGCTGGCAGCGGCATTTCGGTGTGGCGCCTGAGCCTGCCGGCCACCGCCCCCGAGCTGGCCGCACCGGGCGAACAGCTGGTGGAATGGGGCGGCGCGCTGCGCTGGCTGGTGACGCCGCTGAAGCCCGCCGCGGTGCGCGACCTCGCCGAGCGCGTCGGCGGCCAGGCCACGCTGTACGCCGCGCTGGACAAGAACTGCCCGGTCTTCACCCCGGCCGAGGGCGTGCAGCGCCAGATCCGCCAGCGCCTGAAGGCGCGCTTCGACCCCAAAGGCATCTTCAACCCCGGCCGCCTGGGTCCCGACTGAAAATCCCTCCATGGCGACCCGCAACACCGTGCTGCTGACCGGCTTCGAGCCTTTCGGCGGCGACCCCATCAACAGCTCCTGGGAGACCGCGTGCGCGCTCGACAGTGCGGAGCTGCCGGGCGGCGTGAAAGTGCGGGCCTTGCAGCTGCCCTGCCGCTTCGGCAGCGCCCTGGGCGCCCTGCACGACGCCATCCAGAGCCAGCAGCCGCGCCTGGTGCTGGCACTGGGCCAGGCCAGCAACCGCCGCGCGTTCTCGCTGGAGCGGGTGGCCATCAATCTGGTCGACGCCCGCATCCCCGACAACGACGCCGTGCAGCCCATCGACGTGCCGGTGGTACCCGGCGGCCCGGCGGCCTATTTCGCCACCCTGCCGCTCAAGCCCATGCTGCAGGCCCTGCTGTCGGCCGGCTACCCGGCCGAACTGAGCTGCACGGCCGGCAGCTATGTCTGCAACCAGGTTTTCTACGGCCTGCAGCACCGGCTGCGCCGCACCGTGGTGCCGAGCGGCTTTCTGCACCTGCCCAGTCTGAGCGGGCCGGAGCCCGCCCTGCCGCTGGAGCGCCTGGTGAGCGGCACGCGCCTGGCGCTGGAAGTGGCGCTGCGCCCGGCCGCGGCCGGTGGCGCCGGCTTCAGCGCCGGGCAGATCTCCTGATCAGTTCAGCGTCGCCGCCCAGAAGGCCTTGAGGGCCGCATGACCCTCGGCCTGGGCGCGCGCGTTGGCGGCCGGCGTGCCGCCGTTCTTCATCAGGCCCTCGTTGTAGTGCGTGGTGGGGCCCGTGCCGGTGCCGCCCAGGAAGTGGCCGGCCTCGGCATGGCGCAGCAGCACGGTCTTCAGCCCGGGCACCTGGGCACGGCGATCGGCAACCGCCTGGGCCATGCGGCCGCTGTCCCAGACCTGGTCGTCATCACCGCCGAGCAGGAAGACCGGCGCGGCGATGCGCTCCACCGGGATGCGCGCCTTCTCGATCTGCGCCGGCGTGGCGGCGGCGCGGCCCTTGTCCAGCGGGCGGCGGATGACGATGGGCTCGCCCAGCGCCGCGCCGGCGAACTCCTGCTGGAAGTCCTTGTAGGGCACGAAGTCCAAGGCCTGGCCCTGCCAGGCGAAGCTGGAGCGTTTGCCCGGCTCCACGCCCTCGCCCCAGCCCTCCCAGACCACATCGCTGGGCACGATGGCGGCAATGCCCTTGATCCATGGCAGCCGGGTGCCGGCGATGAGCGCGAACTCGGCGCCCTTGCTGGTGCCCTGCACGCCGATGCGACTGGCATCGACCTCGGGCTGTTCGGCCAGCCAGGCACGCGCCTGCTCCAAGCGTTCGATCGGGATGTCGACAAAGTTCGCTGGCAGCTCCGGCAACTCGGGCGGCTGCATGCCGCTGGGGCTCCAGTTGCGCGGCGAGTAATAGGGCAGGGCCAGCACCGCATAGCCCTGCGAGGCCCAGAAAGGGGCGTCGCGGTTGATGGCCGAGCCGCCCTCGCTGCCGCCCAGCAGGATCAAGGCCGGCCGCTTGGCCGCGCCGGCACGGTGGGCGAACAGCGCACCAGGGAAGCCGGCGGGCTTGCGCGTCTGCACATCGGGCAGGGACTGCGTCAGGCGCAGCTCGGCCTGGGCCAGGGGCTTGCCTTCGGCGTCGTGGAGCTGGAACTGGATGAGGTTGAACACCGGCTCCTTCACCTCGCCGTCTTGCATCCGCATCGACCACAGCAGACCGCGCACATCGGCCCCCGCGTAGCTGCCGCCGGGCAGCGGCGCCTGCCCGGCCAGATCGACACGGCCCTGCGCATCGGCCTGGAAGCGGGCCTCGGACATGAAGCGCCGCACCGGACCGGTGAAAGTGCGCACCGTGCGCTCGGCGCGCAGCGTGACGGTCTGGCCCGGCTGCAGGTCGGCCAGGGCCAGTTGCAGCGGCTCGCCCGCCAGCACGGGCTGCTGGGGATTGGTGTCGATGCGCTGGGCGCAGACGGGAACCGACAGGGCCAGCAGGCCAGCGGCAAACAAGGCACGACGCAGAACGTTCATCGGGGTCTCCAGTTTGGAATGGGCGCGACTCTATGAAGACCCGCCGGGCAACAGGCTCCTGCCGCGACGAATCGCCAGCGCGTGCGCCGAATCGCCAGAAGCACAGCCTAGGATGCGGGCCTCCCCGCCCAGCAGCCCCGGCATGCACACCGAACTGGCCCCCGAACTCGCCCAGAACCCTGCCGCCCAGCGTGCGCGCGAGCTGATCCAGTCCTGCGTGCACTGCGGCTTCTGCACCGCCACCTGCCCCAGCTACCAGGTGCTGGGCAACGAACTGGACAGCCCGCGCGGCCGCATCGCCCTGGTGCGCCAGCTGCTGCAGGGTGAGGCCGCCAGCGCCGCCACCCAGCAGCATCTGGACCGCTGCCTGAGCTGCCGCGCCTGCGAGACCACCTGCCCTTCGGGCGTGCGCTATGGCGAGCTGGTCGACCTGGGCCGCGGCCTGGCCGACGCGCAGGCGCCCGCGCGGCCGCTGAAGGCACGCCTGCTGCGCGCCCTGCTGGCGCGCTTCCTGCCCTCGCCGCTGTTCGGCCCTTCGCTGCGCCTGGGCCAATGGCTGCGCCCGCTGCTGCCCGGCCGGCTGCGCCGCGCCGTGCCGCGCCGCCAGCGCGTGCTGCATCGCCCAGCCAAGGCCCAGCCACGCCAGGTGCTGCTGCTGCGCGGCTGCGTGCAACCGGCGCTGGCGCCGAACATCGAGGCCGCCACGCAGCGCGTGCTGGCGGTGCTGGGCGTGCAGGGCGTGCCGGTGGAGGGCTGCTGCGGGGCGCTGCGCGAGCACCTCGGCGCCCACGAAAGTGCAAGGCGCGACATGCAGGCCCTGGTGGCCGCCTGCGCGGGGCGCAGCGAGCCCATCGTCTCGAACGCCAGCGGCTGCGGGCTGATGGTCAAGGAATATGGCCGCCACCTGCCCGGCGACGCCGCCGCGGCCGCGGTGGCTGAGCGCACCCAGGACCTGGGCGAATGGCTGCTCAGCCCCGCCCATCTGCCGCGCCTGCGCGCCGCGCTCAAGCCCGGCCCGCTGCCCAGTCTGGCCTGGCACCCACCCTGCACGCTGCAGCATGGCCAGCGCCGCGCCGATCCGGTCGAGCAGGGCCTGCGCCAGCTGGGCTTTCAGCTGCAGCGCCCGCGCGATGCGCATCTGTGCTGCGGCTCGGCCGGCACCTATTCGATCCTGCAGCCCGCGGTGGCACAGGAGCTGCGTGCGCGCAAGCTCGCGGCGCTGGACGAACTCGGCGCCGAGCAGATCGTCAGCGCCAACATCGGCTGCATCAGCCACCTCAGCGACGCCCGCCCGGTGCGGCATTGGGTCGAGGTGCTGGCCGACCACCTGTCCGACTGAGCCCCCATGCTGAAACTGCCGAATCCCTGCTACGCCGTCATCTTCACCAGCCAACGCCGCCCCGGCGACGAGGGCTATGCCGCGGCCGCCGAGCACATGGTCGAGCTGGTCAAGCAGCAGCCCGGCTTCATCGATGTGCGCAGCGTGCGCGGTGCCGATGGCCTGGGCATCACCGTCTCCTACTGGGCCAGCCTGGAGGCCATCGCCGCCTGGCACGCGCAGGCCGAGCACGCCGCCACGCGCGAGCGCGGCCGGGCGCAGTGGTATGCGCATTACGAGCTGCAGGTGGTGAAGGTCGAACGCGCCTACGACTGGCAGTCCGAGGCCGCCGGCACGGGCTCCTAAAATTCAGGGTTCTCCCCCAGCTCCTACCCGCCATGAGCCAAGCCGTCATTGAAGTCAGCGCCCAGGACCTGCAAGGCCCCGGCGTGGTTGCCTGCCCCAATCCCAAGATGGCGCTGTGGAGCAGCCACCCCAAGGTCTACATCGATCTCACGCACGAGGGCCACAGCGGCCGCTGCCCCTACTGCGGCACCGAATACAAGCTCAAGGCCGGAGAAGTCCTCTCCCACGGCCATTGATTCGGGCGCCACGGACATGCCCCGCCGCGCGCCCTTGGCCGTGCTGATGGCCAGCCCGGAAGACATCGAGACCCAGTTCTACGAGGCCCTGCAGAGCGCCGACCTGGAACGCTTGGTCTCCCTGTGGGTGGGCGACGAGGAGGTGCGCTGCCTGCACCCCGGCGGCCCGCTGCTGGTGGGCATCACCGCCATCCGCGCCAATTTCGAGGCCATGTTCGCGCGCGGCCCGGTGGCCGTGCAGCCCACCGAGGTGCGCAAGCTGCAGACCGAGCAGCTGGCCGTGCACCAGGTGCGCGAACGGGTGCTGGTGCCCGGCCCTGAAGGCATGCAGGTCGCCTGGGTATGGGCCAGCAATGTCTATCTGAAAACCGCCGAAGGCTGGCGCATGGTGCTACACCACGCCAGCCCGGGCCAGCCCAACGACCAGCCGGAGCTGGCGCCGGGCAGCGGCGTGCTGCATTGAACCGGCTGCGCCGGCCGGCGCGCATCGCTGCCCCGCGCTGGCTGCCCGGCGGCCACGCGCAAACCATCTGGCCCAAGCTGTTTGCCCGCCTGCACCATGCGGCGCCGCCCGCACTGCGCCGCGAGCGCTGGGACACCCCGGACGGCGACTTCATCGATTGCGATTGGGTCGATGCCCCGGACCCGCAACGACCGCTGCTGGTGCTCTTCCACGGTCTGGAAGGCAGCTCGGCCAGCCACTACGCGCAGGCCTTCGCCAGCCATGCGCAGCAGCTCGGCTGGGCCTGCGCGCTGCCGCATTTCCGCGGCTGCTCGGGCGAGCTGAACCGCGCGCCGCGCGCCTACCACTCGGGCGACTTTGCCGAAATCGGCTGGATGCTGACCCAGCTGCGCGCCCGCCACGCTGGCCCCCTGCTGGCGGTGGGCGTGAGCCTGGGCGGCAATGCCCTGCTGCGCTGGGCCCAGGAGGCGGGCGAGCAGGCCGGCCAAACGGTGCGCGCGCTCGCCGCCATCTCCGCGCCACTGGATTTGGCAGCCGCCAGCCAGGCCATCCACCAGGGCCTGAACCGGGTCATCTACACGCGCTACTTCCTGCGCAGCATGATCCCCAAGGCCCTGCACCAGCTGCAGCGGCACCCCGGTCTGTTTGACGGCGCGGCCCTGGCGCGCGCGCGCAGCCTGATCGAGTTCGACGAACTCGTCACCGCGCCGCTGCACGGCTTCCGCAACGCCGCCGATTACTACGCCCGCGCCAGCGCCGGCCCGCAGCTGGCGCGCCTGCGCGTGCCCAGCCTGGTGCTGAATGCGCGCAACGACCCCTTCGTGCCCTTTTACAGCCTGCCGGCCCCGCGCCG
Source organism: Inhella sp. (assembly GCF_041912635.1). Classification (GTDB taxonomy): domain Bacteria; phylum Pseudomonadota; class Gammaproteobacteria; order Burkholderiales; family Burkholderiaceae_C; genus Inhella. Next base: position 61,163 of record NZ_JAYRMO010000028.1, read on the forward strand.
CTACGAGCACGCGCCCATCACGCTGTGGCAACCCGCGCACGGCGGCCATGTGGGCTTCCCCACCGGGCGCTGGCCCGGCTCGGCCCTGGGCCTGCCGGGCAGCGTCTGTGCCTGGCTGGAACAGCATCTGGAGTGAGCATGTCCCTGAGCGCCTACCGCTCCAGCCCGGCCGAACAAGAACGCACACGCGACCTGTTGAGCCTGAGCCCGGGATCCGGACGGCGCGCCCTGGACATCGGCGCCCGCGACGGACATTTCTCTCGCCTGCTGGCCGAACGCTTCCAAGAGGTCGTGGCGCTCGACCTGCAGCGGCCGGAGTTTGAACACCCCGGGGTCCTGACCGTGCAGGGCGACCTCACCGCGCTGGACTTCCCCGACGGTGCGTTTGACTTCGTGCTCTGCGCCGAGGTGCTGGAGCACATCCCCCCGCAACTGCTGCACCAGGCCTGCCACGAACTGCAGCGCGTCTGCTGCGGCCGGCTGTTGATCGGCGTGCCCAATGGGCAGGACTTGCGCGTCGGGCGTACGACCTGCGCACGCTGCGGTGGCTTCAACCCGCCCTGGGGCCATGTCAATCGCTTCGATGCCGGCAGCCTGGCGGCCCTGTTCCCCCAGTTCCGCGTCGCCAGCCACCATCTGGTGGGGCACACCCGCGAGCGCAGCAATGCGCTCAGCGCCTGGCTGATGGACCTGGCCGGCAACCCCTACGGCACCTATGCGCAGCAGGAGCCTTGCGTCCATTGCGGGGGCGGCATCGGCGCGCCCGCGCCGCGCTCGCTGGGCCAGAAGGTGTTGACCAAGCTGGCCTTCTGGGCCCGCTGGCCCAGCGAAGCCCTGCACCCGCCGCGCGGCAATTGGCTGCACCTGCTGCTGGAAAGACGCTGATGGATGACATCGTCAAGGCCGCGCTGGCCAAATGGCCCCACGTGCCCGATTGCCGCGGCTGGCTGGCGCTGGATGCACGCGGCGACTGGTACATGCGCGACGAGGCTTGCCAGCGCGCCGGCGCCTTCCCCCACCCCAAGGGCAGCGTGGTGCGGCACGACAAGCTGCGCGAGTTCATCCAGCGCAATTACGAGTCCGACGCGCAAGGCGCCTGGTACTTCCAGAACGGCCCGCAGCGCGTCTATGTGGAGCTGGAGGCAGCCCCCCTGGTGCTGCGTCTGCTGGACGACGGGCGCATCCAAGCCCATACCGGCGAGGAACTGCAGGCCGTGAGCTGCTGGCTGGACGAGCAGGGCTGGCTCTACCTGCACACCCCGCGCGGCCTGGGCCTGGTGCACAGCCAGGACATGGGCCTGGCAGCCGAGCGCATCGAACGCGGCGAATGGATTCCGCAGGACATCACCCGCGCCGAATTGCCGCAGCGCTTCGGCTTCCAACTGCGACCGGCATGAAAAAAGCCGCCCGGTGGGGCGGCTCTTGCGGATCGGCCTGGGCTTACTGAGCGGCCGAGGCGGGAGCCGCCGGGGCCTTGGGCTCGTCGAACTTGCCGCCGCCCTGGTTGGCCATGTAGACCACGGCGCGGGAGATCTCGAAGTCGGAGAAATCGCCGCCACCCTGTGCGCCCATGGCGCCCTTGCCCTTCAGAGCCGAATTGAGCAGGGCCTCGAAGCCGGTCTTCACGCGCGGGCCCCAGGCGGCGGCGTCCGCCAGCTTGGGTGCGCCGGCGGCGCCGGTGCCGTGGCAGGCGGCGCACTGGGCCTGGTAGACCTGCTCGCCGGTCTTCATCGCAGCCATGTCGCCAGCGGCCTTCACTTCCACATGCCCGATGGGCTTGAGGCGCTCGGCGATCTTCTCGGCTTCCAGGCTTTCGCTGCCGGCGGCCGGCTTGAACTGCCCGGACACGTAATTGGCCAGCAGGATGATCACGACGATGGGCACCATGAAGGCGAAGAACACGGCCCAGGCCAGTTGCTTCGGGGTCTTGATGGGGCCTTCGTGGGAATCGTGGGCTTCGTGGGTGTCGTGGCTCATGCCGTCCTCTTGTGGCTCTTGTGTTTCGGACCCTCGAAAAGGGCGCGGAAGTATAGCGGCGTGCTTTAGCCCCTAGAATGGCCGGCTTCGCTGCGACCGTGGTGAAGTGGATATCATGCGGCCCTCCGAAGGCCGCGTCGCAAGTTCGATTCTTGCCGGTCGCGCCACCTCCGCCGCTGGTTGAGCCAGCCTTCGCCTCCGAGCCCGCCTTGCCGCGGGCTCTTTGCTTCATGCGTCCTGCGCATGGAGGCCCGCATGGGCTTCCGCTACGCTGCGCCGATGCACGACGACACCCAACACCTGCCCCGCGAGGCCGAAGCCGCGCTGCGCGAAGCCGCCCTCGACTACCACCGCCTGCCCTCGCGCGGCAAGATCGCCGTGACGCCGACCAAGGCGCTGGCGAACCAGCGCGATCTCTCGCTGGCCTATTCGCCCGGGGTTGCCTATCCCTGCCTGGCCATCGAGGCCGACCCGAACTGCGCGGCCGAATACACCTCGCGCGGCAACCTCGTCGGCGTCGTCACCAACGGCACCGCGGTGCTGGGCCTGGGCGACATCGGCCCGCTGGCCGCCAAGCCGGTGATGGAGGGCAAGGGCTGTCTGTTCAAGAAGTTCGCCGGGATCGACGTGTTCGACATCGAACTGAACGAGAAGGACCCGGACAAGCTGGTCGAGCACATCGCCGCGCTCGAACCCACGCTGGGCGGCATCAACCTCGAGGACATCAAGGCGCCCGAGTGCTTCTATGTCGAGCGCAAGCTCAAGGAGCGCCTGAGCATCCCGGTCTTCCACGACGACCAGCATGGCACCGCCATCATCAGCGGCGCGGCGCTCTTGAACGCGCTGGAGCTGGTGGGCAAGCCGATCGGCTCGATCAAGCTGGTGGTCAGCGGTGCCGGTGCGGCGGCCATTGCCTGCCTGGACGTGATGGTGGGCCTGGGCGTGAAGCGCGAGCACATCTATGTGATCGACTCCAAGGGCGTGATCCAGAGCGAGCGCGCCGATGCCGCCAAGCTGGACGAGAGCAAGCAGCGCTACTGCCAGCAGACCCCCGCACGCACGCTGGCCGATGCCATGCACGGCGCCGACGTGTTCCTGGGCTGCTCGGCCGCCGGGGTGCTGAAGCCGGAGATGGTGGCCACGATGGCCGCGCGTCCGGTGATCCTGGCGCTGGCCAACCCCGAGCCAGAGATCCGCCCCGAACTCGTCAAGCAGGTGCGCGACGACGCCATCATGGCCACCGGCCGCAGCGACTACCCGAACCAGGTCAACAACGTCCTGTGCTTCCCGTACATCTTCCGCGGCGCGCTGGATTGCGGAGCCACGCGCATCACCGAGGAAATGAAGCTGGCCTGCGTGCGCGAGATCGCCGCGCTGGCCAAGGCCGAGATCAGCGACGAGGTGGCCGCCGCCTACGCCGGGCAGGAACTGCACTTCGGGCCCGAGTACATCATTCCCAAGCCCTTTGACGCGCGCCTGATCCTGCGCATCGCCCCGGCCGTGGCCGAGGCGGCCGCCGCCAGCGGCGTGGCCACGCGCCCGATCAAGGACCTGGAGGCCTACCGCGCCTCCTTAAGCCGCTTCGTCTACCAGACCGGCCTGGTGATGCGCCCGGTGTTTGCCGCCGCCAAGGCGCGCAAGGGCCGCGTGATTTACGCCGAAGGCGAGGACGAGCGCGCGCTGCGCGCCGCCCAGGTGGTGGTGGACGAAGGCCTGGCCCGGCCGATCCTGATCGGCCGCCCGGCCGTGATCGAGGCCCGCATCGCGCGCGCCGGCCTTCGCCTGGAGGTGGGCCGCGATATCGAGCTCGTCAACCCTGAGGACGACGCGCGCTACCGCGAATGCTGGGAGGACTACCAGCGCCTGATGGGCCGCGAGGGCGTCACCCCCAGCATGGCCAAGGCCGCGCTGCGGCGCTCGCACACGCTGATCGGCAGCATGCTGCTGCGCCGCGGCGATGCCGACGCGCTGCTCTGCGGCCTGGTGGGCCGCTTCGAGCAGCACCTCGACCATGTGCGCGACGTCATCGGCCTGCGCGAAGGCGCGCACTGCTTCGCCACGGTCAACGCCCTGCTGCTGGACGAGCGCACGCTGTTCCTGGCCGACACCTTCGTCAACGAGGAGCCCAGCGCCGAGCAGCTGGCCGAGATCGCCGCGATGGCGGTGGACGAGCTGCGCCGCTTCGGCATTCCGCCCAAGGTGGCTTTCGTCTCGCACTCGATGTTCGGCAGCTCCACCCGCCCCTCGGCCAAGCGCATGCGCGAAGCCGCGAAACGCTTCAAGGCCCTGCGCCCGGGTGTGCCCTGCGACGGCGAGATGCACGGCGATGCCGCCCTGAGCGAGGAGATCCGCCGTAACTTCCTGCCCGAGACCACCCTCAGCGGCGAGGCCAATCTGCTGCTGCTGCCCAATCTGGACGCTGCCAACATCCTCTTCAATGTGCTGAAGATGACCGGCGGCCATGGCGTCACCGTCGGCCCGGTGCTGCTGGGCGCCGCCCAGCCGGTGCACATCCTCACGCCGTCCAGCACGGTGCGCCGCGTCGTCAACATGACGGCCCTGGCCGCGGCCGGCGCTCGCTGATGGCATCGGGGGCGCCGGGCAGGCGTGCGCGGCAGGCCTGCTGCTGAGCGGCGGCACGCGTACCACCAAGCCGACCTGCGGCCCGCTGCGCCTGTGGGGCGATGTGCTGCAAGGCCAGGTGGACCTGAGCAGCGGCGCGGCGGTGCAGGCCTGGGTGGAGAGGCTACGCGCCCAAGAGCGCGTGTTGGAAGGGCCGCCAAGTGGTGGACTGGTCCCCGCATCGAGTTCCTGGCCGGCTGGGCGGCCTGACACCACCTGAGCGTCCTGGCCCTCCCCCGTCAGGCCGACCGCGCGGGTGTGCTCGCCGCACTCACCCCCTGCAACCAGCGCTGCAAGGTGCGCGTCCAGCGTTCGGTGGCGAAGTGCTGCGCCGCCAAGGGTCCGTAGCGCGCCACCAGTTCGGGGTCGACATGGCGCGCGAAGGCGGGGAACAGGGCGCGGCGTGCCACGTCCAGCGGGCGCAGCTGCAGCGGGATGCCCAGTTGCTGCGCGCTCCAGCGCGGCGACTCGGGGTTGCTGAAGTAGCCGGCATCGAGCTGACCACGCGCCACGCGCGTGAGGATGGCGCGGTCCGCCTCGGTGGCGGACACCACGTCCCAGCGAATGTCCAGGCCTTCCAGGTCGGGCGGCAGCAGCAGGCCCAGCGCCGTGCCCACGTGCTGGCCCTGCAAATCGGCCGCCTGCACGCGTTCGCGCCGCAGCAGCGGGTGCCCGGGCCGCAGGGCCACGAAGCTGTCCATGAAGAGCGAGGCCTCCGCCGCGAACTGCAGCTCGCGCAGGCCCGCCACCGACAGGGTGAGCAGCGGCGCGAGCTCTGCGCTGCCGTCCAGCAGGCTGCGCTGCACGCGCAGCGCGGTCATCACGGGCAGCCAGTCGAACTGCACGCCCAGCAGTGGTGCCAGTTCGGCATCCATGAACTCGCGCAAGGCGCCCTGCGGCGGCGCCGCGCGCTGCGCGATGACGTAGGGCGGCAGCGAATGGGTGGCCACCCGCAGGCGCGGACTGGCTCCCTGCGCCCCGGCGCTGACCGCACCGAACAGGCCGGACAGCCCAAGCACCCAACCCGCGCCGCCCAGCAGCGCCCGACGGCGTGGCAAGAGCACGGGGCTGGCCGTGGCCAGCCCCGCGATGACCGAGGCGCGGACCGCCAGGCGCCTTGGAGGCCGCCCGCTCAGAACGAGGTCTGCGCCGAGAAGGTCAGCATCTTGTGGTCGCCGAAGAAGTCGTACCAGGTGGTGCGGTCCTTGGAGACGTCGTACTGCGCCTTCAGCGCCCAGTTCTTGTTGAGGTCGTAGCGCAGCGCCACGCTGCGGCTGCGGCGGGCCTCGATGCCCTGCGGCGGGTTGCCGAAGGCGGTGCCCAGGTCCTTGGTCTTGTAGTTGGACTGAGTCAGCATCGCCGTCCAATCGCCCACGCGGTAGCCCACGCCCAGCAGGTAGTAGTCGTACTGGGCCTTGGAGGTGTCCTGCTTGAAGCGGTTGAGCTCGCTGCGCAGCAGCCAGTTGGCGCCGTCGTAATTGAGCGAGAGGGCAATGATGGTGGTTTGCAGATTGGGCACCCACACCGTCTCGGGCTGGTCGTCGTAGGCCGGCGTCCAGGTGTTGGCCTTGTGGCGCATCACCATCACGCGGCCATTCCATTCGTCCTTGGTGAGGGTGATGTAGGCGCCGTGGATGCCCTTCCACTTCTCGTTGGTCTTGGCGCCGTAATAGATCTTGGTGTTGTAGGGCGCGTTGTTGTGCGTGAAGCCGCCGGCCCAGACATTGGCGTCCACCGTCACGCTGCCCCACTGGCCGCTGTAGGCGGCGTTGACGCCGTCATAGGCGTAGATCGGCCAGCCGTAGACATCCTGCGGCGGGCGCACCCAGGGGTAGGCGGTGCCGATGTAGAGGAAGTCGGAGTAGTAGTAGAGCGGGATGCGCTTGCGCCCGGCCTGCACGGTCCAGTGGTCGCTGACGGCCCAGGAGCCGTAGGCCCAGTCGATGGTGGGGCGGAAGTTGAAGTTGCCGGGCCGCGCCAGCACCTGGGCGGTGGCGGAGATGGTGTCGCTGAAGTGCAGGGTGCCCTGCAGGCCGATCAGCGATTCCTGATCCGCCTGCCAGCCCTTGTCCTTTTCGTAGACGCCCACGTATTCCCAGTTGGCGATGGCGCAGGGGCAGTTCCAGTTGCCGGTGAGTGAGAAGGGCTTCTTGTCACCGGAAAGCACCTTGCCCACGGTGTATTGGCCGAAGCCGCTGAAGTTGAAACGCATGCCCTCGGACAGGGCCGGGGCGCTGGCACCGAGCAGGGCGGCGGTGACGGTGAGGGTGGCAAGCACACGCATGGTCGGCTCCTTACTTGATGTCGGCGATCACGCGCACGCTGGCATCCACCAGCGAGGCTTCGATGTAGCCCACCATGTTCGGGTTGGCGGCCACGAGCTTCTTCACCGCGGCGCCGTCGCCCCCTTCCTGCGGTGGCTGGCCCTTGCCAGTGAACATGATGCGCGACCAGTAGGCCTTCATCTGCGCCTCCGTCTTGCCGGCGGCTTTTTGATAGAAGCCGGCGTATTGCGGCGTGCCAGCCTTCTGGTCGATCGGCACGGCGCGCTCGCCATTCGGAAAGCTCTTGGCCGTGCCCATGAAGATGGCGCTGAGCTCTTCGGCACTGAGCTTGGGTGGTGCCTTGCTGTTCGCGGCCACCACGGCCACCAGATCAGCCGACTGGGCCTGCGCCCCCGGCAGAGCCGCCAGCACGCAACGACGTTCCCACGCAATTTCGTTCACAGCGACCTCCTGGAATGCAAGAACCCAGACCGGCACTGGGCCACCGAGCGGTGGCGCGTGGGCTTATCTGATTCCTTCTTTTGAAGGAGGCGGCCTAGGAGTCTGGGCGGCAGACGGCTTTCGAGGGCACAGCGCACGCGGCTGAGTGCCGCAGTTCCCGGTCAATGAAGCGTCGCGAAGTTCAAAAAGCTGCGTTTCGATCTGAAGCCGGGCTCCCACC